>JAXMBE010000062.1:0-51109 GCA_046349995.1 Isosphaeraceae bacterium | reverse complement strand
CAGCCCCCTGGCCGTGGCCTACGCGAGGGAACATGCCGCGCGCCGGGGGGCGTGCGTCACGTTCTTCGAGCACGACGCCGTCTCGCAAACGCTGCCCGACGGATACGACATCCTGACGTCCTCGCTGTTCCTGCACCATCTCGCCGAGGCCGAGGCGCTCGGCTTCCTCCGGTCGCTGGCCGCCGCCGGAGAGCTGGCGATCGTCGACGATCTCCGGAGGGGCCTCCCCGGCTGGGCCGTCGCTCACCTGGGGACCCGCCTGCTCTCGCGGTCCAGGGTCGCGCACGTGGACGGCCCGCGCTCCGTGGAGGGGGCGTTCACGACCGACGAGGTGCGCGACCTGGCCCATCGGGCCGGCTGGGACGATTTCGAGGTCCGACCCCGCTGGCCGTGGCGGATGCTGCTGATCGGGAGGTTCGGATGATCGGCCGCCTCGCGGAGCCGGACGATCGGATCTACGACGCCGTCGTGGTCGGCGCGGGGCCCGCCGGCGCCATGAGTGCGGTGGTGCTGGCCGGCAGCGGTGCCTCGGTCCTGCTGGTCGACCGGGCGGCCTTCCCTCGGTACAAGGTCTGCGGCTGCTGCGTCAACCCGAGGGCCCTGGCGACGCTCCGGGAGGCGGGGCAGGGGGGACTCGTCGACCGGCTCGGCGGGGTGCCGCTCTCGAGGTTCACGCTGGGCTGCGGCGGCCGTCGGGCGACGATCTCGCAGGCGCTGGGGGTAGCCGTCTCGCGAGCGGCCTTCGATGCCGCGCTGGTATCGGCGGCCGAGGAGCGGGGGGCGACCTTCGCGCCGGAGACCACGGCCTCCCTCGGCCCGGCCACCTCGCCCGATTTCCGAGAACTCCGGCTCCGCGCCGACGGTCGCTCCCGGACCGTCCGGGGCCGGTTCGTCGTCTCGGCCACGGGCCTGGCCGACACGCTGCGCGAGGCCCTGGGCGGCGGGGCGTCGGAGGACGCGGCACGCGCGCATCGCGCGGACCACGGCTCGAAGATTGGGGCCGGCGTCGTCGTCCCGGGCGTGCCCGGGATCTACCCCGAGGGCGAGATCGCGATGGCCTGCGGCCGCGACGGCTATGTCGGCCTGGTCCGGCTCGAGGACGGCTCGCTGAACCTCGCCGCGGCGATGGCACCGGAGGCGGTCCGTCGCGGGGGCGGCATCGGCCCGCTCGCCGCGAGGATCCTCGAGCAGGCGGGGTTCCCGATGATCCCGGATCTTGAGGCGCTCCCCTGGAAGGGGACCCCGCCCCTGACCCGCGCCGCCCGGACGGTCGCCTCGAACCGGGTCTTCCGCGTGGGAGACGCGGCCGGGTATGTCGAGCCGTTCACCGGCGAGGGCATGGCCTGGGCGCTCGCGGCCGGCGCGACGCTCGCGGGGATCCTCGTCGAATCGCTGGCCGACGAGGGCCGATCGCCGGAGCGCCGCTGGGCGGACGCCCATCGCCGCGTCGTGACCCGCGGCCAGCTGGTCTGCCGCGCGGCGCGCCTGGCGCTGCGGTTCCCGTCGCTGACGGGGACCCTCGTGCGGATCCTCCAGGCGCAGCCACGCCTGGCACACCCCGTGCTTCGTTCCATCCACCGGACCCGGACTCGCCCCCCGGTCCCGTGGTCCGGAGGAGTCCACCCCTGATGACGCCGGTAGTGCTCGGCATCGGGACGGCCGTCCCGCCCCTGAGGATCGATCGGTCGCAGTCCGTCCACGCAGCCAGGACGCTCTGCGCCGAGAACGACGAGCAGGGCCAGTTGCTGGAGGCCCTCTATCGCCAGTCCGGCGTCGAGGCGCGGCACGTCGTCTACAGCCTGGAGGAATTCCGCCGCGTCGTCTACGACGAGGGCGACATGGATTCGGTGTTCCTCTCCAGGGGCAAGGGAGACCCCGGGCCGACGACCGCCCGGCGGATGGAGTATTACGAGCGGGAGGCGATCCCGCTGGCCGAGCGAGCCTGCCTCGCCGCGCTGGCGCAGTCCGGCGTCGCGGCGGGTGAGCTGACGCACCTGGTCACGGTCTCGTGCACGGGATTCTCCGCGCCGGGGGTCGACATCGCGCTGATCAAGCGGCTGGGCATGCCGGCCGACGTCGAGCGGACGCACGTCGGGTTCATGGGCTGCCACGGGGCGCTCAACGGCCTGCGGGTGGCGCGGGGCCTGCTGGCGGCCGAGCCCTCGGCTCGCGTCCTGCTCTGCTCCGTCGAGCTGTGCAGCCTGCATTACGCCTACGGCTGGAACCCCAAGAAGGTCGTGGGGAACGCGCTGTTCGCCGACGGCGCGGCGGCCGTGGTGCTGGGCAACGAGGCGGATGACCAGGACGCCTGGCGGCTCCGGGCCAACGGGGCCTGCCTCTTCCCCGACTGCGAATCCGCCATGGCCTGGTTCGTCCGCGACCACGGGTTCGAGATGATCCTCTCGACCAAGGTTCCCAATCTCATCCGCCGCAATCTCCGCCCGTGGCTCACCACCTGGCTGCGCCGGCACGGGCTGACGCCGGAAGAGGTCGGCTCGTGGGCGATCCACCCGGGCGGCCCCCGGGTGCTGACGAGCGTCCAGGAAGCGCTCGACCTGCCCGACGACGCCGTGGCCGTCTCTCGGAGCACCCTCGAGTCCTACGGGAACATGTCGTCGTCGACGATCCTCTTCATCCTGAAGGACCTCATCACCCGCCGCGCCCCCCGCCCCTGCGTGGCGCTCGGGTTCGGCCCAGGGCTCGCGACCGAGGCCGCGCTCCTGACCTGATCGACGTTGAACGATCGGCCATCCGACGGCTCGACGTCCGCGTCCCGCCCCCGAGCCGCACCGCCAGCCGCACAGAATTGCATCCCTCCGGGCCGCGCGAGGCAAACAGAGATACGCCTTAAAAGACCTGTTTCGTTCGAAGGTGCCTCGTCTTGTTACGGGCGAAGCACTCCGGTAGAAGCCCACCAGCAATTCGTCGCCCAAAGATTGTCGAAGATCGTCTAGGAACAAGTACAGAACGTGTTCGTTCATCTAGAATCAACAATTCCGCGGCTAGAAAGCACCGGCGACGTCGTGAATCGGAAACTTTGACGCTCGCCGAACCCGGAAATGTCGTTCCGGATCTCCCTCCTGTCGATTCCGATCGATGCCTCTTAAAACCAGTTCGCCCGGGATCATAGCATGATTGCCCGCGGGGATGCGCAGGTGCCATCCTTCCCTCTACCATGCTATCCGAACTCGGGAGAGACTTTCTTGAGGAACCGACTGCTGTCTCTGCTGGCCCTGACCGCGGGCCTGTGCTTGCCCGCCGCGGCGAATGCGGGCCCGACCACGATCAGCTTCAATTTCCTGAACGACCCCGCCGCACCCTCGCCGGGCGGGGTGGCGGTCCTCTCGAGCAACGTGCATACCTTCTACTCGGATTCGCCCGTCAATCCGCTGTATCACATCGATGCGATCGGCTCGGACTACACGGGCGTGATCTATCCCGTGTTCACCGGGCAGCTCGGCGTCTACTCCGGCGCGACTCCCACCACCAACAACGGCGCCGTGAAGCTGACCATCAAGAACCAGGGCGGAGACGAGAACGGCCTCGGGCTGGTCCCCGATCCGAACAACGACTACGAGCTCTCCCCCCCCAGGTCGATCGCGCTCGACCTCACGTGGCTGAAGTCGCAGGTCGCGATCGCGAGCGTCGAGCTCAAGATCGGGAGTTCCCAGGCCAACGAGGGCTTCCACCTGTTCGGCTCGAGCTCGCACTACCTCGACGCGACCACGTACGCGAGCTCTCCCAGCGAGCTGGCGACCGAGCCGGGAGGCCCGAGTGGTTCGCAATACACCGTGCTGATCTCCGCCGCCGACATCGCCAAGTACAACAACCTCATCGTTGTGCCCTACGGCTCGGGCAACAGCTACAGCCCGAACATCCTGATCAACTCGCTGACGGTGACCACGGACGGTACGGACTGCGTGGTCCCGGAGCCCGCCAGCATCGTCTCGGCCGCGGCGCCGCTGTTCGTCGGCCTGGCGATCTGGGTCCGCCGACGGCGCCGCTCCACCCGCGCCTGATTCCCGACGCGCCGGCGCCCCGGCACTCATCCGGGGCGCCGTGCCGGCGAGGCGGGCGTCCGCGCGGTCGAGGGTCTTCCTGTCAATTCGCAAGTCGGCGGAGGCGCATCTTCCCGTTTTCGCGAGCAGCCGGTGGCCTGACCTCCCGGCGGTGATGATCCGCCGAGGGAAGGGACTCGTCCAAGGGCTCCTGGCACAGCGAGGCAGCACCGGATGCCTCCTCGGGAGGAGGAGAACCGACGTACTCATCCCGGAACGGCAAGAGGCAAGGGGATCCGCGATGACGGGAAATCCCGCGCCTCCCAAACTGATGCGAGCCGCTTCCCATTCACGGGATGGCGATCTGCAGGGGCGGGTCGGCGTGGCGACCGCCCCTCCCCGATCGGCCTCTCTCGGCAGGAGGCCGGGTGGATGGACACGGGCATGCCCGACGACCGCGCATGTCGAGGAACGACCCCAGCCTGTGGAGATCGGTCCTTCGACGAAGGGCGGTAGGAACAGTGCAATCTGCCCTTGACCGGTACCCGGGGTTCCGATAGGGTCCGCTCGCCATGGGTTGCCGTCAGGGCGGCCCGGGATGCCTGTCTCACAGGGAAGTGGGCAGGCGGCTCCGATCGAACGACGCGTCCTGGTTCTCGGGACGGGTCCGGGCGTTCTGCCCGAAACGCGGCGCAAGGAGGCCGGCCGATGTGGCGACTGATCCCCGGGGAGACCTGGGTGACCCGAACCCTGGTCATCTTGCTGGTCCTGGCGCAGGCCCAGTCATCGCCGAATCTGATGGCCGCCGCCCCGAAGAAGAACAAGGCGACGCCAGTCGTCCTGAAGCGCGACGAGACCGTCGGCGACCTGGCCTATGTGCTGCAGGGCGGAGAGATCAAGGTCGAGGGCGTGGGCCTGGTCGCGGGGCTCGAGAACACCGGCGCCGACCCGCCGCCGTCCTGGTGGCGGAATCAGCTCGTCGACGAGATGAGCAAGGCGGGGGTCGAGCACGCCAGCAAGCTGCTCGGCAATCCGCAGTTCTCGATGGTTCTGGTGCGGATGGTGATCCCGGCCGGTGCCAATCCCCAGGATCGGCTGGACATCGAGGTCGAGGTGCCGCCCGCCTGCGGCACGACGAGCCTGGCGGGCGGCTACCTGATGGCCACCCGGCTGCGCGAGGTGATGATCGCCGGGGGGGCACCCCGGACCGGGGCGGACCTGGCGATCGCCCAGGGCCCGGTGATGATCGGCAATGCCAAGGACCCGAATAACCCCAAGGCCGGGCGGGTGCTCGGCGGCGGCAGGGTCAAGAAGGAATCGCCGTTCACGCTGGTGATCAAGGACAAGCGGAAGAGCATCCGAACGGCCGCGATCCTCGAGAAGGTCATCAACGAGCGGTTCTATTCGAGCGAGGGGAGCAAGCAGAAGGGTGCGGCCACGGCGAAGACCGACGCCTACCTCACCCTGAAGGTGCCGCCGTCGTACCACCAGAATCAGGAGCGGTTCTTCCGCGTGGTCCAGCTCCTCTCGATGGTGGACACGCCCGAACTCCGGGCCGAACGCGCGGCGGCCTGGGGCAAGGAGTTGCAGGACGTCTCCAGGTCCGGCGTGGCCGCCCTGAAGCTCGAGGGCCTGGGCAAGTCGGGCATCGAGGCCCTCAAGCCGGGGCTGCAGAGCGAGCACCCGCAGGTGCGGTTCCTCGCGGCCGAGTCGCTCGCGTACCTGGACGACCCCGTGGGCGTGGACGTGCTGGGCGAGACGGCCGTGAAGCTGCCGAAGTTCCGGGCGTACTCCCTCGCGGCGCTGGCGGCGATGGACCAGTCGGCCTCGCACATCAAGCTCCGCAAGCTGATGGACGAGCCGGACGTCGAGGTCCGCTACGGCGCGTTCAACGCGCTGCGGACCCTGGATCCGTCCGACCCGATGCTCGGCCGGGTGCGGGTGCTGGACGACCCTCGGGCCGCGGAGGAGGAGGCGGACGCCGAGGACTCGATGGCCCTCCAGATGGCCTCGGCGGCGACGAGGCCCAGGGTCGAGGACCCGTTCGCCCTCTACATCGTGGACTCGGAAGGGCCGCCGGTGGTGCACGTCTCGCGGAGCCGTCGGTCGGAGATCGTGATCTTCGGGCGGGCCCAGAAGCTCATGCCGCCGATGGTCCTGGGGACCGGCGCCATCCTGCTGAACGCGTCCGACAAGGACGAGCACGTCGAGATCTCCAAGATCGTGCCGAGCAAGTTCGGCGACGCCGACCTGAAGGTGCGGAGCTCGCTGGAACTCGGCGAGGTCGTCCGCCGGGTGGCGAACCTGGGCGCGACCTATCCCGAGCTGGTCACGATCCTCGAGGGGGCCTCCCGCCAGAAGAACCTGGTCGGGACCCTGGTGGTCGATGCGGTCCCGGTCTCCAACATGGACTACCTGGCCGCGATCCTCGGCAGGGATGCCACGAAGGCCGCGGATCCCGAGGCGAAGCCCGCCGCGGCATCGGGCGGGACCTCGCGGCTGCGGCGCCTCCTCGGCTTCAAGGGCCGCGATGCGGCCGAGACGAAGACGGCGTCGGCCAAGCAGTCCCCCGGCGCCGATCCGGCCTCCACCGCGGGTGTGAAGGAAGGCCAGCCCGGCGGCAATGCCGGCGCGGCGGCCCGGGCCGACGTGGCCTCGACCGATCCGACGGCGAAGCCGGGCCAGGCCGACGGCCCGAAGAAGGACGACTCCCTTCAGAAGGCCGGGGGCGAGAAGCCCGGCGAGTCGCGGCCCCGACTCCTCAACCGCTTCTTCCGGACGTCCCGGTAAGTCGACCCCCCGGGACACCTCACTTCCCCGGCCCGGCTCCCGCCGTGCAGCTGACCCGAGGACCGACAGCGGGAGGCTCGCGAGCGGCCGGGCCTTCCGCGGCGCCTCAGGTTGCACGCCCGGGATCGCCGCACTTCTCAGAGAAAGTCCCCGACCCGGCACCCGGGGATTTCCCCATGCGATGGACGCAACTCGTTCTACATCCTTGTTTTCTACGACCCGACCAGGCCCACCGACGCGCCTCGACGGCGGAACTACTCACGACCCCTCCTAAAGTCCCACGCCGCGCTGTTCGAATATAAGTCGTGACGGTCAGGTCCGCTACGCCGAGCGGGCGAAAGTCCTCGCCTCGGCCGGTCTCGGGCCTGGCCTCTTCCCGCACGGCCTTCGGGCGGGAGGTTCTTCCGTCCTTATGCGGAGGGAGTCGGGTTCCCGATCTGTCTCACTAATCGTCCGCGCAGAATGCATTTCGGCGGCCGCAGCCGGGGCCCGCGAGGGTCCCGAGGGTGTGGGGGGAAATGGTTCTGGGGCACGGTCAAGGGCGGCAGAGGGGTCGGAGCGTCCAGCACGATTGCCGTCTCTCGCGGTGGCCCGCGATCCTCCGAAGGATCCGGGCCGAGATCACCGCCGAGCCGGGACTGTCACCGCGCCGACAAAGGTCCTAAACGGAGGGAGGAGAAGACCTCCGTGTTCTCGCACCAAACAGGGCGAGTGGAGTCCTCGAGATGAAAAAAGTCTTTACAACCGGCCAGGTCGCGAAGATCTGCAAGGTCGCGCCCCGGACCGTCAGCAAGTGGTTCGATTCCGGCCGCTTGCGAGGTTATCGCATCCCCGGGTCTCAGGATCGGCGAATCCCGCGGGAGCACCTCCTGCGGTTCCTCAAGGAGCATGGAATGCCCTTGGGCGATCTCGAGGCCGAGGTTTATAATAAAATCCTGGTGGTCGGAGCCGACGCACCGCTCCAGGCCATCCTCCGGGAGCATCTCCGCGAGAGCGATGACTTCCGGATCGAGACGGCGGCATCGGGCTTCGAGGCCGGCATCCGTGCCGAGAGCTTCCATCCCGACTGCATCATCATCGATATGGCCCTGGGCCGTATCGAGGCGGGGCAGATCGCGCAGAATCTGCGCAAGAGCCCGGACCACCAGTCGACGATCCTCCTGGCTCTGACCAACGACGAGCCCGGCGAGGAGACCTTCGCACTGGGATTCAACGACGGATTCAAGAAGCCGTTCGACGGCGCCTTGCTCGCCGAACGGGTCCGTCGCCTGATCTCCCAGAAGAAGGCCGACGAGCCCTGATTCCCCCGCGGCGGCGATCTACCCGAGGAACCCGACGCCCAAGCCGGATTCATCCCCGGAACTAACGAGCTCGAGCCGCCACCTGGTTCCCGGCCAGGTGCGGATCTCGAGCTCGCTGGCTTTTCCCGCGGCGACGCCGATCCCCGGCGGCTCCCGCGGCCCGACTCGAGACTTGATCCCGCCGCCACGACCCCTCATCCTGGGTCGGTCCTCCGGTGGGACGGCGACGGGCGTCCTCCCTCGAACCCATGAGCCAGCGGATGTACCGCCGATGAAACGGCCCCTCGTGCAGGCCGGGCGCTCGATGCCTCCCCCGGCGGCCTCCTCCCCGCGCGTCCTGGGATGGCTGATGGGCGCGGCGGCGGCGCTGGCGGTCCTGCTCACGCTGGGGGGCCCGGGGCTCACCATCGACGAGCCGCTGGACGTGCGGCCGGGCCGCGACTACGTCAAGGCGATCCGGGCGAGGGGCTGGGACTTCTTCTCGCGGGCGACGGTCGATCGGGTCTTCCGCGACAACGCGGAGCACCCCCCGCTGGGCCGCTGGCTGCTCGGCCTGGCCTCGACGCTCGGTGAGCCCTTCCAGGTGTGGTGGGACGGCCCCGATCCGACGGGCCTCCATGTCCTCGCGGGTCGCGCGGCGCCGGCCCTCTGCTTCGGCCTGCTGATCGGCGTCATCACGGCCGAGGCCGCCCGGCGCCGCGGCCGCGCGGCCGGCCTCGCCGCGGGCTGGGCGCTGCTGGTCATGCCGCGCGTCTTCTCCCACGCCCACTTCGGGGCACTCGACACCTTCCTCAGCCTCTTCTGGACGGCCGCGCTGGTCGCCGCCGCGCGGGCCTTCGAGCCGCCCTTCTCACACCGGCGCGTGCTGCTGGCGGGCGCCCTCTGGGCGCTGGCCTTGCTCACGAAGATCCACGCCTGGCTCCTCTGGCCGCTGGTGGCGGCCTGGGCCTGCCGGCGGCTCCCGCCGCGCCAGGCGATCCGAGGCCTGGCGATCTGGACCGGCGCGGGCGTCGCCCTCTTCCTCGCGGGCTGGCCCTGGCTCTGGTACGACACGGTCCCGAGGTGGGCGGCCTACTGGGGGACCTCGGTCCATCGCGCGACGATCATGGTCGAGTACTTCGGCCGGATCTTACCGGACCGCGACGTGCCCTGGCATTACCCCTGGTTCTACTTCACCGTCACCGTCCCGATCGGGCTCCAGCTCCTCGGCGGAATCGGGCTGGTTCGCGGCCTGCGCGGCCTCCGGGAGGATCCCTTCCCGGGCCTGCTGGGCGCCACCATCGGCCTCTTCCTCGTCCTCTTCAGCACGCGGATCCCCGTCTATGACGGGGAACGGCTGTTCCTCCACGTCTTCCCGGCCTGGGCGATCCTGATCGGATTCGGGTTCGCGTGGCTGTGGGAGCGGTGGAAGGCACGGGCCCTGGTCCGCCGGCTGCTGCTGGCGGCCGTGCTGGCCCAGTGCTGGGGGACCGTCACCTTCTATCCGTTCGGACTGAGCTACTACAATCTTCTGACCGGCGGCCTCTCCGGGGCGGAGCGCCTGGGGCTGGAGCTGACCTACTGGGGAGACGCCGTCGACCGCGCCCTGCTCGATCGGCTTGCGGCCGAGGTCGCGCCGGGCCAGGCGGCGGCGCTGGCTCCCACGCTCTATCCGGGGCAGGGGATCCTCACGACGACGGCGCGCCTGGCTCGCAAGGAAGTGGTCCTGGGCGACGAGTCGGCGGCGGGGCAGGCCGAGTGGCTGATCGTCTCTCGGCGGCGGGCGTACTGGAGCCCGGAGCTCGTCGCCCGCATCGGCCGGCGGGACGCGGTCCGGGTCGCCACCCGGAGCCGTCAGGGAGTCTGGCTCTCCGCACTCTGGCACTTCCCCGGGGAATCCTCCGGGACGCCGCGGCGAGCCGATCCCGGCGGCCCCGCGGACCCTCGACGGGACGGGGGCCGGGCCGCGACGATCCGGGGGCGGGGCGGCCACTCGGGAAACTCGGAGAGCCCCTCTAGTCGGAACGCGGACAATTCGTAGAATACGTTCAGAATGAATTGAACGAAATCGGGGCTCGCCAATGAGCAGCTTGACGCATTTCGACGAGGGCGGTGCGTCCCGGATGGTGGACGTCTCGGGCAAGGAGGAGACGGCACGGTCGGCGCGGGCCAGCGGCCTGGTCCGGATGGACCCGGCGACGCTGCTCCTGATCCTCGACCGCAAGTTCGCCAAGGGGGACGTCCTGGAGGTGGCCCGGCTGGCGGGGATCATGGCCGCCAAGAAGGCCGCCGACCTGATCCCCCTGTGCCATCCGCTCGCGCTCGAGGGCGTCCGGGTGCAGCTCGAGCCGGCACCGCCCGACGGCGTCCGCATCGAGGCGACCGTGAAGATCCACGGCCGCACGGGCGTCGAGATGGAGGCGCTGACGGCCGTCAGCGTGGCGGCCCTCACGGTCTACGACATGTGCAAGTCCGTCGACCGCGCGATGGTGATCGAGCGGGTCGTGCTCGATGAGAAGACCGGAGGCCGCCGGGGCGAGTACCGGAGGGCGGACTGATCCTCGGGGCCCGATCGTCGCTCGGAGGCCGATCGGGGCTGGGTTAACGGGTTGGATCGCGTCTCGGGAATATCTGGGGAAAGATCAATGGAAGCCGGCATGGCGAGGCAGCCTCTGCTCGAATCGGAGACGACGCGGCAGCGTTTGACCCACCTGTTCTCCCCGATCCATTCCGAGCTCGCGGAGGCCGAGCGGATCTTCCGTCAGGAGCTCCGCAGCCAGTTCCCGTTCGTGCAACACCTCGTGGACCATTGCGGGGATTATCAGGGGAAGCGGCTGCGGCCGGCGCTCCTGCTCCTGTCGGCGAAGGCCTGCGGCTCGCTCACCCCGGCCCACCCGGTCCTGGCGGCGGTCGTCGAGATGATCCACACGGCGACGCTGGTCCACGACGACGTGCTCGACGAGGCCATGATCCGCCGCCACGCGGCGACGGTCAACGCCGAGTGGGGCAACGAGACGGCCGTGCTCCTGGGCGACTACCTCTTCACGCACGCCTTCCATCTGGCCGCGTCGCTGGACTCGACGCTCGCCTGCCGCTGGATCGGCCAGGCCACGAATCGGGTCTGCGAGGGCGAGATGCAGCAGGTCCACCATCGCGGCAACCTGGAACTCGACGAGGCCACCTACTTCTCGATCATCGAGGGCAAGACGGCCGAGCTGACGGCGGTCTCCTGCCGGCTCGGTGCCCACTACGCCGGGGCGGACCAGGCCACGGTGGCGAGCCTGGAGAGCTATGGCCGGCACCTGGGCATCGCCTTCCAGATCGCCGACGACGTGCTCGACATCCGGGGCGAGGAGCGGGTCACCGGCAAGAGCCTGGGGACGGACCTGGAGAAGCAGAAGCTGACGCTGCCGCTGATCCGGCTGCTGAGCCTCGTCGATCGGGCGACCGCCGAGAAGGTGCGCCACCTGCTGCTCGATGCGAAGCCCGACTCGCGGCTGTATCTCCTGCCCCTGCTCGAGGAGACCGGGTCCCTGGACTACTCCTGGCAGCGAGCCCGCTGGCACGTCTCCGAGGCGATCGCCGCCCTGGGTTGCCTGCCCAAGTCGGAAGCCGTGTCCATCCTCCGCTTCCTGACCGAGTACACCCTCCGGCGCGCTTCCTGAATCACCCCCTTCGGCCCTGGATCGGCGCGGTCCCGGCGCGATCCTTGAAAACTCGTCCTACCGAATTGCATCTGCATCGTTCTCGGTTATGATGATCGTCGACCCCCCGAGCGGCCACACGGGCGCGACTCACGGCCCAGGGCACGGGAGGTCCGCAGTCGTCGGACGCGATCGAGCATGGATCAGGGAGGGTCCCAGTCTCACACGGACAATCCCGCCTCCGCAGACCCTCCCCTGCAATTTCGCGATCGACAGCTTGAGCTTCTGCAATCAGTCTTGTCTTGCGTGATCAGGAAACCGGAACGAAGTTGCGGCTCCGAAGGGAGGAATGTTCCCCGTATCGGGGAGACATTCTATACTTCAGTCATGGAACTCAAAGCCAAGCTCAAGCACCTGATGGGCCTGAAGGGACTCAACGGGCAGCGTCTCGCCAGGCTGTCGCAGGTGAGCGACTCCGAGATCTCCCGGATCCTCCAGGGCAAATCCCGGCCGGGGCTGGACAACGCCCTCCGCCTGGCCCGCGCCCTGGAGGTCTCGCTCGACTACCTGGCCGACGACAAGCTCGACAGCGAGCCGTCCGGGCCGGTGGACGTTGTCTCGGACGATGAGCGGAAGATCCTCAACCTGAGCCAGAAGATCGGCATGCGGGATACCGTGACCATCCTCGAGAACGTGCGGTTCCTCGGCTACGAGGCGGCCATGAGCCGCATCGTCGGGGCCAAGCCGATCATCGAGATCGACAAGGACGCCGCGCTGGACCTCCGCCCCTCGATCCCGGCGCCCGCCCCCGCCGCCCGGGCCGCCTCCGTCTCCGCCTGAGGCCGGGCCGCTCCATGCCGGCGGTCGATTCCGGATCGGCAATTCCCTTGCATCTCCGCGAATGACCCGATCCCGCCGCCGACGCGCGGATCCCGAGGGAGAACGGGGCGTCTCGCTCAGAATTGCTTCCGCTGCCGGCTGGAGGCGATGTTCAGCGCCTGGCGGTACTTCGTGACCGTCCGCCGGGCGACCTTCAGGCCCTGGCGCTCCATCTCGTCGACGATCTCCTCGTCGGAGAGGGGATTCTGCTTGTCTTCCTTGGCGATGATCTCGAGCAGCTTCTGCTTGATCGTATCCCAGGCGATCTCGTCGCCGTCGGCGGTCGTCGTCCCGCCGCCGAAGAACCGCTTGAGCGGGAAGATCCCCCGGGGGGTCTGGACCCACTTGTCGTCCACGGCCCGGCTGACCGTGGTGACGTGGACCCCGACGCGATCCGCGATCTGCTGCATCTTCAGCGGCTCGATGAACTCGGGGCCCTTGTCCAGGAACATCTTCTGGTGGTCGACGATGGCCCGGGCCACCTTCAGCAGGGTATTGCGGCGCTGCTCGATCGATTCGATGAGCCAGCGTGCCGACTGGATCCGCTTCTGGATGAACTCGCGCGCCGCGGGGTCGGTCTGCTTGTTCCGGAGCTGCTTCTGGTAATAGCGCGAGATCGACAGGTTGGGCGTGTGCTCATCGACCAGGCGGACGTCGTAGCCGCCGGTTTCCGTCGGCTCCACGATCAGGTCGGGAACGACGTACTGGTTGCCGGTATCCGCCCCGAAGGCCGCCCCCGGCCTGGGATTCAGCCGACGCAGGTGCTCGAGCGCCTCCTTGATGGTCTCGATCGAGTACCCCGTGCGCTTCTCGATGGCCGGCAGGCGATTGTGCTGGAGATCGTCGAGGTGGTTGGTGATCAGCGTCCGGAGGATGTCGTAGCAGGGGGTCTCCGGCGTCAGCTGCATCAGCAAACATTCCCGCAGGTCCCTCGCGCCGACGCCGGGTGGGTCGAGCTTCTGGACCAGCCGGAGCGCCTCCTCGGCCTGGCCGTAGGTCGCCCCGCCGTCGAAGTCGCGGAGGATCTCGTGGAGGTCGAGCTTCAGGTAGCCGTTGTCGTCCAGATTGTAAATGATGTACTCGGCCAGCCTGCGAATCGTCTCGTCGCAGTCGAAGAAGCCCAGTTGCTCCGTGAGGCTGTCGTGGAACGAGCGGGGCCGCGACGCCATGTTCTGCATGGCATCCTGCTTCCGGTCGCCCTCCTCGCTCAGTGACGCCCGGCTCCGCCTCGGGCCCTCGTCGTACAGCTCGCTCCAGTTCTCGTCGAGATTGATCAGGCTGTCGAATTCGCTCGCCTCGGTCTCCTGGGCCGTCTCGGTCGTACTCGACGCCCCCGCATCCTCGGCCTCGCCATCGGCTTCCGTCGAGGTCGGGGATTCGCGGAGGTCCACCAGCACCGGGTTCTCGCTCAGCTCCTGCTCGATCCGCTCCTGCAACGCCATGATGGGCAGCTGCAGGATCTCCATGGACTGGATCATCCGAGGCGCCATCCGGAGACGCATCTCGGTTCGCATCTGCTGGGACGTGTCAAGACGCATGATCCGATCCTCGGTTTCGCTGCCGGTCCATCGACCATCGGGGGAGCCGGAGGGGAGTTTCGGGCCTCGGAGGCCCGGCCGGCACAGCCTACAAGCAAATTCTATGCCAGGAGCGGCCCGCAATCAAGGCCAGCTTCGAGGGGCCGGCGCCGCGGCCGGGTCCCGGAAGGCGGCCTCAAGCGACGCAGGCCTCGCGTCCGGCGGGCCGGGCGCCTCCGGTCAGAACGGCTGACGGCCCGCAAGGGCGTCCGACAGCATGTCGCGGCTGGCGAATTCCAGCGTGCTGCCGGACGCCAGGCCGCGGGCCAGCCGGCTGATCCGCACGGGGCTGTCCTGCAGACGTTTCGCGATGTAGAGCGCCGTGCCATCCCCTTCGAGATTGGGGTTGGTCGCCATGATCAGCTCGCGGATGGTGCCCGAGCGGACCCGCGCCTCGAGCGCATCGACGGTGAGTTGCTCCGGGCCCATGCCCTGGAGCGGGGCCAGGCGGCCCAGCAGGACGTGGTAGATCCCCTGGTGTGCACCCGCTTTCTCGATCGCCAGCAGGTCGCGCGACTGCTCCACGACGCAGACGACGCCCTGGTCGCGACGGGTGTCCCGGCAGATCGCGCAGATCGGCTGCTCCGCCTCGGTGAGATGGAAGCAGACCTCGCAGTGGCGGATCTGCTCGCGGGCGGCGCGGATCGATTCGGCGAGCTCCAGCGCCTCCCCGGGCGGGCATTTCAAGAGGTGGTGCGCCAGCCGCTCGGACGACTTGGCGCCGATCCCCGGCAGCCGGCCGAGGGCGGTGGTCAGCCGGTCGACGGCCGCCGAGTAGCCGGCCATCGTCAGGGCCTCCCGCCGGGCTGCCCCGAGGGGTCGCCGGGCGCTGTGCCGCCGCCCATCGGGAAGCCGAGTGGGAGCCCGCCGGCGAGGCTCGCCAGCGACTGGGCCGCCGTCTCGCGGGCCTTGACGAGCCCGGCGTTGACCGCGGCGGTGACCAAATCCTCCAGCAGCTCGGTGTCGCCGTCGGCGACCAGCTTCGGATCGATCCGGATGGAGACCAGCTCGAGCCGCCCGTTGACCCTGGCCGTGACCGCCCCGCCGCCGCTGGTCCCCTCCACCTGGATCTGCCCGAGCGATTCGGTGGCCTTGGCCATCGACTCCCGCAGCTTGCCGGCGTTCCGCATCAGATCGGCGAGATTTCCTAGTTGACCGAACACGTTGGCCTTCTTCGTCTCGAAGGGATGGGGATGGAGCCGGTCGCCGTCACTCCGGCGCCGACTCGTACTCGAGGTGAAACGGACGGGCCTCGAACAGCTCCACGACTTTCTGGAT
Source organism: Isosphaeraceae bacterium (assembly GCA_046349995.1). GTDB lineage: Bacteria > Planctomycetota > Planctomycetia > Isosphaerales > Isosphaeraceae > Aquisphaera. Next base: position 35,663 of record JAXMBE010000062.1, on the reverse strand, counting down.
CATCGGATCGGCCGCGAGCAGGTCGGGCCGCCCCGGGCCCGGCACGTCCGCGGGCGTCCTCGGGGCATCCGACCGGGCGAGGCTCTGATAACGGACCCTCACCCGCCGCCGGATCGATCGCCGGAGGGAACGCTCGATCTGCTCCCTGGCCTCCTGCGTCCCGCACAGGTCCGGCAATGAAGAATTGTAGCCGGGCTTGGCGGCGAAGACCAGCAGATCCGGCGGCTCCACCGCGACGGGCTCGGTCGCCACCAGCCCGATCCCGAGCGCCGGCCCGACCTTCTTCACGAGGTCCGGCCAGGCCCTGCGGATGGCCTGGAGATCCAGCGGTTCCCCGCCGGATTCCTCGATCCCCGCCCCGTCATCCAGGGCGGTGTCGCGCCCGGGTCGTTCCCCGGGGGCGCCGGCGTTCTCGGCGACGGGGGCCGGATGGTCGGCGGGAGCGGCCCGCTTCGCGTCGCCCGCGACGGGCTGGAGGAGGCCGACCGCCCGGATCACTTCGACCGCCCCCGCGGCCTGCCCGGAATCCGCCGTCGTGTCGGGATGTGCCGGGCGTCCGCCCGGCTCGGCGGATTCGCGAGCGGATCCCGGCGTCAGCTCCTCAGGCCTGGGCTTTTTTTTTGCGCCGAGTGCCTGGATTCTGCGCGGCTCGGGCCCGCCGGATTCGAGCCGCTCGAGCCGTTGGACCAGCTCGCCCAGGTCGGAGAGGTTCTCCAGTCGTGCGACCCGGGCCAGGGCAATCTCGGCCAGGAGCCGGCCGTGCGCCACCCCGCGCATCCGGGACCGCGCCTCGGCGAGGATCTGGAGCGACGCGAGGATCGCGTCGGTCGACCAGCCGTCGACGATCCGCTGGAGATGCGGCTTCTGGCGGGGCGTGACCGCCAGCAGGATCGAGCCGGCACCGACCGAGAGGACCATCGCATCCCGCAGGAACTCGAGCACCCCCGAGAGGAAGTCGCTCGGCTGCACCCCCTCGGCGGCCGCCCGATCGACGAGCGACAGGACGTCCGAGGTGCGGTGCTCGGCCAGCGCCTCGAGCATCGCCAGCAGGCGCTCGTCGCTGGGGGTGCCCAGGAGGGCATGCACCACCTCGACGGTTAATTTCGGGCTCCCCGAGGCCAAGAGCTGCTCCAGCAGCGACTGGGCGTCGCGCATCGAGCCGCCCGCCCGTCGCGCGACCACCTGGAGCGCCTCGGACTCGGACTCCACCCGCTCCCGGTCGCAGATCTCCTTCAAGGTCGCCACGATCGCCTCGGGCGTGATGCCGGCGAAGTCGTACCGCTGGCAGCGCGAGAGGACCGTGATCGGGATCTTGTTGACCTCGGTGGTCGCGAAGAAGAACTTGACGTGCGGGGGCGGCTCCTCCAGCGTCTTCAACAGCGCGTTGAAGGCGCCGGTGGAGAGCATGTGGACTTCGTCGATGTAGTAGATCTTGAACCGCGACCGGCTCGGCCGCAGCGAGGCGTTCTGGCGGAGCTCGCGGACCTGCTCCACGCCGTTGTTGCTCGCCCCGTCGATCTCGATCACGTCCACGTCCTGCCCGGCGGCGATCATCTGGCAATTGTCGCAGACCTGGCAGGGATCCTCGGTCGGGCCGCGGACGCAGTTGAGGCACTTGGCGAAGATCCGGGCCATCGACGTCTTGCCGACGCCTCGCGTGCCGCAGAAGAGATAGGCCTGCGCCAGCCGGTTCAGCCGGATCGCGTTCCGCAACGCCTGGACGACGTGGTCCTGGCCGACGACGTCCTCGAACCGCTGGGGCCGATAGCGCCTGGCCACGACGGTGTAGCCGGATGCACCCGCCGGCCGGCCCGAGCCGTCGACCGCGGCCGGAGCCGTCGCGGCAGGTTCGGGATCCGGCATCGCGGCAGCTCCATCAGGCTCGGCCGCCGCCGGGGACTTCGTGCGTTTTTTCGACCCAGGTCCTGGGGCCACGACGCGCTCCATGGGCCGGGAGAAGTGTGATGAGGACGATCAGAGGATCGATCGCGACGGGAGTCGGTCGTCTCCTCGATGATCCGGATCCTCGCTCGCGGGGATCGGGGAGAGCCGGGGAGGTTCTCCCGCGCACATGAAGGCGATGCTTATGGCTGCTGCGTTCCCGCCCTGACCAGGTTCACAAGCCCCCATTGCCCGGGTCCCCCCCGGCTCACCCGGACCCCCGCAGCGCGGGAAATCCGAGGAAACACCCATTGTCCGGCAAGCGGCACCTCCTTTCAAGGTCAAGTGACGGAGCGGCATGGCTGCTTGCCACTATAAAGCGACGAGTCGGGTTACGGGCCTCGACCAGCTCGGCGTCGCCGGCGATCCGCGGCTGCGGCGAGGGTGCCCCTCCTGTGGCCGTCGTCCCGGGGCCGTGGCGTCAGGGAGGGGTGGGACGTTCGTTCCTGGGTCGGCGAAGTGGCCGTGCGCGGTTTCGGATAATCTTCGAGATTGAAAAGGGAGAGCAGGGCAATGTTCTGGTGATCATCGGTATCGAGGATGACAACTGAGAGAGGGTCGTTAACCCATGTCTCGTGCGAAGCGATCCGTTGCGCACGTGTTTCCGCCCGGTGAATTCATCCGGGAGGAACACGAGGCGCGTGGCTGGACACAGGGCGATCTGGCGGAGATCCTCGGCCGTCCTTACCAGGCTGTCAACGCCATCATCAACGCGAAGAAGGCGATCACGCCGGAAACGGCCGTCGCACTCGGCGCGGCGTTCGGAACGTCGGCGGAATTCTGGATCAACCTCGAATCCGCCTATCGTCTTTCCAAGGTCGGGCCGGCCGATCCGACGATCGAGGCGCGAGCCCTGGAGCGAACCAAATCGACGACCGTGCGCTCATAGCGGGACGGCGGGCCGTCTCCGGCGGCTCCGGCTCCGAGGGATGATCGGGCGATCTGAGCCGGAAGCGTCAGCGACGGCCGGACGCCCCGGGCGGGCGGGTTGGCCGTCGCTGACGCTTCCGGCTCGGAACGATGAGCGAGTTGGTCGAAAACCGCTCTCGCTCCTCTTCAAGACGCAGCTAGCCGGGGGCCGGATGAGGAGCATCCCGTCGCCTGACCCAACACCGGCCGCGTCGTCCCGGGTCAGGGAATCGGCCCGATCGGCCACCCCCGGATTCGGGAGGTCTGCCGCTGCCATCCGAGGGAAAGCAGTCCCCGTCCTGGACTTCATCGACTTCGATCGGGCAAGGCGGCAGGATCGTAGCGCACCGGGGTGATCGTTCACGCTTCCGGGAGATCGTATCCCCCTGAAACCGCCCATCCGGGGTGCTATCATGACATCCTGGATCGGGTTCGTTTCGAGAAGAGGACCATTCCCGCCGGAGGAGCCCATGAACGCCGATCACGACCAGCGACATCGCCGCCGCCACGCCTTCGTTTCGCTCCACGCGCGGGAGCGAGAAGGTCTGGTCGTCGGCAGCCGCCGGAGCTTCCTGAAAGCCGGCATGGCGGGGATGGCCGGGTTGAGCCTCGCGGATCTCCTGCGGCTCCGGGCGAGGGCGGCCGAGCTGGGCCGGCCGGTCGCGGGGCGGAAGAGCGTGATCCTGCTCTGGATGGCCGGCGGGCCGAGCCACATCGACACGCTCGACCCCAAGCCCGGCCGCCCGTTTCAGAATCGCGGGCCGTTCGGCGTCATCCCGACGAAGCTCCCGGGCGTGATCGTCTGCGAGCACCTGCCAAAGCTGGCGGGGATGCTCGACCGGTTCACGATCATCCGCTCGGTGGACGCCCGGTCCAGCAACCACGAGCCCAACAAGGTCTTCCAGACCGGCAACCGGGAGGCCGAGCCGCGGACCAACCCGGAGGCCGAGCGCTATCCGGGCATCGGCTCGATCGTGGCGAAACACCACGGGCCCAATCGGCCGGGCATGCCCCCCTACGTGGCGTTCCAGACGACCCGCGACCACGTGGCCTACGGCGGCTACCTGGGCCAGCGGTACGACCCGTTCGTCGCCAACCAGGCGGCACGGCTGCCGATCTACACGGACGTCGGCGTGGACACCGGCCGGACCAGTGGCGCCGACTTCTTCCGGCTCCCGGAGGGCCTCGCGCAGGAACGCCTGATGGACCGCCAGGCGTTGCTATCCGACCTCGACGACCTGCGCCGGCGGCTCGATCACTCCGAGTCCATCGCCGCGATGGACCGCTACGGGCAGGAGGCCGTGGAACTCCTGATCGGCCGCCGCGCCCAGGAGGCGTTCGACCTGTCGCGCGAGCCGCAACCGATCCGCGAGCGATACGGCAAGCACCTCTGGTGTCAGCAGGCGCTCCTGGCCCGACGGCTGGTCGAGTCGGGCGTCGCGTTCGTCACGATCGACCTGAGCTACCATTCGGCCTCGGGCACCTGGGACACTCACGGCGACAACATCCCGCCGTATGGCGGCATCAGCAAGGGGCTGAAGCCGCTGCTCCCGCTCTTCGACCACCTGATCACCACGCTGGTCGCCGACCTGGAGCGGCGCGGACTTTCCGACGACGTGCTCGTCGTGGCGATGGGGGAGTTCGGCCGCACGCCGGTGATGGGCACGCAGGGCAGCACCGACGGCCGCGACCACTGGCCGGTCGTCATGTCCATGCTGCTGGCCGGCGGCGGCCTGCGCCACGGCCAGGTCATCGGCTCCACCGAGCCCGACGGCGGCCACATCAAGGACCGCCCCGTCACCCCCGCCGACCTCGCCGCCACCCTCTACCGCCACATGGCCGTCCCCCTCGACGCCTTCTACGAGGACGGCACCGGCCGCCCGCGACCGATCGTCGACCACGGGGAGGCGATCTCGGAGTTGTTCTAAGCGGCCGGACCGAGTCACCCTGAACTTCTCCAGAGGAGTGCTCTGCCCGGGCTTTTTGACCGATTCATCGCGACATCGCCGGAGTCAGCCGCAGCTAGAGTGTTGAGGATATCTCGGTCCGGCCGCTTAGCGATCAGGCCGATGGCGGCTCACCACATCCCCCCACGTCGCGGCAACTTCACCACACCCCTTGCCTTCCGTCACATCGCCGCATCTCAGATGAATTGATTATCCCTGCCCGAAGAGTCGGAGGAGGATCGCGGGCCTCGGCTTTGACGACGAATCAGGCTTCGGACAGAGCCGTCTAGCTTTCTTTCGGCCCCTCCATGATATTCCTGATGAGTGCACAGTGGGCCGCCCAGGCCCTCGGTTTCGCGAGTCGACTCCCGGAGGACCAAGCGATGCCCAGGAAGTTGAACGAGAATGCGCCGGAAGACATCAAGGCCGAATACAACCAGCGCACCACGGAGAAGGCGAAGGTGAAGGGGAAGAAGCCGTTCCCCCCGAACGCGGCGATCTACAAGGACTCGAAGGATTTCGGCACGCTCCCCATGGAGCTGCAGGCGATCATCAACGGCAACGCCAATGTCACGAAGAAGGCCCCCTTCCAGACCGATCCCTTCACCTCGGAGCCGAAGAAGGTCGGGGTGACGGTGACGGAGTACAAGGCCAGCGACAAGAAGTTATGCATCCTGAAACGGTGCGCCAACAACGGCAAGGACATCACCTGGCACCTGGGCACACACACGGGCGGGAACGCCTATGACTACACCCATATCAGCGGCATCCCCCAGCCTCAGCCGGTACCGTCCGCCCCGACGACACCCCTGAACGCGCTGCCCTCATTGCCGACCATCACACCCGGGCCTCCGTTGGCCACGCCGATCACCATGGCCCAGACCACGAATCCCGTCCAGCCGGCCGAGGTCTTCGAGACGACTCCGAGCAGCTGGGAGGACTTATAGGCCGCTGCGCACTCCTCCGCCAATCCGCCGAGCGTGCGGCGGGTGCGCCAAGCACCTGGCCGAGGTTTCATTTCACCTCGGGTCCCCCCTGACCCGACCACCCGCACAGGTGCTCAACGGGCTAGCAGCGTCATCAGGGCGTCGTAGTCGACCGGCTTGATCAGGTGGTGGTCGAATCCGGCGGCCTTCGAGCGGCGGACGTCCTCCGGATGGCCGTAGCCCGACACCGCGATGATGAGCGAGTCCCTGCAGCAATCCTCGGCCCGGAGTCGCCTGACGACCTCGTAGCCGTCCATGCCGGGCAGGCCGATGTCCAGGAGCACCACCTCGGGCCGCGTGGCGCGTGCCAGCTCGATGGAGGCCGGGCCGTCGTGGGCGACCTGCACGTCGTGCCCGAGGAGCGTCAGGAGCCTCGCCAGCCCCGTCGCGTTGTCGAGGTTGTCGTCGACCACGAGGACGCGGGAAGCCTGGCGGACGACGCGCGGCAGCGCCTCCCCGCCGCCCTGCGGGATCTCGCCGGTCGACTCCGCGAGGGCGGGCAGCCGGACGGTGAACTCGCTCCCCGTCCCGGGGCCCTCGCTTTGGGCGGAGACACCGCCGCCGTGCATCTCGGCGAGCTTCTGGACGAGCGTGAGGCCGATGCCCAGGCCCCCTCGGACCGGGCCATCGTCCGGTCGCCCTGGGCGAAGAGCTCGAAGACCCGGGGCAGGAGCCCGGGCGCGATCCCCATGCCCGTGTCCTTGACCTTGATGACGATCTCGCCGGCCTCACGCCGGGCCGAGAGCCCGATGTGCCCCCCGGCGTCGGTGTACTTCGCGGCGTTGGTGAGCAGGTTGACGAGGACCTGCTCGAGCCGCAGGGGGTCGGCCTCGAGCCGCAGTCCCCCGTTCGCGAACGAGGTGCTGAGCTCGTGCTTCCGCTCCTCCAGCAGCGGCCGGACGGCCTCGACGGCGCTGGCGACAACCGGCGCGAGGTCGATGGGCTCCTTCCGGAGCGTGATCATGCCCCGGGAGATGCGGGAGACGTCGAGGAGGTCGTCGATCAGCCGGGCCAGGTGCTTCACCTGGCGCTGCACGACGCCCTTCGCCCACACGAGATCCCGCTCGGTCTCGAGCTTCCCGAAGAGCTGGGCGGCGCTGTTGATGGCCGAGAGCGGGTTCCGGAGCTCGTGGGCGAGCATCGCCAGGAACTCGTCCTTCCTCCGCTCGCCCTCCCGACGCTCGGCCTCGATCCGCTTCTCCTGGGTGATGTCCCGGCCGATCTTCGAGGCCCCGACGATCCGGCCCGAGGAATCCCGGATCGGCGAGACGGTGAGCGAGACGTCGATGATCGTCCCGTCCTTCCGGCGGCGTCTGGTCTCGTAGTGATCGACCTTCTCGCCGCGCCGGATCCGCCCGAGGATCCTCGGCATGTCCTCGACGAGCTCGGGGGGCATGAGCATCGAGACGTGCCTGCCGATGACCTCCTCGGCGGTGTAGCCGAAGATCCGCTCGGCCCCCCTGTTCCAGCTCGTGATGACGCCGTCGAGGTCCTTCGAGGCGATGATGTCGTCGGACGACTCGACGATGGCGGCGAGCCGCTCGTTCAGGAGCTCGGACTGCCGCCTCTGGGAGACGTCCCGGAAGACGAGGATGACGCCCCCGAGGCGATCCCCCTCGTCGAAGATCGGAGCCGCGCTGTCATCGATCGGCACCTCGTGACCGTCCCGCCGGATGAGAACGGTGTGATTCGCGAGCCCGACCATGCGGCCGGTGGCGAGCACCATCGCGACCGGATCCTCGACGGGCTCCCCGGTCAGCTCGTTGGCGATGCGGAAGACGTCCGCGAGAGGCTTGCCGTGAGCCTCGGCGTCGGACCAGCCGGTGAGGGCCTCGGCGACGGGGTTCAGGAAGAGGATATGCCCCCCGTGGTCGGTGGCGATGACGGCATCGCCGATGCTTCTGAGCGCGGTCGAGAACCAGCCCGCATCGAAGGGGATCTTGCGGTTCGCTTCGGCCATGGATCGTCTTGCCTGTCTGCCGCCTTTCCAGGATCCGTAAAGACTCCGCAGGGCGGGAGCGAAGTCTTTATGGTTATTAGGATTCCGCGCGTCCTTGCGGGGCGGATTGCCTCACGATCCCATTACAGGACCGAGGTCGATCCGGGACAAGGCGAGGTCGGGAGGATTTTCGGCGAGCCGCTGCCGATCGATATTCATAAAATTTACATAATTTTGTTTGAAAGATCTTTGAATGCGCGAGTTATCTGTAGCGGCTGATCGAGCTGGCCGGGTCGAGGAATCCCTGATGGATCTCCGCCGAGCGGTCCTTGCGCAGGCGCAGCCGACCGAAGTCGTGCACCCACGACCATGGCGCTCAGGCATCGCGAGGGCTCCACGGGGAAGGTACCGAATACCCGCTGATGCCGCATCGCGCCTGCCATCCCAGCCTTCCTCGTGAGGACCTCTAAGGAACAGGCCGGGAACAACTTCCTGTCTCCGCATGCCTGACTCCGTTCCGGGTTGCCGGGGTCTCGGTACGCCGAGACCCCGGCCACCCCTGCTCGGGAATGTCGGGAAGTGATTCCCGGCCTATTCCTTAGGTCCAGAATGCCCAATGCGGAAGAGTCAGCGGGCTGGCTACTTGACTTTCGGCACACCAGTCGTACAAGATACGCCCGCGGTCGGAGGAATAGCCTATTTTCACCGGCCTCTCGCCATAGGCTGCTGTTCTCCCGGCCGCAGACAGTGTCGTCATCTCGCTTCCAGGGTCGCCTTCGCGGACGTTTGGCGGGTTCGTTTCCGTTCATCTAGGTCGTGCGTCTTCCATTCCCCTCGCCCGCCTCGTAGCGGAGGTCTGTTCGGGGAGGATCGCTCCATGCGCTTCGTTCGGTACCTCGCTTGCGCCGGGTTCGCCGCCGCCTGTCTCGGTTTCCCGATGCTCCTGAGCGGCTGCGGCAGCAGCGTCCAGGAGGGGACGATGGTCGAGCGGACACCGGAGCAGATCGCCGGTGAGCAGGCCTCGATGAAGGGGATGATGGAAGCCATGAAGGCCACGCAGAAGAAGCGCTGAGCGCCCCCGGGCCCCTCGGCGCCAGCGAGGGGTCGCAGGGCACGTCTCGATGAATCGGAGGGGCCGGGGGCCTGAGTGAATCGCCCCGGCACCGTGTCGGGTCTCCGTCGGTCTGGACCGACGTCTGCTCCCCATGATCCTTCATCTTCTCTTTGTTCCGGGAGGTCGTTATGAACGCGGTACGTGATGAGAGACGCGCTCGGGCACGGCGTCCGGGCGCGGGCTTCACGCTGATCGAGCTGCTCGTGGTCATCGCCATCATCGCGGTGCTCATCTCGCTGCTGCTGCCGGCGGTGCAGTCGGCGCGCGAGGCGGCCCGCCGCGCCCAGTGCGTCAACAACCTCAAGCAGATCGGCATCGCCCTGCACAACTACCACACGGCCTTCGACGCGTTCCCGCCGGGGTCGTCGCTGGGCCCCTACGACCTGTCGGGGAACACCTGGGCCTGGAACGACTGGAGTGCCCAGGCCCTGATGCTCGGATACCTGGAGCAGGGCTCGATCTACAACGCGACCAACTTCAGCATCCCGCCGGTGGCCTCGTTCGACAACGGCGCGGTCGCGAACACCGTCCTGCTGGTGCGGATCAAGACGTTCCTCTGCCCGTCCGACGCGAAGGCCGGGGGCAGCTTCATCAACAGCTACTACGGGAGCATGGGCACGTCGATCGGCTACACCACCCAGTCCCGCAGCTCGGGTCTGTTCGCGATGCGGACCGGGCATAGCGTCCAGGAGGTCATCGACGGGACGTCGAACACGATCGCCTTCTCCGAGCGCCTGGTCGGGCAGCCTGGGGAGTCGCACCGCAGGCGGGGCAACGGGATGGTGGACGTCGCCGGCGGGAGCCTCTGGGAGGCGATCGACGTGCAGACCGATCGCAACGGCATCCTGGCCACCTTCCAGGCGTGCAACACCGCCCACCAGTCGCCGACGAACAACTCGGCCTATCAGTCGGCGGGCCAGTACTGGGGCTGGGGGTGCCCCGGCATGACGCTCTTCAACGTCGTCGTCCCGCCCAACTCCACCGAGTACCCCTGGGGGTCCTGCCGCCAGGGCTGCGGCGGCTGCGGCACGGACAACTCGCACATCATCAACGCCAGCAGCAACCATCCCGGGGGCTGCAACGTGCTCTTCGCCGACGGCAGCGTCCGGTTCGTGAAGAGCTCGGTCGCGCTGGCCACCTGGTGGGGGCTGGGCACGATCGACGGGAGCGAGGTGATCAGCTCCGACAGCTATTGACCCGGGTCGGGGCGACCCGACGATCGCGATGGCCCGGGCCCGGTCGACCGTCCGCCTCGACGCGACCGGGCCTCGGGCGCCAGGAAGCTGTTTTCATGGCCAGCAGCCTCGTGCCCCCCGGCCGGACGCCTCCCGCAAGGCACGCGGGGTCTCGCCCCAGGGCGCGGCGGGTCGGCGCATCTCTGCTCGTCGTGGCCGCGATGGTGGGCGCGACGCTGGTCATGGCCGATCGGGCACGGCGGCGCTGGTTCGCCGATCCGGACGAGGTGCTGAAGCGGGGACAGGCCGCGCTCGCCGCCGAACGGATCGACGAGGCCGAGGCCGCCGTGACGGCGCTCCGCTCGCTCCGCCGGCCACTCCCCGAGGACGCGATGCTCCGGGGACGCGTCCACCTGGCGCGCGGCCGGATCGACCAGGCGGTCGCCGACCTGGCGCTCGTCCCGGATGAGCATGAATCGGCCGCCCGGGCCCGCCTGATGGCCGGCCAGGCCGAGCTTCGGCGGCACCGGGCCCGCGAGGCCGAGGCCCTGCTCCGCCGGGCGATCCGCCTCGACCCCGCGCTGATCCCGGCGCGCCGGGAGCTGATCTACATCCTCGGCTACCAGCTCCGGCGCGCCGAGGTCTCCTCCGAGTTCGAGGCCCTGTCGCGGTGCACCGAGCTGAGCCCCGAGAACGTCTTCCACTGGTCCCTGTTGCGTAAGGTGACGTGGCGGCCGGAGACCGCCATCGCCGAGCTGACCCGATTCCTCGAAGCGGACCCCGGCGACCGCTGGTCCCGCCTGGCCCTCGCCGACAACTTCCGCCGGTCCGGCCTGGTCGAGGATGCCGAGTCGTTGCTGGCCCCGCTGCCCGGGTCCGACCCCGACGCGCTGGCGATCCGCGTGGAGATCGCGCTGGATCGGCATCGCGCCGACGAGGCGGAGCGGCTCCTGGACTCGAGCGACTCGCGGGCCCCCAGGCTGGCCCGGCTGCGAGGCCGCATGGCCCTGGCCCGCCGCGATGCCGCGGCCGCGCTCCGCTGGTTCCGGCTCGCCGAGGCCGACCCGGTCGAGAACCGGGACGTGCTCTTCGGGCTGGTGAACGCCCTGGACCTCCTGGGCGACGCGCCGGCCGCCGCGGCGGCGCGCGTCCGGGCGAGGGACCTCGATCGGCTCAACACCCTGATCGAGCGCGCGGCGGTCCGCGGCGCCCGGACGGATCCCGCCTTGCTGCGGGCCCTGGGGTCGGCCTGTGCGACGCTCGGGTACGACTCCGAGGCCCGTGCCTGGTTCCGCCTGGCGATCGCCCGCAACCCCCTCGACACGGAAGCCCAGCAGGCCCTCTTCCGGCTCGGGACACTCCCCGCGAGGATGCCCCGCTCGCCGTTGAAATGAGGGGACACCGCCCGCCGGATTCCCAGGCCACGGCTCTTGCCCTGCCGGAGAAGCCCTCGGAGATCCGGGCGTCGATCCATCGAACACACGGGTGGCGGATTCCCCGTTAACGATCCCGACGGACGTCCGCCGGCCTCGGGTCGAGGAAGATCCAGCAGAGGGCGCCGGCGAAGGCGACGGCGGCGAGCATCAGGAGCACGAGCGTCCAGCGGCCGCCGGTGGCGTCGAGCACGGCGCCGACGGCGATCGGGCAGAGCAGGGCGGCGAGGTTGCCGGCCATGTTGGCGATCGCCATCACCGCGGACGCGGACCGGCCGCCGCCGAGGTCCATGGTCGCTGCCCAGGTGGCGGGGTTGGCCATGCCCAGCGAGGCCGAGCCGATCGCCAGCACCAGCAGCGCGGCAGCCGGGGTCGAGGCGTAGACGGCCGCCAGCGAGCCCAGGCCCGCCAGGGCCATGCCCGCCGTGCCCACGCCCGCGCGGCTGATCCTCCGGCTGCCGGTCCGGCGCAGGAGTGCGTCCACGATCGGCCCGCCGCCCATCGAGCCGACCGCGACGCCCGCCAGCGGCAGCATCGTCATCAGCCCGGCCGTCGTCAGCTTCACGCCGTGCGCCCGCTCCAGGAACGTCGGGAACCACGACGTGAGGAAGTTGTAGCAGAACGTCCGGCAGACGCCCTGGCCGGTGAGCAGCCAGAAGGCGAGCGTCCCGTAGATCCCGAGCCGGCTGAGTCGGCCCAATCGCGTGTCGCTGCGAGCCTCGCGCGACTCGACCTCCGGCCCGGCCCGGTCGTCGCGACCTTCGCGAATCAGGGCAAGTTCCTGCGGGTTCACGCGGGGATGGCGCTCCGGGCGGTCGCGGAAGACGAGCCAGAACTGGACGGCCCAGACGAGGCCGGTGAGGGCGAAGAGCCGGCAGGTGAGCCGCCAACCGAGCCAGGGGACGAGCCAGGCGGCCAGGCCGGTGGCGGCCACGGCGCCCGCCGACATGCCGGCGGTGATCGCGGCGCTGGCCGTGCCCCGGCGTTCCTCCGGGAACCAGTCGACGCAGGCCCGCGTCAGGCAGGGGATCAGCCCGGCCTGCGCCACGCCGAAGACCAGCCGCGACCACCAGAGGCCGGAGTAGCCGCCCGACACCGCCGTCCAGAGGGTGCAGAGCGACCAGAGCAGCCCGTAGCAGGGCAGCATCACCCGCCGCCCGAACCGGTCCCCCAGCCAGCCGCCGGGGAGCTGGAACCAGACGTAGCCGAACGCCCAGATGCCGTGGACGGTCCCCATCTCGACGTTCGTGAGCGCCAGCTCGCGCTGGATCACCGAACCGGCCGGCGCCAGCACGGTCCGCGATAGGTAAGCGACGACCACGGAGCCGACCATCCCGGCCAGAACCAGGTGACGCACCCCGCTGGGCCGGGTCTCGGCGGCAGGCTCCGACGGGGCGACGTGCATCGTCGTGACCTCGCTCTCGCTGGCTGGGACGGGGGACTCGGAGTCAGACGGTATCCCGACGGTCGCGGGCGGCGGTCGAGGTTCACGTTCGGGGACGAGACGGAGACATCGTGCAGGACGATGCCGGGCCGGTCAAGGTCGGTGGACTCGATGCCCCGCGGTTGGTTCCGACGGAGTCCGATGGATCATCACGCCTCGACAGATGAGCGATGTTCCTGCGTATGATCAAATGGACTCATCGAAGGTCGGCCCGTATGGCGAACCCTACTCGACCCGGGATCCCCCTCGCTGGCGAGAATCATCATGTTCCACTCGTCTGATCCGGCGCGGTCCTCGTGCGTTGCTCGGCTGCTTGTGGTGACGGGAGTGGCCGCCTGGCTCGGGTGCTCGCCGACGCCGGCCGAGGCCCAGGTCCCGAAGTCCGCCCCGGACGCGAAGCCCGCCGCCGGCGAGGCCAGGGAGCCCAAGAGCCCACCGACGGTCTCGCTGCTCCGGGTCCAGTTCGCCAAGCCGGATCCCCCGCCGGTTCCGGACCCGCGCGGGTTCGTCCGCCCTCGCCGGTTCGGGATGGAGGGGGAGCCCCGCCCGGGCACCACGCTCACGCTCCTGCTGGAGGACCCCGACCGGCTGATCGAGGGTGTCACCATCAAGGAGTCGCGGATCACGAAGTTCGGCGACGACAAGGGGACCGACCTGCTGGCCGGGGAGGCCCCGCCGGAGGAGAACAACCCGCGGAGGTTCATCCGGCCCGGGATGCCCCAGGGCCCGATCGCCGCGGAGGTCGACCCCGGGGGGCATCGCGTGACGCTGACGCTCCACTCGCCCCGGCTGCCGGCCTCCGGGGCGGCCAAGATCCTCCTCGAAGCCGACCTGGCCCTGAAGTACTCGCGGGGCGAGCGGTTCGTCGAGCAGAAGGGCGTGAACCTCCGGCTGGACAAGATCACCGCGGGCACCGTGCCGATGATCGTCGCGACCCAGTCAGATGACCAGGAGATGATGGGCATGCAGCCCGGGGGGCAGAAGGGGATGCAGGTCATCCTCTTCCATCAAGGCCCGATGGAGGGGATCAAGAACGTCGCCTTCATCGGGCCCGACGGCGCCGAGATCCAGGCCACGAAGGGCGGCTGGGGATCGAGCGGGTCGCTCCACCAGACTCACTACCACCTCGCCAGGCAAGTCGACACCTGCACCCTCCGGATCACGGTCCCGGAGGTCGTCGAGACGGCCACCCTGGCCATCTCGGTCAGCACGGGCGTCGGCTTTCCGCCCGGCGTGCGGCGCACGTTCGTCCCCTCAAGAGGCGATGCCACCGGGGCTCCCGACGCGGGCGCAACGCGTCGATGATCGCGGGCCGTCGGAGATGGAGGCGGCCGAGACGACAGACCGCATATTCCCGATATTATTTTGATATGATCTGATATTATAATAACATGATGTTCTGGAGACCTGTTCCGATTCCGGACCCGATGGACGTGATGCGCAGCGGTGTCTCGGCACGATCGACCGACGGGGACTGCAGAGGATGGTCCGTCGTTGCCACGTCTCGAGAATGAGTCCGCCCCTCGGTCGTCAGCGGTTTGACAGCCCCGCCCAGAGTGCGTAAATTACCTCAAGCTATCAAGCACCCTTGACGAGCGTTGTTGGACTTCTGGACGCATCCGGCCCCGGGACCTGGCCGGATGACCTCACACCCGGCATCGGTGTCCCGACGGCACGGAGCCTCGCGGGCACATCGCTTCTCCGAGTCGAAGGAGGCGCTGCATGAGTCTGCAGTCTGCGCACGAGGGCCTCATCAGGAGGGGTGTGACCAACGGTCGGCGGAAGACAATGCGGGCGAGGCCGTGGGCCGAGTCACTGGAGGACCGGAAGGTCCCCGCGCCCCTGGTCGTCGGCTCGGCCCCCGGGGCGCCGGCCCAGGTGAAGATACTGGATGAGACTGGAGCCCTCACGCGGACGATCGACGCCTTCCCGCGGCCGTACCGGGGCGGCGTCGCGGTGACGACCGGCAACGTGAACAGCGACAACATCCCGGACGTGATCGCCGCGATGGAGCGGGGCCGGGGCACGGTCCGCGTCTTCGACGGCCGGACCGGCGACGTGCTCGGCCAGTTCGTCCCGTTCGGCCGCGGCCACCGCGGCGGCGCGACGGTCGCCTTCGGCCAGCTCGAGGACAACGCCACGCCGTCGATCATCGTCGGCACGGCGACCGGCCGCGCCGTGGTTCGCACCTTCGACGCGGTGAGCTACGCCCCCGGGCTGACGCTCCGGCCGTTCGGGCCCGGCGTCCGCGGCGTGACGGTGGCGGCCTCGCACCTGCGGAACACGATCGCGTCGGAGCTGGTCGTCGCGCCGGCGGCGGGGGGCCCGGCGAAGATCCTCTTCTTCGACGGGACCGGCAAGCAGATCGGCTCGCTCCAGGACGACCAGTGGCGGCGCGACCGCCGGGGGATCCTGCTGACCACGGGCGACTTCGACAACAACGGCCTGCCCGACCTCGCCAGCGCCGTGGTGCGGCGGGGGGACTCGGCCCTCGTGCAGGTCTGGACCAGCCGGCCGGACAACCCGCTGGTCAGCCAGTTCGTCGCCAGCCCCAGCGGCGTCGGGAGCGGCATCGAGCTGGGCTCGGTCGCGGGCCAGGGCAACACGGGCGACCGGATCGCGCTGACCCACGAGCGGCTCCGCCCGGGCCGCGAGTCGGCGGTCGCGGGCCGGGTGGCCGCCCCGCAGCAGGAATCGGGACGGCCGATCGACCTCGTCGACCTGAACGGAAACCTCGAGAGCACGGTCTTCGCGGCGGGCGTCGGCGACGGGGCCGTCTCGCTGGCCGAGGCCGCCCCGCAGGTCTTCCACGTCTACGCCGGCACCAAGTACCGAGGAGTTGGCTACAATCCGACCTGGCCCTCGTGGGGCTCCAGGCAGTACCCGGTCAACTTCGACCCCGCCAACGCGCTGCACCCCACCGGTGGCTCGAGCACGACCCTGACCGACGCCGGCCAGCAGTGGATCCCCGACCAGTTCAAGGGGAACACCGTCTACGTGTTCAAGACCTCGGCGGGGGCCGGCGCGGGCCGCAATTTCGACGTCATCGGCAACACGGCGAACACCCTCACCGTGCGCGGCGGGTTCGGCTTCACCCCGGACAACACGTACACCTATTCGATCAACTCCATCCAGCTCCACGACAGCGATTTCTTCAACACGGCGTTCCAGGCGCTCTGGGGCACCTACAGCGGGACGCTGGTCGATGACGACGGCACGACCGTCCAGGTGCAGAACCAGGGCCGTCAGGACCTCCAGACGATCCACAGCTACGACTTCAATCTGGTCCGCCTGTACAACTGGGGGCCCTCGCGCAGCTCCAGCAACAGCGGCGGCCTGTCGCTCGACACCCACCGCGCGTTCCTGGCCGAGGCGGACCGGCAGAACCTGGGTGTCATCGTGCCGGTCTCGAACTACTTCCTGGGCGACGATCAATTCGCCTGGAACGGCCAGAACCCCGACGAAAACTACAGCTTCGACAAGGCGCCTCAGGCGATCCGGACGGCGCTGGACCAGTTCCTGGCGAGCATCCGGACGCCGAACGGCAACCGGATCAGCAAGGCCGTGAGACTCATCTCGATCGGCAACGAGATCGACCTGGACATCTCCGCGGACCCGGGCCCGACGGCGAAGCTCCAGCGCACGCTCTGGTGGATCGTGAATCTCCAGGCCCGGCTCGATCCGGCCGCGAACCCCGCGCTCTATGAGCAGGCCCAGCTGCACCCGCAGTTCACGATCCCGATCAGCACGGCCGACCAGGACTGGGCGGCCTTCAGCGGGAACACCGGGCCGGGCAGCACGGCGACGACGCTCCAGTCCGATCCGAATTCGCACCCCGCCTGGCCGATCAACCGGTTCCAGGGCGTTCGGATCCGCCTCAACGGCCCCACGTACCAGGCCGATCCCTTCCGGACCGTTACGGGCAGCGACGGATTCTCGTTGACGCTCGACCGGCCCGTGGATCCGGTGCCCGGCGCGGGGGCCAGCTTCTCGATCCTGAACCCGAATCCGCTCTCGTGGTTCCAGATCTTCTCCGACGGCGCGACCGCGCAGGACTACCTGCCCTCGAACACCAAGCCGGCCCAGCCGCTGGACAGGTTCACGGCGAACGTCCGCGGGCTGAGCGACGTCGGCGCGGGCTGGTACGCCGACTGGCTCGTCAACTCGGTCAACACCTTCCGATTCGGCCCCGACCTCACCCGGATGATGAACCAGTACGACTACACCAACATGCCGCCGAAGGACCCGTCCCAGGACTGGGGCCCGCAGTGGCCCGGCAAGAAGCTCCCGGTGCCGTTCATGTTCACCGAGTTCGGCTACAACCGCATGCAGACCGGCACGTACAACCCCGCCGACCAGTTCCAGACGCTGACCACCCAGCAGGTGCAGGTGGCGGAGGACCACTGGAACGCGCCCTCCAGCTTCATGGGGTACTCGATCTTCGAGTTCAACGACGAGCCGAACAAGAACAACATCAACCCGGCCCAGCCCGACACCGAGACGACCTACGGCCTGTTCGTCTACAACACCGACCCGGCGAACTTCCGCCGGGGCACCACGCTCCTGAGCAAGAAGTACGCCAGGACCTCTCAGCAGTACTACGCGGGCGGCACCCTGTTCGACTACAACTATCCGGTGTACCAGCTCTTCCCGGTGACCGACCCGGCCAGCGGCGAGTCGATCGTCGACCGGCTGAAGCGGATCTTCGGCCAGTCTTCCTCGAAGACGGCTCCCGCGAGCTGAACGAGTCGCCCGTCGTCCGACGAGGGCGCGGCGGCCGCCCGCTCGCCGACCGTGCAGCGGCTCCCGTCTCCCCCGCGGGGGCGGCCTCGGTGGTTCATCCGGCAAGTCGTTTGACGCCGGTGTGCTGCGGTCGGGACGTATGCCGAACTCCCCCCCTTGCCAAGGGGGGGTAGGGGGGGTCGAAGCCCGGGGCCGTGGGGCGCCGATCGGCCCGGGCCCCCCCTGTGTCCCCCCTTTGCAAGGGGGGAAGTGGGATGCGGCCCCGTCCCTCGAGAGGGACTTGCCGGGTGCACCACTCAGAGGTCCTGACCGGCCTTCTTCTGATCCTTCCTGAGCATCTCCTCCTCGACCATCCGCCGGAGCTCCGCCTGGTTGGCCTGGACTCGGCTGACGCCGAGCTGCATCCCCTTCGCCATCAGGACCGGCATCTTCTCGATCATCTTCCGGCCGGTCGGGGTCCTGTAGAACGCGGTGATCTCCCGCAGCTCGGCCTCCGTGAACGCCTCGGCGTACATCGCGATCACGTCCTCCTTCAGGGCCTCCCAGCTCATGTACTTCGCGAAGAAGCGGAGGAACGTGTCCTTCATCGGCGCGAGCTGGGGGTTGACCTTGATCTGCAGCGCGATCGACTGGTCGATGGACGAGCGTAACTGGGACTCGATGTTGGCGGCCAGCAGCAGATCCTCCGCCGCCTTCCGGTGGCTCTTCTCGTCGGCTCGCGACGACGAGGGGACGAGGCCGACGGCCGTGATCGCCAGCACGAGGACGAGACGCAATCGCGAGTTCATGAGCGTGCCCCCCTCCTGACCGGATCGTGGAAATCCCGGACTCCCCCCTGATCATGGCCGGCCGGTGGGCCCCCGGCAACGCGCCCGGCCGGCATCGGCCCGCGCGCGGAGATGGCGGATCCTCGCCCGCGACCACGCAGGGCAAGCGGACTCCCAAGCGAGATTCCATGCGGAGGATTCCGGAAACATCGCGTGCATAAAGAACTCAAGATATTTAAAGAATCCTTGTTTCCAGAGCCACCCCGGCGTTACACTCGCAGTTGGAGGCCCGGCTCGGGGCGATCCGCCTGCGCGGAAGGGCAGGCCTGAGTTGCCGCGGACGAAAGGGGGAGACGCCATGACGCCGCTGGCGCGACGGGGCCCGAAATCGGGGAACCTCAAGATCCTGGACCGCCTGATCCGGGCCCGGATCGGCAGGCAGAGCCTCGGCCTCTCGCCCCCGGGGCTGATGCTCGTGTACCTGGACTGGCTGGTGCACCTCTGGTTCTCGCCGGGGAAGCGGCTGGGCCTGCTGGAGGAGGGCGTGCGGGACTGGGCGCGGCTGCTCGTCTACGCGATCCGCTCGGCGGCCGATCCCGCGACCCCCGTCGTGGCGGGGCCGGCCCCGGGGGACCGCCGGTTCAGCGACCCCGGATGGCGATCCTGGCCGTTTGTGCTCTGGGAGCAGGGCTTCCTGCTGGCCCAGCAGTGGTGGCAGTCCGCGACGACCGACGTGGCGGGCGTCTCGAGGCACGACGAGGCGGTGGTCTCCTTCGTCGCCCGCCAGCTCCTGGATATCCTGGCGCCCTCCAACTTCCCGACGACCAACCCCGAAATCCTCCGGGCGACGACCGAGGAGGGGGCCTGAATCTGCTCCGGGGCCTGGAGAATCTCCTGCAGGATTGCGAGCAGGCGCTGCGGGGCGAGCGGCCCGTCGGGGCCGAGCCGTTCGTGGTGGGCCAGACCGTGGCCGTCACCCCCGGCAAGGTCGTGCTCCGCAACCGCCTCTGCGAGCTGATCCAGTACGCGCCCGCCACGCCGTCGGTCCTCGCCGAGCCGATCCTGATCGTGCCCGCCTGGATCATGAAGTACTACATCCTCGACCTGTCGCCGGGGAATTCGCTGGTCCGCTTCCTGGTCGACCGCGGGCACACCGTGTTCGTCCTGTCCTGGAAGAACCCGGGGCCGGAGGATCGCGACCTGCGGATGGACGACTATCGCGCCCTCGGCGTGATGGAGGCCCTCCAGGCGATCGCCGCCATCGTGCCGGGCGCGAAGGTCCACGTCGCCGGCTACTGCCTCGGGGGGACGCTCTCGGCCATCGCCGCGGCGGCCATGGCCCGTGACGGAGACCACCGGATCCGGAGCCTGACGCTCCTGGCGGCCGAGACGGACTTCACCGAGGCCGGCGAGCTGATGCTCTTCATCGACGAGACCGAGGTCGCGTTCCTCGAAGACATCATGTGGGATCAGGGGTATCTCGACTCCCGCCAGATGGCCGGGGCCTTCCAGTTACTGCGGTCGAATGACCTCATCTGGTCACGCCTGGTCCACGACTACCTGCTGGGGCGGCGGCCCCCCATGACCGACCTGATGGCCTGGAATGCCGACGCGACCCGGATGCCCTATCGCATGCACTCGGAATACCTCCGGGCCCTGTTCCTCAACAATGACCTGGCCGAGGGGCGCTTCGTCGTCGGCAGCCGACCCATCGCCCTGACCGACATCCGCGCGCCCATCTTCGCGGTGGGGACCGAGCGCGACCACGTCGCCCCCTGGAGCTCGGTGTACAAGATCAACCTGCTGGCCGACACCGAGGTCACCTTCGTCCTGACCTCGGGAGGCCATAACGCCGGCATCGTCAGCGAGCCGGGCCACCCGGGCCGCAGCTATCGGCTCGCCACCCGCAAGGAGGGCGAGATCCACCTCGACCCCGAGCAGTGGCAGGCGGCCGTCCCGCGATGCGAAGGGTCGTGGTGGCTGCCCTGGCAGGCCTGGCTCAAGGCACAATCAACCGGGCCGGTGGATCCGCCCCCGATGGGCAGGCCGGAGCGCGGCTACCCCGCGCTCGGCGAGGCTCCCGGCCAGTACGTGCTCGAGCCCTGATCGAGGGATCCGGGAGGGCTCGACTCGCGATCGCGATCGGCAGAATGAGAGGAGGTTACGACGATGACACGCATCACCCTTGATCGGGAGACCATCGAGTTGCTCCGCAACCTCGATGAACCCATGGAATTCTGCGACGAGACCGGCTGGATGCTGGGGAGGTTCATGCCCGAGGCACACGAGCTGGTCGAGGCCGCCGTCTCGGCGGAGGAGGCCCACCTCCATGAAGTCGAGGCCTCGCTGGGCGAGGAGATGAGCGTCTACGGCTACGAGCAGGACCTGGAGTGATCGGCTCCCGTGCGGGCCCGTCCGGGCGAGCGAGGCGACGGGGCGGAATTCCCGAATCCGGGACAGGGCGTCCGGATCGGGCATTCTCGCCCCGGACCCGGAGGGCCTTCGTCGCGGGGATCACCTGGGCGCCGGTCCGGACCCGTTCGGCCGGATGACCAAGTCGTCGAAATCCGCGTGGTTCCAGCCCGTGCCCAGTCCCGCCATCCCGCGGGCGAACGTCGTGTCGCCGAGCGTCGCGACCGGGGTGCCGTCGAGGCACGCCCGGATCGTCGAGCCGGCGAACGAGAGCCCGAGGCGATGCCAGCGGCCGGGCGCGAAGCCGCATTTCCCGCTCGCCAGGAGCCTGTCGAAGGCGTGCAGGCCCCAGGTGCCCTCGGCGCTCACCTCCAGCCAGTAACCCTTCGCCGGCTGCGCCGACTGGAGCGAGGCGACGACCCGTCCCCAGATCGAGACCTTCCCCGGGCCCTCGACCTGGGCGTCCACCCTCACCTCGTAGTCCGTCCAGCTCGCCGAGCCGAGCAGGGAATACGGCTCCGGCGTCGGATGGAAGGGCCAGTCGATGCCCTTGCCGGGAATCACCTGGCGCAGGCACCGACCCATCCCACCGTCGCGGGAGACGACCTCGAACACCCCTCCCTGATCGGCAAGGTGACGACCGAGGGTCCCCACGGGCGTCTCCTCGAATCCGTCGGAGTAGGGAAGGGGGAACTCACGCGAGGGAGGCGGGACGGGAGACCCCCTGACCTGGCCGGTGGTGTTCGTCACCGAGTAGATCGAGCCCGGCTCGACCGTGAGGGCGAAACCCTCGTCGTGCGGCAGGAGGTCGGGCTGCTGCTCGAACTGGCACGCGGCATTGCTCCTCCAGACGTGCAGGCGATCGGCCGTCAGCCCTCCCGCAAGCCGGAGCGAGACACGCCGCGGCCGCCGGGCATCGACCGCCTCGAGGATCACGCTGAACATGCCGCCGGGATCCGGGCTGCGGAGGGCGACGTGGCTCCCGTCGGATCCGAGCATCCCGCAGGCCCGATCGAGGTAGGTCCATCCCGGATTTGCAAACTGGGTCGTATGGGCGACGGCCCAGAGGGCGGGCTGGATCTCGAAGTGCCCCGACCAGGGCTCCCGGGCCCGCATCGGGCCGGAGTCGGGCAGGGGGAGCTGGGGATAGTACGACGAGACCAGGCTCCAGATGATCGTCTTGGTCATCTTCCCCTGGATGTAGTTGCGGTTGAAGGCCTTCGCCAGGGCTCGGGCCCCCTCCCAGTCGCCCCGCCACGGGCCGTCCTCGCTTGACCAGAGCGGCTTGCCGCTGCGGATGGCCTCGGGCGTGGACTGTGCCTTCGGATAATGAGCCCCGACCACCCGCACGGCGTCGGACAGGGCCCGGTCGGACGCTATCTCCCGGGCGATCTCCCAGGGACGGTTCCCGGTCTGGTCGGCGGCGACGATGCCCACGCGCGAGAGGCCGTTGCGGTCGAGGGTCGCCCGCAGTCGCTTGATCCAGGCGACGTCGTGGGGGGTCTCGTTCCAGATGCCGCAATAATCCAGGTCGAGTCCGTGCTCCCGCTTCGCGCCCCGGATGAACGAGACCAGGAACTCGGCGTTGTCCTGGCTGAAGAACTTCGCCCGGTCGCTCCCCGCGCCGCCGATCCAGCCCGGGGCTCCCCACTGGAGGATGTCCAGCTTGATCGCCGGGTTCCGCCGCTTCGCCTCGCGCAGGAGCCACCACTCGTAGCCGCGCCGGAAGAACTCGGGGCGAGGCGCGAGGAACTCCTCTCGGGTGCGGGCGTGGCTCGGCTCCGTGCCGTCGGTCGAGTTGACGTCGCCGCCGACCTCGACCTTCAGGTGCTGGAACGCCGCGCCGTAATGCGGCCGGAACAGCAGGTCCAGCACCTGAGAGCGCTGGGGCTCGGGGTATTCGATGAGCATCCGGGACGACGCCCCCGCGCTCAAGGCGCCGATCCCCTCAAAGGTGCGGCCCCGGTCGGCTCCATCCAGCGTGATCACCACCGGGGCATCCTCGGCTTCAGCTTGCCGGCCGAAGGCGGGTGCACCGGGTGCCAGTGCCACGAACATGCAGACGACCAGGGCCACGCTGGGAGTCATGACATCACCTTGAGCGCTCGCGGACGGGATCCGGGATGCTCGGCGAAGCCTGAAAAGGCCTCTATTCCGCCCTCGCCCGGATCACTGTGACCGAATTTCCCGGGAACGTGTGCTGGATGGCGTTGCCGGAGACCGGGAGGCTCCGCGACGAGGGAGCGACCCTCGTCGGGTCCTCGAGCGTGTTCTCGTCGGCCGGGCTGGCGGAGGTCAGGACGACGGCCGCCGCGGGCCCCGAGAGCTTCGAGGCCCCTTCGACCCGGATGTCGGTCGCCAGCGGCTCCGTCGAGGCGTTGACGACCTTCAGGATCACGGTCCCGGAGCCCTTCGCCAGGGTGGCCGAGGCGAAGAGCGACCTCATCGGCGGCGGGGTCGCGTCGTGTACGAGCTTGCCGTCGAGGAAGCAGCGGATCCGCGGGCCTTCGAGCTCAACCCGGATGTCGTACCAGCGGCCGGTCTCGATGCTGCCCGGCACGCCGGGGCCGATCTCCCCGCCGATCTCGATCGCGTGCCGGGTGTTGCCCCAGCCGCCGATGTTCCACCACGACTTCTGGCCCTCGTCGCCGACCCGGAAGAGGATCAGGAAGCCCTCCGCGCCGCCGAGCTTCCGGGCCTTCAGGCTGAGGGTGTAATCCTTCCAGGAGGGATCGCCGGCCAGGGCGCGGAGGTTGACGCCGCGCTGAGTCTGCCTCAGGGCACCGTCCTCGACCTTCCAGTCGCCTCCGAGGAACTTCCACCCCTCGGTCCCCTTCGCGAGGTCGGCGGACCAGAGCACCCTGTCTCCCCGCGTGACCTTGAGGTCCTTGAACTCGGCCTGGGTCGCCCAGGTGCCAACCCCGACCCGGCCGGCGGGCACCGACGGCTCCACGCTCGGCGCCTCGACGTCCGCGGGCAGCACGACGTCGCCGCGGTTCTCGGCGAACAGCTTCTGCACGTGATACGAGGGGATCCCGTACGCCCGCGAGCTGTCGAAGTTGATCAGGTCGGGGTTCCAGCCCCGGTGGTTCACGTTCACAAACAGGGGCGCGTAGGAGGACATCACCACGACGTCCGCGTTCCGCTCCATGCCGGTCATGAAGGCGGCCTCGCCCACGGCGGCCCGGAGGTTGCCCTTGCCGCAGCCCTGGGTCACGGCGTACTCGCCGACGTAGATCTTCGGGCCCTTGCGATCGTACCGGTCATAGCGCCCGGCCTGCTGGATGAAGAACTCGGGCGTCGAGTAGTAGTGCTCGTCGACGATGTCGGCCGGACGCTTCGTGGTCGGCAAATTGGCGATCAGGACGATGCCCGGGTGGGCCTTCCTGATGGCGTCGTAAAACAGGGCGTACCGCTCCTGGTAGGCCGGGCCGCCGTTCTCGTTGCCGATCTCCAGGTACTTCAGGTTGAACGGGGCGGGATGGCCGTTGCGGGCCCGCAGCGAGCCCCAGGTGCTGTCGGCCGGGCCGTTGCAGTACTCGATGGCGTCGAGCGCGTCCTGGACGAACTCGCCCATCCGGTCCATCGGCACGTTCTCTCGATGGGACATGCCACAGTTGATCACGAACAGCGGCTCGGCGCCGAGGTCCTCGCACATCTGGAGATATTCATGGAACCCCAGCCCGTGGGTGGCGTGGTAGTTCCAGATGTTGAACTGGGTCCGCCGCTCGGAGGGGTCGCCGACGGTCTCTTTCCAGCGGTAGGCGAACTTCATGGTGTCGCCCTCGACCCAGCAGCCGCCGGGGAAGCGGACGAACGCCGGCCTCAGGCCCTCGAGCATGGCCGCCAGGTCGGGCCGCAGGCCGTTGGGGCGATCCTTCCAGGTCTTCGCGGGGAACAGCGAGACCATGTCCAGGAAGAACGTCCCCTTGCCGGACACGAGGATCGCCAGGCGGGCTTTCGGGTCGGTCTCGCTGGACTTAAGCGTGCACTGGAAGGTATTCCATTCGGCCGACAGCTTGGGGAGCCTCGCAGAGGCGTAGGTCCGGTTGTCGCCACTGATGAGAGCGACGCTCAAGGACCCGTCGAATCTCTTGTCGCTTCGCGCTTGCAGCGACAATCTGTACTCAGACCCTTTCTGGACGGCGATGCCCCAGTAACCCTGGTTGACGATCCCGGCGGCGGCGATGCCCGGCGCATCGACGGTCACCTTGAGCGATCTCTTATTCTTCGTGCTCAACGGCGAAGATGTGTCGATCGCAGCTTCCACCTTCGCCACGCCCCCGCCCAGAATCGACCAGTGCTCGGGCGTCTCCGCATCCTCGAACGAGCGGTTGCGGACGAGTTCCGCGTAGAGCCCCCCGTCGGCCGAGCAGTTGATGTCCTCGAAGAAGATGCCGTAGAGCAGGGGGCTGACGTCCGGCCCCTTGCGGTCCGCGTGCACCGTGATCTTCGCGGCGTCTTCCGAGGGTGCGGCCGCCCGGCCCTGGCTCGCTCCGGTGAGCACCGCCAGGGCGATCAGGAGAAACGGCGAGACGGATCGTGCGACACGAATGCGGCTCATTCGCGATCATCCTTCAGGTGGGTGAAGTTCAGGCGGGTCGGCTTCATCGTGACGGCACAGGGTGGGGCGTCCTTGCCGTCGCGTCGCCACTCCGGTGCATTGGAGCCGATCGCCGTCCTCCGTTCCAGTCCCCAGCGGACAGGCGCGGAGGGGGATCGCGCCGGGTCGCTCAGGCGCCGGTCCCCCGGGCGAGCCCCTCGGCCCAGGCCCGTTCCGCCGGAGGTAGGGGCAGGTCCAGCCCCTCGGCATAGTCCATCTCCCGGCCGTACCGTCCGCGGTCGTAGGACAGGGCGAAGAGCCCCGCCAGGTCGAGTGGGACGTCGGGGTCCGGGGCGCGGAGCGGGATGGGGATCGTCGGCAGCGGGTGGCGGATGGTCCAGGCGAAGACGTCCGACTTCGGCCGTCGCTCCGCGCGGGAGACGAGCGCGTAGAAGTCGGCGGGGGGGAGATCCTGCCCCATCGGCAACCGATGGCCCCGGAGCAGCAGGTCAAGCTCCACGAGGTGGACCGGCTGCTCGATCAGCTCGTGACGCTTCGCGAGGTAGTCGGAGGATCCGGTCTCCGTCTTGTTGTTCGGGGAGAGGATCTCGATCGCGGTGACCAGCTCCCGGCCCGGCCGACGCCGGATCTCGATCCAGGTGTCGCGCACCTCCTCGACCTCGATCGCGGGCAAGTCGAGGGTCACCGGCTCCAGGGTCAGCACGCCCGCCTCGGGGCGCGCGGCGGCGCGTCCCGACCCGCTCCCCGCGAGGACGGCCACGTCGCGGAGCATCGGCCGACCGCGCGGCAGGTCGTGCTCGACGAGCCGGAGCTGCTCGCCGACCCGAGCCACGTGGGATTCGGGGAGGACCTCGTTCAGCCGATCCCGCGCGTAGAGGATGAGGCTCGCGTGCAGGTCCGGCCAGTACCCCTGGCTCTCGATGTACGGGTCGACTCCCGGGAATGGGCTGGGCATGGGACAAAGGCTCCCCGTCGCGATGGACTCCGACCTCGACAGACCATCCTAACGTCTCGGCGTGCCCGGTGTCAGCGAATCAGGAACGGGGCTCAGGCGCACTCGGCGATTCGCTTCTGGCCGCGGCGGAGGAGCGGGCCGTACTCGACGCGGAAGAGGGCGTCGGGCTTCAGATGGGTCCGGGCGGCCTGGCGGACCTGGTCGGGGGTGATCCGGCTCATGCGGTCGGGCCAGGTCACGGGGTCGTCCAGCGGCAGGCCCAGGCGTTCCAGCTCCAGCAGCCGCTCGGCGCGCTGATCGACGGTCTGGAAGTCGAAGACGAAGGCGCCGGCGAGGTAGCGGCGGGCGCGCTCGACCTCGTCGTCGGAGAATTCGCCCTCGTGCATCGCGCGGACCTGCTCGGTGACCGCCGCGATCACGCGGTCGGCCTGGTCCGGGCGGGTCCCGGCGTAGACCCGGAAGAGGCCGGGCAGGAGGTCGGCCGAGTCGGTGATGCCGCCGCCGATGCTGTAGACCAGGCCCAGCTCGTCGCGGACGATGCGGCCGAGCCGGTCGGCGAATCCCGGCCCGCTGCCGAGGATGTGGTCGAGGACGACGAGGGCCTCGTAGTCGGGATGGTCGCGCGCGACGCCGAGGTGTCCCAGGAGGATGTGGACCTGGCCTCCGGGGCAATCGACCCTCCGCAGGCGAGGCCGCGCCGGCGGGATCACGGGGGGGCGAGGCTCCGGCGGCCGGCCGCACGGGGCCCACGAGCCGAAGTGCGCCTTGACCAGCCGGTTGAGGTGGCGGAGCTCGAAGTCCCCGACGGCGACCAGGAACGCCCGGTCGGGGGCGAAGTGCCGGGCATGGTGCCGGAGGACGTCTCCCCGGGTCAGCTCGCCGATCTCGCGGCGGGTCCCCCTCGGGTCGCGCCCCAGCGGGTGGGCCCCGTAGATCAGGCCGCGGAAGATCGCCTCCGCGTGGTGCGCGGGGTCTTCCAGGTCCGCCTGGAGCTCGGCGAGGGTCCGCTGCTTGGTCCAGTCGAGGGCGTCGGACGGGAACGCCGGGCCGCGGGCCACATCCGCCAGCAGGTCGACCGCCAGGGCCAGGTCCTCGGCCCGGACTCGCGCGGAGAGGCACGCCGACGAGGTCTCCAGGCTCCCCCCCGCGTCCTCGATGGCGGCCGTCGCCTCGTGCCCCGGTCGCCTGGCCGTCCCCTCCTCGAGCATCCTCCCGGTCAGGTGCGAGGCCCCGGGCTTCGCCTCCCGGAGCCAGCCGGCGTCGATGAACAGCTCCAGCGCGACCACGCCGGTGCCGGGCCTGCGCTCGTGGATCACCCGCAGGCCGTTCTCGAGGATCGAGCGTCGGGGGCGATAGTCGGCCAGCCGGGCCGCCCCGTCGCCGACCCCGAGCCGGAGGCGCTCGGCCGCCTGGTCGGCGCCGTGGATCCGCCGGTCGTGACCCGGCTCCGGCGGAGGCGTGCCGATCCGGTCCTGGCCCATCGGCGGCCGCCCGGCTCGCGCGATCGCCTCGGCGGCGGGGGCCGCCGCCGCTCGCCTCCCCTTCGGAGGCCGAGGGGTCGACCACCCGACGGTCAGGTTCTTCTCCACGAGGTAGCGCGCCGCCGCCGCCCGGATCGCCCCGGCATCGACGGACAGCGCGGCGGCGTGCTCGGCCTGGAGGTCACGCCAGTCTCCCCAGAGGGCGGCCTGCCCCAGCCCCGCGGCGAGCGAGGCGAGGTCCTCCCGCTCCCATCGCCAGCCGGCCACGAGGCGATTCCTGGCCCGGGCGAGCTCCTCGACGGTCGGCCCGGACTCCGCCAGATCCCGGAGGATCTCCAGGACGAGCCCCTCGATCTCGGCCGGATCGGCCCCCGGGACGCTCTCGACCTGGACGAGGAACTGGCCGGCGCGGCGGGCGGGCGCGTGGGCGGCCTCGGCCCAGGTCGCCAGCTTGAGCCGGTCGACCAGGCGCTGCCAGAGGCGGGCACGCCGGCCGCCGCTGAGCAGGTCGGCGAGGACGTCCAGGGCCGCGGCGTCGCGATGCCCCCGGGGCACGGTGTGCCAGCCGAGCAAGCCCCGGGGCAGCGCGTCGGGCTCGACGAGGGTGAACTCGCACCGCCCGGCCTGCTCCGGCTCGGCCGCCGCCCGCCGACGTCGCCGGGGGCGGCCCGCGGGGAGCGACCCGAAGTGGAGGGCGACCCGCTCGAACGCCGCCTCGGGGTCGAGGTCGCCGGCCAGCACCAGCACCGCGCCGGCCGCCCGGTAATGGCTCCGGTAGAACCGGCGGAGGTCGTCCGCGTCGATCCGGGCCAGGTCCTCCGGCCAGCCGATGACCGGATGCCGGTAGGGATGCCGGCGGTAGGAGGCCACCTGATGGGCGAGATCGAGGCGGGCCTGCGGAGACTCCTGCTCCCGCGCCCGCTCCTCGCCGATGACCGCGCGCTCGGCCTCGACCTCGGCGCGATCGAACCGCGCCTCGCTCATGCGGTCGGCCTCGATCTGGAGGGCGAGCTCCCAGCGGTCCGAGGGGAAGAGGAACCAGTAGTGGGTGAAATCCTCGCCCGTCTCGGCGTTGGCCTGGCCGCCGGCGAGGAACGCGAGCTGGTCGATCTGCCCCTTGGGGAACCGCTCGGTCCCCTTGAAGAGCATGTGCTCGAGGAAGTGGGCCAGGCCCGTCTTCCCCTCGGGCTCGTCGGACGACCCGACCGGGTAGTAGAGGTCGCAGACGACGATCGACGTCCCCCGCCGGGGGAGGATCAGCGTCCGGAGGCCGTTGGGCAGGGTCCGATCGAGGACGGTCAGATCGCCGGGCCCCGGGTCGCCGGGGCGGGCCTCCTGTCGTCGCGCCATGTCAACTTGCCCCCCGGGCTCGCGGTGCGGGACGGACGCCTGCGGGTCCCGGCACCGATCTCCGGACGGACGGCCGAGGCGATTGCGCGGGCACGCCGGACCGAGGTCCGACGGCGTCGAATGTATTCTAGCAATGGGCGCGACGGGTTCCAGGACGGATCCGGTCCCCGCGGCCGCCGCCGCCCGCCCCGGGCCGCTTGACAGCCCCGGGTATGCCTCCTTACGATGAGCCCGATTGATCCAACCACGCTGGTGGCTCGGACTTACCCGACGGTCTGGCGGTCGTTCGCCCGCCGGAGCGGGTCGGGTCCCGGCCACCCCTCGACGATCCTCGGGATGCCGGCTGGGAACGCCTCCCGGCCGAGGCATCCCGTCTTGCTTTTGTTCGGTCATGAACGGGAACACTTTCACGCGATGGGGAGAGATGCCATGCGGATAGCCCTGGACGCGATGGGCGGCGACTTCGCCCCCGGCCCGATCATCGCGGGCGCCGTCGAGGCTGTGCGGGACCAGCCCGAGCTGGTCGCCGTCCTCGTGGGCGATCAGGAACGGATCGAGGCGGAGCTGGTCAGGAGCCCCGACGCCCCCCGCGACCGCCTGCCCATCGTGCACGCCAGCCAGGTGATCGGCATGGAGGAGAAGCCGGTCGACGCCCTCCGCAAGAAGCGCGACAACTCGATCTCGAAGTGCTGGGGCCTGATGGCCACCGGGGACGTCAAGGCCGTCGTCTCGGCCGGCAACACCGGGGCGATGGTGGCCTCGGCCCTGTTCAACGCCAAGATGTTCCTGCCCGGCGTGCGCCGGCCGGGCATCGCCGCCATCTTCCCGTCGCATCAGGGCCCGATCGTGATCATCGACGTCGGGGCCAACATGAACGCCAAGGCCGAGGACCTCTACCAGTACGGGATCATGGGCTCGATCTACGCCGAGGAGATCCTCGGGGTGACCCACCCCCGCATCGGCCTGCTCAACGTCGGCACCGAGGAGGAGAAGGGGACCGACCTGACCCGGGCCACGCGGGCCCTGTTCCAGGAGAGCGCCTGGGCCAGCCGCTTCGTGGGCAACGTGGAGGGGAGGGACATCTACGAGGGCCACGTCCGCGTGGTCATCTGCGACGGCTTCGTGGGCAATGTCCTCCTCAAGGCCGGCGAAGGGGCGGTGGAGTTCCTGTTCTCGACGCTCCGCGAGGAGCTCGCCCGGATGCTGCCGGAGATCCCCTCGGGGGCCGGGCACCGCGTCGCCGAGAGCCTCAGGCAGCTCAAGAGCCGGTTCGAGTACGAGGAGTTCGGCGGCGGGCCGCTGCTGGGGATCCGCGGCGCCTGCATCATCTGCCACGGTGCCTCCGGCGCCCGGGCCATCAAGAACGCCCTCCGCGTCGCCCACGCCATGGCCGAGGACCGGCTCAACACCCGGATCATCGAGAACTTAAACGGGACCGCCGGCTCGGCCGAGGGGCAGGCCACGCCGGCCGGGGCTCCCGGCGAGTCGCCGGGCCAGGCCGCCGAGCCGTCCTCGGCCGAGGCCGCCAGGGCCTGATCGCCGCGTTGAAGGATGCCGGCAACCCAGGCGGGTGGCCGGGGTCTGACTTCACCTCGGCGGCCGGTGGCCCCCACCTTGATCCTCCCCACAGGGGGGAGGAGAGGATCTGGAAAGCCCTCCCCACTCTGTGGGGGAGGGTTGGGTGGGGGCAATCAATTCCAGCGAAACCTGTGGCCAGATGCTTAGCGAGGCTCGCCGCTCATGTCCAAGATCGCCTTCCTGTTCCCGGGCCAGGGTGCCCAGACCGTCGGGATGTGCAAGGAGCTCGACCAGGAGCTCCCCGCCGTCCGCTCGCTCTTCGACCGTGCCAATGAGGTCCTGGGCTTCGACCTGAGGAAGCTCTGCTTCGAGGGCCCGGCCGAGGCCCTCGAGGCGACCGACGTCAGCCAGCCGGCGATCTTCGTGGCCAGCCTGGCGGCGCTGGAGAGCCTGAAGGCCACCGACCCCGAGGCCGTCGCCGGCTGCCGGGGCGCCGCCGGGCTCAGCCTCGGCGAGTACACGGCCCTCGTCTTCGCCGGCGGGATGAGCTTCGCCGACGGCCTGGAGGTCGTCCGCCGCCGCGGCCAGGCCATGCAGGCGGCCTCGCTCGCCAGCCCCAGCGGCATGAGCACCGTCGTCGGCCTCGACGAGGAGAAGGTGGACGAGCTCTGCCGCCGGGCCGCGGCGCACGGGAGGCTCTGGAAGGCCAACATGCTGGGGCCGGGCAACATCGTGGTCTCCGGCGAGGCCTCGGCGCTGGCCGCGATCGAGCCGATCGCCACCGAGCTCGGGGCCATGAAGGTGATGCCCCTGGCCGTGGCCGGGGCCTTCCACACCGAGCTGATGAAGCCCGCCGACGAGCAACTGGCCGAGGTCCTCGCGCGGACGACCATCACCCCGCCGCGGATCCCGGTCTACTCGAACGTCGACGCCCGGCCGCACCAGGATCCCGACGAGATCCGCGGCATCCTGATCTCCCAGGTGCTCCACCGCGTCCGCTGGGAAGAGTCCATGCGGCGGATGATCGCCGACGGCTTCGACACCTTCTACGAGATCGGCCCCGGCCGCGCCCTGACAGTCCTCCTGAAGCGGATCGACCGCAAGGCCCCCTGCACGAACGTGCCCGCGCGCTAGGCGGCTGGCCACGGTTGCAGTGTACTTCGCTTGCCTCACACCCAGACCCTTGCCCGCGAGGGGGGAGGATGATTGGAAGCCCTCCCCCCCTCGTGGGGGAGGGTCGGGTGGGGGGCGCTGGCTGAGAGAGCGAAGTCCAACCCCGGCCAGCCGCTGAGAAGCGAGGTCGATGGATTCCGCCGCTCTGGAACGGACTCGGGCCCCTCGAACCCTCCGAATTGCCAAGGGAACCGGGTGAAACTCACTCACCCGGCCGGTGCCCGCACCGCGGCGACGGGCTCGCGGTGGTCCAGCGGCCTTCGGGCCATCAGTGGAGCCGTCGCGGACAACGGGACCACCGCCGGACCGGGCCGCGACCGGGGCGCCTCCCCGCGACGCAAGTCTTGATTATGACGATTCTTATCGTCGATCCGTTGGCTTTGTTCCGGCGGGGCGGTCGACTCCGGCTGGTCCTCGACCGGCGTGGCCAGCGCCGGCCGCAGCGTCGCGATCGCCTTGAGCGTCTGCAACAGCGCTCGACCCCGCCGGGCCTGGCAGCGGTGCGCCCGCTCGCCCTCCCGCGCCGCGTCCTCGTGCGGCAGGACGGCGGTCTTCGCGTCCATCTCATGCCCCAGGGCGTTGAGCCGGGACCGGTCCTCCCGCTCGACGGTCCTCGGCCCGGTCAACTTCTCGGCGTCGCGGCGGCCGGCATCGATGCTGGCTGGCGAGGTCATGGTGTGGCTCCCTGGGGGGGGGGGTCGCGCCAGGGCGCAGGCGCAGCGCACCCCTTACCCAGTACGATCTGGTTCGAGAGCCCACGAGTTGCAGGAAAATGCCCGGGCCGAGCGAATTTTGCGGAAACGGGAGAGCGGGCCGGGCAGGGCGAAGCCCGCCGGCCCTCGTGTGGCGAGTCCGAAGGCCACTCGATCTGGGAGGGTCATCTCGAGGAGTCAGGGGTCCGTCTTCGGACCCCGTTCTCGCGACCCCAGCCACCCCGTCGTTCGTTCGGCAGCGGACTTCGGCCCCATCACAGAAGCTACATGCCCGTTTCGGCCTCCCGCGGCCGGTGATCATGGCGGTGGCGGCGACTCGATCGCAGCTGGAAATCGGGAGCCGCGAAGCTACTGGCCTTCTTCCGCCGGCATCTCGAAAAGCTGGTAGGTCTCCCAGGTTCCCTGGCCGACGTGCTCGAGGAAACGCCGCGTGTATTCAACGACTTCTTCCTTGCTCGCGGCCTTGAGGAGGGCGTAGCCGCCGAGGACCTCTTTCGTCTCGGCGAACGGGCCGTCGGTGACCGTGACCTTGCCGCCGGCGTCCTTGTGCACGCGAACGCCCTTGGCGCCGAAGTGCACGCCCTCGCATTCGAGCAGCCATCCCGCCTTCATGCCCTCCACGATCAGCTGGTGCATGGACGCCATCTCGGCCTCCGTCGGCGGGCGATTCGTCGGATCATGCGTTAAAATGCTGATGAATCGCATATTCATGCTCCTGGGTAGGTGTTTTGCTGGAAGACCGATCTTGTCGAATGAGATTGAAGCAATTCGACATGAAGTCGGCAACTTTTCGGTGTGACCGACAATTGCCGCGCGGAGGAGGCCAGAGAGCGAAGGGGACGCTGCAATCCCGGAAAGCAGGGAGGACAACCTGCGAAGTCCCAGGCGTTCTCTGCGTTCTCCATCGATCAACACCAGTTCGCATGATCTCCTTGCCTTCCCGGGATCGGGGGCCGGGAAAAGGCGACCGCTGATGGAAAGTTTGGATTCCCAAAATTTGTGTTTTGCAAATCAGAATTCTCCGATTATCGTCTCGTCAGATGAGCCCTTTCCCTTTGGAGGAACGACCCATGGCCCCGTACATCGACGCCTATGTCGCCCCGATGCTCCTGGTCGTCTGCCTGTCGCATCTCGCCCAGCCGAAGCTGTGGGCGGAGTTCTTCCGTGCCCTGGTGCGGACCGGCGTGGCCCCGCTGATCATCGCCATGTACACCCTGCCGATCGGCCTGCTGATCGTGGTCGGACACAATCGGTGGGTCTGGGGCTGGCCGGTGCTCATCACCCTCGCCGGGTGGGTGATGACGGTGAAGTCCGTCATCTACATGCTCGTGCCGGGCATGGCCGAGCGAATGCTCGCCAGGGCCGACCGGTGGGAGCGAGGATTCGGCGTGTTCCGCGTCGTCGGGCTCATCGGCGCCGTGCCGTTTGCCGTGCTCACCTGGCAGGCATTCCGGCAGCTCGCCGCATGAGCGTCGCTCGTCGGGGCTCGCAAGCAGGACGTCGCTCCATCGCCTGGAAGCCCGGGCTCGACTCACGCCACGGGCAGAGACATCCGACGAACCGTCACCGTATTCTGGGCAAGTGGGGAAGACTTTTTCTCTGGTCAACTCGATCGTCGAACGCCGACAATCCTGAATATCGCCCTCGGCCGGGCCGGTGAGTCGAGCTTGCAGCGGCCGGAATTCCTGGTGCCGGTGGTGATCACGGGGAATCGGGGATGAAGCGGTGGCTGCTGGTGCTCGGGGCGCTGCTCGCCCTGGGGTTCGGTGCCCGGTATGGCTGGAGCGTCTACCGGCGAGTCGAGGCGCCGATTCGCGTGGGCATCCTCCACTCGAGGACCGGTCCGCTGGAGATCAGCGAACGGTCGATGATCGACGCCGAGGTCATGGCCCTGGAGGAGATCAACGCCGCGGGCGGCCTGCTGGGCCGCCGGGTCGAGTGGCTGGTTGCCGACGGCCGGTCCGATCCCGTGGTCTTCGCCCGGGAGGCGCGACGGCTGATCGAGGCGGAGCACGTGAGCGTGATCTTCGGCTGCTGGGCCTCGGCCACCCGCAAGAGCGTCAGGCCGGTCGTCGAGGGCGCGCGGCACCTGCTGTTCTATCCCAACGCCTATGAGGGCCTGGAGCAGTCCCCCCAGATCATCTACACCGGAGCGGCCCCCAACCAGCAGGTCATCCCCGCCATCAACTGGTGCCGGGACGTCCTCAAGGCGCGGAGGTTCTTCCTGGTCGGCTCGGACTACGTCTGGCCCCACTGCGTCAACGCCGTCGTCAAGGACCAGCTCCGCGCCCTCGGGGCCGAGGTCGCCGGGGAGTTCTATGTCGCGTTCGGCACGGGTGCCGACGTGGGCGACGCCGTCGATGCGATCAGGGCGGCACGCCCCGACGTGATCATCAGCACGGTCGCGGGCGACGCCAACAGGCCGTTTTATCGCGGGCTCAAGGGGGCCGGCATCGAGCCGGGGCGGACGCCCGTCGTCGCCTTCGGCATCGCCGAGGACGAGCTGCGGGCGCTGCCCGTCGAGGACATGGTGGGCGATTACGCGGCCTGGAACTACTTCCAGTCGATCGATCGCCGCACGAACCGGGAGTTCGTGCAGCGGTTCAAGGCCCGCCACGGAGCCGAGCGGGTCACCAGCGACGCGATCGTCGCGGCCCACAACAGCGTCCGGCTCTGGGCCCAGGCCGTGGAGGAGGCCGGCACCGAGCAGACCCGGGAGGTCCAGAAGGTGATCGGCGATCAGAGCCTCGATGCACCCGAGGGGATCGTCACGATCGACCACGAGACGCAGCACACCTGGCGGCCGTTCTACCTCGGCAAGATCCGGCAAGACGGCCAGTTCGAGATCGTCTGGAGCCTGGAGAAGCCGATCCGTCCGGTGCCCTATCCCGGTTCCCGCAGCCGCGCCGAGTGGGACGCGTTCGTGGAGGGACTGTACACCTCCTGGGGTGAGAACTGGTTCAACCCGCGGAGGAATCTCGCCCCCTCATCCCCGCCCGCGGCGCAGGGGCCTGGCGGACGGCGGGAGGCGACGCGGACGCCGGGAGTCATCGGTGCTCGGCGGGGATAGCCGGTGTCGGTTCCAGGGGTGATCGGTGTC
>JAXMBE010000061.1:0-51254 GCA_046349995.1 Isosphaeraceae bacterium | reverse complement strand
GACGACGGCAAGTGCGTCGCCAGGTACGTCCGATAGCGCTCGGCGTCATCCCCGCTGAAGCAGCAGAAGGTCACCTGGCGCGGGAACTCGTGGCCGCGAAGCCACTCCAGGGCCGTGCCGGCCGCGATCTCGCAGGCCTCGTCCTTGGGATATCCGAAGATCCCGGTCGAGATGCACGGGAAGGCGACCGTCCAGAGCCGGCGTTCCTCGGCCAGCCGCAAGGACTCGCGGTAGCAGCTCCGCAACAGGTCGGGCTCGCCGTCCCGTCCCGTCTCGTAGATCGGCCCGACCGTGTGGATCACGTGCTTCGCCAGCAGGCGATGGCCCCCAGTGATCCTGGCCTCGCCGGTCGGGCAGCCGCCGATCGTGCGGCACTCGGCCAGGAGTTCCGGTCCCGCCGCGCGATGGATCGCCCCGTCGACGCCCCCGCCGCCGAGCAGCGACTCGTTCGCCGCGTTGACGATGGCATCGACGTCGAGCCGGGTGATGTCACCCTGAACGACCCGGACCCGGTCCGCCAGTTTCGTCGCCATGTTGGCCTCGCCGCTGGACCCAGACGCCGTGAATACGCCACTTCCATTGTAGCGATGACGCACCCAGTCGGAACGGAGCACCGCGGCACCGGGGATCTCCGGATCGACCGCGGAGCATGGCCGTTGCGCTCACGACGAAGCATCGTCGGGATCAGGGCAACCCATGGCATCCCGCGCGGTCGGTCGCTACATTCGTTTCCTGTCGAACAACGTCGGTCTCGGCACGGCCCCCGGAATGGCTCGCGAGGTGAGGAGCAGGCTCATGTCGTTTGGTTTGCGCGTGCGGCTGTCGGTCATGATGTTCCTCCAGTACTACGTGTGGGGCATCTGGCTGCCGATGCTTGCCCAGCACCTGGGGGAGAACGACCTCAAGCTCGACGCCCGCGAAATCGGCTGGATCTTCACGGTCTACGGCTTCGGGGCGATCATCGGCCCGTTCGTGCTCGGGCAGCTCGCGGACCGCTACTTCGCCACCGAGCGGGTCATGGCCGCGGCCCACTTCGTCGGCGGGCTGCTGCTGATCGCCTCGGCGTACGTCACCTCCTTCTGGCCGATCTTCCTGATCCTGTTCATCTACTGCAATCTGTACATGCCCACGATGGCGCTGTCCAACTCGATCACGTTCCGCAGTCTGGGCGAGGCGAACCAGCAATATTTCCCCGGGATCCGGGTCTGGGGAACGATCGGCTGGATCGCGGCCGGGCTCTCGTTCGCCGCGTACCTGGAGTACGACCGGCTGACGTTCTACCAGTCCTTCTTCGACGCCCTCGGCCAGCACGGGGCCTTCGAGAGCTTCCTCTCCTTCTGGCGGGCCTCGGTGGTGCCGCTCTTCAAGAGCATCTTCGCCCTGCCCCTCGTGGGCGAGCCTGCCTTCCGCGACTGCCTGCGGGTCGCCGGGTTCTTCTCGCTCATCTACTCGCTCTACTGCCTCACCCTGCCGCACACGCCGCCGGTCCCCGCCCTGGAGACCGACCCGATCGACAAGCGGTCCGCCGCGCTCGAGAGCCTGGAGCTGATGCGCTTCCGCTCGTTCGCCGTGCTGGTCGTCGTGGCGGGGCTGATCGGCATCATGCTGGCGTTCTACTTCGCCTGCGAGAACTACTTCCTGGAGCACATCGGCGTGCCCCCCGCCCAGACCGGCGCCTACATGACGATCGGCCAGATCGCCGAGGTCCTGGTGATGCTGCTGGTCCCGCTCTCGGTCGAGAAGCTCGGCATCAAGAAGACGATGCTCATCGGGGCCGGGGCGTGGGCGCTCCGGTTCGGGCTCTCGGCGATCGGCTACCCGTTCTGGCTGATGATCTCCACGATCGCCCTGCACGGCTTCGCCTTCGGCTTCTTCTTCGTCGTGGCCCAGATGTACGTCGACAGGGCCGCGTCGAGAGACATCAAGGCCTCGGCCCAGAGCCTCTTGATCTTCGTGGTCTACGGCCTGGGGACGGTCCTCGGCAGCGTCCTGACCGGGTACGTCCGCCGCTACTTCACCGAGGGCAAGGTCGAGAACTGGCAGGGCATCTGGATGGGTCCGTTCCTGCTGACCCTCTTCTGCATGCTCATCTTCTGGCTGCTCTTCCGCGAAGAGCAGTTCGGCGACAACAAGGGCGAGAAGGTGACCGAGCTGGCGGGCGAGCCCGCGCTCGGCTGACCGGCCATCCGGCCCTCGCGATCAGTCGGCGAGCAGACCTTGCCGGAGGAGGAACTCCCGGGCCACCTCCTCCGGCCGCCGCTTCCGCTCGTCCACCTCGCGGTTCATCCGCCGCATGGCCTGGGCGTCGATCCGCCCCGCCAGGAGGTCGAGCGCCGACCTCAGTCGCGGATGCTTCTCCAGCGTCTCGGCCCTCACGAGGGTCACGGCCTCGTAAGGTGGGAAGGTGCCGCGGTCGTCGGCGAGCTGGACGAGTTCGAAGGCGTCGATCCGTCCGTCCGTGGAGTCGCCCGCGGCCAGGTCGATCGACTGCTGCGAAAGGGCCTGGTAGAGCAGGTTGCGGTCCATCTCGCGGGGCGGATGGTCGAAACGGAGCTCGTAGTTCCGGACGAGCGCGGGGTACCCATCAGCCCGGTTCATGAACTCGGGACCGAAGCCCGGGCGGATCTCCGCGGGATGGGCGCGCAGGTCGGAGATCGTCCGGATGCCGAGCCGCTCAGCCTGCTCCTGCCGCATCAGCATCGCGAAGGTGTTCTCGAATCCGAAGGGGTCGAGGCAGGCGACGCCGTCGCGAGCCATCAGCGCCGATCGCACCCGTTCGAGCGCGACTCGCGGGTCGTTCGTGACCGGCTCCTTGAGAATGGCCGTCAGGGCCGTGCCGGTATACTCGACGTAGGCGTCGAGCCCTCCCAGCCGCAGGGCGTTGTAGCAGACGAGCGTCCCGCCCAGGTTGAAGCGCCGATCGACCCGCATGGGGGTGTGCCCCTCTACCAGGTCCGCGAGCATGTGGCCCAGGATGATCATCTCGCTCCCGTCCTTCGAGCCGATCACGATGGTCGGGCGGGACGAGTCCCCCGGGCGATTCTCGAGCCACCAACCCCAGGCGGCGAAGCCGAGGAAGAGCGCCACGGCCGTCGTGGCGAGCGTGGCGCGGAGCCGCGAATGGCGAGGCTGGCCCGGGTCGAGGGCCCTTTCCAGCTCCCCGAGCGCCCCGTCGCAGGCCAGGGCGAGCAGCGCGGCGGGGACGGACCCCAGCAGGATCAGCTTCGTGTCGGCGAGCGAGACCCCGCGGAAGATGTAGGAGCCGAGCCCCCGGGCCCCGATGGCGGCGGCGATTGTGGCCATCCCCACCGAGGCCACCGTCGCCACCCGCACCCCGCCCAGCAGGATCGGCATGGCGAGCGGCAGCTCAACCAGCCAGAGCCGCTGCCGGCCGGTCATCCCCAGCGCCAGGGCGGCCTCACGCACGCCCGGGTCAATGCTCCGCAGGCCCAGCACCGTGTTCTTGACGATCGGCAGGAGGGCGTAGAGCACCAGGGCCGCCTGGGCGGGCGGCTTGCCGATCCGGCCGCGAAACGCGATCAGCAGGAAGCCGAGCAGCGCCAGGCTCGGGACGGTCTGGAGCACGTTGGCCAGGCCGAGCGAGACACGCTCCAGCGCGGGCCGCCGGGCCGCGAGGATCCCCAGCGGCACCCCAATCAGGACGGCCAGGAGCACCGCTTCGAGGACGAGATCCAGGTGCGCCGCCGTGGATTCCAGCAGAGCCCAGCGCTCCGCGGCCAGCAGACTCGTCCATTCGCCGATCACGGTGCCACCCCGGATTCCAGGTCCACCGCCGCCGCCTCCTCGAAGAACGTGCGCGCGTAGTCGTTCGCCGGCTCGCGGAGGAAGGACGCCGCGGGGCCGGTCTGGACGAGACGGCCCTCGTGCAACAGGGCCAGCAGATCGCCCAGCCGGCAAGCCTCCCGGATGTCGTGCGTGACCACGACGTAGACCGTCGCCCCGAGCCGCCGCTGGAGGGCCGGAATTCGGCCTGGATCTCCCGCCTTCGTGACCGGGTCCGCGCCGAACGGCTCGTCCATGAGGATCAGGGCCTCGCTGGCCGTCAGCGCCCGCGCCACGCCCACACGCTGGCGCTGGCCGCCGCTGAGCTGCCGGGGAAAGAGCGGGCCGAAACGGGCGGGGTCCAGGCCGACGAGCTCGAGGTGTGTGCGTGCCAGGGAGTGCTGCTCGGGCCTCGGCCGCCCCTGCACCTTCGCCGCCAGCGCCACGTTCTCCAGGACCGTGAGATGGGGCATCAATCCCCCCTCCTGGATCACGTAGCCCATCGATCGTCGCAACGCGATGGGGTCCCACTCCGTCGTCGTCCGGCCCCCGACCACGACCCGTCCGGATGTGGGTGCAACCAGGGCGTTGACCATCTTCAGGAGCGTCGTCTTGCCCGAACCGCTCGTGCCCAGGAGGGCCAGGATCTCTCCGCGCGACACCGAGAGGCTGACGCCCTCCAGCGCGGAGTGTCCGTTCGGGTAGACCATGGAGACGTCGTCCCAGACCACGGCGTCGCCGATCGGATGAGGGTTCTGCGCCATGGATTTGGGCCGCGGGAAGGAGCACAATTCCAGGATCGGAGATCCATCGCCACGGGAGCGAAGACCATGCTCGCCTTTCAGCTCGCCAGGTTCAAGGTGAACGCGACGCCGCCCAACGGCCACCCCCTCTGTGGGGGCTGGATCCGGCCGGCGGAGTGTGTGGACGACCCCCTCTGGCTCCGCGGGATCGTCCTGCTCGGGGCGGACCAGCCGATCGTCCTGGCGTCGCTCGACTGGACGGGCGTGCAGAACGAGTCGCACCGCCTCTGGACCGAGGCCCTCGCGGAGGCCGCTCGGACGACCCCCGACCGGGTCGCCCTGCACTGCGTCCATCAGCACAACGCCCCCTTCGTCGATCGCGAGGCCAACGCCCTGCTACGGAAGCTCCATGCTTCGCCGTTGCTCCAGGACGACACGTTCGTGGACGGCCTGGTCCGGCGCTCCGCGGAGGAAGTGCGCGCGT
Organism: Isosphaeraceae bacterium; assembly: GCA_046349995.1. Classification (GTDB taxonomy): domain Bacteria; phylum Planctomycetota; class Planctomycetia; order Isosphaerales; family Isosphaeraceae; genus Aquisphaera. Next base: position 46,244 of record JAXMBE010000061.1, on the reverse strand, counting down.
CGCTGTCAACGGCGAAGCCGGTCGACCGCGTCGAATCTGGTCAGTCAGTGGTCGTGGAGGTCGCGAGCAATCGCCGGATCCTCGGGCCCGACGGACGGGTCAAGATCGTACGCTACAGCGCCACCCGCGACCCGGCCGCGCGCGCCGCACCGGAGGGGACCATCGACCCGGTGCTCCGCTCGGTCGGATTCTGCCACGGGGACCGGCCCCTGGCGCGGCTCTACTACTACACGACCCACCCCATGAGCTATTACGGGGATGGCCGGGTGACCAGCGACTTCGTCGGCCTGGCCAGGGAACGCCGCGACCGCGAAGAACCGGAGACCCTCCACGTCTACTTCACGGGCTGTGCCGGGAACATCACCGCGGGGAAGTACAACGACGGCAGCCCCGGGACACGGGCCATCCTCGCGGACCGCGTTCATACAGCCATGGTCGGGGCGGACGCGCAGGCAAGGGAGCGGACAGCCCCGCTCGAGTCGATGGTCTGGAAGACCTCGGCGTTCCTGTTCCGGCCCCGCGAGGATCTCGACCTCGGCCGGCTCACCGCGCGGCTCGAGGGGCCGGAGCAGAGTGTCTCGGCCCGCAACCACCTGGCCATGACCTGCGGCTGGCTGAAGCGATGCGCCGCCGGGCAACCCGTTGTCCTCTCACGGCTCGATCTCAGCCAAGGGGCCTCGATCCTCCACCTCCCGGCGGAAACCTTCGTGGAGTACCAGCTTGAGGCCCAGCGCGTTCATCCGGAGCGGTTCCTCGCCACGGCGGCCTACGGGGAGGGCGGTCCCTGGTACATCCCCCTGGAGCGTTCGTTCCGCGAGGGGGGCTACGAGCCGACGGCCGCGCATGTCAGCGTGCGGACCGAGCCGGATTATCGGCGGGCCATCGCGGACCTGCTGCGAGCCTGAAGGCCGGCTGGCTGCGGTCCTCGATTTCCCTATAATTCTGGACGGGAGAATCGGGGATAGCCGACGTACCGGGGGCGGATCGAGTTCCTCCCCCGGGTCGTTGGCTCGTACGGCCGTCGGCCTGGCTCACCCTGCACCCGCCGTCGAGGGCTCGCGCTTCGTGTCATCGAGAATTCGATCCATCCTGCCTTGCGTCCTCCTGCTCGGGTCGAGCGTCAGCCAGGTCACGCTTGCCCAGGAGCGGCCGCCCGGCGACGAACTCGGCCAGCACGTCGCCCACATGAAGAGCCAGTCCGAGGACGCGTCGCTGCCGATCAGCCAGCGCGAGGCCGTGATCCTCGGCGCGGCGGGGGCGCTCGATCGGGCGGCCCACGCTGCCCCGGCGATGGACCAGAAGCAATCCCGCTGGGGAGAGGCGGTCGAGCTGCTGGATCGCTTCAGCAGCCAGAACCCCGGCCATCCCCGGATCGCCGAGTTCCGGCTCCAGGCGGCCGTCTATCGTTGGGCCCAGGGTCAGAGCTGGCGGGATGCCGCGGACCTCAACCCCCTCCAGGCTCGGCTCAGGGACCAGGCCGTCGCGGCGCTCGACGACTCCATCGGGCGCCTCCGGGAGATTCCCGGCGAGAACCAGAGCCGGGCGATCGGCGACAACGTCCGCTACCGCCTCGCGCGGGCACTGGCCGACCGGGCGGAGCTCGACCCGCCCGGCTCCGAGAGCCGCCACGCGCGAGACGCCGAGGCCCTGGCGGTCATCAAGGACGCGGTCGTCGAGCCTGGACTTAAGGGGTTCGCGGGCCTGCTCCGGGCCGACCTCATGCGACGGGGCAAGCAGCTCGACGCGGCCGTGGCGGAGGTCGCCGCGGCCGCCGAGGCGCAGCCGGCCCCGCCCGAGCACGAGGTGTACGAGACGCTCCTGCCGATCCTGCTCGACCAGGGCCGGTTCGCCGAGGCCGTGAAGGCCGTGACGAAATCCGGCCAGGGGGAGGCGGAGAAGAGGCTCCAGCAGTTCCGCATCGCGCTGGCACAATGCACCCGGGCGGCGCCCGGGGACCAGCGGCTGGCCCTCGAACGCGAGATGTTCCGGCGGGCCGAGGATCTGCGGGGCATCCAGGGCGACGAGTCCCGGCTGGGGCTGCTCTCCCTGGCCGCCAGCGGCATCGAGCCCGACCCGCGGCACGAGCCGTCGGCGTGGGATCTGCTCGGCGAGGCACACGAGCAGCGCGGCGACGTCGAGAAGGCCGGGGCGCTGGAACAGCAGGCGGCCCGCAGGTCCCTGGAACTCGGCCGGGGCGATGCCGCCGCCGGATACCTCCTCAAGGGCGGGGGCTTCCTGTTCCGGGCCGGCAAGTACGCCGAGGCGGACGCCTTGCTCTCGCGAGTTCTGATGGATCCGAAGGCGGGCGCATTCCGAGCGAAGGCGGGCATGCTCCGGGCACTGGCCCGGGGCCGGGCCCTCGCCGAGGGGTCGCCCGGCGTGACGGCGGCCTCCTACGCCGAATCGCTCCAGCAGCAGATCCGCGACTTCCCCGGGGAGCCGGCCACCGACGAGGCCCGCTGGCTGCTGGGATCGCTCCTCCAGGGCTCCGGCGAGTCGTCCAGGGCCGTGGGAGTCTGGTCGGACATCGCGCCGGGCTCGCCCCGCTGGCTGGACGCTCGCCTCGCCATCTACGGGATCAGGCGGCTCGCCCTGGAGGACGAACTCCCAGGCGGCGACCGGCACTCCCTGGTCGCGGGATACCAGAAGATCCAGGACGACCTGACCGCGGACCTCGCGAAGGCCGGGTCCGACCGCGAGCGGGTGGAACTCGGCCTGGAAGAAGCGAGGCTCAACCTCCTCCCGCTCGTCGGCAAGCCGCGAAAGGCCCTCGACGTCCTGGAGCGGCTCGGCAGCCACGCCACGACGCCCGTCCAGCGCTACCGGCAGCGGCTCGAGCGGATGATCGCCCTGATCCACCTCGGGCCCCCGTTCCTCGAGGCCGAGCGCGACGCTCACGCCCACTCGACCTGGGCGGAGCCTTCGGCGCGTCGCACTCCTCGACGCGGTACGGCTGCTGGACCTCTGCGCCGCCTCCTCCGATGCCGACCTCCGCCAGCGGCGGTTCGGGCTCGTCTCTCGCCTGCTGATCCAGCCGGTATTCGAGGTCGCCGACGATCCCGCCTGGACCCCCGAACAGCGCGGCGAATTGAAGATCCGGCTGGCCCGGTCCTGCCTCTTCCTCGGCGACGAGCGCGGCGCGCGGGAGTCCCTCCGCGGCTGGCCCGGCCCGCCCAAGAACGCCGAGGATCGCTTCCTCCGCGACATCGCCGACACCTACTCTCGCCTGGAGGCGTACGAACTGGCCGTGGACGTCCAGCGGATGCGGTCGAAGGGCCTCGCGGCCGGCTCCCCGAGCTGGTTCGACGCCCGATACGGTTTGGCCCTGGCCTACTTCCACGCCGGGCAGCTCAAGGAGGCCGCGCAGCTCATCGACGCCACCGCGATCCTCCACCCGGACCTCGGGGGCGGGGCGATCCAGAAGAAGTTCGTCCGGTTGCGGCAGCGCCTCGGCCAGCGCCCGTGAGGCCGAGAGTAGCGGGCAGCCGCCCGACGGCGGTCAAACGCCCAGCGCGGCGCGGAGCTCCCGGCCGATCTCCTCGATGGCGGCCCTGCCCCCATCGAAGAAGGGATAGCGGCGCACGAACCCGTGGATCATGCCCTCGTAGCGGTGCAGCCTGACCGGGACGCCGGCGGCCTGGAGCATGGCAGCGTAGGCCTCACCTTCATCGCGGAGCACGTCGAACTCGGCCGTGATCACCAGCGCGGGAGGGAGCCCGGAGAGATCGGCCGCCCTGCACGGCGAGGCGTGCGGGTGCCAGCGATCGTCCAGCTTCTCGACGTACTGTTCCCAGTACCAGGCCATCTCGGAGCGGCCCAGGAAGTATCCTTCGCCGAAATTCTGATACGATTGGTTGTGGATGTTGTAGTCGGTGATCGGGTAGATCAGGACCTGGTAAGCCAGGCGAGGGCCGCCGCGGTCTCGGACCATCTGGCAGGCGACCGCGGCGAGGTTGCCGCCGGCGCTGTCACCCGCCACGGCGATCCTCCCCTGGTCCCCGCCGAACGACCCGGCTTGATCCGCCACCCAGCAGGTGGCGGCGTAGGCGTCCTCGGCGGCCGCGGGGAAGCGATGCTCGGGGGGGCGGCGGTAGTCGACGGTCACCACGACGGCTCCCGAGGCATTCGCGATGGCGCGACAAACCCCCTCGTGGGACTCGATGTTCCCGAGCACCCAGCCGCCGCCGTGGAAGTACACGACGACGGGTCGGGGCCCGGGGCCATCGCCCCTGGAGGTGATGATCCGGACTCGCAACGCGCCGCCCGGGCCGGGGATATTCCGGTCCTCCACGCGGCCCACCGCGGGCAGTTCGCCGAGGAAGCGCGTCGAGAGGTCCATCTGGGATCGCGCCTCGGCGACCGTCTGCTCCTGGATCGGCGGCAGGTTCGCCGCCTCCAGCCGACGCAGGAAGTCCTCGACCTGCGGGTCCAGCGGCATGGGAATTCCTCCCTGAATCAGTGCCCCGAGCGGCCCGGCGTCCGGACATCAGCCTGGTTCAAAGGCATGCCGAGCGGATCGAGCGGGAAGTGGATCGTGACCGGGACCGCATCCAGCCGGGCGACCAGGTCCGGGAGGTCGTACCAGGCGAGCACGCCGGGCACCGCGCTGGCAAGCTGGCCGCGTCCGACGCCCGCCTTCACGACGCTCTCCCACGACCCGAGGGCATGATCGAGCGTGATCGCCTTGATCCATCGGCGGTCGTCGAGCACCGCCGCGTGCAGCGCGGCCAGGGCCGAGGGTCCGCTCGCGGACAGCTCGAAGCCGGGGAAGTCCTCGGCGGGGTACTCGGCCCGGATGGTGTCCAGCAGGTTCAGCACGTCGAGCGTCCTCTGGCCGAGCAGGGGCCTCCCGATGTGGAGGGCGAGGAACGAGGCGTTCACGTCCGCGTCGGGGAACCATGAAGGCTTCCGGCCCTTCCTCGCCTCGGGGTCCAGCCCGCGGAGGTTCGCGATCACGACCCGGCGACCACGGATTGCCGTGTACTGGAGCTGCCGGCGGTTAGCCAGGGGCGAACGTCCGACCGTGGCGGCATCGTCGTCGCCTAGACGCAGCAGGATCGGCAGCGCCCGGTCGGGCCACTCGGGCGATAGATCTGTCGCCGTAAGCGACAGGCCGGGCTCCGTCTCGATCCGGATCCAGCGGGTCCGGAGCCCCTGCACTTCGGCCGTCCGCTCCACGATCACCGGGACCGCCTTCGGTTTGTGGTGGGCCAGCCCCAAGAGTTCCCGGACCTTCGCCCGGAACTCGGCGCCCGGGGCCTTGCGGGCGAACGCCTCGCGGGCCGGGCGCAGTTCCTCGGCGCGGCGGGCGTTCAGGTCGAACACGGAGACGCCCTTGAGGTCGCTCAGGACCTGCCCCGTCCGCGTGCACCGGAGGTCTGCGTCGGAGGCGACCGGGAAGTCGGGTTCGGTGATCGGCTCGTCGCGGTGGAGCAGCCAGCGCGAGAACCAGCGGGCCGCCGCCTCGCGCCGGGGCTTCGTCATCCCGTGCGGTTCATCGGACTCGAAGAGGTCCACCCGCTCGCCGAAACCGAGCCGGCCGAAGAGCAGCTTGGCTTCGCGGAAGGTGTCCCAGCTCCCCTGGATATCGAAGAAATCCTGGGTGCCCACGCAGAGCAAGGTCGGCTTCGGGGCGTGCATCAGGACATAGTCGGCATGGTCCATGCCGGCGGCCACCTGGCCGGTGATGTTCTGCTCGGCGTCCTGAGGCCCGATCGTCGCGAAGAGCCGCTCCAGCGACGTGATGTAGCACGACGGCGCGGCCACCGCGACCCGGTCGTCGAGCGCCATCAGGTAGGCGGTCTCGGTTCCGCCGCCGGAATTCCCAGTGCATCCCAGCCGCTTCGGATCGACCTCGGGCCGGCTCGCGAGGTAATCGAGCGACCGCATGGCGTCCCAGACCCGATAGGAGGCGGCCTGGCGGCCGACGAGGATGGCCCCGATCCCCGCCATGGTGTGCTCGGTGGTGCTCCCTTCCTTGATCGCCGGCGCTCCCTTCTCGTTCAGCCTCTGGACCCGTTCCCCCTGGCCGATCGGATCGAAGCAGAGGGCGGCCATCCCGTTCTTCGCGAGCAGGATGCAGGCGCGCTGGTAGCCCTCGTAGGCTTTCCCGTTGGCCGAGTGCCCGCAGGGCACCAGTACCCCCGGGTGGGGGCCGTCGCCCTCGGGCAGGTAGAGCACCGCCGTGACGTGATGGTCCGGACGGCTCTCGAAGATCACCTTTTCCCTTCGGTAGCCGTCACAGGAGCGTCGGTCGACGACCCTGGGATTCAGCGGCGTGCGGTCGGGCATGTCGCCGAGGGAGGCCAGGAAGAACCTCCGCAGCTTCTCCCGCCTCGCGGCGATCTGTTCCGGCGTCTTGATCCCCGCGACCTCCTGGCGTCGCTTCTGCAGGAGATCGAGGGCTTGCGTCTTGAGGAAGTCCTCGAGCGATTGCGGGGGCGTCGGACCGGTCGGGCTCCCCTGGCCGACCGCGACGGTACAGCACGTCATCACCAGTACGAGAATCGCGAGGCAGCGCCGGTGCATATCGAGATCCCCTTGAGTTCCTCTGAGGCCGCGAGCGGCTCGCGCGGCGGCTGGAACAGTCACAGGTTAACCGCCGGGGAGGCGCGCCGGTAGGGGACGGGGACAGGTCCGACCCGCGAACCCGCCCCCCACGGCACCGGCTTGCGGATGATCGTGGGCTCAGGAACGGGGCGCGCCATCTCGCCCCTGGCCAACGCGCGAGTGGACACGGCGTGGCCTGCCGACTTGCGGAGCGAGGCCGAGACCTGACCGCCGCCAGCCGCTGACGGCTCAGGAGGGACGGGCCGCTCCCGGCATCGAGGGAGCCGACGGCAGCTCCGAGGTCGGGCGGCGGCGCGGGAGGAACTCAATCAGGCGGCGCCGGAAGCCGGGGACGTCACTCCGGATGGAACATCCGATAGGTCTTGTACCCCCCCGCGAGGTTCGCGGCGTCGATGCCGGCCTGGCGGAGGATCCGGGCGGCCATGTAGCCGCGCATGCCGACCTGGCAGTGAACCACGACGGGGCGATCGCGGGGGATTTCCGCGATCCGGCCGCGAAGCTCCTCGATCGGGATGTTGACGGCATCCGGGATCCGCCCCGCGGCGAACTCGCCGCGCGTGCGGACGTCGATCAGGGCGGCCCGGCCGGAGAGGCCATCGTCCCAGTCGTCGACGTGGACCTGCCGGTCGTCGCCCCGGATCACGTTCGACGCCACGAAGCCGACCATGTTGATCGGGTCCTTGGCCGAACCGAACTGGGGCGCGTAGGCCAGCTCGATCTCCTCGAGGTCGAAGACCGTCATGCCCGCCTGGAGTGCCGTCGCCAGGACGTTGAGCCGGTTGTCCACGCCTTCATGGCCCACGATCTGGCCGCCCAGGAGCTTGCCGTCCTCGGGGTCGAACAGCACCTTGATCGCCATCGGCCGGGCGCCCGGATAGTAGCCGGCGTGCTGATTGGCATGGAGATACACCTTGGCGTATCGCCCGCCCCCTCGCTTCAGTGCCTTCTCGCTCGGCCCGGTCAGGCCGGCGGTCAGGTCGAAGAAGCCCACGATCGCCGTCCCCTGGGTCCCGCGGTAGCGGCTGTCGCGGCCGAAGATGTTGTCGGCGGCGATCCGCCCCTGACGGTTGGCCGGCCCGGCCAGCGGCACCTGCGCGGGGGCGCCGGTGACGAAGTCCTTGATCTCCACCGCGTCGCCGACGGCGAAGATAGCCGGGTCGCTGGTCCGCATCCGGTCGTCGACCTGGATCCCTCCGCGCGGGCCGACCGCCAATCCGGCGTCGACCGCGAGCCGGTTCTCGGGACGGACGCCGATGCCCAGGACAACCAGCTCGGCCGGGATCGACCGTCCCGACTTGAGCAGCACCTCGAGGCCGTCCGGAACGGCACGGAACGACTCGGCCGACTCCCCCAGGAGCAGTTCCACCCCCCTGCTCCGCAGCGCCTCGGCGATCGGCGTGGTCATCTCACGATCGAGCGGGGGGAGGACCTGATCCTGGAGTTCGACCAGGGTCGTGGCGATCCCTCGCCTCAGGAAGTTCTCGGCCAGCTCGAGCCCGATGAACCCCGCGCCGACGAGGACGGCCCGCCTGACTCCCCCGTCGACCGCGGCCTTGATTCGGTCCACGTCCACCAGGTTTCGCAGCGTGTGGATGCCCGGCAGGTCGATGCCCGTGATCGGCGGCCGCAGCGGGCGCCGCCCCGGCGCGAGGATCAGGAAGTCGTACGGCTGCTGGTATTCGGACCCGTCACTGAGCGCCGGGCCGTCACCGCACTGGCCGCTCGATCAATCTTCACGACCTCGGTGCCGGTCCGGACATCCAGGCGGTAACGGTCCCTGAGCGTGGCCGGCTTCGTGACCAGCAGCTTGTCGCGGTCGCGGATCTCCTCGCCGATGTAGTAAGGCAGGCCGCAATTCGCGAACGAGGCGTCCGGCCCGCGCTCGAAGACGACGATCTCGGCCGCCTCGTCGAGCCGCCTCGCCCGGGCCGCCGCCGAAGCGCCCCCGGCCACTCCACCAACGATCACGAGCTTCATGATCCGAGCCTCCTAATTAACCGGATGGTTAATTAGTAGTATAACGTCCGGCGGTCGTCCGGTCAAAGCCGCTCGCGAGGCCGGGCTTCCTGGCCGCGGAGATCGGACCGGAGGATGGCCAGGGTGAGCGCCAGGGAGTTCAGCCTTGTCGCCATATCGTCGGCCCGGGACATGAAGACGACGGGCGCGGACGTGCCGCGGAGCACCCCGCCGAACCGGCAGTCCGCCGTGTACATGATCGCCTTGACGGTCAGATTCGCGGAGAGGAGGTCGGGGAAGACCATGGCATCCGCCGCCCCGACCACGGCGCCGGCGAGCCGCTTCCTCGCCCCGGCCTGCGGGGCGTAGGCGAGGTCGAATGAGAGCGGGCCCTGGACGAGGAAATCCGGGTCGCCGCGTGCCTCGTGGCGCTTCGTCAGGGCCTCGGCGTCCAGGGTCTCGGGCATGCTCGGCTTGACGGTCTCCGTCGCGGCCATGAGCGCGACTCTGGGCCGCTCGGTGCCGAGCGCCCGCGCGACCTCCACGCTGCTCCGGAGGATGTCGTCCTTCTCCTCCAGGTCGGGACGGACGGTGATCCCGGTGTCCGCGAGCAGGAAACGGCGCCCGTCGTGCAGGATCTCCATCAGCACGACCTGGCAGATGACCCGCCCGGTCCGCAGCCCTTCGCGGGCGTCCAGGACCGACTTCATGAGCGTGGGCGTCGCGATCTGGCCCTTCATGACCGCGCCGGCACCACCGGCGCTCACCTCGGCCACGGCGGCCCTCGCCACGTCATCCGCCTCGCAGGAGACCAGGTCCATACCCTTGAGGCGGACGCCGATTTCGTCGGCCATCGAGCGTACCGCGCGTTCCGGCCCGAACACGCGGGGTCGGATCCAGCCACGCTCGACGGCGGATTCCAGGGCCTGGAGGACCGTGGGGTCGTCCCCGCCCGCCACCGCGACACCCAGCCCCGGCGCTTGCCGGTCGGCGAGGCGATGCAGCTCGTCGAAGGTCGGCAAAGCGGTCATGACTCGGCCGCGCCCCACCGGGGGGCGCGCTTCTCGAGGAACGCCGCGATCCCTTCCTTCGCGTCGTCCGTGCGGACGCAGGACGACATCAGCTCCGTCGCGCGCTCGTAGGCTTCGGACTCGCTCAGGCCCTGGAGATCGTAGAACGCCCGCTTGCCCTGGGCCAGGACCCGGGGGCTCTGCCCCAGGAGGGCATCCGCCATCGTCCGCACGGCGCCGTCCAGTTCCTCGGCGGGAACGACCCGGTTGACCAGGCCGACCTCCAGCGCGCGCCGCGCGGAGATCGGCTCGGCCGTCATGAGCATCTCGAGCGCGACCCTCGGCGGGACTACACGCATCAGGGGTACCATCGGCGTGGTACAGAAGAGGCCGATCTTCACGCCCGGGGTCGCGAAGGACGCACTCTCCGCGGCGACCACGAGGTCGCACGCCGCAACGAGCTGGCAGCCCGCCGCGGTGGCCAGGCCCTGGACCCGGGCGATCACCGGCTGGGGCAGGCGACGGAGGCCGAGCATCACCCGGGCGCAGAGCCCGAACAACTCTCGCTGCCTCGCTCTGCTCAATCCCGCGAGTTCCGCGAGATCATGCCCGGATGAGAAGACCGGGCCATTCGCGGCCAGGACCACCACGCGCGCCAAGCGATCCGCCGCAAGTTCCCCGATCGCCGCATCCAGCCGCTCGAGCAGCTCAAACGAGAGGGCGTTGCGGCGACCCGGACGATTGAGCGTCAGGCGCACGACACCCGCTCCCGCGTCGAGCTCGAGACAGTGCGACACCCCGTCATCCCCCGGAGAACCGTCGAGGAGCATCCCAATAACTCCGCGGCGGGCCACGGGTCAGCTTATCGGGAAACTCTGGCGGCGGGAACACCCAGGTTCGATGCCGGGACCGGCTTGCCGTCCTCGATCCCCTGCTGCTTGACGCCACGCACCGGTTCGGCCGCGCCGTGCCCGGGTCTGGACTTGCCCTGTGCCCCGGTGCATGTGAGCAACATGACGAGCAGCCCACTCCCCACCAGGATCTTGGCAATCGTCTTTCCCACCATGTTCGTCCTCCTGTTGTTTTTGCTCCGGAGTGGTGTGTCTGTCTGCTGGATGCTTGCCACCTTCCATGGTGATCGCCATGGGACACGCTGGGCACCGTGACGGACCGTCCGAGAGGTAAGCAAGGCCGATGCCAAAAACGAGGAGGACGCCGAAGCGCGAGGTTCCTGCGTCGCGGCGGAAGCCGACGCAATCGTGATCAGGTGTCCTGAACTGATCCACAACGCGGGCAACGGCATCGAGCCAAACAAAGTGGAAGCCGGCGTCTCGGAGAGGCCAGGATGGTCGGGCTCACCTCCTCGCTCCGTCGCGTCTCCGAAACGGCTATTTGAGTCGTGCCAGTCCGCGGGACGAGAACGGGCCTGCGTAGAGAATGGGACCCGCTGCCCTGTGAATCGCCACGCACGCGGAGATCGGGCCAGCCCCGCAACCGCTCGCCCCCGTCGGTTCCCGTGTTGTTCAGTCCTGATGGGACATCCGATCGGGAATTCCCCCCGTCACGTTGCCGATCGGGACGTGGACGTAATGACCCTGCGCGGGGACGGCGACCCGGTCGAAGTCGCGAGCCAGGGTCCGCAGCGCCGACTTCATCTCCGGGCCCTGCATCGCGGGTCCGTGTCCGGTGATCACGAGCTCAGGGTTGAGTCGGGCGAGCCGTTCGACGGAGAGCCGAGCATTCTCCCAATCAGGCGTGTAATACATCGGGGGGCCGTGGAGTTCGGGCTTCTGGAGGGCCACGGCGTAGGCCGACTCCTGGGCCGTGGTGATGAAGGCATCACCGGTCAGGAGGGCCCGATCGGCGGCATTCCAAAGCGACACATGCCCCGGCGAGTGGCCCGGCGTGGCGATCCATTTCCAGCAGGGCATCCCGGGCACGCTGCCGTCGGCCGGCAGCGCGTGCAACCGGTCGGCGATGTCGATCGGCCCGCGGGGATAGAGGGAGGACAGCATGGACATGAGGCCCCCGCCGACGCTCGGGTCCGGTGGCGGGTAGGACGAGCGACCGTCCAGATACGGGTGCTCCAGGCCGTGGGCATAGACCGGGGCATCCCAGGAGTCGGCGAGCTCGCGCAACGCGCCGACGTGATCGAAATGACCGTGCGTCAGAATGATGGCCGATGGGCGGGACTCCTTCCCGTAACGCTCGGCCGCCGCGTCCCGGATCACCCTGCCTGTCCCCGCCACCCCGGCGTCGATCAGGACCCACTCCCGATCGCCGGAGCCCGGCTTTCCATGGAACACGACGTTCACGATCGCGAGCCGGAGATACCCGAGTTCGGCCGCCACCTCGTGCACTCCGCCATGACTGGTCTCGTCGGCAATCGCATCGGGACTCACGCGAACTTGCTGGACCATCGGATCTCGCTCCTTAAATCGGTGATCGTATCTCCCCTGAACCGTCGCAACCGGCATACCCAACGCGACACGCCCATTGCATTCGCGCGGCGATTCGCGGGGCAATCGACCCGAATCCGCCCGGAGTCCATCAAGATCCGTGCCGGGACCGAGGAGCCGAGTCATCGTGAGTGGGGAGATTCGTCGACTGGCGATTGTCAGGATTTCCGGATGCGGATCGTGAACGCCTCTCGCGGGTTGTCGACCGTTAACTGCTCGACCTCCCGGGCGGTGAACCCCCGCGCCCTGAGGGCGGGGATGAGGTGAGTGAAGAGCGGATCGAACGGCCGGAACTCGCCTCCGCCGGGCTCGCCGACGTGATACCAGCCCGCGTCGTGCGAGAGCAGGACGCGCCCGAGGAGTCGATTCTGTTTCATATGAGCGAGCATGTGTGCGGTCTCGGCGATGGGTAGCTGTTCACGGTGTGAGGAGACGACCTCGCATTGATGTCATAAGATTGGTCGTGGTTGAGGATCCAGAACGAGGAAGGGGCTGGCGAGCGGCGCGAAGCGTTCACTCCGCGCCACGACCCTTGAGAGCGAGTCCGGTCTCAAGATGACCCAGCTTCAATGCCCACGTCAGGGCCGATTCGCCGCGTGATGTCCGGACATTCAGAAGCCCGCCTTGATCCAGAAGTCGAAGCGCCCGATCCGTATCCCCGCTCGCAGCCGCTAGGAGGACCCCCATCCACTCGTACCCGGATGGCGGCCTGATGTCCGCGCCTCGGGCGAGCAGCAAGCGGACGGTCTCGGTCTGCCTCCACCGCAGCGATCAGTGCGTTTGATCGTCCGTTGGTGGCGTCGATCTCGGCGCCGTGGTCCAGCAGGATCTCGAGCCGCTTGACATCACCGAGCGACGCCGCCTGGATCAGCGGGGTGCCCCCGGCCCGATCCCGTGCATTGACGTTCGCGCCGTGCGCGATGAGCAACGGGAGGAGGGGGGTTGGAGCGACCATCAAGGCCGTCGTGCCTTCCTCATCGGTCGCGTCGGGCTTGGCACCGCGATCCAGGTTCTCCCCACCAGCTCCGGCGGAAGGTCATCGTCGCTGATCGCATAGTCCAGTGGGGTCGAGCCATCCTCGTCCCTCTGATTGACGTCGGCCCCTCGTTCGAGAAGCTCCCGCACCCGATCCATCTGATGCCGCCTCAGTGCCGGCGAACAGGGCCGCCTCCAGTCGCGGCCCGGTCGACTTCCCGCCGAATAGTCCTCGCATCGCGTAAGAAGCCGACCATGCGGGAACTCCCGTCAGGTGGTTTTGACCTCCGCCGTGGTGATCGGCAGCAGAGTTGGGGAGAGCTTGGCCGCGACAATCGGCTTCAAGCAAGAGGTCAGGTACTCCAGGACGTTGCGGCCCTGCTGCCGGCACGTCGCCACCACCGTCAGCATCCGCTCCACGAACCGGCTCCCCGCTCGCTGTCGGTCCCCCCGCTGATCCGCCGCCAGAGCACCGCATGGCGCAACGCCCGCTCCACCGCGTTGTTCGTCGGCTCGATCCCCTTGACCCGCGCGAAGGCCCACAGGCCCTCCTCTACCTTGAGGATCTCGAAGCACGTCGCCGCCGTCTTCGCGCAGCCGCACCGCGACCCGTCCTCGAGGGCATGTTTGACCTCCCGGCGCAGGCGGCCCATCCGCTCTTGGAACGGGCCCCATGGCAGGGTCCCGTCGCGCACCCGGTGCCAGTGGCGGAACAACCGGTTCGATAGCGACAGCAGCCGCCGGCCGATCGCTTCGCCCTCGCCGCCGCGGTCGATCATCGCCTGGAAATCCCGGCGGAGGTGCGCCCAGCAGACCTGGCGCCATCGCGCCAGGATCCAGTCGTAGGCGCTGAAGCGGTCGCTGCCGACGACTTGATCGTCTTCGCTGCCCAGCAGCGCCTTGGCGACGTCGCCGCTGCGGCCCTTGGCGATGGTGAAGACCGTGAAGAGTGGGGTGACCACCGCCCACAACCAGACCTTGCGGGTCCGCTCGCGCCACGACGTCTCGTCGATGTTCGTCGCCTTGGCGTGATGGACGGCGATCGCCAGCTCGTTGTAGGGGGCCTCCAACACGGCGGCCGAGCGCCGCTCCAGCTTGGAGATCATCCCGGTGGCGATCGAGAGGGCGAACAGGTCGGCGGCCAATTGCTGGATCTGCCGCTTGCTGAGGCGATAGGCCCCCGCGAACATCGCCAGCACGGCCTGGAGGTACGGGCCGAAGCACCCGGTGGGGACGCCCTCGGGCAGCGCGCCGCAGGTCGTCGCGCCGCAGCCCGAGCAGGTCAGGCGATGGAGCCGATACTCATCGACGACGGGCTCGATACTGGGCAGCTCGGCGACTTGATGGATCCGGGGCTCGGGGTCCTCGCCCTCGAGCCCCCGGCCACAGCGCCGGCAGGCCGTCGGCTTGCAGTCGAAGGTCTGGTGGACCTGCTCGGGCGGGACCAAGGTGCGGCGAGCCTTGCGATGTCCGGGCTGGCCGCCGCGCTTCCTCCCGCTGGGAGGGGCCGGGGGCTTGCGCTTCAGCCCGATCGGATCGGACGAGGGGGGCTTGGAGAGTTGGTCGAGTTGAGCTTGAGCCGCGCCTCGAGGTCATGGACCCGCGTTTCCAATTGCTCGACCCTCTGCCGCATCGCCAGAAACGCGGCGGTGATGGCCGCCTGAGCCTCGCGCGGGACCTTGGTCCAGAGTTCGTCAGGGATAGGCAGGGGGTCGATCATGACGACGGTATAGCGGACTCATCGGCGACTTTCAATGCCGGGCTGTGAACGGCTACGGCGATGGAGCCCTGCCCGACCCCGTCGAACTCCACCCAGGCCCCGGCGCGGGCCGCCTTCGCATGCGTCTCCGGGTCGGGCTCGCTCTGCGCGTGGACCCAGATCCATCCGGAGGGGGACACGCCCTCCTCTACCAGTATCTTCAGTTGTTCGGCGGTCGCGGCTCCGTCGCCGGTGTGGGCCGCGATGGTTAGCCCGCTCTCACGGTGCACCCGCGCCGCGGCCCGCACGAGCTTCCGCTGGTTCTCCGTCAGCGGGCCGCGGTCCATCCCGATCTTGATGAAGCCGGGGCGAATCTCGCTGTCCCCGATGCCCGATCGCCACTCCCGGAGCCAGCGTTCGGCGAGCCGATCGGCAGACTCGGCCCGGGCGTGCGCCGGCAGGTACTTCTCGGCGGCCGCCCCGTAATAGCCGGTGTTCGTCAGGATGTGCAGCCCGATGCGGTCCGAGAGGGACCGGAGCAACTGCGGGTCGCGCCCCAGGTAGGCGGGCGTGCAGTCGATGAACGTGCTCACCCCCAGAGACGTGATTCGTCGCAGCGGCGGCAACGCGGCGGCGATCACGTCGTCCGTGCGATACCGAGACGGGCTTACCTTTTCGGCTCCGATGAAGTCCACGAGGACATGCTCGTGCGGCAACGTGACGCCCATCGAGCCAGCCTGGATCGGCCCGCGCACGGTCATCACATGCCCCGCCGGCGGCTCGGCCGCGCCTGCACCGAGCGCCCCAGCGAGCAATCCCCCGGCGACTCGGAGGACTTCTCGCCGATCCATCGACGAGTCCCCTTGCTCACCGCGAGGACGGAGGGCCGCGAGATTGCACGCTCGATCTGATGGGGCCATGTGAGAGGCTCCCTCGGTAATGGGTTCCCTCTCTGGTTCGGCTCACACCCCGCCCGTCGCGATGTCTGCCGGGGGAAAACCCCGCCGCGGGGCCGATCGGACCAGGCACGCCACCACGCACCAGCCGAGGATGAAGGTCGGAAGTCCCACCCAGTCCTGCATGTTGGCGGCGTCGACACCGAAACGGCTCTCGTAGAGGTCGAAGACCGAGAGCCAGGCGAAGTACGCTCCGAGCGAGATCAGGAGCGGAGTCCGTCGGTCGATGTCCCGGCCGTGACGGACCAGCCACCACGACACCAGCATGAACGGGACCATCTGATACTGTGCGAAGCCGACCCGGTACAGGAGCACGGTCACGAATAGGGCCAGCACCGAGGCAGCCTCCGTGGTGACCCCCTTTTCCCTGTACCAGGACCACGTCCGGAGAAGGCCCAGGAACAGGAATACCGGTGCGAATGCCTGGATGTCCCCCGACCAGGTACTCCCGACCAGCGGCGACTTGCTCCCCCTCAGGTATCGGTAGATCGAAAGATGATGCGAGTCGCGCGTGGCCGCGAACTCGAGCGGGCGGAACGTGGACCGGCCCCAGTAGAGGGCGCTGACACCGAGCCCGCCCCCGATCACGATCAGCGCCGCGATCAGGAACCGCCACCGGACCCTCCGGCCATCAAGGGACAGGAAGGGGAGGAGCACCAGCGGCATGTACTTGAGCAGCACGCCGAGCCCGAGCCAGGTCCCCGAGCGCCGGTCTCTCCCCCGCGATAGGGACTCGAGGGCCGCCACGATCAGGAGGCCAACGAGGACGTCAAAGTGGCCGTAATATGCGACCTCGACCCAGACGAAGGGATTCCAGAGCCAGACCATTATCAGGGCCAGGCGAGCGGCCGGGTGACCGCCGTCGCTGCCTGATAGCAGGGCCAGCCGCGAGGCGAAGATCGCAAAGGATGAGGCGAAGATCAGCTTGGGGAAGAGCGGATGGACCCACGCCGGGAGCGCCAGGGGATTGAAGAGAGGCCCGTAGGCGTTCAGCGGGTAGTGGCCGAAGACTCCCCTGACGAGGAACCAGGGATCATGCCCGAGCCAGATCTCCCGCCACATGGTGCCGTAATGATAGTAGTCCTGGACGACTCCGGCCTGGACGGTAAAGCCCAGGAAAGCCGCGGTGACGGCGGCGAGGGCGGCGCGACTCCATCCGGGGACGCGCTCTCCCGGCACCTCCGGTCGATCCCCGCCCCAGGGGCGTCGGAACCGTAGGACGAACTGCAGAACGACCAGCCAGCAGCCCGTTGCGAGGGCCACCGCGTCGGCGAACTCCCGCCATCGGGCCAGCACGCTCCCGGCGGGCGGGCCGCCCCCAAACGCGCGGACGAGCCGGATGAACGCGGCCGGGCCCCGTCCATCCATCCCCGCCTCGATCAGGCCGGGGGCAACGAGGCGAGCGAAGGCCAGCCAGCTTGCCAGCACGACCGCAGCGATCGCCGCCACTCGCCAGGTTCGCGCGCTCATCTCGTCAGCGACTTGTACTTGATGCGGTGCGGCTGGTCGGCGTCGGTGCCGAGCCGCTCGTGCCGCTGCGCCTCGTAGGTCTCGTAGTTGCCGTCGCACCAGACGACGCGGCTGTCTCCCTCGAACGCCAGGATGTGCGTGGCGATCCGATCGAGGAACCAGCGATCGTGGCTGATGACCACCGCGCAGCCGCCGAAATCGACGAGGGCTTCCTCGAGCGCCCGGAGCATGTCCACGTCCAGGTCGTTCGTCGGCTCGTCGAGCAGCAGCAGGTTCCCCCCGCTCTTGAGAAGCTTGGCGAGGTGCACGCGGTTGCGCTCGCCGCCGGACAGCTTGCCGACCTTCTTCTCCTGATCGGGCCCCTTGAAATTGAACGTGGCCACATACGCCCGGGCCGGGACCTTCCGCTTGCCCAGGAGGATCGGGTCGATCCCGCCGGTGATCTCCTGGAAGATCGTGTTCTCCGGATTCAGGGCGTCGCGGTTCTGGTCGACATACGAGGTCACCACCGAATCGCCGACGCGGAGCGCCCCCCTGTCGGGAGTCTCCTGCCCGACGATCATCCGGAAGAGGGTCGTCTTGCCGACGCCGTTGGCCCCGATGACCCCGATGATCCCGCCGGGGGGGAGCCGGAAGTTCATGTCCTCGAAGAGCAGCCGGTCTCCGTAGCCCTTGGCGAGCCCCTCGGCCTCGACCACCAGCGAGCCGAGATGCGGGCCGGGCGGGACCTGGAGCACGATGGCCTCATCCCGACGCTCGGCCTCCTGGGCCGCGAGCTGCTCGTACCGCTGGAGCCGCGCCCGGTTCTTGGCCACCCGCGCCCGGGGCGACATCCGCACCCATTCCAGCTCTCGGGCGAGCTGCTTGCGGCGGGCGCTCTCCTGCTTCTCTTCGAGGGCCAGCCGCGCCTGCTTCTGCTCGAGCCAGGAGGAGTAATTGCCCTCCCAGGGGATGCCCTGGCCGCGGTCCAGCTCGAGGATCCACTTGACCACGTTGTCCAGGAAGTAGCGATCGTGGGTGACCAGGATCACCGTCCCCGGATACTCCGAGAGGTGCCGCTCCAGCCAGGCGACGCTCTCCGCGTCCAGGTGGTTGGTCGGCTCGTCGAGCAGCAGGATGTCCGGGCGTTCCAGGAGGACCTTGCAGAGGGCGACCCGCCGGCGCTCGCCGCCGGAGAGCGTGCCCACGTCGGCATCGCCGGGGGGCAGGCGCATGGCGTCCATGGCGATCTCGATCCGCCGGTCAAGGTCCCAGCCCTCGCCCGCCTCGATGGCGTCCTGGACACTGGCCTGCTCCTCCAAGAGCTCGTCCATCTCGTCGGCGTCGGGTCCTTCGGCGAGGCGGTTGTTGATCTCCTCGAACCGGTTCAGAAGCTCTCGCATGTGCGAGACCGCCTGCTCAACATTGCCCCGGACGTCGAGCGTCGCGTCGAGCGTCGGCTCCTGGGGTACGTAGCCGATGGTCGTCCCCGGCGCGGGGCGGGCGGTCCCCACGAAGTCCTGGTCCAGCCCCGCCATGATCCGCAGCAACGTACTCTTGCCGGACCCATTCCCGCCGATCACGCCGATCTTGGCCCCGGGGTAGAATGAGAGCCAGATGTTCTTCAGGACTTCCTTCTTGGCGTACGCCTTCGATAGCTTCTCGATCTGGAAGATGTATTGGGGCGGCATGGTGTCCGTTTCTGATCGTTCTCGTGGAAGAGGAGCGCTCGCACGGCCCGTCGTCACCAGGCCCTGGACTGGCGCTCAATGGGTGATCCACAGGGAATTAGAAACAATCCCCAACGACGAGGAAAGCCCGCTTGCCGGCCCCCCGCTCGCCTTGAAATCCGCCCCTTCGCCCGATAAAGTATCTTCTGTTCGCGACGTGGTTTGGAGTCGTGCCTTGCGCCTCCGCCACCCTTGCCGGGGTAGCTCAGCTGGTCAGAGCGGCGGTCTCATAATCCGCAGGTCAACGGTTCGAGTCCGTTCCCCGGTACTCTCTTATCCTGCCTTAACCTCCATATCCTGCAATACCTTAGCACTCTTCTTGGCTCGATTGCCCATCTTGCCTGATCCGCATGATTCCGCGTCGTCCCGCGTGCTCCGGTGGGCAAATGGTGGGCAAGAAGATTGCTTATGCCTTGCTCTGCTGTATTGGTCGCGGCGATCGCCTCGGCCGGGGCTTGTTCCACCTCCGGGCGTAGGGATGGCAGCGAGTCCGCCGCGTGCTCGATGTCGATGAAGCGCGGGCGGGTGTAACGGCCGGTTAACTCCAGCGAGGAGTGCCGCATCATTCTCTGCACCACGCGCGGTGAGACCCCGGACGCCTCGGCCAGCGTGGCGGTCTGACACCTCAACGCGTGGAAGTCGAATACACGCCCGGTTGCATCGCGGTATTCGATGCCGGCGGTGGCGAGATCTATCCGGAGCATCTTCGCCCCTTTGTCTGGGATTAGGGGCAATGCCCGTTAGAGCCAATACCGTTCAACGGCGCAGGACGATGGCTTCAGTGAACCCCTTGGTGGGCTGGGGGTAGTGGCGATGCTCGGGCCGCTTCTTCTTCCAGTTGCTCATCTTCCCCTTGATCACCCGCGGGTTGATCCGGTCGCGCCGCCGGGGCAGCACCTCCTCGGCGATCTCGGCCACCAGGCGGCGGTACCAACGGCTCAGGCCGCGGCGACTCGCGGGGCACTCCGGCAATCGGCACCGCAGGATCCTCAACGCCCCGGTGAACGACATCCGTCGCGGATCGACCCCTCGGCCGGCCGCCGCCTCTTGCATCAGCGCGCGGATGACGTAATGGCCCAGCAGCAGGCCGTACAACTCCTGGACGACGCCGCCGGGCGTCTGGCTGCGCAGCACCGGCCGCTCTCGCTGATGCGTCTTCAACTCGTCGATGGCGAGCTCCTCCTCCCACCGCTCGTGGTACAGGACGATCAAGGCCTCGGCCGGGTCGAGCGCCTCATCGAGCAGGGTCGTCAGCAGCCGGTGCGGCTGGCCGGAGCCGGGGCGGCCGGGGTCGTCGAAGGTGTACTCGATGATCCGCACCAAGATCCCATCGCGGTCCCGCTTGCGGTCCGCGGCGTTGCGGTAGAGCTTGGCCAGGTACGAGCCGTCGCCCAGGACCCGGATCGGGGTGAAGTTCAGGTTCGACTTGATCCGGGCCAGCAGGTGCGCCTTACGGGCGCGGACCTCGGCCACGGTCCGATAGCTCAGGGAGTTGCGGTCCCACAGCAGCAGCATGTCGGGCCGCAGCTCGCGCAGCAGCCGATGCGCCATGCTGACCTCGCCGCGATGATAGGGCTTGATCAGCCACCGCCAGAGCACGTGGCTGCCGGTCTCGCACAAGGCCAGGACCCGGGCCTGGGGGAAGGCCCCCGGGGCGCGATGGCCGCCGGGCCGGCCGAAGGCGCGGTCGTTGCGCGGGGTGTCGGGCAGGTCCACCGTGAACCCGTCGAGGGCCATGGTCCGCATCCCGCGGTGGAACGCCCCCGGGGTCTCGGGACGACCCAGCAGGCGGACCACCGCATCGGCCAGGTGGCGCATCGGGGCGATCCCCAGGCGTCGCCGGGCCTCACAGAAGGTCGAGCGCGGCGGGTTCGCACCCGGCCGGTAGGGCTGGAGCCAGCGAAAGACCTGTCGGTAGCAGTCGCGACAGGACAGGCCCAGGGCGATGACGAACCAGATCATGAACCAGCCCGGCAATCGCGGGCAGTGCCCGCGGTCCCGGCCGGTGCAGGCGAGGGCCCCTTCTACCCGGGCGCGAGGGATGATACGTTTCAGGGCGCGGGTTCGCTCGCGAGTGGGCCACGACGCGAACGCGTCCACCTCCTTGCCGATGTCGATCACCGTAGCCTCCTGACCAGCCATGGAGTTGTGGCAAACTCATGCTGGTCGGAGGCTTTCTGCTTGGCAACACCAGTTGAACGGTATTGGCTCTAGATGAGCAGAACTTCCGCATCGTGACATGGTTTCGTGGGTTGCGGTGGATGCCGGTGCTCGGGCGGTGCTTCATTCAGTTTGACCTCTTTCGCTTGATGACGCGGGGATATCACCGATTCCGGCGCGCTCGCAGTCCCTGCCGCTTCACCTCGTAGAGCAGCCGTCGATACCACGCCTCGATCGGGGAGTGCGGGGACTCCGGCAGCTGGCACTGCAGGACGCGCAGGGAGTCGATGAAGGAGAGCCGGTCGGGGTCCTGGCTCGCCACAACTGCCGCGTTTTGCCTCACCCGAGGCACCACGCGATGGGCCAGCACCAATCCGTAGATCTCCTGAACCACCCCCGCCGGCGTCTTGCTCCGGCTCGGGACCGCCCGGGCGGCGAGATGAGTCTTGATCTCGTCGAGGGCCAGCTCTTCGTCCCACCGTTCGTGGTATACCGAGGGCGCCTCGTGCGCCGGCATTTCGTCGGGGTTGGTCGGGTCGGTGATGAGTCGGTGCTGCTCGCCTGTGCCGGGGCAGTTCGGGCCGTCGTGCGTCTACTCGACGCCCCGGACCGGGATGCCTCGCATGTCGCGGCGGTGGTCGGCCTCGCCGGGGTAGATCTTGGCCAGGTAGGAGCCGTCGGCCAGTCGGCGGATTGGCAGCGACATGGTGTTGCTCTTGATCCGCGCCGGCAAATGGGCACCTCGCCGGACGGCGGGGGAAATCAGCCCGTTGGTGAGAAACCCGCGAACCCAGACCAGGAGCATTCCCGGCCTGAGGTGATCGAGGAGTTCCCCGACCATCGACGACTCGCCGTGGCGGAGCGGCTTGATGGCCAGGCCGCAATCGGCGTGCCTGACCAATTCGCAGAATGCCAGGAGTCGGACCTGGGGGGAGGCTCCCCTGGCGCGGCCCGTCGTGGGCCGGCCGAGGGCGCGTGCGTTTTCCGGGCTGTTGGGCAGGTCCAGCGTGGTGCCGTCGAGGCCCATCAGCCGCCAGCCGCGGTAGGCGGCCCCACGGGTCTGGTGGGTGGCCATGGGGCAGCAATCTCGAGGAACAACTGCCGCAGGTGTGCAACGCCGAGCCGGTATTGCGCCTGGGAGAAAGCCAGGTCCGTCGGCTCGGGGCGGTCACGGGTGGGGTGGAGCCGGCGCCAGACCTTGGGGATGGAGCGGGCGGCCAACACCACGGCAATGACCAGCCAGACGACCGAATCGGCTGGCAGGCACCGCCTCCGTTCCGATGACCGCGCGGTCCGTGATAGGATGTGGCGAGACACCGCGCCGAGATCAGCTGGTACAAGCCAAGGACGAAGGGGAGCGTGTCCTGCAGGAGCGCGTTACATCCCTGCGGCATGCGATCCATCGGGGCCTCCTTGTGCCCTGGGGACGGATAAGCACCCCCAGAAAACCAGGGAGGCCATGATCTTACGGCTATTCGCGGGGCATTGGGCTTCGCCGCGGCGGGTACACTCAACGAAACGTCTTTCGCGGTCCGATGAAGGACCATTGACACCGTCGTCCCAGGGGTTCGCACACTGGGTCTTCTGTCACACACCAGGACGTCCGCCGGTCTCGAGAGCGTGGTTATCTTGATAAGAATGATGATGTCTTGTGTCTATGAGATGGCCGACGTCTTGGGTCGCTGCTGGTTCCTCATCCTGGTGACGCTCTCGTCGGGATTTCTACTGGCCTTCGTACCTCAGGGGCGTGAGGCGCTATGGTCGGCAGGAGCGACTGGGCACGAACTGCATGCCTTCATGTTTATTCTGGTCAGCCTCCTCGGCGCGGTCCTGACTACGCTCTTCGCGTTTCAGATTCTTGAACCGGGACTTGGGGTTTCGGGCAAGACGAGGCTACCCCGTGGCTATGCTTGCTTCGCCGTTCCCGGACTGCTGGGCCTCCTTGCGGCCTTTCTGGTGCCCCTGCTGATCGTCCATGTGGTTGCCGGTAACCCCTACCTCCTGCCGCAGCGGCGGCTTGAGCTCCGGAAGCTCGGGA
Organism: Isosphaeraceae bacterium; assembly: GCA_046349995.1. Taxonomy (GTDB): domain Bacteria; phylum Planctomycetota; class Planctomycetia; order Isosphaerales; family Isosphaeraceae; genus Aquisphaera. The sequence goes on along the minus strand of JAXMBE010000061.1, from coordinate 23,242 downwards.
TCCTGTTCCAGGCACTGGTGCTGCCGGTAATCGCCATGGCCCGCTGTCCGAACGTCCTCATGATCGCGGTCTCACCCAGGCGAGCTCGACGGCGGCAGGTCGTCGGATCTTTCGGCCTGCTCGCATTGTTCGTGCTCGGATTGGGTCTTTCCTCTTACCCGTTTGTTGCCGGCACGTTCGCTCTGTTTGGTGGCCTTGCTCTGCTCGATGCTCTCTGGTGGCGAACCGGTCTGGAGGCTGCGATGAGCCGCTGGCGCAGGTGGGCGGGCCTCATGCTCTCCATCGGCTGGCTGTGCGCCGGATGCTGGATTGCCGCCCGCCCGGAGACCCGTGCACCGGCTATGGGGCCGGCCACGCTCGTTCTGTTCGCCCAGTATTTCTGGCTCTCACTTTCGTATGTCCTGTTCCTGATCCTGAGACGGTGGCTGACCCAGGGCATCGCGTCGATTGCCATGATCTCGGTGGCCGCAGTGTTCCTGACCGGGCCGTTCAATCTGCGCTCGGTGAGGACCATACCTCCCTCCTCTGCCCCGTCGTCTCACACGCACCGCGTGGCGCTTTCGGAGCACATCGGCGAGTGGCTCGAGAAGCGACGATCCCAGATCGAAGCGGGTACGGGGCCATATCCGGTGTTCATCGCGTCGGCCGAGGGAGGTGGCATCCGGGCCGCATGCTGGACGGCAGGGATCCTCTCGGCGATCCAGGACGCCCATCCGGAGTTCTCCGAGCACCTCTTGGGTATCAGTGGCGTTTCGGGTGGAAGTCTCGGTGCCGCGACGTTTGTCGCGGCTCGTCCGCGAGGAGCAACGCGGCAACCTCAAGCCAGCGGAAGGCATGGTCGGTAAGACCGGCCCTCTGCAGACATACGCCGATGAGGTCCTGAGCGGAGATTTCCTCTCGCCCGTCCTGGCCACCATGCTGATCCCGGACGCGGCTGCGTGTCTTCTCCATGGCGAGTGGGCCGAGGATCGGGCGTCCACGCTGGAACGGGCCTTCGAACTCAGTTGGTGGCGTACCATCCGGACCGGGACGTTCGAAGGGCCCCTGGATGCCCTGTGGGCCGAGGAGTTGCGACATCGCTTGCCGTCCCTCTTCCTCAACAGCACCGAGGCCGATACAGGACAGCGCATCGTCAACAGCCACGTGATCCTGGACCCCGAGCTTTCACCTGCACTCTCACTGCCGAGGTTCACAGTGCCCCGTTCGTTGAGGGTGAGCACGTCCGTTCTCCTGAGTGCCCGCTTCCCCGCGATCAGTCCGATTGGCAGCCTCGGAAGCGAGCCGGAATCCGGCACCATCCACATCGTTGATGGGGGCTACGTCGATAATTCCGGGGCACTGACCGCCAGCGAAGTGGCGACAGCGCTCCATACCTCTGCCGCCCGGCTTGGCCTCCGCGACAAGATCCGCACGGTGGCGGTCGTGATCACCGACGATCCGGTCCGCCTCTCGGACTCTCCATCCGACCACGAGAAGCCGGGGGTGGGTCTGGAGAGCACCGCCGCCGGGGCGTTGCTTTCCGCATTCGAAACCCTGGACAACGTCCGCAGCGCTCTCGCCACGAAGCACCGCGAGTCTCTCCGCGAGCTTGTCCACAGCCACGGGGGCGAAGTCATCGAGGGATTTGCGCTCCGGGCCAGTCCGATCGAGTTCCCACTGGGATGGATGCTCTCGAGTACGACTCGTGCCGCCCTGACCCAGCAGATCGGTGTATTGAAGGCGGCTCCGAGAGGCCCGTTCCAGAGGATTCGTCAACTGCTCTCGCCCGGACGCGTCGAGTTGCGTTGACTCTTCCCGGGTCGCCGACGCGTCTTGGCCCCAAGGCGACGTTCCTCGCCGCAACTCAACGCCAAGGGAACTCGGATGGTACGCTCGCCCCGACAACTTCGGATCGGACCACCGACCAAAACTCGCGGACTTTCTCTCGGACTGACGTAAGGGGCCAGGTCAGTCTTGTTGATCGCCAGGATATCCGACTGGGTGATGCCCGGCCCATTCTCTCGCGGGATCTTGTCCCCGGCACCGACGTCGATCACGTCGATGAAGAAACCCACCAGCGCCGGCGAGAACGGTAGCGTGAGGTTGTCCCCGCCGCTCTCGCTCAAGACCAGGTCGGTATCGGGGAACCAGGCTTCCATGTCCTCGACGGCCGCCAGGTTCATGGATGGGTCCTCGCGGACCGCGGTGTGCGAGCAAGCGCCTGTCTCGACCCCCAGAATCCGCTCCTCGAGCCAGATTCCCTTGAGCGTACGCTGGACAGTCGGCCACGTCGTCCATCACGTTGTTGCCGCTCCCGCCGTCGAGCCGGTCGGCAGCGTCGCCGCCCGAGAGCACGTCGTTCCAGTCGAGCGCAAGTCGCCCTGCGGGCGGAATCACCTTCACACGTCCCGAGAGGACGTCATTGCCGTCACCGCCGGACCGCGAGTCGTCGCCCGGGCGAGGCCCGAGCCGCGAGCGCAGACAGGATTGCCCGGCTTGACGATTTGGCTCTGCCCAGTGAGTCGACCTCGGGGCGGGGGGCGGGGGCACGCGTCTCGGTGAGCACGCACTGACTTCCCCTGACCTCAGTCCTTCAGTGGAGTGAGCACGAGGTTCCGGAACTCGATGGGAGCCCCTTCAGACTGGAGGCAGATGGCGCCATTGGTCACGGTGCAGTTGGTCGCCTCGTTCACCAGGTCGCCGTTGACCATCACCCGGATGGTGTCGCCCTTGCAGGTGATCTCCATGCGGTTCCACTCGCCGACGGCCTTCTCGGACCCGTCCGTCAGGTTCTTGTGCCGGCGGCCTTCCTTGCGGGTCGCCTCGTCGGGCACGTCGAGGTCGGTGCCGATGACCCAGAAGTCGCCCGCGTTGCCCTTGAAGAGTTGCACCTCGATCGACTTCGGCCAGATGCCCAGCGCCCGGGGGGTCGTGGCATGGACAAGTACCCCGTTATTGCCCCCTTCGGTCCCCGCCGGCCAGCGCCATTCCAGCCGGAGCACGTAGTCGCCGAACTCCCGGTCCGTCTTGAGGTAGCCCACCGGCTTTCCGGTGCACTTCAGGAGCCCGTCGGCGACGCTCCAGGTCTTCGAAGGATCGGCCCCCGGCTGGTCAAGCACCGGCGTCCATCCCGACAGGTCCTTGCCGTTGAAGAGCTGGATCGGCTGATCCTGCGCCGGGGCCGGGGAAACGACTGCGGCGAACACGACGGCGAGGACGATGGTACGTTTCATGGCGGTCTCCCGGGAAGATTGAGGATCGAGGTTGAAGACGGAGGCGTCCATTTGAGTCGGCGGCCCAACCGCGGTCGCCGATTATAGCCGATGGCCAGGCTGTTCGCGTCGACCTCGCACCCGGCCGACTCCTCGGAGGATGAACAGGGATCCAGGGCCGCTCGTCCCGAGGATAGAGGCATTGATCCGGCGGACCAACGAGGCAGCCACGACCGTGCGCGAGGCGGCGGACGATCGCTCTCTGTGCGTGTTCCTCTCGACGCTCGGAGCCGCTATAGTGAGCGCGCGTCACCTGACTGATCCCGATCGAGGGACGATCCCCTCACCAGGGACCGCTCAACGAGGGCCTTCTCATGTCCCGCTCCTTCCGGCATTCGTCGTTGTCGCGATGTGGATCACTCGCAGTCCTGCTCGGTGTCCTCTCCGGCGGTGTCGCGAGGGCTGACGAGCCGGACACCGAGGGCTGGAAGGTCGTCTTCTCCGACCGTTTCGAGGGGGACAGGCTCGGCGACCGCTGGAAGGCCACGCACGGGGACTGGTCGATCGAGAACGGCGCGCTCAAGGGCCTGCTCCGGAAGAAGGACCTCCCGAACTACGACTACCACGACGCGGACATCACGCTGGGTGGACTGAAACTCGCGTCGAGCGTGGAGGTCCGCTACGAGACCTGGTCCCCGGATGAGGTCGGAAGCGAGGTGAAGCTGCTGACCGAGGCGAACGACGCCGGGATCATCATGGCCGTGCTCGGAGTCGACCACCCGGCCTTCCAGGCCAAGGGGGCCATGGCCTTCTTCTTCAAGGACATGAGCTACGAGCTCGTCGGCCGGGCGGCGACGGCCGTGCTCACTCCCCGCGAGAAGCACAAGGTCCGGCTCGTCCGCAAGGACGACCAGGTCTCGCTCTTCCTCGACGGCAAGCAGGTCCTATCCACGGACCTCGCGCGTGCAAAGGAGCTCGGTGAGCTTGGGCTCCATCTCGTCGGCACGTGGGGCAAGGCGGGGTCGGCGGTTTACTTCGACAATCTCGAGATCCGCGTCCCCGCCGCGGAGATCAAGAACGAGCCGAGGTGAGCCTGGCCTGCGACAAACGGGACAAGAATCGGGCACGACCCGCCGGGCGGGCGACCGGCGAGAGCCTGCCCCGCGAGTCGATCTGGGCCGCGAACTCCGAGCCCGGTTGGCCTCCGCTCGGGAGCCTGCGGGTGAACCGGCCGTCGAGCGGGTTGCCGGCGAGGTCGTTCATCGCCGCGCCCGGGATCCGCAGCAGGTAGCGGCTGGCGTTGAGCCGGCGCCCACCGTTGAGGACCAGACGGACGGTCCGCGTCCCCGCGCCGGCGGAGGCGCTCGCGTCGAGGACCGACGTGATGGCCAGCGCGCTCCAGCCCCGCCTGGCCAGCTGCTGGACAAGATAGCTCGTCGCGGCGAGCAACGACCCCCATCCATCCCGGAGCCGGCCTCGCGGAAGGTTACGAGGATCTGGCCGGCGCGAGTGGCCAGGCGGACCGACTGGATCACCGGCGAGGTCGTGTCGACGACCAGGTTCCCCAGGGCCGCGTTCAGCGAGAGCTGCGAACCGGCCGCCCGGGCGGCGAGATTCACCGCCTCCAGGCTGGGAGCGAGGCTCCCCTCAGGAAGGCTCACGCCGAGCTGGAACCGCCCGTCGGGGCCGGCCGTCGTGCTGCCGATGATGCCCCTCGGCCAGGCGATCACCTGGACCTGCCAGCCGGGCGGGGCCGAGCCGGCCACCGTCGCGAACGCGCTGGTGAGGACGGGAGTGCCGTCGGGCGTCCTCGGGAATGCGGGGGGAAGGATTACGGCCCCGGAGAGCCCGCTCGTCAGGGGGCTCACCACGACGGTGCCCTCGGTCGTGATCGAGCCGCCGGAGCCGTCGAATCCCTTCCTCACCGTGATGGTGTACGTGTAGGTGCCGACGCGGTCGTAGACGTGGATGGCGTTGATGTTGAAGAGCTGGGCGTCCGCGGAGCTGACCGTCGCGTTGGAGACCGGGGTGCCATCTCCCCAGTTGATGACGGCCGAGTAGGCCTTGCTGGCCTGGGCGGGGTCGCCGACCAGGATCGTTCCGACCAGGACACCCTGGAGCAGCGTGCCTTGCTCGACCTGGAGGGGAAGCGCCGTGACGATCGGCGGAGCGGAGTTGTCGACCACCCGGATCTGCACGGTCGCGACGTTGCTCATGCCGACGCCGTCGGTCACCTTGTACTGGAAGGTGTCCACGCCGCTGAATCCGGGGTTCGGGCCGTAGAGGAAGCCGCCGCCTCCCAGCAGCCGCACCGAGCCCCTCGAGGGTGGCTTGGCCAGCACCGGGAGCAGCGAGCCGCCCTCGGGATGGAAGTCGTTGGCCAGGATGCCCGGCGCGGGGACCACGAGTTCCTGGCCCTTGCCGGTCGAGTACGAATCATCGCCCGCCGACGGCGGGACGTAGACCTTCACGACCTTGATCCGGACCGTGGCCACGTTGCTCGTCAGGGTCCCGTCTGAGTTCCTGTACGTGAACGAATCCTCGCCGACGTAACCGGCCTCGGGCGTGTAGGTGAACGAGCCGTTGGCGTTCAGCGTGACGGTCCCGTGAGCGGGCTGGCCGGCCAGCGCGGCGGCCAGCGTGTCGCCGTCGATGTCCGTGTCGTTGTCGAGAACGCCGGTGGACGCCCCGACGGTCAGCGCGGAGTCCCGGACGGCCAGGTAGGCGTCGTCCACGGCCTTCGGGGCGTTGTTCGTGGCGAGCTTGCCGACGGCGAAGAGGGTCGCGTTGTTCACGGCGAACACCGTGCCGTCGTTGGCGATGACCGTCGGCGTATACGCCTCGCCGATCCCGTCGGTCAGGACGACGCTCTCGGTGAGGGTGTTGGTGACGAGGTTCCACCGATACAGCTTCCCGTCCTCGCAGTTGGCCAGGATGCTGTTGCTCAGCGGATCCACCGCCGCGGTGTTGATGCACCATTCGCGGACGGCGCCGGGGTGGGTCTGCGAGTACTCGGGGTCGGGCGTCGGCGCGGCGATGGTGAGCTCCGGGCACATCCAGCTGACCCCCGTGCCGGGATCGACCATCGTCTCCGTGGGGTCCAGGATCGCGATCTTGTGGATGGCGTCGCCGCCGGCGAAGGGGTAGCTGTTGTACTTGACCATCAGGAAATAAGTCGCGGCGCCGTGATACGACGGGACCATCGATGCGGGGACGAGCGACGGGGTGACGTCCCAGCCGAAGCCCCCCGGCGCCTTGGTCGTGCGGAGGTCGCCAGAGAAGTGGAGCAGCCAGCCGCGGCCCTCGTTGTTCCGGGTCGGGTTGCCGAGGACGCCGAAATAGACGTCTCCGTCGGGGGCGACCATGGGTGAGGAGGTGGCGTCGTTCGAGAGGGCGGCGTCGTTACCGTTGGAGGGGTCCTTCAGGGCCACCTTCGACCGCAACGCGAGCGTCTGGCTGTTCAGAGCCAGCAGGTAGCCCCGGCCGCGGTCCCCGGTACTCACGGCCACGTACAGCGTCGTCCCGTCGGCGCTCAGCGCCGGGGCGCTGTTGGTGGGGACCTGGGAGATCGACGCGTCTTCGGAAACCGTCGCGGCCCCCACCCACGACCCCTGCCCGTCGGCCCCGATCCGGGCAATCCCGCTCCGCAGCCCCAGCCCGTTGCCGGAAGACGCGAGGAACCCGAAATACAGGTTGCCGGCCGCATCGGAGGTGATTGGCGTGTTGATGTAGACCGTCGAGTTCTGGGTCCCGCCGGAATAGTTGTCGATCCCGTAGAAGGCGACGCGGGTGGCCGCCGGCGTGCCGGATACGTCCGCGTCGGCCACCCGGAGGACCGTCCCCCCGGCGGCCGGGATGTTGAGCTGACCGAAGGGGGTGAGCGTGGGCTGGAGGACGGGCACCCACCGGTAGCTGGGCAGGATGTAGTCCGTGGTCAGGGACCAGTTCAGGGTGCCGTCGGTGACCTGCCGCGCCTCGACCCTGAATCCCCCGCTCGTACCCGTCTTGACCGGGATGATGGCCGTCCCGGCGGCCGTGACCACCGGCGAGCCGTAATGGGCCCAGAGGTCGTCGCCGGTGTACTGGGGCTGGAGGTCGACCGGCGTCTGCCAGCGGATCACGCTGAGCGGCAGCGACTTGACCGTCGAGAGGGCCGAGTGCTGGGCGTCGCGGGCGAAGCCCTGCCAGAACGCGCCCGCCAGCAGCGTCCTCGGCTCCAGGGGTTCGGCCGCCGCCATCAGGCGGCCGGCCCGCCGGCGAACGCGCGAGGAATTGATCAAATTCAACATATGAGTCGATCTATGAAGATGGAGGAGCCGGAGACGCCCCGAGGGAGCCCTCCCCCGGGTGGCCTCGCCACCGTTCGGGTCGCCGGAAATGCCAGGGTCCAATCCTAGACATTTCGTGGTCGTGCTGCCAAGCCATCCAGGAATGAGATTTCGGCGAGGCGACCGGGGCCGCGGCGAGACCATCTGGCAACCGGGGGAATTCCGAGCGACGATCGAGATTGGGGGAACCCGGGAGAAGGCTAGCGCGGGAGGCCGTTCGCCCCCGGGAACCGCGGCGACTGCCGACCCGTCCCGCGACCCGACGCCGGAAAAGGGGGTGGGGTGTGAGGGCATCATTCCTTGCCGGGCCGCTGTCCGTGCTGGCGCTCAGCCTGCTCCTCGTTGGCGCGGTGCTGGCCTTGCTGTCGCTGGCGGGCCAGCCGCCGCTGGTCGGCGAAGACGTCCAGCGGTCTCGCCGACGGGCCATGGTCCAGGATCAGCTCCGGGCGAGGGGGATCCGGTCGGAGGCGGTCCTGGCGGCGATGGAGAAGGTCCCCAGGCATCGGTTCGTCCCGCTCCACCTCCGCGGCCTGGCCTACAGCGACGGGCCGCTGCCGATCGGGCGGGGGCAGACGATCTCGCAGCCTTACATCGTGGCGCTCATGACCGAACTGGCCGGGCCGAGCAAGGAGATGCGGGTGCTGGAGATCGGCACGGGCTCGGGTTATCAGGCGGCCGTCCTCGCCGCGTGCGTCGGCGAGGTCGACACGATCGAGGTGGTCCCCGACCTGGGCAAGACGGCCGCCGCGACTCTCCGCGAGCTCGGCTACCGCAACGTCCAGACGCGGATCGGCGACGGCTACGAGGGCTGGCGCGAGCGTGCCCCGTACGACGCGATCCTGCTCACCACCGCGCCGCCGGATCGGATCCCGCAACCTCTGCTCGATCAGCTCAAGGTGGGAGGGCGCCTCGTGGCCCCGGTGGGCCGCGACGACCAGAAGCTCGTGCGGATCACGCGAACCGAGAAGGGCTTCGAGCGCGAGGTCATCGCCCCCGTCCGGTTCGTGCCGATGACCGGCAAGGCCCAGGACGAGCGTTGAGCCCATAGGCCGCGTCGGCTCCGGGACCGGCCGGTCGCTGGGTCGTCCCTTGAACCGTGAGAATCGGCGGGGTACAAGGCAAGACGCCCGTGCCGACTCGCGGGTGGCCGAACGCTCCGTCGTGGCGGGGAGACCTGTGATGCGAACGATAGCGACGTCCGTGCTCGGAGCCGCGGCCTGCATGGCCCTCGGCCTGCCCTCTCTCGCCCAGGAGGCGCTGATCCCCCCCAGGGGGGACGGGATGATCGAGGCCTACCTGGCCAGGCGCACGGCCGAGATCTCGTCCCGGCCCATCGGGGGGGCGGCCTCGCGCGAGCACTGGGAGGCGATGCGCCCCCGGCTGAAGCGCGAGCTCTACGACATGCTCGGGCTCTGGCCGATCCCCGAGCGGACCCCGCTTGAGGCCGCGATCACCGGCACCGTCGAGCGCGACGGGATCGCGATCGAGAAGCTCCACTTCCAGAGCCGGCCCGGCCTGTATGTGACGGGGAACCTCTACCGGCCCAGGGAAGTGAAGGGCAAACTCCCGGCCGTCCTTTACGTCTGCGGCCACTCCGGCCGCGGCCGCGACGGTAACAAGACGGCGTTCCAGGATCACGGCATGTGGTTCGCCCGCAACGGATACGTCGCCCTGCTGATCGACACGCTCCAGCTCGGGGAGGTCGCGGGCGTCCACCACGGGACCTACAACCTGGGCCGCTGGTGGTGGCACTCGGCCGGATACACGCCCGCCGGGGTCGAATGCTGGAACGGCATCCGCGGGATCGACTACCTGGTCACCCGCCCCGAGGTCGATCCCGCCCGCATCGGCGTCACCGGGATCTCCGGCGGGGGGGCCACCACCTTCTGTATCGCGGCGGCCGACGAGCGCGTGGCCTGCGCCGTGCCGACCTCGGGGATGAGCGACCTGGAGAGCTACGTCGGCCACCGCATCATCAACGGCCATTGCGACTGTATGTTCCTCTATAACAAGTATCAGTGGGAATGGTCGACGATCGCTGGCCTGATCGCGCCCCGGCCGATGCTCTTCGCGAACTCGGACCACGACCCGATCTTCCCGATGGACGGGAATCACCGGGTCTTCGATCGCTTGCGCAAGCATTATGCGATGCTCGGGCATTCAGACCTGTTCGCCGAGCATGTCTCGCCGGGTGATCACGCCTATCGCCCCGACCTCCGGGTCGCCATCTTCCAGTGGATGAACACTCATCTGAAGGGGCAGCCCGGCCCGGTGAAGGACGCCGAGGACCCGCCGATCGACGGCAAGCGGCTCCGGGCCTTCCCCGAGGATGCCGACCTCCCGAGGGACGCCCGCAACGCGAAGATCGATGAGTCGTTCGTCGATCGGGCGACGGTCGCGCCGCCCATGACCGAGGAATTCCCGTGGTGGAGGGAGGCACTGCTGGCACGGCTCCGCGCCGAGGTCCTGCGGTCGATCCCGGATCGCGTGCCCGCGGCGCAGCCCCGGGCGTCGGTGCCGGCCACGGGGGACGTCCGCTGGCTCGAGACCGAGCCGGGCGTCGAGGTCGCCTTCGTCGATTGCCTCCCCGAGGGGGACCCGCCCGCGCAGGCCACGCTGCTGGTCCTGAACGAGGGGCAGAAGTTCGAGGAGCCCGTCGGCAAGGACGTCCCGGGTCCTCGGGCGTCCCTGGCGCCCCGGGGAGTCGGCCCGACGGCCTGGGTCCGCAAGTCGCCGCCCAACTACGTCGAGCGGTCGCACGTCCTGCTGGGCACGACGGTCGCCGAGGGGCGGATCCGGGACGTCGCCGCGACGTTGCGCTGGCTCGCTGAGCGTTCCGGTGGCAAGACGAAGTGGCGGGTCGCGGGAAGCGGCGAGGCGGGTGTGATCGGCGCCTACGCGGCCCTGATCGAGCCGTCCGCCGCCGAGGTGATCCTGGTCCATCCCCCGGCCTCGCACCGGGACGGGCCGGCCCTCCTGAACGTCCTCCGCGTGCTCGACATCCCGGCCGCGGCGGGCCTGCTCGCTCCCCGTCCGCTGACGCTCGTCGGCGCGTCGCCGGACGCGTACCAGCTCACGCGGACCCTCTACGAGCTGAGCGGGGCCGGCAACAGACTGACGACGCGATGATCCGAAACGGAGCCTCCTGCGATGTTTGACCTCGCCGCGATCCAGCAGAGCCTGCGCGACTTCGGCCTCGACGGCTGGCTGCTCTACGATTTCCGGGGCAGCAACGTCCTGGCGCGAAGGGTGCTGGACCTGGAGTCGCGTCCGGTCAGCTCGCGCCGGTTCTTCTACATGATCCCCGCCTCCGGGACGCCGGCCAGGCTGGTGCACCGGATCGAGACGGCCGTCCTGGACCACCTGCCGGGCGAGAAGTTCATCTACCTGACCTGGCAGGAGCTCGAGTCCGGGATCGGCCAGCTCGTGGCGGGGAAGCGGCGCGTTGCCATGGGGTACGCCCCGCGCGTGTCGAACCCGTATGTCTCCAAGGCGGACGCGGGGACGGTCGAGGTCGTCCGGGGGCTCGGAATCGACGTCGTCTCGTCGGGCGACCTGATCCAGCAGTTCGAGGCCACCTGGGACGACGAGCAGTGGGCCATGCACCTGGCGGCCGAGAAGTGCACCACGTCGGCCTACGACCTGGCCTGGGGGCTGATCGCCGAGCGAGTCCGGAGCGGAGGGACCATCCGCGAGACCGAGGTCCAGTCGGCGATCATGGACCACTTCCATCGCCACGGCATGACGACCTACAGCCCGCCGATCGTGGGCGTCGGGCCGCACAGCGGTGACCCCCACTACGAGCCCGTCCCCGGCAAGGACGGCGTGATCGGACGCGGCGACTTCGTCCTGATCGACCTCTGGTGCAAGCTCGACAAGCCGCGGTCCGTCTACAGCGACCTGACCCGCGTCGGATTCGTCGGCGAAACCGTTCCGGAGAAATATGAGGAGATTTTTCAGATCGTCGCGCGGGCACGCGATGCCGCGATCCGCCTCGTCCGCGAGGCCTACTCCGCCGGCCGGCCGCTCCAGGGCTGGGAGGTGGACGACGCCTGCCGCAAGGTGATCGTCGAGGCCGGCTACGGGCCGTATTTCATCCACCGCACCGGCCACAACATCGGACAGGAAGTTCACGGCAACGGGGCCAACATGGACAACCTGGAGACGCACGAGCAGCGACTGGTCCTCAAGCGGACCTGCTTCTCGGTCGAGCCCGGCATCTACCAGGCCGACTTCGGCGTGCGAAGCGAGATCAACGTGTTCGTCGACGCCGCCGGAAAGGTCCACGTCACTGGAGGATTGCAGCAGGAGGTCGTACCGATCCTGGCCGGAACATGAACGCGCGATCGATGCCTCGGCCCCGATGAGCCGATGTGGTGAGCTACCGAGCCCGGATCCGACCCGCCCGACATCCTTCCCTGATGACAGGGTCGCGACAGATCAGGATGCCTTTACCCACGCCCTTCACGCGAACCTGTCACAGGACCTCGCCGAAGTGGTCGGTCGCTGGGAGGCACTGTCGCCCGAGACGGGGCCGCGGTCCTCGGGCTGATTCGCTCAGGTCTTCATCGAGATGAAGGGAAGCTCGGTCCTGATCTGCGGTGAATGTGACTGGTCATGCTCTTCTTTCCGTTCCCACAAGTGATTTGCTCAATTTGGGGCGTGATCCGGTCGAAAGGTCTGTGTGTGTCCGCATGATGGGCAGGCTAGGCAGTTTGCGGGGAGGTGGATCATGCTGGTGCCATTTGCGATTGCTTATGCGGTGGTGGCTGCAAGCTGGGTACTGATCGGTTTCGTCGTCGGACGAGTGGGCGGATTGTGGTGACTGGGTAGAAACGGACGAGCTTCCGAACTACCTGAACTGATGGACCGAGATGCCCGGAATCTGGTGGTAGCATGGTCAGCCACTTATTGATGAATAAGTGGCGGGTTCGGGAGCGAGTGCATCCGGACGGCAAAGTCCCCTGCTCCATCGCTCGTAAGCTACCCGGCCAGGATTCGAACCTGGAAAAACAGGACCAAAACCTGTTGTGATACCGTTTCACCACCGGGTAGTCGCACGTGCATTTTATCGTGCCGATCACCCGTCGGGAAGACTACCCGGCGCAGGGCACGTCGTCCTGAGACTTCTGCGTCTTGTAGGCGAGGTTCTCGAGCTGGATGCTCAGGTCGACGGCCACGACGTGGACCCGCGGGGGCACGATGAGCGGGACCGGGGCGAAATTCAGGATCCCCGAGATGCCGCTGGCGATCATCTGGTCGGCGACCCGCTGGGCGGCGTCGGCCGGGACGCACAGCAGGCCGAGGCTGATCTTGTGTGCGGCGACCGCCTTGCGGAGCGCCTCGATGGGCTCGACGGTCAGGCCCTCGTGCTGATGGCCGATCTTGCGGGGGTCGCTGTCGAAGACGGCGACGATGTGGAACCGCCGCGAGCGGAAGCCGCGATAGCGAAGCAGCGCCCGGCCCAGGTTCCCCAGGCCGACGAGGGCGAGCGGCCAGTCGCGATCGATCCCCAGGATCTGCCGCAGCGCCGCGATCAGTTCCTCGATGCGGTAGCCGACCCCCGGGTGGCCGAACTGGCCGAAGAAGGCGAGGTCCTTCCGGACCTGTGCGTTCTTGATCGAGAGCGGGGCGCCGAGCTGGCTACTGGAGATCGTGGCCCAGCCTTGCCGCTGGAAGGCCTCGAGTTGGCGGAGATACAGGCTGACGCGGCCGACGACCGCCTTGGGGGCAACCTTCACTCCCTCCGGCTCGGATCGCGAGTCCTTCACGACGGGAGTCTCCGGGAAGCTGCTCGGATCGGGGCAAAATCCATGCCATCACATCTTTCAACTTTAATTCGGCATCGCCGGCCCGGTCAAGGCGATGTTGCCGGCTCGCCCCGCAGGCCGTCGAGCTGGGATCTCCAGGGTTGCGGCAGGGTGCCGCGGATCCGCAGATCGCGCCCCACCTGCTCGTAGGAAACCGGGGCCAGCCGCCGGGCGTCGGCCATCCGGAGAAGCCCCCGGCCCCGGGCCGCCGTCCGGGGGTGGTCCCCCCCCTCGAGGATCGGGGCGAGGTACACGTCGACTTCGTCCAGGTGACCGCCGTCGAGGAACGAGCCGAGCACCCGCCCGCCCCCCTCGACCAGGACGTTGGTCATGCCCCGCTTGCCGAGTTCCTCGAGCAGGGGCTGGATCGCCACGCGAGCGGGGCCGGGGAACGCGACGACCTCGCAGCCGAGCTCACGGAGCGCCGCGACACGCTCGACGGGGGCCTCGTTCGTCGCCGCTACGAGCACGGGCACCTCCCGCGCCGTCATTGCCAGAAGGCTCGAGGGAGGCAGCTGGACCCTGGTGTCGAGGACGACCCGCGTCGCGATCCGAGGCCCTGCGGGTCTGGCCGTGAGCTGGGGGTCGTCCGCCAGGACAGTGCCGATCCCGGCGACGATCGCATCGACCCGTCCCCGCAGTTCGTGAACCCTCGCCCGCGATTCGGCGGAGGAGATCCACCGGCTGTCTCCTGCCGCGACGGCGGTCTTGCCGTCCAGGGTCATCGCCCATTTCCCGATCACGTAAGGCAGTCCGGTCAGTGTCCGCTTCAGGAACGGAGCCAGCAGCTCAGCGGCCTCGACGCCCCCCACGCCGACCTCGACCTGGACGCCCGAATCGCGGAGTCTTGCTATCCCCTTCCCCGAGACGGCCGGGAAGGGGTCGCGGATTGCGGCCACCACGCGGGAGATCCCGGCCTCCAGGATGGCCATGGTGCAGGGCGGCGTCTTCCCGTGGTGGCAGCAGGGCTCGAGCGTGACGTAGAGCGTCGCGCCCCGGGCATCGGGGCCAGCGGCCTGGATCGCGACGACCTCGCCGTGGGGGCCCCCGAACCGCGCATGATGGCCGATCCCCACCGCCCTGCCGTCGTTGACGATCACGGCCCCGACCATGGGATTGGGCTCGACCGATCCCCTGCCCTTTGCGGCCTCCGCGAGGGCAAGCCCCATCCACGAGAAGTCGTCGGGATTCACGCCGGGCCCCTCGGATCCCAGGTTCAGAACGGTTGCGAGGATGACTGGGGTGGGTTGGCCGCCGGCTTCTTCGGCACGGGAGTCGAGGGCGGAGCACCCGGGCCGGCCGGCCCGGGATCAGCCCCACCTTTCCGCGACGGCGACGAGGCCCTCGGGGGTCCGGGGTCGTATTCCATGGGTGGCGGGAACACGATGCGGTAGGCAAGGGTGAGCTTCCGCCGGGCCTCGTCCGCGGGGGTCGAGTCGAACGTCGAGCGAATCCACGGGGGCAGGTCGTCCAGGAAGCGGGCAAGGCGAGCCGGGCTAACGGCCTGCGGCGGATTCTGCAGCCCGTAGAGGTTGATCGCGTACCGCTGGAGCAGGACCAACCTGACCTGCTCCTTCAACAAGGGCCGACGGCCCGGTCCGCCCTCTCCCGGGGGCAGGGCCTTGGGCGTGGCGTTGAGGAGCCTCAGCTCGGCCAGCTTCGCCTCGGCCCTGGCCGTCCAGTCGTCCAGGTCGAATCCTTCCGGCTCGAGGCGGCGGCGAGCCTTCAGCGCCCGCCGGCCCGGCCCAGGAAGCAGGGAGGCTCGCGTCTCGACCGGCGCCCGCTCAATCTCCTTCCGCTCGTCCGGGTTCAGCTCCTTCCAGGTCGTGAAGATCGCGGCGAGCTCGAAGGTGGAGGGGCCGGCCATGTCGGTGAACTGGAGCCAGAAGGGAGTCCCGGCCGTCGGTACGGGGTGCTTGGCGGCGAGCGTGCGGATCCGGCCCAGGCGCTGCTCGAGGGGGAGGGTCAGGAGACCATCCCTGGCCGATTCGGGCAGCCCGCCCAGCCAGTTGTGATAGCGCCGGAGGGTGGCGAGGAAGCGGGCCTTCTCCGGATCCGGCAGCGCGTTGAGCCGCCGGTCAAGTTCGCGGAGCGATTGCTGCTCGGCCGGGGGGAGTCGCATGTCGAACTGTTCGAGCGCCGCCGCGATCGCCTCGCGTTGCTGGGTCGTCATGGCGCGGATCCGCGCCCGCGCCTCGTCCAGGCCCGTCGCCGCCGCGCCGAGGAGGATCATCAGGAGTGGCGCCGCCAGCAGGCCCGCGGCCTTCGGTCCCAGCCTCGGGGAACGATCGAACAAGGCAGGACCTCACTTCGATGGAGTCTCGAATTCCCCGGATTGCACGAGCTCTTCCAGGAACTCGAACGTGCCGACCTCGCGGTACTCGTCCAGGTGCTCCGCCAGCGAGAGATCACGGGCCAGCCGCTCGGTCGGGTCTGGCCAGAGCCAGCGGGTCGCGGCGAAGCCGATCGCGCCGAGCGACGCCCCGACCAGCAAGGCCACGCCCAACCGGACGGCGACGCTTAGCCAGGTGCCCGCGCTCTCTTGCCAGGCACCCTCGCGTGAATGCAGCCGCTCGACGGCCGTCTGGGTGCGTTCCAGCAGCGCGGGCGTCGCCTGCGGGCGTGGCAGGTACTCGAGTAGTTCCCAGGTCTTCTTGAGCGACTCGACCTCGCGGCGTGCGGTGGGACTATGCGTCAGCTTCGTGGCGATCGATCGGGACTCGCCATCGGTAAGCTCGCCGTCGATGTAGGCGACCAGATTCGCCCGCTCCTCGGGGTTTAACCGCTGCTCTGGTCCCGATGCCATCCCGCCGCCTGCCGATCGAAGAGGACGGATTCGACCCGCCGACTCACATGAAGCCGCCCATGCCACCCATGCCGCCCATGCCGCCCATGCCTCCGCCCATCCCGCCGCCACGCGGTCGGGTGCGGCTCACATTGGAATTCGGGCCCCGCCCTGCCCTCAGGTCCGGAAAGTACTGGGCTGCCCGATTGTAGTAAAGCGCGGGCCCCTGGCCGTCTGCGTTGGAGGGATTGCGGGTGAACCGGTAGGGCTGGGCAATCCGCTCGCCGCCTTGCTGCGAGTATGGGCGCAAGGGGTCGAAATCCTGGGCATACGGCGAGATCGGATTGTACAGGGATTGCCGCTGGGTCTGGGCGTAGTACTGCCGGTTCTGCACCGCCTGATTGATCGTGTCGATCGGCCTCGGGCGAAGGGCCTGGACCTGCTGATTGGGGAGGTAATAGGCGTAGTAGAAGGCGAACGGATCGCTGACGATATCCCCGATACCCGCCTGGCCGTGGGCCGAAGGTGAGCCCGCGACCGCGGCGAGGCCGAGCACGAGGAGACCCGCGAGTGACTGGAACCTTGGCCGGTGCATGGGCTCCACCCTTCCCCGAGATGGTGAACCGGATATCCATTCCCCGAGACGGATTTTCGGACGACGACGCGTCGAGACACGAGCGGAAGCGATCCGCCGTGACGACTTTGCCCTCCTGCCGCCGCTCAGTTAAGTATAATCAAGAGGCTCGCCGAAGCAAAGCTCCGGGGCGAGGCGGTCCTCCCGGCCGGCCTGCTCGCGCATCGGCGGGGATGGGCATGATCGGTGATCGCGCGACCGGGTCGACCCCGGTGAGTCCCGATACCGGCGGCCAGGTTGCTTACGCAACGCGATGAGGAGGCGATGCTCGTGGTGCTCCTGGCGGCCCTGTCGTCGGCGACCTGGTACAACATCGGGCTGGTGGTGGTGGTGGCGTGCACGACAATCATGGCCGTGGTCGCCTACCGCACGTGGGTCGAGGCCCACGAGGACGTCGAGCCGGTCTCGACCGGCGAGCTGCTGGAGTCATTCGAACGGGCGCGGGCCGCGGGGGATCTCGACGACGAGGAGTACGATCGGGTGCGCAGGCGGCTCAATCAGAGCGACACCGCCCCGGATGCGGAGCCGAAGCAGGACGCCGGCTGATCGGATCCCGCCCCCCTCCGTCCGCTCAATGGATATCGAAGTGCTCCCGGTCGTTGGACCGGGCAGGGTTGATCCCCAGCTTCGAGCCTCGGATGAACCCGGTCAGCTCGAGCACCTCCGGCACGTCCCCGAAGTCGGCCTCGATGCGGTCGAGCGCCGTCGAGAGCGACCTCCCCTCCCGGTAGAGGATCCGGAAGGCCTGCCGCAGGGCGTTGATCGCCGCGTGAGAGAACCCGGCGCGGCGGATGCCGACGATGTTCAGGCCGGTCACGCAGTTGTATCCCTGCTGGAGGATGAAGGGGGGTACGTCCTTGGTCGTCCCCCCGGTGCCGCCGAGCATCGCCAGCCGCCCGATCCGCACCCGCTGCTGCACCGCGGTGGCACCGGCGAGCACGCAGCCGTCCTCGAGCACGACGTGGCCGCCCACCAGGGCGTTGTTGACCACCGTGCAGCCGTCGCCGACGCACGCGTCGTGGCCGACATGGCTTCCGCACATGAACATGTTGTTGTTGCCGATGATCGTGACGCCGTTGCCCTGGACCGTGCCGCGGTGGACGGTCACGAACTCGCGGAAGACGTTGGCGTCGCCGATCTGGATGCCGGTCGGCTCTCCCCGATAGCCGCGATGCTGGGGGCTCTTGCCGAGCACGGCCGCGTGGCCGACGAAGTTCTCGCGGCCCATCACCAGGGGCCCGCTCAGGCAGGCATGCCCCTCGATCACGCACCCGGGGCCGATCTCGACGGGGCCCTCGACCAGCGCATACGGGCCGATCTGGACGTCGGCAGCGATGACCGCCTCTTGATCGATGATGGCCGTGGGATGGATCAACTCGGAATAGGCGATCGCCATGAAACGTCTCCTGCCGGGGCTGTCGGACCTCCAGTCCGCCACTGATGAGATCGGATCGGATACTCCGTGGGCATGAGGAAAATCGATCGTGTCGCCGCATCCATGCAGTGTGAGCGGGCGGGCATTCAGGAGGATCGCCGAGGGCGCCGGTGGGTCGGGGAGGATCCCCTCGAGTTGCCCTCAACCCTACCGGCGGACTCGCTACAATATACATTCCCTTGTGCGGGTGTAGATCGTTTCGTTGCTCGGGGTCCCACGTCGAGTCAAGGACGTACTCATGCGGAAAGGACCTACCTACAGGCGGCCCGCCCTGGTGGCGTTCGGGGTCGGCTCGCTGCTCCTGTTCGCGGCCTACGCGGCCATCTCGCTGTTCACCGCCGAACGGCTCACCAGGCCCACCAACCATCCGCTCCTGGTCGATCCCAGGAGGCTGAGCGAGGATGCCGCCCCCTGGTCGGTCCGGACCGGCGACGGCGTGACCCTCCGCGGCTGGTACCTGCCGACGCCGGAGCGGCGGCGGCTGATCGTCCTGGTGCACGGCATGTGGAGCTCGTGGCTGGAGATGGCCGCGCTCGGTCGGGACCTGCATGCCCGGGGGCACGACGTGCTGCTCTTCGACCTGCGGGGCCACGGCCAGAGCGATTCGTCACGCCTGACGATGGGCCGGAGGGAGCGGGCCGATCTGCGGGCCGTCCTGCGCTGGGCCGAAGGGGAGGGCTTCACGCGCGACCGCATCGGCTGGCTGGGCTATTCCATGGGGGCGTCCACGCTGCTCCTGGAGGCGGCCCAGAATCCGGAGATCCAGGTGGTCGTGATGGACAGCCCCTACGGCAATCTGCCGGAAGTGCTCTCGGCCCAGCTCAGCCGCCATAGCCGGCTTCCGAGCTACTTCAATCCGGGCATCCTCGCCGCGGCGCACTGGATCTTCGGGGTTCGGACCGACGACCTGGTGCCCGTCCGTGCAGCCCGCTCGTGGGGAGACCGTCCCCTGCTGCTGATCCACGGGGAATCGGATACAATCGTCCCGGTGACGCAGGCTTACCAGATCGCCCAGGCTGCCGGCGCGTCGTGTACGACCCTGACCCTCCCGGGGGTGGACCACGTCAAGGCGTACGAGGCCGACCCGCAGGGGTACGTCTCGCTGATCGAGTCGTTCTTCCGGGACCACCTCAGCCCCTGACCCGTTCGATCAGCCGGTGCGGGCGGTGAAAGCGACCAGGCCGAAGCGCGGGAATCGCGCTCCGGCCAGGTCCGTGACAGATGGTCGATCGCGGGTCGTCCCGCCGCACGGTCGGCCCGGAGGACGATGCCCCGGTGACGGATCCAGGATGGTGACCCGTCGCCCCGAAGGCACCGGGGGGCACGGTCTCCCGCACCCACCGGCAATCAGCCGTCGAGCCTGGCTGCCGCGGCCATCCCGGGCATCGATCAGGGCCCGAGGCCGCCATGGGTCCGGAATGGCGTCAGGTGGGAGGGCTGATCGAGCAACCAGAACCGCTCCCAGTCGTCGCCGGCGAGCCGGAGATTCTCCGAGTCGTTGAGTAGTTGCTCCACCCGTCTGGGCTTCCATGCCGCGTAGTGCGGCAAGGGGATTGGCGCACAGCCCTCGAACAACGCGAGGGAAGCGACCATGATCGCCAGGGCCGCCAAGAGTTTCCGCATGTCGGGCTCCTCCCGCCTTCGATCTCTCTCGGATCAGTCTGTCCGGGCATTCCTTGCACGGGTCCGACCCGGGGGACTCGTCGCCGGGGGGCCACCCTCGGCTCGAGCCGAAGTCCCATCCCGGCGGCGAGTCGCGGCCGGGTTGGGTACGGTCGGCCGCGGACCGGGTGGTCTGCGGCACGGCACCAGACGCCATGGCCGGCTCTCGGCCGACCCGAGTCCGGAGTCGCCGGCCGGACGCCCCGGCCACGAGGGCTCGGGCTCCTAGTCGGCGGACGTCTGGGCATGCGGTTCGGCGACTGGCTCGACGGGTCCGTTGTTATCTAGATCGGCATCGAGGCCCTCTTCCAATAGTGGAAGATTTTCCGGATTCATCTTTCGAACCAGTTCTTCCATCTCTTTACCGGGCTTGAAGGTCACCACGTTCTTGGAGGGGACGTAAACCTTATCGCCCGTCCGCGGATTGCGTGCCTTGCGCGGAGCACGCCGCTTGACTTCGAAGACACCGAAATTCCTCAACTCGATCCGTCCCTCGGACACGAGTGTCTGGATGATGGCATCCAGCGTGCGCTGGACGATATCCTTCGTCTTGAGCTGCGTCAGGCCGATGTCTTCCGAGATCTTTTTGACAATCTCTTTCTTGGTCACGTTGACGATCTCCACGGAGGAGCGGTCAGCCGTCGGTGCGCGGCAAGTGGCTCAAATGTATTGGCAGTATGGAGTAATGTCAAGAAAAAAGCCGAATCGGGGTGCCCGTGACCGGGATGCACTGGCCGCCGGAGGTCTTGTCCCGACTCGTTGCCCGGGGCGTCGGGCGAGTTCCCTCCCCAATGCCGGAGCCGGGTCGGAGAGAGTGAAGGCACGGGTCGTTCAGCGCACTTCCGTCATCGAGATGGCGTCCTCTGGGACGTCGGGACAATGGAGGCGGCCGTCGTCGCGGGCCCGCTCGAGGTGACGATGCAGGGGGGCATAGTTCCAGGCCCAGCCCCGCGACTCGGCCAGTTGCTTCAGCTTGAAGATGAACCGCTCGGCGATGACCGGGCCGGCCTCGGCATAATCAGGATCGCAGAAGAAGACGCGGCATCCGAGCGGCCGGGCCTCCCTGGCGGTGCATCGGCCGCGGTGGTCCTGCCAGGGGCACGTCGCGCCGGCGTCCAGCCCACGGCTCGGGGGCGGGGCGTCGGCGACCAGGAGCGTCGCCTCGGGCTCGGACAGGAAGAGCATGTGGTCATACTCCTTGAACCGGCAACAGCGCCCGCTCAGCTCGCAGGTCGGCTGATGCCGCGCGACGGCCTCGTCCAGCTCCCGGTAGAGCGACCCGAGGTCGGCGCGAAGCCGGTCCAATTCCGGGATTGGCGAGTGCCTCGCCGATCCGGCGCTCATGGTCGCACCATGCCGATCGATTCGATGATCTCTGCCGCCGAGTGGTGGCGGCCCTTCCCGGAGCCGGGACAGATCTCGGTGATCCGCTTCCAGTCCTCGGGCGTCTCGACGTTCTCGGGCCAGAACGGCCAGGTACGGCACTGGACCGGGCGAGCCTGGTAGACCGTGCAGCCGAGTCCCTTCTCCCAGAAGATGCAGTCACCACCGGGCCGCTCGATTAAGCTGTAGTGATCACCCACCCGGCGGACGAACTGCCGCGAGAACTCCTTCGTCGGCTGCTCGCGATGACGCGCGAGCGCCTCGATCTCCTCCGGAGAAACCCACACGTAGCCCGGCGCCCCCGTGCAGCAGGCACCGCAACGGGTGCACGAGAAGGCCAGGCCTTCGCGATACCAGGGCGACTCGGCCGTCGACTGCGGCATGACGACTCCCCTTGCCTCCATCCCCGGTCAGACTCCACGATCTCTCCACGAAGTCTAGCAGCCCGCCCCGGCCCCGACAATCGTTGCCGGTTTTAACCTGCTGAAATCGCTAGGTTTGTGTGATATCTTTGAGGCATCGTGGGCCGGGCGTCCGGACCGAGCCGTCCCCGACCGGCCGCGCGCGGGGAGCAAGGGCCTGATGATGACAGCCGCAAGTCCGATCCAGCGGGTGGTGCTGACGCACATCCAGATCCCCCTCAAGGAACCGTTCCGGATCTCCGGCGGTGAGGTCTCGGTCAAGGACGCCATCCTCGTGACCGTCGAGACCTCATCCGCCATCGCGCACGGCGAGAGCTCGCCGATGGCGGCCGGGTTCGGCTATTCCGACGACACCCCCGAGGGCTGCTGGCACGACCTCGAATCGACGATCGCCCCGTCGCTGCTCGGCAAGGCGATCGACTCCCCGGAGGAGATCGCCGCGCTGGCCGGCTCCTGGCCCGGCAGTCGCTTCGCCGTGGCCGGGGCCGAGAACGCGCTCTGGGACCTCCTCGGCCAGTCCCATCACGCGACGATCGCCCACCTCCTCGGCGCGATCGACGAACAGATAAGCCTGGGTGTCCAGTCAGGCCTGGCGGTGGGCCTCTACCCGTCGATCGTCGAGCTGCTCCGGGTCATCGAGAGCCACCTCGTCGAGGGCTATCGCCGGGTCAAGATCAAGATCCGACCGGGCAGCGACGTCGAATTGGTGCGCGCCGTCCGGCAGCACTTCGGCGACATCCCCCTGATGGTCGACGCCAACGGGGCGTACACCGCGGATGACCTCGACGTCTTCCGGCAGCTCGACGATGAGGATCTCCTCATGATCGAGCAGCCGATGAAGGCGGACGACCTCGACGGCCTGGCCCGGCTCCAGGAGGCAGTGGCCACCCCCGTCTGCCTGGACGAATCGGCCGAGACGCTCGAGCGGACCGAGGAGGCCATCCGCCGCGGGGCCTGCCGGATCGTGAACCTGAAGATCCAGCGGGTCGGCGGCCTGGGGCCGGCGCGGGCCATCCACGACCTCTGCTTCCGACACGGCGTCGCCTGCTGGGTCGGCTCCATGCCCGAGCTCGGCGTCGGCCAGGCGTTCGGCATCCACCTGGCGAGCCTCGGCAACTGCAAGTACCCCTCTGACCTGGAGCCCTCCAGCCGATGGTTCGTGGACGACTACGTGGCACCGCCGCTGGAGCTCTCCTCGCCGGGCCTGTTCGCGGTCCCGTCCCGGCCGGGGCTTGGCCTCCAGGTTGACCCCCTGAAGGTCCGACGCTATCAGGTGCGACAGGTCGAGTTCGCGACCCGGACCACGGCATGAAACCGGAGTAGGAGCCGTCCATTGAGCCCAGCACCGACCCGCAGAGAGTTCCTGGGAGCGGCCGGCGTCGCGCTCGCGGCAGCCTCGACATCCGCCCCCTTGCTGCCGATCGTCGACACCCACGTCCATCTCTGGGACCGCTCCCGCTTCCACCTCGAGTGGCTCAAGGGTGCGGCCACCCTGAACCGGGACTTCCTCTGGCAGGACTACCTCCGCGCCTCGGAAGGCACGAACATCGTCAAGGGCATCTACATGGAAGTGGATGTCATCCCCTCGGAGC
>JAXMBE010000060.1:0-53072 GCA_046349995.1 Isosphaeraceae bacterium | reverse complement strand
GCCCTCGCCGACGGGGCCGGGGAAGCGGAGGATCGACGCGGACGAGCCGGCGGGGGTCGATCGGGGGCGGGCCGGGACCAGGCCCAGGTCCACGAAGACCTCACGGATCGGGACCACCCGGCCGTCGAACGGGCCCGCCTCGGCCGACGCCCGCAGCAACTGCCGCTGAACGCGGATCGGCGGGAACATCGCCCGGAGCCGCTCGATCACCGCCGCGACCTTCTCATGCCCCAGCGCCTGGCCCAGCGTCGCCGTCGTCGCGTACCAGTGATCCGGTTGCCTCGCGATCAGGAGCCGTCGGCAGCGCTCCGCCAGCACCGCCTCCTCCGGGCCGCTCTCGGCCACCGCGAGCGTCATCAGCGCGTCGCGGAGGTTCGGACGCCCCGACCGCTCGGCCCGCCAGGCCAGCCGAAGCAGATCCTCCACCGTGGTCGAGAGCGTCAGCGTCGCCATCCGGGTCTCCCTTCCCTCAACAGATCCCCCCAGTCTCCCTGGTTTCGACCATTTCACACCATGACTCGCCGGAAATCGCCCAGCCCGAAGCCCTTCGGTGGAGAGTCGCGCCGGTCCTGCGCGATGGTCCGGGTGAGGAGCCGGGATGATTGCATGCGGATCGGGGCGGGTCGCCGGGCGGCGGACGGTTTGGGGTTCTCGGCCGCCGGGGTGGGGACTATGCTGGGGCCGCCTTCCCCGGGGCACCGGGGCGAACGGATGCAACTGGGCGAGCCGCGACCGAGGCAGGAGGATCTCCGATGCGCATCATGATGGTCACCTCGTTTCCGATCCCCGGCGAGTACGACGGGACGGCGATGCTCCCGATCAAGATCCTCCGGGCGCTGAAGGCCCGGGGGGTGGAGGTGGTCCACGCCCACCTCAGGGCCAGGCCGATCACGGGCGGGTCGAGCCGGGGGGACTTCGAGGGGACCCCCTCCTTCACCCTGAGCCCGACCGACTGGGTCACCGGCCTCCGCCGGATCCACCGGGAGCTCCCCTTCGACCTGGTCCACGCGCAGCACTACGGCGGCGCGACCCGGGCATACCCGGCCTGCCGGCTGTTCGGCTGGCCGATGGTCTACGAGATCCACTCCCTCCTCGGCGACGAGGTCGAGCGCGACCGGCTCGGCCGGGGGCTGGTCTTCCGGTCGTATCAGGCCCTGGAGCGGGCGGTCTTCCGGTCGGCGGCGGAAGTGATCGTGCTGGGCGAGCCGGTCCGCGACGTGGTCGTCGGGGAGAAGGGCGTGCCGGCCGACCGGGTCTCGGTGATCTATCCGGGCATCGACCTGGGCGAGTACGAACGCCCCGCGGCGGAGGTCCCGGCGGAAATCCCCGGCGTCGGGCCGGAGCATCGGGTGGTGATGTACGTGGGGAGCATCGTGCACCCGAACCAGGGGGTGCCGGTCCTGATCGACGCCCTGCCCCGGGTCTTCGCCGACCGGCCCGAGGCGCGCTGCGTGCTGGTGGGCGGACCCCGAGGCCGGCGACGACTACCGGCGCCGGCTCGGCGTTCGGCGACCGCCTGATCGTCCTGGCCGGCCAGACGCCCGAGCAGGTCGTCGCCCTGACGCGTCGGGCCGACGTGCTGGTCCACCCCGGCTGGCCTGCCGGGAGAACTACTCGGTGCAGAGCAAGATCGCGGTCTACCTCGCCTCGGGCCGGCCGATCGTGGCGACCGACTTCGGCGACTACCGGACGATCCTGGGCGCGACCGGCGCCGGGCGGCTGACGGCCGTCTGCCCCGAGTCGCTGGCGGCCGGCATCCTCGACGTGCTGAACGACCCGGCCCTGCAGCCGCCTCTCGGCGGCGACCGGGCCGGTGGCCGCGAGCTCTTCGGGATGGAGCGCAACATCGACCGCTACCTGGATGTCTATCGCCGAATTCTTTCGAGGTCGCGGTCGGCCGAGCCGCGGTGAACATGGCCCCTCGGGGCCGGATCAGCCCGGCGTCCGCGACGATGACCCGGCGTCGGGTCAGTCGGTGGGGGGCCCCGGCTCCCGGATGGCCTTCAGGAGCTTCCGCGCTGGAGGTTCCGCCGGGAGCTCCAGGGCCTCCTCGGCGACGAGGGTCCTGAGGAATCGACGGGCCGCCTCCAACGGCAAGGGCCGTCTCGATCCCGGCTCCGCTCTCGAAACCAGGCGTCGAGCAGGGGTTCGAGGTCGTCTGTGGTGCTCTGCGGGTCGGGCCGGCCGTGCAGGCCCTGTCGCCGTCGTCATCCGTCTGGGCATCGACCTCGAATTCCCAGAGGTCGTCGGACCGTTGATTCATCGGGCGGCTCCTACGCCGGGACTGTCTGGCTGGCAAGTGCTGCGTCGTCGCGGCTCCGGGGGCCGGCCGAAAGGACGGAGAACAGCCGAGTTGAAGTTCTGAACGGAGGCGCGAATCGTCGTCCTGCATCCCGGGCCGCAGACTGGGGCCGGGCGTGCGTAATGAGAGCTTCTTCTCAGGTTATTCACCGCCGTAAGGGGCCCGGACCGTCAATGAAGCCGAGACCGCACCTTCCGGTGGACCCTGGCCGACCTCGGCGGCCCCGCCGACCCGACCGGAGTCGAGACGGAAACTTCCCCGGCCCGTACCGCCCCAGGCTGGTGACGCCCCGAGAGCCTCCTGCCCGCGGAAATCCCGCCCCTCGACATCCGGTCGCCTGGACCCCTTGAGAAGGCGACTTGACACTTTCGCGTGAGTCCCCTATGGTCGGGGCTTCAACGCCGTTGCCACCGAGCTCAACCGGCAGAGCACCGCTTTCGTAAAGCGGGGGTTGATGTTCGACTCCATTCGGTGGCTCTCGACGGAAAGCCTCAAGGGTAAGACCTGGGCTTTTTCATTGGCGGGGACTCGGCGTAGTCGCGGGCGATATACCGCAACTGCCACCTATCTGCACGGCGGACGGCGGCGGACTCATCTATGGACCGGCGGTCGTCGGCAGTGAGACGCCTGGGGACCCCTCGTCGGAGTCGATCAGGTAGGTCGAACAGACCGACATCACCGGACGAAGTCTGGTGCCCTTGCTACTCGCGAGCGAACGGTGCAGCGCGACGTACATGGCAGCGGCATCGACCATCTCCTGGTTGTGGATCGGACCCGCGCGTTACAAGCCTCTCCCAATCCGCCGGGTGCAGTTCGGTGGCGAGGCCGAACCCCCGCCGATCGAACGACTCTTCGACCACGCGCGGCCTCGAGCACGATCACGGGTCGTTCCCGTACTTCGCGATCAACCGCCGCAGGACGTCGGCGGCCGGTTGTGCCAGGCCGAATCGGCTTCCGGCGACAAGGATACGTGGCCACCATGGCATGTGGGCCGACGAGTCCAGCGGGATGATCGCCTTCTCCTCGCCGGCGGCAACCCTTCGCCATGAACGTTCGTGCGGGAGAATCCTCAAAAACTACCAGGCACCCCGCGAGCGATAACGGTGAGCGAACTCCATCCGCAGATCCAGAGCCTACATCGAGCAGAACCTCAGCGCCGTCGATCACCGACATGGCGAAGAGGCCCGCGGAAGAGCGAATATCCCTGGCGCGGCCAGATGGGCTTCGGCCTTACCTCTGGAGTCAGCCTGGAAGGCCGCGAAGGCGATCACCGACGGCGGCCAGGATAACGGGATCGACGGGGTGCTTTACCATGCCGCCGAGCACCCTGTACATCGAGCAATCGAAGTGGGCGCGACAGGACGGGTAGCATCGGCGGGGGGACATCAGAAGTTCTTCAAGGCTTCCGGTCATTAACGCCCGGTGGTCTCGAACAACAAGATGAAGGCCATGGCGCGGACAATCGATTCCGCTATTCTCGCCTCGACCCGGATCGTCCTCGTCCTGGCATATACGGGTCAGGACGCGCCGCCAGGAAATCAACCAGGATCTCAAGGATCTCCTGCAGGAGATGAATGACACGACGAATCGTTACGGCCCAAGTTCCGTCAGTCGAACATCTACGCGGCAGTTGCCCAGGGGCTCGGGGCGATCGACGAGGTCGCGGCTCTACGACTGGGGCCAGGTGCGCGACATCAAGCGTTCTACGGACAGGTCTCGGCTGCCGATGTCGCCAACTGGCACGAGCAACACCATCACCTGTTCGCACCTAATATCAGGATGTTCTTGGGGCACGGGGTGACTCGACCTCTGATACGGTGACGGCCAAAGACTTTGGTACTAACAACGGCATCAGTGCCTCTGCCGGACGGTGAAGAAGAGCCGATGGGCATACTAGGAGACGGGGATCTTCCGGTGCAGCCTCGGATGTGAACGCGCCCAGACCGTGGGAGCGTCGCAGCCGCGGCCAAGCCGTTCAGCGCTCCCCGGGTGGCGATCCGTCTCGTCTCGCTCGAGAATGCCCCCGGACTTCGACCGAGGTCACCCTTCGAGATCGGATCGCCGGCGGGACTTGTCATGCTGGTCGAGCAGGAACGCATCCGGGGAGTTGCTCTCGGGCATCACACCTAAGTCCGCAGGGCTATCCCCTCGTCCTCTACGGCCAGACAGCGATCCTCGCTCGCTTCTTCAGTCGGACGTGGGCCTGGCTGTGGCGGGAAATCAGCTCTGGGGAGATCGCAAAGCCCACAAGATCTCTTTCCTGGTCGGGGCCGAGCATTTTGGAGACAGTCAGATCGGGCAGTGGATCGGTTCGTCCGTTCGGCCTCGAGGGGGAGGCTCACGATCCGGAACAGTTCATACCTGGTCTTCCACTGCCCACCGCTCCTCCGTGCATAAGCGCTCAACGGAAAGGTTCCGACCTTTCCCGAAATTTTCTGTCTTTGTCGTCGGACAGTACTCACCTACCACTTTTCCAAAGACCCACGCGAGTACCCGGGATCAGGACCAATTCTCCCCGACGCAAGCGGTAGCTGGCAGCCATCGCCTCCCCTTGAGTGCTGCGTCGTCGCGGCTCGGGGGGGCCGGCCGAACGGACGGGAGAACAGCCGAGTTGAAGTTCTGAACGGAGGCGCGAATCGTCGTCCTGACATCCCGGGCCGCAGACTGGGGCCGGGCGTGCGTAATGAGAGCTTCTTCTCAGGTTATTCACAGCCGTAAAGGGCCCGGACAGTCAATCGGGCCGACGACGCCGGCCTCCGGGGCCCCCTGGCCGATCTCCGGCGGCCCCGCCGACCGACCGGAGTCTCGACGGAAGCCCCCCCGGCCTACAACCTTACACACCCCTTGAGAAGGCCGACTTGACACTTTCGCGTGAGATCCCCTATAGTCGGGAGGCTTCAACGCCAGTTGCCACCGTAGCTCAACCGGCAGAGCACCGCTTTCGTAAAGCGGGGGTTGATGGTTCGACTCCATTCGGTGGCTCTCTTCTAACCCGCTGAATCGCAAGACGTTGCGATACCGCTCTCCCGCGAGCGTGCCCTCCAGATCGATTCCGAAGGCCGGTACCGTATCGGTTCTGGCGATCCGGACCCCTCTCACAGAGGCCTTCCCGCCCCGCCCTGACCCACGACGGGCCTGGTGTTTCCTTTTGCGACGATCTCCGGATCAGGCGGATCTACCTTCAGGGGGACCCGGATGAGGCCGCCTGATCGCGACGCTCCGCCTCGGATCTGACCGCCATTGCGGGGAACGGCCCTCCTTGCGATGTGTGGGGCGGTGTCCGTTGGCCGTCGAGCGCCTGGGACGCTCGGGCGCGCCCTGGTGCCTCGGGGCCGTCGACCCGTTCGCCGACGACCGGAACTCCGCCGCGCGAGGGCGGGCGACCGGGTTCCGTTACCGCACCCTTGGTAACGAGATGTGCGGAAAGATGGTTGAACGGGCCCGTCGGGTCTGCTGGAATTGTCCTTTGGAAGTCCGGGCGCCCGTCCGAATCCACAGGAGACCCCCCCGATCGAACTCTTGTGCGTTTGCGGCCATCGATGGGAGGGGCACGGCGACAGTGAATCCCAGGCTCTAACCTGCCCTCGTTGTGGTCGTCCCGCGAGGTCCGGCGAACCTGCGCCCACGCTCGACGACGGGAGCACCATGCCCGCGGACTCGGTGCTGACCCTGGGCCGGTCGGCCGACCGGGAGACGCCGACCGAGGCGGCCAGTCTGCACACCACCGGCACGGCGGCCCCGACCCTCACGGAGGGGGCCGCGACGGCCTCGATCCCCAGGACCACCGACATCGTCCCCGAGACGGCGACGACCTCGCGGGGCATCGCCGGGTGGACCACGGAGGGGCCGATCGGGGCCGGTCTCGACATCCCGGCCCAACAGGGGCCCCAGTTCAGCGGCTACGAGATCCTGGGGGAGCTCGGCCGGGGGGCGATGGGCATCGTCTATCGGGCCCACGACCTGAAGCGGCACAGGATCGTCGCCCTGAAGACCCTCCAGCGCATGGGCACGGCGTCGCTCTACCGCTTCAAGCAGGAGTTCCGCTCGCTCGCCGACGTGGCCCACCCGAACCTCGTGACCTTCCACGAGCTCCTCGCGGTCGACGACGCCTGGTTCTTCACGATGGAGCTGGTCGAAGGGGTCGACTTCGCCACCTACGTCCGGCGGGGGGCGGGACAGGAGGTGCCGGGGGCCCGTTCGGCCCAGGCCCTCCAGCGCCTCCGACACGTGCTCGCCCAGCTCGTCCGGGGCGTCCAGGCGCTGCACGACGCGGGCCGGCTGCACCGGGACATCAAGCCGAGCAACGTGATGGTGACGCCCGAGGGGCGGGTCGTCCTGCTCGACTTCGGCCTGGCCGCCGACCTCGACGAGGTGGGGCTCTCCGAGAACGCCGAGCGCTCGATCGTCGGGACCGCGGCGTACATGTCGCCGGAGCAGGCCGCCGGCCAGCCGGTCTCCGGGGCGAGCGACTGGTACAGCGTGGGCGTCATGCTCTACGAGCTGCTCGTCGGGGCCCTGCCCTACCGGGGGAACGCGCTGGCCGTCATCCGGGAGAAGCAGCAGGTCGACGCGCCCGCCCCCCGCGCGTCGAGGCCGGATGTCCCGGCCGACCTCGACGGGCTCTGCGTCGACCTGATGCGGCGCGACCCGGCCCTGCGGCCGACCGCGCCCGAGATCCTCGCCCGGCTGGGCCAGGCCGCCGCGGAACCGCGCCGCGTCCAGGCCGGCCCGACGTCCCCGGGCGCCGCCTCGGCGCTGGTCGGTCGCGAGTCGCACATCGCGGACCTCTTCGAGGCCTTCGCCGTCACGCGCCAGGGGAAGACCGCGGCGGTCGCCGTCCAGGGGCGCTCGGGGTCGGGCAAGACGTCCCTGATCCAGCGGTTCCTGGAGGAGCTCGCCACGCGGACCGATTCCGTCGTCCTCGTCGGGCGGTGCTACGAGCGGGAATTCGTCCCATTCAAGGCGCTGGATAGCCTGATCGACTCGCTCAGCCGCCACCTGGGCCGACTGCCGGCGGACGTGGTGGAGACGCTGATCCCCGACGACGTGCATTCGCTGTCCCGGGTCTTCCCGGTGCTCCGGCAGGTGGGGGCGATCGCGCAGGCCGCCCGGCACGGCCGCGAGGCCCCCGACCGCCAGGAACTCCGGCGTCGGGCGTTCGCGGCCCTCCGCGTCTTCCTCGGCCGGCTCGCGGCCCGACGGCCGCTGGTCCTCTTCATCGACGACCTCCAGTGGGGCGACGTGGACGGGGCCGACCTGCTGGCCGAGCTGCTCCGCCCCCCCGATTCGCCGCCGTTCCTGCTCCTCATCAGTTATCGAATCGAGGACGCCGACTCCAGCCCTTGCCTCTCCCGAGTGCTCTCGGCGAGCCCCCGCGCCGGGCAGTCGGCCCTGTACTGGCGCGAGCTCGTCGTCGAGCCGCTCAGCGACGCCGACTCCCGCGAGCTCTCGCTGTCGCTCTTCGGCGCGGCCGACCCTGCCACGGAGGCCATCAGCGCCCAGATCGCCCGAGAGTCGGGGGGCAACCCGCTGTTCATCTATCAGCTCGTCCAGTACCTCCAGGCGACCCCGGGGCTCGGGGAGATCGGCCGGTCGGGTCGGGAGATCTCGCTGGACGAAGTCCTCTGGGCGCGGATGCTGCGGTTGCCGGAGGAAGCCCGGCGGCTCCTGGAGGTCGTCGCGGTCTCGGGGCGGCCGTTCCCGGCGGAGGTCGCGTTCCGGGCGGCGGGGCTGGAGGCCCGGGGCCAGGCCGCGCTGGCCGTCCTCCGCGCCGAGCGGCTCATCCGCGCCGCCGGGCCGTCGGAGCGCGAGGAGGTCGAGGCCTATCACGACCGCGTCCGCGAGACCATGGTGGCCCACCTCCCGGAGGAGACGCTCCGCGGCCACCACCTCGGCCTGGCCCTCACCCTCGAGGCCGGCGGCAGGGCCGACCACGAGGTGCTGGCGGCCCACTTCCAGGGGGCCGGCGAGGACGCGAAGGCCGGGGCCTACTACGGCCTGGCCGCCGACCAGGCCGCCGAGGCGCTCGCGTTCAACCAGGCCGCGCAGTTCTACCGGCTCTCGCTGGAGCTGAACCCGGACGGCGGGGGCGCGAGGCTCCCCCTGCTGGCCAGGTGGGGCGACGCCCTCTCGAACGCCGGCCGGGGTGCCGAGGCCGCCGCCGTCTACCAGGAGGCGGCGCGCGAGGCCCAGGCCGCCGCGTCGCTCGAATACCGGCGCCGGGCCGCCACGCAGCTCCTCATCAGCGGCCACTTCGACCAGGGGGTCGAGGAGATCGCCGAGGTCCTCAAGGCCGCGATGATGGAACTCCCGCGCACCTCGCGGGGGTCCCTCGCCTCGCTGCTCTACTACCGGGCGCTGCTCCGCCTCCGCGGCCTCGACTTCACGACCCGGAACGCCGCGGAGGTGCCGACCGGCGACCTCGATCGGATCGACATCTGCTGGTCGGCCGTCGCGGGCCTGAGCATGATCGACCCGATCCGAGGGGCCGACTACCAGGCCCGGAACCTCCTCTTCGCGCTGAGGGCCGGGGAGCCCCGACGGCTGGTCCGCGCCCTCGCCTTCGAAGCCTCGCCCGTCGCCACCCACGGCGGGCGCGCCTACGCCAGGAGCGCGGAGATCATGGCCAAGGCCGAGGCCCTGGCCGTCCGGATCAACGACCCCTACTCGCTCGGCTTCGTCGCGCTGGCCAAGGGCATCGCCCGGTACGTCGAGGGGCGATGGCGGCGGGCCTACGAGAGCTTCGAACAGGCCGAGGTCCTGCTCCGCAGCGGCTGCACCGGCGTCGCCTGGGAGATGGACACGTCGCACACCCTCTCGATGTGGTCGCTCACCTATCTTGGGGAACTGGCCGAGCTTTCGAAGCGCTGGCCGGCCCGGCTGAAGGAGGCGCGCGAGCGCGGCGACCGATATCTCGAAACGTACATGAACACGTACGTCATGGCCCACGTCCGCCTCGCGGCGGACGAGCCCGACCGCGCCCAGGCCGACCTCGTCGAGGCGGCCAAGGTCTGGTCGCCCCACGGCTACCACGTCCAGCACTCGACGGTGCAGCTCGCCCAGGTGCAGATCGACCTCTACAACGGCGATGGCGCCAGCGCGTTCCGACGGGTCTGCGCCGACTGGCGGCGGCACAAGAAGGCGCTCCTGCTGCGCGTCCAGAAGATCCGGATCGACCAGATCCAGGCCAGGGCCCGGGCCGCCCTGGCCATCGCCGAACGCACCGGCAACCCCCGATTACTGCGGAAATTCGCCGCGACCGACGCCGATCGGCTCGACCGCGAGGGGCTGCCCTGGTCCAGGGCCTATGCGGGGCTCGTCCGCGCGGCGATCGCGGTGCGGCGGGGCGAGCGCGGCGACGCGGAGGCCCTGCTCCGCCGCGCGATCGAGGACTTCGACGCGGCCGACATGAAGCTCTACGCGAACGTCGCCCAGCGCCGGCTCGGCGAGCTGGTCGGCGGGGTCGAGGGGGACGAGTTGCTTACCGCCTCGGCGGCCTTCATGGCCGAGCAGGGGGTCGTCGACCCCACGCGGATGGCCGCGATGTGCGCCCCCGGATTCCGGGTCGACCCGGGCTCTTCGTGACGGATCGGGCCGGGGACGCCTCCCCGCCGGGTCCGCAGAGACAGAAGCATGGGACCATCCAGTCACGTCCCGTCACTTTTCGGCACGACCTTGCAATTCCGGAGAAAAATCCAAGATAGTGATAATGCTCGTCCAGGATCAGATTCCTTGATCATCGGTCACACCCCCCGCGAAAGCACCGGACCATGGACAAGATCCCGCACGTCAAGACCGGCGACGCCGCCGTCTTCCCCGACCCCGACGTCCTCGACGATACACTCAGGGCCTACCTCCGCCGCGCCGGGCGGATGGGCTGGTCTCCCTACGACCTCGCCGATTCCCCCGAGGCCCTCCGCCTCGCCCGGGTCGACCTCCTCGACGACGCGCAGCTCTCGGCGGTGATAACCGTGCTGTACGTCGAGGACCACCTGCCGGGCTACGTCTCGGAATACCTGCGCCTCATGGCCGACCCCGGCCTGCCGGACGCCCAGTACATCACCAATCGCCAGGTCCTCCACTACGTCTTCCAGTGGGCCGCCGAGGAGGACAGGCATGGGCACGTCCTGGAGACGTACCTCACCCGGACGGGCCTGATGACCCGCGAGGTGCTGGAGGCCGACATGGCGAGGGAGCGGAAGACCCCGTTCCACTTCCCCTACAGCGAGATGAATGACATCTTCATCTACCTCGCCATGCAGGAGAAGGCCACCTGCGCCTACTACCGGGCCCTCGAGCACGCGGTCGACGAGCCGCTGCTCAAGGCGATCCTCGGGCGGATGGCGATGGACGAGGCCTCGCATACCAAATTCTTCCATGACACGTTGATCCGAAGCCATGCGGGCGACCTGGAGGCGCTGGCCCGGAGGGTCTCGGCGCTCGTCGCCGAGTTCCGGATGCCGGTCCAGTCCAACCTGACCAACTATCGGCGCCAGGTGCTCGGCATGATGCGGGCCGCCCCCGGCTACCGGCACGGCGACGTGATGGCGAACCTGCTGCGCGCCGTGGAACGCGCGGCGAGGGGTGCGACCCCCCAGTCCCTGGAACTCATCACCCCCGAGGGACCCTGAGCCGATGAGCCGCATCGACACGGACTTCACCAGCGTCACGCCCATTACGACCTGAACGACGACTTCTTCCGCCTCTTCCTCGACCCCTCGCTCACCTACTCGTGCGCGAGGTTCGAGCCCCCCGACCTCGACCTGGCGGGCGCCCAGCGGGCCAAGATCGAGACGACGCTCGCGAAGTGCGAGCTGCGCCCCGGCCTCCGGCTGCTCGACGTCGGCTGCGGGTGGGGGGCGACGGCACTCGCCGCCCACGACCGCTACGAAGTCTCGGTCGTCGGCCTCACGCTCAGCGAGAATCAGTCTCGCCACGACCAGAGGCTCGCCGAGGGCCGGCCGGGGCTGGAATTCCGCCTGGAAGGATGGGAGACGTTCGACGAGCCCGTCGACCGCATCGTCTCCATCGGCGCCTTCGAACACTTCGGCCGCGCGAAGTACGCCGGGTTCTTCGAGCGCTGCCGCGGGCTGCTCCCCGACGACGGCGTGCTCCTCGTCCACACGATCACGCTGGGCCGCCCGACGAAGGCGTTCAAATTCCTGCGGTTCATGCACTTCCTCTCGTCGAGGATCTTCCCCGGCGGCGACGTGCCCCCGCCCGAGCGCGTGATGGAGGCGGGCCGCGCGGCCGGATTCGAGCCCATCCACATCGAATCGCTCCGCCCGCACTACGCCCGCACCCTGGACTGCTGGGCCGCCAACCTCCGGGCCCGCGAGGCCGAGGCCGTCGCCCTGGTGGGCGACCAGGTCTATCGCACGTACATCCAGTACCTGACGAGCTGCGCCGAGAATTTCCGCGCCGGCAATGTCAACGTCTACCAGTTCAAGTTCCGCCGGAGCCCCTGATCTCCGCTCGACGACCCCTCCTCCGGAAAGGTGATCGGCCGAGTCGAGGTCGACGGGGATCGTGCCGCCTCACCCCCGAAGGCTCACTGCGGGGCGGGCGTCGGGGGGAGGTTTTCGAGGAGGTAGCGCGTCATCAGGGCGCGGAGGTGGCGGGTGGTGTTGGCCCCCTCGTTGATGGAGTGGGAGCGGTTCGGGTACGCCATCATCGTGAACGGCTTGTTGAGCCGGATCAGCTCGTCGATGAGGGCCTCGGTCGTCTGGTAGTGGCAGTTGTCGTCGCCGGTCCCGTGGATCAGGAGGAGGTTCCCCCGGAGCTGGCCCGCGTAGTTGATCGGCGAGCCCTTCTCGGAAGCCCTCGGCGTTGTCGCCCGGCAATCCCATGTAACGCTCCTGATAGATCGTGTCGTAATAGCGCTCGATTGGGGACGGGCCACCGAGACGGCGGTCGAATAGAGATCCGGATACCTGAAGATCGCGTTGAGGCTCATCGAGCCCCGCCGCTCCACCCCCAGACGCCGACCCGTTTCGGGTCGAGGTAGGGAATCGCGGAGCACGCGGCCCGGACCGCCTCGGCCTGCTCAGCGGGGCCAGGATGCCGATCTTCCGGTAGATCGACTTGCGCCAGGCCCGGCCCCTCGGCGCGTTGGTGCCGCGGTTGTCGAAGCTCATCACCACGTAGCCCTGCTCGGCCATGAACCGGTGCCAGAGCGCGTTGTCCCCGCCCCAGGCGTCGAGGACCGTCTGCCCGGCCGGCTCGCCGTAGACGTGGACGAGCAGCGGATAGGATCGGGCCGGGTCGAAGTCCGGCGGCAGGATCCGCCAGCCGTCGAGCGCGACGCCGTCGGCGAGCTTGACCTTCAGGAACTCCACGGGGCGCGCCCGCAGGGCCTTGAACGTCTCCTTGAGCTTCGCATTCTCGACGAGGACGCGGACCCGCTCGCCCGAGGGCAGGCGGACGAGGTCGACGACGGGGGGTGTATCAAAGGACGAATATCGGTGGATCGACCACCGGCCGTCGGGAGAGATCTGGTCGACGTGCGTGCCGGGCAACTCTCGGGGCGAGACGCGCTCGGCCGAGGCGCTCGACCCGTCGAGCCGGGCCCGGTAGAGGTAGCGCCGGGCGGCGTTCTCGGGGGACGCCACGAAGTAGACCCAACCCCCGGCCTCGTCGATCCCGGAGACCTCGATCACATCGAAGTCGCCCGACGTGATCGGCGTGAGTCCGCCCCCGTCGCGATCGGCCCGGTAGAGGTGCCGCCAGCCGCCGCGTTCGCTGAGCCAGAGGAACCGCCGGCCCTCGTCGACCCAGTGGAGGTCGGGCTGGAGGTCGACCCAGGCGTCGTCCTTCTCGGTCAGGACCGTCCTCAGACGGCCGTCGGCGGGGTTGAAGAGCATCACCTTGACGGTGTTCTGGAGCCGGTTCAACTGCTGGAGGACCAGTTCCGTCGTCGGGCCGGAGGACGACCACTCCATGAACGCGAGGTAGTGGTCGCGGGGGTCGCCCGGCACGTCGATCCAGCGGGTCTCGCCCCCCGCCGCGGGGACGATCCCGACCCGGCAGGCCGCGTTCACCTCGCCGACCTTCGGGTACTTGATCCAGGTGACCTTCGGGTAGAGCCCGGCCGCGTTGTTGACGAGCGGGAACGCCCGGACGCCCCGTGTGTCGAGCTGCCAGTACGCGATCGAGCGGCTGTCGGGGCTCCAGCGGAACCCGTCGCGGAGGCTGAACTCCTCCTCATAAACCCAGTCGAACGTGCCGTTGATCTCGTCGGGCGATGACGCATGCGTGAGCTGGGTGATTCTGCCGTCGCGGACCTCCTCGACATACAGGTTGTTCTCGCGGACATAGCCGACCTTCAGGCCGTCCGGCGAGAACTTGGCGTGCGACAGCGACGACGGCGCGGCGTCGCCCCCCAACCTGCGGAGTTCCCGGCTGGCCCGATCGAGGACCCAGTAGTCCCCCCGCGAGTTCACGCGCCAGACCCGCTTCGAGTTCGTGTAGATCAGCAGCTTCGACTGATCCCGAGAGAATGCATAATCGTCGATATTGAGCGGTTCGGACGCCCCCGAGACCAGCCGGCTCGCGGGGACCAGGACCTCGCGCGCGCCGGTCTCCGCATCGGCGCGGACGAGGTCACGCCCGCCCCGGCCGGCGCGGCCGAAGCCGTATCGTGTAGCCGGGCTGTCGGGGGCCATCCGGACGTTGATCATCCGACCCGAAGTCGCCGGTCGCGTAGATCCGGTCCAGGGTCAGCCGCGGCGGTCGTTTCCGACTTCCTGTGCGGGAAGACCCGGCGACGCCAGCAGCACGATGGTCAGCACGCAGAACCGTCCGAAGCGACCCGGTCATCAGCTCAAGCTCCCGGAGCCACGAAGCACCTCAAACTCACTCGACCACGACGACCGGCTTGCCCAGGACATCCATCCTCGGGTTGACGCCCAGGCCGGGGCGTCCGGCGCGGCCATCCGCCCGTTCACGCGTTGCAGGGCCTCGGCCGTGCTGACGGTCACGTAGCTGTTGAAGTCGGTCGAGGGTGAACAGCAAGCTCGGGGGCGTGCTGTGGGCCAGGTGGGCGTCGCGGGCCGTCGATCACGTCGCCGCCCCAGCTATCCTCGATGGTCATCCCCAGGCCGAGGGTGACGCAGAGGTCGCGCGCCTGCCTCGCCCGGGTCAGGCCGCCGAACTTGCTGATCTTGATGTTCACCACGTCCATCGCCCGGTCGGCGTGGGCCCGCAGCAGCAGGTCGATCGAGTCGACGTTCTCGTCCAGCACGAAGGGATGGTCGCAGTGCTGGCGGATCGTCAGGCATTCTTCATAGAGTTCGGCAGGGCTGTTCGATGTAGACGTCGATGTCGCGGACCGCGCGCACGACCCGCAGTGCGTCGTGCATCAGCCAGCCGGTGTTGGCGTCGGCGACGAGTCGGTCGCCCGGCTGGAGTTCGGCGGCCACGGCGCGGATCCGGGCGATGTCCACATGGGGGTCGCCCCCGACCTTGAGCTGGAACCGGCGGTAGCCCCAGCCCGGTAGCCCGCCACGCGGCTGGCCATCACCTCGGGAGCCTCCTGGGAGATCGCCCGATAGAGCACGAAGTCGTCGCCGTAGCGGCCCCCCATCAGGGTGTGGACCGGCAGCCCGCTGGCCTTGCCGAGGAGGTCCCAGCAGGCCATGTCGATGGCCGACTTGACGTACGGGTGCCCTTGCAGGGCGGCGTCCATCCGTCGATTCAGCTTGTCGATCTGCCGGGGATCTTGCCCGATCAGGTGCGGGCCCAGCTCCGCGATTCCCGCACTGGGCCCCGTTGGCGTACGCTGGCAGGTAGAACGGGCCGAGCGGGCAGACCTCGCCGTGGCCGGTGAGCCCCTCGTCGGTCTCGACCGCGACGATCGTGCTGTCGAAGACGGAGACCGACTTCCCCCCCGACCACTTGTAGCTGCCCTCGTGGAGCGGAAGCTCGACGCGATACGCGGAGATCCTGCGGATTTTCATCGGGCGAGGCACTCTTCGGCTCGGGGTTCGGTCGACCAGGGCGACGGGGCCGGTCCCGTCGCGATCGGCATCATATCAGAGCCTTCGGAATCCAAGGAACTACACCCCCGTGCTGCTCCTGAACGCCGCCGAAGTCCGCCAGGCCCTCCCGATGCGCTGAGCTGATCGACGCCATGAAGGCCGCCTTCGCCGCGCTCAGCGAAGGGTCCGCGACCGTGCCGCATCGGGCCGCGCTCCCCGTCCCCCGCCACGCGGGCGTCAGCCTGATCATGTCGTCGTACGTCGATTCCGCTTGATCGATCGAGGAGGCCCTGGCGGTCAAGGTCGTCTCCTGTTCGACGGCAACGCCCGGCGCTGGCCAGCGAGGATCCAGGCCACGGTCGGCGATCGAGCCCGACACGGGCCGTCTCGAAGCGCTGGACGGTTCCGCGGCTCCGCGGCGATCCGGACCGCCGCCGCCTCGAGGCGCGGCGACCAGCTGCTCTCGCGGCGGAGATCCCGGACCCTGGCCGTCTTCGGCGGGGGTGCAGGCCCGCGCCCGCATTAAAGGAGGCCATCCGCGCGGTCCGCCCGATCGAGACCGTCAAGATCTACAGCCCGACCCGGTCGAAGGTCGAGGCCATGATCCGGGACCTGGCCGATCCCTCGGTCCGCTTCCTCGCGGCCGGCTCACCGACGGAGGCACTTGAGGGGGCGGACATCGTCTGCGCCACGTCGACCTCCCGCGTCCCCATCTTCGACGACCGCGACATCGCGCCGGGCGTCCACATCAACGCCGTCGGCTCCTACAAGCCGGAGGTCGCCGAGCTGCCCCCCGAGACGGTCGCCCGGGCCAGGGTGGTCGTCGACAGCCGCGAGGCCGCCTGGATCGAGGCCGGCGACCTGATCCAGCCGCTGCGTTCGGGCCT
The DNA here is from genome assembly GCA_046349995.1 of Isosphaeraceae bacterium. Lineage (GTDB taxonomy): Bacteria > Planctomycetota > Planctomycetia > Isosphaerales > Isosphaeraceae > Aquisphaera. The sequence goes on along the minus strand of JAXMBE010000060.1, from coordinate 36,906 downwards.
GATCCGCGAGGAGCACGTCCGCGCCGAGCTGGGCGAGGTCGTGCTCGGCACGAGGCCGGGGCGGTCGTCGGATCAAGAAATCACGTTCTTCAAGTCGGTAGGCATCGCCGTGCAGGACGCCTTCGCCGCCCGCCTGGCCCTGGCGAACGCCCGTCGCCAGAATCTTGGTCGCGAGATCGATTGGTAGTCATGAAATCCGTAGGGTGGGCACCGCCGACCTCTAGATATAATCTGTAGTGGGCACCGCCCACCTCCTCATCTGGACCGCTTCCGATGCCGAGTTACCGCCGCTGGTCGATGCCGGGCGGGACTTTCTTCCTGACGGTGGTCACCTACTGCCGAAGGCCGACGTTCTCGGACCCGGAGCAGGTGAGTCGACTGCGACTTACCCTGAGGGAGGTCATGCGCGAGGCCCCGTTCCGGATCGTGGCGGGGGTGGTTCTACCCGATCATGTCCATTTCCTCTGGACCTTGCCCCGTGGAGATGGCGACTTCTCGAGCAGGGTCGGAAGGATGAAGGCGCGGTTCACCCGATCGTCCGGTCGGGCGGCCGCCGGGGCGGACGTCAGCCGCTCGCGACGCAGGCACCGTGAGGCCGACGTTTGGCAGCGGCGGTTCTGGGAGCACACGATCCTCGACGAGGTCGACCTGGAGCGCCACGCGGACGACATCCATTACAATCCGGTCAGGCACGGCCTCGTGACCTGCCCGCACCTCTGGCCCCATTCGAGCTTCTCCCGGTGGGTCCGGTCGGGGCATTATCCGAACGAGTGGGGCTGTCGTTGTGCGGGTCGTCGTCCGGCGGACGATTGGTGTGTGATGGACGTGGCGGGCGAATGAAATCGAAGAGGTGGGCGGTGCCCACCCTACACGACTGGTGCCATTCGGCTTTACTCTATCTGGCACACCGGTACTCGGAAGGCTTAAGCCGGTTTCCTGTTCCGATGCTCCTCACGGGCCAGGTAGGGAAGGCGCGTCTTCGCGACGCACCGGACCTACTAGACCATGAGTTTGTAGTACTTGATCGTGCCATGACTGACCCTGTCCTTATGCTCCTCGGAATGGACTCGAGTCTTCTTCATCCCGGACAGGTCGTAGACCTTCGTCTGGCTCGAACTGGTCGAGGCGTGGACGAAATATTTGCGGGCGCGCATGTTCGTCTTTTCGTTCACGACATCGTCTGATATGACGACATGGATGTCGGGATCTTGGGACCCCGATGGGAAGCCCGTGTTGAGCGTCGCCAACGCGTGATCCAGGCAGATTTCCATGCCGAATATAAGGCCTCCGATGGACGGCGAGAGCCCGAGTTTCTCACCCGGTATAAAGACGGTCTTCCCGTCGGTGCCGATGGCCTCGTGGAAATCGCCCTTCTTGTTGTACTTGAAGCGGGTCTCGCCGTTGAAGAGGAGATAGGCGGTGTTGCGCATCATGTGGGTTGCCTTGCCGAGCTGCGCCTCCTTGAGCGATGTGTCCGGGATGACCTGCACCGCACTGTTCGGGAGGCCGTAGTATGAGATCATGTCGTCGCGTAGTGCGGGATTGCCAGGTCCGAGACAATAATTCATGACGTGCAAGAAGGCCATGCCGGGAGGAATGGCATGATTATTAATCATCCTGTAATACCAATTTCCCAATTCCAGGTAATTAGTATTGATCACATCCCAAATGGTCTCTTCGGCTTTGGTATTTCCCTTCGTCTGGTTCCCCATGCCGAGGTCGCCGACGGCCTTGACATGCTGAATTGCCTTCGCGCGACGATCCGTCGTCTTGAGTGTCGTGGTTAGCTCCCCGGTGAATCTATTCTTCCTGAATTCATTGGCTGGGCGATCGAGTGGCTTCTCCCAGGCGATCGAGCCGGGGATGATCGCGATCCCCGGGAAGCGCTTGCTGATCTCCCTGAGTTCCTTGACGATGTGGTCCTTCTTGTCCTGATCAATCGAGCGGGTCTTGAACTTCTGCGAACTTCCGCTCCACTGGCCCATCTTCGCCCGCGCGAAGTAATACTCCGGTGCAACGAACAAGCCTTTCATGACCAATGGACTCTTCGCAGCCTCGGTCCCCGGTGGTGGGATCTGTTTCTGGAACAATCCGAGCGCCTTCTCGAGTGACCTCAGGCTACCGTTGACAGATTTGTTGAGTTGCCCCGACGAAGGGCGCGACCAGAGAGCGACGATCAGAGGAAGCGGCATTGGCGGGCGCCTCACGTGTTGGCCGGCCGGGCTATCGACGACTCCGACGAGAATCAGCGTCGGCTCGCGACTGCAAACGGGACATTGCTTCAGAATCACCGATTCGGCGAACTGGGCGGCGGGTGGCCCGCCGCGGCCGAGACCCTATTTGTTAAAATAGTCCCTAAACACATACAAGCCCCCAGTGCCACCTGCCCGCTGCTAAGGCCGCTGCGGCAGCACCTGGATGACGTACGTCGTGTCGATGGAGCCGCCGAGTTCGGGGCCGTTGGTCCCGCCGAAGTGGAGCGTGTGCCGCCCCACGCTCAGCGGGGCCAGCAGCAGGTAGGCCCCCGCGTCGACCGCGGCGGAGGTCGTCTTCGCGGGCGCGTCCAGCCCGAGGAAGGCGGCCGGGTGGCTGGGGCAGAATGCCCCAGGGGAGAACCTCGCCCATGTGCTGTGGCGTCGCAAGCTCCGCCACAGCCACCCGACCGAAGTGCCGTGGGAAGCTTCGGCGTCGGGATGTCCGTTTTATGGCGGGACATCCCGAGGTACGTTTGGGCCATGGCCATGCTCCGAGTCCGACCAGCGTTGCAGTTGCGGCTCCACACCCTGGTACTCACGGTTCTGCTCGTCGCCGTCGCGTTGGGGGCCGAACGGGCCTGGCGTCGCCGCCAGGAGAACCTCAACCGGGCCGTTGACCACGCCGCCGCGGAGGCGCAGTTGACGGCGGAGGCGAGGGCATTGGCCGCCGAGCTCGCTCGGTTCTCGCCCGCTTTGCTCAATCGGCCGTGTGGCAACTCCCTCCTGCGTGCCAGGGCCCTGAAGCATGTGATGACCGACCGTGCGACGCGGGCGGCGGAGCACGGACGTTTCAAGGAACGCTATCTCCGGGCGGCCTCACGCCCCTGGGAGCCAGTCCCAGGGATCGATTCCCTGTGAGCGTCCGTCTCGTGAACGCTTCGGCCTCTGAAAACGGGGACAGGCACCTCCGCTTCGCTCCGGAGCCAGTCCCCGTTTTCAGAGGCGGCGCGCCGGGCGGGCGGCACCCCGCCGCGTCGGATTCCTCGCCGATCGACCCGGATTCCCAGGACGACCCGACCGCCCCGCCCGATGATCTCCGACGAGGCCCCTCGCGAATGTCGGGCCGCGGGCTCGTCCCCATCGGATCGAATCGGGAGCGGACGCGTGGCGACTTTCCGGCAGATCCAGGCCAACCGACAGAACGCGAGCGGTCCACCGGGCCGGTCACCGACGAGGGCAAGGCGCGCGTTCCAGCGGAATCGCGTCGTGCACGGGCTCGCCGGCGAGGGCGTGGTCCTCAGCCGGGGCGACGAGGCGGTCGTCGCCGAGCGGCTGGCGTCCTGGCGGGCCGGCTACGAGCTGGCGACCCCCGAGGACGAGTGGACCTTCGAGCAGATGGTCGTCAACGCCGTCCGCGTCGACGCCTGCCGGGCCCGCGAGTCGGCGCTGACGAATTACGAGTCCGCCAGGGCCGCCGTCGCCTGGGACGACGACCGCTGGGCCGACGCCGAGGCGGTCGGCGCCCGGATCTCGAAGAGCCCCGCCGCGGTCGTCGGCCGGCTCGAGGCGACCGCCGCCGGCTGCCGCTGGCTGATCGGACGCTGGGATGATCTGAGCCGATCCGAGGAATGGTCGGATGTTCAATACTCCCTGGCGTTCGACCTCCTCGGCGTCCCCCCCGACGCCCGCGACCGCGACCCCTGGGACCTGGCCGGCTGCGACTCGCCCGCCGCGCTGGCGGAGTCGCAGCGACCGGCTCGAGGCGAAGCTGGCCGACGGGCTGGACGACCTGGACGTGGTCGAGCGGTCGCTGGCCGAGCAGGGGGTCCCGGCCCGGCTGAGCCCCGAGATGTCGCGCCTCCGCCGCTACGAATTCGCCTGCCTCCGCCGCTACGAGGAGGCCCGCGCCCCGCCTGACCCGCCGCGTCCCGGCACCCGTCCCCGCCCCCGGAGCCCGAGCCCGCCCCCGCCCCCGACCCCGAGCCCGAGCCCGTCCCCCGGGTCCCCTCCTCGCGCCCGAAGATCAACCCGAAGTCGCAGATGACCGACGACGACTGGCGTGAATACGAACGCTCCATCTCCATGAAGATGATGACGGCATCGATCACCCGTAGGGCACGCTCTTGCGTGCCGTGTTGCCCCCGGCCCTCACCCGGCCCGAGGACATCCGGATCCCTCGCCTCTCTCACCGTGGTCTCGTCCCGAGACCACAGCCCGACCCCGCGTGCCTTCCATCGTAACCCGAAGCGTGAGCGAGGCATCTCCCACAAGGCGATCCCCCGGCCCCGGCACACCCGGAACGACCGCGGTCCACCGGCCTCTATCACCGTGGTCTCGTCCCGAGACCACAGCCACCCGACCCTACGTCGAGGCCGGTTGTCCCGATCATCACCCGGAGCGTGAGCGAGGCATCTCCCGCCCCGGGATCGAAGGCGCCTCCGGGACTCGGGGGGTGCCACGCGGTTCCGGAGGGAGGGCCGGGGATTGGATCGTCACGTGAACAATTCCAGGGGTTGCACCCCTGGCGATTGACCTGCCGCCCCTCCGGGGCGGGACGCGGGCCGGCGCGTCGCGGGCCGTGTCCGAGGCGCCCCCGCGCGATCCCGGCCGTCCCTCCCCTCCCGGACGGGGAACACCTCGCGCCCCGAAAACGCGCAACTTCAAGGAGCGTCAGAGGGGCATCTCCCGCATGGCCCAACAGCCGGGCCCGACGGCACCCGGCGAAGCGTCCCCGGATCGGGGGGCAAGAGACCCCGACGCCGGAACGCCCGCCGACCAGACGAACCCATTGGGAATCCTGGCGGGTTAGATCGATTTTGAGGACGGTCGACACCAATCCATTGGCCTGGAATCCGCGGGCCAGGCACGGAATCCGGGGTGTTGGTTCAAAATCCGGGGACTGCCAGTTGTTCCGTCTTCGGAGCACGGGCGCGGGGGGTGGTTTCTCCGACCGGCCGAAGACGACCCGGGGTCCGCAGGCCGGCCGCCGGGTGGCGTCGGGGCTTCGTTGTGATCTAGTGGCGGATCCGACGGCCGCTCGTCGCGAATCGAACCGGATCGAACTCGGAGGGGCCGCGCCTCGCGGGACGGAGAACACCCATGCGTTCCCGGTTGTGCCTCGCCCTGTCGCTGTTGCTGCTGCCCGAGATCGCTTCGGCCGACGACGCATCCGCCGCCCCCGGGAACGACTCGATCCGGGCCGCACACCTGAAGGCGGACCTCTTCTTCCTCGCGGGGGACCGCTTCCGGGGCCGGTTGACCGCCACGCCGGAGAACGACCTCGCCTCCGAGTTCATCGCCGCCCGGTTCGAGCGGCTGGGGCTCAAGCCGGTCGGAGCGGACGGGTCCTACTACCACCGGTTCCACCTCGACAAGGCGACGCTCGGGCCCGTCAACGCTCCGGAGATCGCCCGGGGGGCGTGACGCTCCGGTACGCCGTCCGGACCGACTTCGCCCCGCAGCGGTTCAGCCCGACGGCCGAGGCGACCGGGCCGGTCGCCTCGTCGGCTTCGGCATCAGCGCACCCGATCGCGGCCACGACGACTACGCCAGGGTCGACGTCCGGGGCCGGATCGTCCTGGCGATCGACCACGAGCCGGGCGAGGAGGACGAGGCGAGCCCGTTCGACGGCCTGGTCACCAGCGAGGCCAGCAACCCGCTCCGCAAGGCGATCACCGCGCAGGCGAAGGGGGCCGTGGGCATCCTCTTCATCACCGACGTCCACAACCACAAGGGCATCGAGAACTTCGCGGGCGTCGGCCGGGGCGCCTGGCCCGACCAGCCCCCGGATCGAACGCTACCTCCTCCAGGACTGGTCGACCGCGTCCGCATCCCCGCGGCGTCCATCTCGCTCGCCGCGGCCCAAGCGCTGCTTGCAGGGCGAGTCGCAGTCGCTGGAGGAACTCGCCGCCCGGTCCGAGAAGCCGGCCGACCTGTCGCCGCCCGCGTTCGAGGGCGTCACCGTCCGGCTGGCGACCGACGTCCGGCACGAGGTCGTCCCCGACCGAAACGTCCTCGCGATGATCGAGGGGTCCGACCCGATCCTGAAGAATGAATATATCGTCATCGGCTGCCATCACGACCACGACGGCGCGGAGGGGGGGCGGATCCTCAACGGGGCGGACGACAACGGGTCGGGGACGGTCGGCCTGCTGGAGATCGCCGAGGCGTACGCCGTCGCCGCCGAGGCCGGCAAGCGTCCGGCGCGTTCCGTGATCTTCGCCGCGTTCAACTCCGAGGAGCGGGGGCTCCTGGGGGCCTATGCGTTCGTCGAGCGCCCACCCGTGCCGCTGGAGAAGGTCGTCGGGGTCCTCAACATGGACATGATCGGCCGAGACGAGGAGGTCCCCGAGGGGGGCGGCCGGCGGTTCCGGGGGCTCCCCGTCCAGACCGCCGAGTCGAACCGCGACGCCTTCCACCTGATGGGCTACAGCCGGACCGGCTCGCTGGCCGGGGTCGACGTGTCGAGAAGGCGAACCGGGGGATCGGGCTTCGGATCAAGAAAACCCTGGATAACAATGTGTCGAACCTCGTGCGGCGGAGCGACCAGTGGCCGTTCCTCCAGGCGGGGGTGCCGGCGGTCTTCTTCCACACGGGGCTGCACCCGGACTACCACACGGCCGACGACCGGCCGGAGAAGATCCGGTACGACAAGATGGAGCGGATCGCCAGGCTGGTCCATCAGTCGAGCTGGGACCTGGCGACGCAGCCGGGCCGGCCGACCCTCGACCGCCCGGCCCCCCGCGACGGGGGCGTCGGCTAGGCCAGCAGCTCCCGGATCGGGCGGCCGTTGACCAGGGCGAACGGCCGGCCCAGCGGGTCGCGGACCTCGGTGTCGGGGGGACGCCGAGGAGGTGGTAGACCGTCGCGACGAGGTCGGCCGGGTCGTGCGGGTCCCGGGTCGGGTGGGCGGCGATGGCGTCGGTCGCCGAGGCAGACGCCGCCGGCCAGGCCCCCGCCGGCCAGGGCCAGCGAGTAGGCCCAGGGCCAGTGGTCCCGGCCGCCGCCGGTGTTGATCCGGGGGGTCCGGCCGAACTCGGAGTTGATCCAGACGACCGTCGTGTCGAGCAGGCCGCGGCGGTCGAGGTCGGTCACCAGCGCGGCGAAGGCCCGGTCCAGCGTGGGGCCGAGGTCGTTCTTCATCGCGGCGAAGTGCCGGCCGTGCGTGTCCCAGCCGGGCGGGCGCCGGCAGTAGTGCACGCTGATCATCGGCACGCCCGCCTCGGCCAGGCGCCTGGCGAGCAGGCAGGACTGGCCGAACGAGTTCCGGCCGTAGGCGTCGCGGGCCTCGGGCCGCTCGGCGCCGAGGTCGAAGGCCCGGACGATCGCCGGGGCGGTCAGGAGGTCGAGCGCCCGGCGCTGGTGGGCGTCGAGCGTCTCCGGCGCCGAGCCCTCGACGGCCCTCCGCTGGGCGTCGAGCCGGTCCAGCAGCGTCCTTCGGCCGCCGAGCCGGGCGGCGTCGACCGACCCGTCGGGGGAGACCGCCTCGACCCTGGCGTCCTTCGGGGTCAGGTCCTGGTCGATCACCAGCGGCCCGTGGGTGGCGCCCAGGAAGCCCGGCGATTGCCCGTGCAGGACGGTCCCGTTGCTCCGGGTCATGGTCGGCCCGACCTGGACCCAGGACGGCAGCCGGCCCGGCGGCCGGAGCAGGTCGAGCGCCGCCCCGATGGCCGGGAAGTCGGTCGGCGACGGCGGGAAGTCGCCCCGGGCCTCGGTCCCCGGCGGGTGATGCCGTCCGGTCATCGCGGCGAGGGCGGCCTGCACATGATTCGCGTTCGGATGCGTTAACGAGCGGATGACGGCCATGCGATGCATGAGCCGGGCCGACCTCGGCAGGTGCTCGCCGAACCGGACGCCGGGGACGCTCGTGGCGATCGCGCCGAACTCCCCGCGCTCGGGGGCGGGGCCGGCCGGCTTGGGGTCCCAGGTCTCGTGCTGGGCCGGGCCGCCGTGGAGATACAGCATGATGACCGACCGGGCCCGGCCGAACGTCGGGTCGGCGGGGGTCCCCTTCGACTCGTCGGCGAGGGCCCGGGCGCGGAGGAGGTCGGGCAGGGTGAGGCCGAGCCCGGCCAGCGCCCCGACCCGGATCGCCTGGCGGCGGCTGGGCGCGGTCGACCGGAACTCGTCGCAGCCGGAGGTTCCACGCAACATGGCCGGGGTCCTCGGCGGGCAGGGCCAGGGGGTTCGCGGGCGGGATCGCCCTCGATGAGTTTGGGCGACATCCGGGATCGTGTCAACGACGATCGACGCCGCTCGACCCGGTTCCCGGGATCGTGTATGGTCATCTCGGCACTGGTCCGATCCCCGAGAGGAGCCGTCCCATGTTCGACCGACCGACGCACGCCGACCGACACCGGGCCGAGGGGCTGGGCCAGCCCGCGTTCGACGACCTGATCCGGGTCGGCTCGCCGTCGAGGCGCTGGTTCCTCCGGGCCGGCCTGGCCGGGTTCGCGGGTCTCTCGATGGGCCAGGTCGGCCGGCTCCGGGCCGAGGCCGCCGGGCCGGGCCGGTCGCCCTCGCCGAAGTCCGTCATCCTCTTCTGGCTCTCGGGCGGGCCCAGCCAGATCGACATGTGGGACCCGAAGCCCGACGCCCCCGCCGAGATCCGGGGGCCTTACGGGACGATCCCGACCGCCGTGCCGGGCGTCCGGTTCTCGGAGCACCTGCCGAGGCAGGCGGCCCTGATGGACAGGCTGACGGTCATCCGGTCGATGGACTGCTCCGCCAGCGACCACACGCCGATCACGCTCCAGGCCGGGAACCCGCTGGCCAGGCGGACGAACGACGGCCGGGACGGCGGCGGCTACCCGTCGATGGGCTCGGTCGTGGCGAAGTTCCGGGGTTCGAACGACCCGACGCTGCCGGGGTTCGTCGGCCTGGCCGATAGCTGGGCGGCCGACGTCTGGGGCGCCGGGACGATGGGGTCGGCCCACGAGCCGGTGAAGGGGGGCGAGCTGGCCGGCCGGTTCCGGCTCGCCGGCGGGGTGACGCTCGACCGCCTCCGCGACCGCGACGCCATGCGTCGGCAGTTCGACGGCCTCTCCGCGAGCCTCGACTCCGGGGCCCTGGAGGCGGTCGACCGCGACACGGCGAGGGCGGTCGAGATGATCGCCTCCGGCCGGGGCAGCCGGGCGTTCGAGGTGGAGCGCGAGGACCCGCGCCTCCGCGACGCCTACGGCCGCGACAGCCTGGGCGAGAAGGCCCTCTTGGCCCGGCGGCTGGTGGAGGCGGGGGTGTCGTTCGTGCTGGTCTCGGGCGCCTGGGGCTACTTCGACCACCACGGCGACAACGTCCGCTGGGGCGGGATCGTCAAGGGCCTGACCCCCCTCCTGCCCCGGGTCGACGGCGTCCTCGCGACGTTGATCGAGGACCTTGAGCGCGTGGACTGCTCGATTCGACGCTGGTGCTGATGCTGGGCGAGTTCGGCCGTTCGCCGGTGATCAACAACGAGGCGGGCCGCGACCACTGGACGAGCGTGATGTCGATGGTCATGGCCGGCGGCGGCCTGAACCACGGCCGTGTCATCGGCGCGACCGACCGCAAGGGTGGCGACATCCTCGAGCCGCAAGGTGACCCTCAGGACCTCGCCGCGACCGTCTTCCGCCACTTCGACATCCCCCCACCTCCCACTGGGTCAACGCCCAGGGCCGCCCCGTCCCCCATCCTCCCCGAGGGCGGCGAGCCGCTCCGGGAGCTGTTCTGAAGCACCGATAACTCAACGATGGGGGAGGCCATTAAGGCGATCCCTGCCGTTTCAACGGATCGCCCCCGATTTCATCAAATCGGCCGGGTTGACCGATTCTACGACGGAACGTTTTGTCGCAATCACTGGCGATTGGAGAGTGTTGAGGTTATCCTCGCCTGGAGGAGAGTTCAGGGATCTCCCGGATTCGGCAGAATGATCCCTGGGTTTAAGCAGAACATTATCTATAGAATAACAAGTTCGGCGGCGGAGGCGGAAGCGTGGCACGCAAGGCGATTCCTGATGCGAGTCAGGCGAGCATCCTCCTGAAGAGCCGACGACGCTGCTGCCTGTGCTTTTGGTTGAAGGGTGAGGATGAGGTCAAAAGGGGCAACTCGCACACCTCGATGGGGATAACGAGAACGCCGCCGAGAGCAATCTCGCGTTCTTGTGCTTGGAGCACCACGACGAGTACGACAGCATCCCGAGACTTTCCAAGGGACTTCGCGAGCAGGAGGTCAGGAGGTGGCGGGACGAACTTTACAAGGAGATGGAGTACCGTTTCCGCACCGTCAGGAAGCACAACTGAAGTCGCCGTAGCCAGACTACTGAGGACATTCGAGAGCACTGAGTACGACTGTTACCGCCGAGTTTCGACTAAAGAACACGGGTGATGCGGAGTTTCGTTCGCCGATCGTATCGTTCCGCTTGTCCGATCGCCTTTACGGCCGGCCGGTCTGGGATCCGAAGCTCAAGACCGACAAAGTGTCGATGACAGACGCCAAGGGAGATCTGTTCGAGCCAAATGGCCGGATAGCGACCGTTGCCCCAACGCCCATCCTCCTGCGAGATCACTCGGTCACGTTCTTTGGGCTGAGTTTGCACATGGGTTCTCGATATCGAGGGAAACCTATCCGCTCGAATACCGAGTAGATGCGGAGGGCATGGCATCGGTCACCGGCGTGATCCAGTTCCGGTTCGCGAACGAGGAGAGCGACCTACAAACCGTTGGCCATCTAGTCGCGGAAGGGTCAGCAGTTCTTGATCGTGGATGATAATGAATAATGATCCATAAAATAAAATTATTTGATCTAACGAAGAAGTGCGCCTTGATCGGAGCTGTCAAATTTCTCGAAAACGCCTAACCTAAGTGTTTGGCATTCTATTTGCAATGAGATAATGATTAAATCAAGATGTTTTGGCGAGAGATTTGCTGATGAGCCGCGACCGATGAGGAATGGTACTGCCGCATCGAGGGTCGAGTTGAAGGGCCGTTGACCGCTCGTGCGCTGAAAACGAGGGCTGCCCCTCGGGGAGCTGATTCCAAGCGATGAAGTTCGCAGAGGACTTGGAGGGACTTGGCAACTCGCTAGCTTTATACGGGGGCTTCAATTCAGTTCGAGTATCAGGAAACACCACGCTGCTGAGACATCCGCTGCAGAGGAACCGACAACCGATCGCTATAGATACAAGATGGTCCAGATTCCGCCAACGATTCAGATATCCGAGCGAACTCCGAAAGCCACTGCCGCGGCGATGTACCTTGAGAATTTGGTGACGAACAGGCGAGCGAGGGATGGGAGTTCTACCGAGTAGACGGTATTGGTGTCCGTATACAACCCGGCTGCCTTGGAGCTATCCTGCTGGGATTGTCAGGCCAATCCAACATAACAGAACAGTATTACGTCGTCACTTTCCGGAGACTCGCCTAACCTGTCGCCGTAGAGGGAAGAGGCCAACAACAAGCCAAACATGAGATCCAGGGGCTTTGGAGAAGTCGGGCGGCTTGCCGGTGGCTGCCCGATGACCCGATACTGCCTGGCCTCATGCGTGGCCGTTGTCTGGTGCGTGCATTGTTTGGTTGTTTTGTGGTGTCGTGGAACCGCCCAAGTGCATGGCCTCTTGTTTCGTGGCGGTCCTGAGTTCGTCGGGGGCGCCGGCGACCCGGCGGCCCGACGGCCCTTGTCAGGAGGAAATCTCCCGTGCGACATCCGTTCCGACTGTGCGTCCTGGCCCTCTGCGGGGCCATGACGGCGACGACCGCTTACCCCTGCACGCGGTTCCTCTGGAACACCAACAAGCTCAGCGTCTTCGCCGCGAGGACGATGGACTGGCCCGAGACGACCCAACCGATGTTGACGGTCCTCCCCCGGGGCATGGACCGCTCGGGCGGGATGATGGGGGCGGTCAAGGTCGTCGAGCAGAACCCCGCCCGCTGGACGTCCCGGTATGGGAGCCTCGTGACGACCGTTTACGGGATCGGCACGGCCGACGGCCTGAACGAGAAGGGGCTCGCCGTGCATCTGCTCTACCTGACCGCGACCGACTTCGGGCCGAGGGACATCCGCAGGCCCGGCGTGCATGCGGGGCTCTGGGGGCAATACCTGCTCGACAACGCGGCCACGGTCGAGGAAGCGTTGAAGGCGATGGATGGCATCCAGGTCGTCATGACGGAGACGCACGGTCACAAGGCCACGGTCCACCTGGCGATCGAGGATGCCGGCGGCGACTCGGCCATCCTCGAGTACATCGACGGGAAGCTGGTCGTGCACCACGGCCGAGAGTACCGGGTCATGACCAACGACCCGAAGTACGACGAGCAGCTCGCGCTGCTGAAGCGGCAGGACTTCTCGAATCCGAGCAGCGACACCCCACTGCCCGGCAACGTGAAGGCCACCGATCGCTTCCACCGGACCGCCTATTTCGGGGCCATGCTCCCCGAGCCCCGGAGCGAACGCGAGGCCGTCGCGGGCGCGTTCGCGATCGCCCGCAACGCCTCCGTCCCGTTCGGGGCCCCTTACAAGAAGTTCGGCATCTACAACACCGAGTATCGGACCGTGGCGAAGCTCGACCCGGCCGACCTGCGGTACTACTTCGAACTGACGACATCCCCCAACGTCATCTGGGTCGACGTGTCCAAGCTGAACTTCGCCCCGGGCTCCGACGTCAAGGCGCTCAACCCCGACGACGTGAGCCTGTCCGGGAACGTCACCGCCCGCTTCGAGACGATCAGCAAGGCCCCGTTCTGAGGCCGGGCGAGGGTCCTCCTCATCAAGCTTCACTCGGCGGTGCGGGTCCGCTGATCTTTGCCGTTCGGCGGCGGAGGGAGCTAAGGATGGCGATGGCTTCCCACCTGCGGCCCGTCGTGTCCGAGATCCTGTTCCGGGAGTGGGATCCGATCGGGGTCAACGAGAACGACGAATGTCGTGATGAGTACGAGGCGTACGTCACGGCGGTGGTGCAGTGGCTCCTGTCCGGGGCCGACGAGTCCAGGCTCGCGTCAGGCCTGGGCCAGATTCAGCAGGTTGGCATGGGCATGTCGGTGATCGACGAGGCGTTACACCGGCGCGGCGCGCAGGCTCCTCGGGCTTCTCGAGGAAGTCGAACCAGCGCTGCATCCGATCGGGTCGGCACATAAGCTCTCTGTCATGCCATTCCGGCCAGGCACATCTTCCAGGGGGCGAGGGCATGGGCGAGAAGTTCCGGTCTTGCCTGGCGATGGCGTCGGCGATGGCCCTCGGCCTCGGTTATGGGGTCTTCGCGGACCGCAACTCGCCGGTCAGCGCGGGCTCGTTTCTCGATGTCGCAGGGGTCTCGGTCATGCTCCTCAGCGTCGCTGCTCTGAAACGACGCGCGGCGGGTGGGACGGCTCGGAGGGGGATCGGGCGCGGGCTCTACGGGGGCCTGGCGGGCTTCGCCTCGCTCCTCATCGTCGCGGATGCGTTCCGTGACGTGGGCCGGGAGACGCTGCCGGTTCAGGTCGTCGAGGCCCTGCCGTTCTTGCTGGGGGTCGGCCATGCGGCCAGGCACGGGGCGTGGCTGGCGGCCTGCGGGGCCGGGGGATTCTTCGTCACCGCGGTGGCCATGCTCTACGCCAACAGTGGAGGCGGCTGGGCCGGCTTCTTCTCCGTCTCTTGCTCCTGAGGAGGGCTGGCCCTCGGCCGCTTCCCACGCATCGATGATGCTCAACGATCTCGCCATCACCCTGGGCTTCCCCGACGCGCTCCGGCCGCAGGTCGCCGCGCTCTACGAGGCGGCCTTCGGGCCCAAGCTCGCCGGGGCCATCCCGGATGCAGGCCGCCGCCTCAAGATCCTGGAGGAGGGGTTCGACCCGTCCCATGCGCTGGTCGCGACGTCGGGAACGACCGTCCTCGGCGTCGCGGGGTTCAAGACCCGGGCCGGTGCCCTGACGTCGGGGATCGGTCTGAGATCGCTCCGCGCGCATCTGGGCCTGCCGGGCGCGATCCGGGCGATCGCGGTCCTGGCGCTCTTCGAGCGAAGCCCGGGGCCCGGCCAGCTCGTGATGGACGGCATCGCGGTGTCGCCCGAGGCCCGAGGCGGCGGGATCGGCACGAGGCTCCTCAACCGGCTCAAGGAATTCGCGGCCGAGCAGGGCTATCGGACGATCCGGCTGGACGTGATCGACACCAACCCGGGGGCGAGACGCCTCTACGAGAGGCTCGGCTTCGTGGCCACGAGGACCGAGGACGTCCGCTACCTCCGCTGGCTTCTCGGCTTCTCGGCCGCCACCACACTTGAGTATGCTGTCAAGCCGGAAGACCGGGCCGGATCCCGGACGAGTCGCACGGCGACCCAGCCCGGCGGTGAAGCCGGACTTTGAGGCGGCGGAGGGACACGCGCGGATGCTCTGGCTCGTGCGACACGGCGAGAGTCTGGCGAACGCCGGCGGGGTGCCCACCACCGACTACGCCGCCATCCCGCTGACCGACCGCGGCCGGGCCCAGGCCGAGGCGGTCGCCGCCGCCTGCCGGGAGGCGCCGGCCTGGATCGGCCGGTCCCCCTACCTGCGGGCCTTGCAGACGGCCGCCCCCCTGCTCGCCCGATACCCGGAATCCCCGGCGCTGGACCTGCCCATCCACGAGTTCACGTATCTCGCGGAAAGTCGCGTCGCCATGGACGCGGTCGCGAGGCAGCCGATGGTCGACGCGTACTGGGCGCGGATGGACCCGGATCACCGCGACGGTGACGGCGCCGAGACGTTCGCCGATCTGCACGGCCGCGCCCGGGCCTTCCTCCGCGAGGCGGCCGGCCGGGCGGGGTTCGGGGTCGTCTTCACTCACGAGCAGTTCATCAGGGCGGTGCTGGTCGCGGCGATGTACCCGGGGGAAGCGCCGTCGGTCGGCCTGATGCGGCGGTTCTTCGCGCTGCGGGGCGGGATGCCGATCCCGAACGCGGCGGTGGTCCGGATGCGCTGGGACGCGGGCCGGTGGTGGTCCGGCGGCGTGGATGTCTCGCACCTGCGGGCCGCCGAGCCGGGCGAGCCGGCGCCCTGAATCTTCCGCCGGGTTCATCGCCTGCGACGGGGCGGGTTGTTCGGCCAGGAGATCCTCACGTGATCGTACGATCGCTGTCGTCATGTGGGTGGGCGTGGCCATCGGGGGATGCCCGGCCTCCACGGCCTGGGCGCAGCCGACGCGGTCGTTCACGCTCGCGTCCTACCACCCGCCCGGGGACGGCCGGGCCGACGCCACGTCGGCGTTCGCCCAGTTGTTCCGGGACGTCCGCGCGGCGGGGGGCGGCCGGGTCACCATCCCGCCGGGGACCTATGCGCTCAACGGCCGGGAACCGATCGCGCTCGCGAGCCACACCCATGTCGTCGCCGAGGGCGCGGTGTTCGTGCTCCCCGAGGCCCTGGACGACCGGGCCCGGATCGTCCTGTTCGCCGGGGAGGACCTGAGCCATTTCTCCTGGCGCGGCGGCGAATTCCGCGGCCGTTGCTTCGACCCCAACGCCGAGTCGAACACCTGGGAGCCGAATGTCAACACGCGAGCGATCCTGATCACGACCTCGCCGAAGGGGACGACCCGCGACCTCCTGTTCCGCGACATCCGCTCGGAGGGCCTGGCCGGGGCGGTCGTGACCGTCCTGGGGGCGAGCGAGCCCGGCTCCGAGAGCGAAGTGGCCAACGATGCGACTGATGTAACCGTCGAGAACTGCACGCTGCTGAACTCCGGCAAGTTCATGTGGGACTACGGCTATCTCTGGCAGATCATCGTCTGGCCGGAAGACTACAACGACCGCGAACGCGCGATGGCGGCGAAGTACTTCCGGAACGACCTGGTCCGCACCGGGCTCCAGGGCGCGGACGGGACCGACACGGTGACGTTCGCCAACCGGCCCTATCCGCTCCCCGTGGCCCGGTCGGCGGAGCCGAAGGACGCGCTCGTCTTCTTCGGCGACACGCTGCCCCGGAACATCGCGCGGGGCAGGCGTTACTTCGTCGTCGAGAGCAAGCCGGGGCATATCAAGGTCTCCGATCGGCCTGGCGGCGTGCCGATCGTGTTCGAGGGCGGGTTCGGCCCGAACGCGAAGCTGATCCACGACCATCAGCAGGCGTTCCTCGCCCTCTACGCGCCGACCGGCGCCGGCCCCGGCAAGGGCGCGTTCGACCTCGTCGCCTGCAAGGACGTGCTCGTCCGCGGCTGCAAGCTCAGCGCCCGGGGCGACACGATGCACATCCAGAAGTGTCGGAACGTCGTCTTCCAGGGCAACCAGATCCTGGGCTCCCGGATGGGGGCGTTCTTCCTGGCCGAGTACTGCCGGAATGCGACCGTGACCGGCAACACGGTGGATGGGACCAACGGCTCTCGGGTGATGAGCGTCGAGAAGTCGTGCAGGGACGTCACGATCACCGGCAACACGTTCCGCAACGGCGGCCGGGGCAGCTGGATCAACCAGCCGACGAACCTGGTGCTCTCGCAGAACGTCTTCGTGAACAACACCACGAAGTGCGAGCGCGACCCGAGGCGGGGCCGAAAGACGTTCCTGAGCGGCGATTACGAGTCCTACGCCGAGGTCTACTTCACGCTGCACCAACCGGACGGGGCGTACGAGTCCGTGATCGTCACCGGGAACGTCTTCGCCACGGGCCCGGAGTGCGGCCCGGCCCTCACGTTCGCCCCGAACGGCACCGGCATCGTCGTCCGCGACAACGTCATCACCGGGCCGGGCCGGAAGGTCCTGGTCGACCCGAAATGCAAGGATGTCCTGATCCACGATAACATCGGAATCGATTGAAATTTAAATTTCCCGAGACTGATGCAGATGCTTTCCGCATCGTCCGCGCGTCCCTTCGGCCTCGCGGCCGCCGGCCCGGCGGAGGCTCCTGGCGGGGCGATCCGCCGATCCGTATGCTCAACGGGCCGGGCGATGAAGTACCTCTCTGTCGAGTGCCTGACCTGACCCGGCTCCCGGGCGGGCTTCCGGCCTTCAAGGATCACCATGCCGGCCGAGGCCGGCGGACTGGGTTGTCGGGACGATCGGGGGCAGCGGGTTCATGAGTGCGTTTCTCGACAACTTCACGCCCGACCCCGAGATGCCCGACGTCCGGCGGCTCTGGCGGACGCGCAAGCCGCTCTTCCGCGACGCCGTGGTGGCGTACGCTCCCCCCTACCCCGAGTATCCCAAGCTCAAGCTGGGCAAGTCGCGGCGCCCGTCCAACGACCCCAGTTGCCCCTCGGCTCGCATGCCGGGCGACGAGGTCGACGTCGTGGCCTACTGCTATCATCAGGAAGCCGAAGGCCTTCAGGAGCGGGCCTGGAACTTCCTCGTCGACCACGCCGCGACCATCGAGGCTCGCCTGCGGCGAAAGCTGCTCGCGCACCATGCCAGGTCCATGAGGCAGTTCGTCGACGAGGATCTGCCGGCGGACAACCGCCTGCGGAAGTCCTGGAAGGACATCGAAGGCCGGGTGAACCTCCGCGACGATTCCGCGATCGACCACCTGTTCAAGCTGGTCGGCATCGGCCTGGCGGACAGCGGGCTCGATGATTGCGGGTTCACCTCCTTCGAGTTCCAGTCGGGCTGGGATCGCGACCACGGGCTCGGCATCCTGATGCACCGGGCCGAGGTCCTGGCGGCCGGCGGCATGTCCGAGTTGATCGGCGGCGGCCCCGGCATCGTCGAGGGCGTGAAATGCGTCCAGGCCTACGACCTCGACGACGGCGACCTGTCGCTGCTCGACGGGTAGCGGTCGGCGGCGTGATGTCTCCTGTCGGTCCCGGGGAGTGGAGAGACCCGATGCCTGAAGTGCTCGCGTCCACGTTCGTGCTGGCCGTGCGCGACCTCGACGCCTCGAAGCGGTTCTACATGGAGAAGCTCGGCTTCGCCGAGGACTTCAGCGTCGACGGCTGGGCGTTCCTGAGCCGGGGGGCCTGCAAGCTCCGCCTCGGCCACTGCCCGGACGCCATGCCGATGTCCCAGGCGCAGGACCACTCCTGGTTCGCCTACCTGCACGTCCGGGACGCCGCCGGCCTCTACCGGGACTGCCTCGGGCGGGGCGTGAGCATCTGGCACCCGCTCGACGACAAGCCCTGGGCAATGCGGGAGTTCGGGATCGTGACCCCCGACGGCCACCGGATCGTCTTCGGCGAGCGTCTCCCGGCCGGCTAACCAGGCGAACCCGCCGCGTCTCCGCGAAATCCTGGAGATACCAAAGACCAGGATGTCACCGGATCGCGGAGTTCCCGTAGTGTCCTCTTGGGACCGCCGCGAACCCGGCCGATCCCCCAGGTGTCTCACAAGGGACGACTCCCCGCGGGGCGCGTCCCGGGCCGTCGATGCGCCGGGCCCTCCCTTCGGGCCGAGGCGGAGCCAACCCACCCACGTCAGGGAGGATCGGGAGTCGCCCGATCACAACGCCGGCGGATGTCCCGGCGCGTCGGCGCAAGCCGCCGGCCTCGGCGAGCGTCCTTGTCTTGAACGGAACCGAGTCCGCTCCTCGCACCAAGACCGTGTCGGGCCCCGCCGCGACGGCGGGCCCGCGAACATTCCCCCTCCATCCCGAACTCCAGAGAAATGATGGCCTTGGGCGTCGACGATCGGTCGCCACCGGCGCGGACCCGCGCCGGTCGTGGGGGGTCGCGTCGTCGAAAGGACATCTTCTCTGGAGAAAGGAGCTCCCATGCAGATCGATCCGAAGCAGAAGGGACACCTGCCGAAGGTGGACCCGCCGCAGCCGTTCGAGAGCCCCGACGGGAAATTCCGGGGCTGGAAGGTGTCGATCCCCGGCCGGCACGCGCTGGCGACCCCCGCCGTCGCCGACGGCCTGATCTTCCTGGGGGGCGGGTTCGGCAGCTACGACTTCTACGCGTTCGACGCGCGCGACGGCCGCCTCGCCTGGCAGTACCAGACGTCTGACGACGGGCCGACGGCCGCCGTGGTCGAGGACGAGTTCGTCGTCTTCAACACCGAGAGCTGCGAGCTGGAGGTGCTCACCACCGCCGGCGCCCCGGTCTGGAAGAAGTGGCTGGGCGACCCGCTGATGAGCATGCCGGCCGTCGCCGAGGGCCGGATCTACATGGCCTACCCCGACACCCGGGGGGACCGTCGCCACTACCTCGCCTGCTTCGACCTGCGCCAGGGGGACGAGATCTGGCGGCAGCCGATCGCCGGCGAGTTGATCACCGCCCCCGTGATCGCCGAGGGGTTCGTCCACTTCGCGACGCTCGAAGGCACGCTCCACCGCGTCCGGGCCGAGGACGGCCGGGTCGAATGGGCCGAGAAGAAGAACGCCACGTCGTCGCCGGTCGTCTGGGAGGGGGACTGCTACTTCAGCCAGCGCGAGGAGCGCCCCGACGGCGCCACGCCCGGCGCGTTCGTGCAGTCCGAGCACCTCTCGCGGAGGACCGCCCAGGAGGCTGCGTA
This sequence comes from Isosphaeraceae bacterium, assembly GCA_046349995.1. Taxonomy (GTDB): domain Bacteria; phylum Planctomycetota; class Planctomycetia; order Isosphaerales; family Isosphaeraceae; genus Aquisphaera. Next base: position 17,361 of record JAXMBE010000060.1, on the reverse strand, counting down.
TCGGGCGTATGCGGCGACCTCGCGGAAGGCCGACTACCTGGATTACGTCAAGCGAAGATCCTCTTCCGCCCGTTACGCAGCCAGCGCCCGCCGGGACGCGGGGGTCGGCTTCGCGGCGTCCAAGGGGGACGCGAAGATGTACCAGGCGCAGATGAACCTGGGGACGGAGCACGTCCACGGCGTCTGGGCCTACCAGGGCTCGAAGCCGTTCGTCTCGAAGGGCCGGCTCTACGCCGCCCACGGCGACATCGTCTCGTCGGCCGACCCGAGGTCGGACGCGGTCTACTGGAAGACCTCGCCGACCGCCGACGGATCGGCCCCGCCCGACGCCGAGGCGGAATTGCTGGACAGCCCGCTGACGCCGCCGGCGATCGTCAATGGTAAGCTGTTCTTCGGGTCGGTCCTCGGCGCCGTCCACTGCCTCTCGGCCGAGTCGGGCGCCACGCTCTGGACGGTCCCTGTGGGCGAGCCCGTGGTCTTCCAGCCCGCGGTGGTGGACGGCCGGGTCTACCTGGGGACCGACTCCGGGAGCCTGATCTGCCTGGAGACGGGCGACCCGGGCGACGACGGCTGGCGGATGTGGGGGGCCGACGCCCGGCACAACGGCCGGCTCGACTGAGGGAGCCACGGTGATGAGCTTCGGCGAGACAATCGGGCCCCGGCTGGAGGTCCTCTCGAAGGGCAGGGTGGCCCGGACCGTCACGCTGCGAGCGGCGACGATTTTGATCGGCCGCCGCAACGGCGTCGACATCCGCTACGAGGACACGAGGGTCTCCCGCGACCACGCGACGATCGAGCGCCGGGAGGGGGGAGGGTACGTCCTCCGCGACACCAGCTCGCACCAGGCGACCTACCTCAACGACCGGCAGCTCGAGCGGAACCAGCCGGTCCTGCTCGCCGACGGCGACCGGATCCGGATCGCCGACCACGAGCTGGTCTTCCGGGCGGCGCCGACGGTCATCGCCGACGACCGCCACGAGGGGGCGTCCACCATCCTCCAGACGGTGGCCGACTTCGGGACGATCCGCCTCTCGCGGCAGTCGCCGAGGCCCGCCGACGCCTTCCGGGCGGTGCTCGACCTGAATCGGGCGCTCGGGGGCGGCGGCAGCCTCGACGAGATCCTCCTGCGGGCCCTCGACATCCTGATGGACCTCTTCAGCCAGACCGCCTGCGGCCTGATCGCGACCGCGAAGTCCGACGGCACGCTGCCGGTCCGGGCGATCCGGCAGCGGGGGGGCCCGCCCCCCAAGCTGACCCTCAGCCGGTCGATCCTCCGGCGGGTCATCGACAATCGCGAGGCCGTCCTGATCCAGGACGTCGACACCGACGACCGCTTCGGCGGCGTCATGAGCGTCGCGGCCCTCTTCCGGTCGGCGCTCTGCGTGCCGCTGCTGGGCCACGACGGCCAGCCGGTCGGCATGGTCCAGCTCGGCGGCCGCCCCGGCATCCGCGACGACTACTCCGCCGAGGACCTCGACCTCTTGATCGCCCTGGCCGTGCCCCTGGGCGTCGCCGTCGAGAACGACCGCCTGATCAGCGAGCGGGCCACCCTGAACATCGCCAGCGAGATCCAGCGGTTCCTGATGCGGTCCGACTCCCCCGAGATCCCCGGCTATTCGTTCTGGCGGTGCTACGAGCCGGCCCAGGAGGTCGGCGGCGACCTCTACAGCTACGTCAGGGTCGGGCCCGACGACCCCCGCTGGGTCATCAGCGTCGGCGACGTGACCGGCAAGGGCATCCCGGGGGCCCTCATCTCGGTCGCGATCAACCCGGAGATCCGCCAGGCCGTGGCCACCGGGGCGCCTCCGTCGGAGATCATCCGAAGGGTCAACCAGCGGGTCTGCGAGATCGGGTTCGAGACCCACTTCGTGACCCTGATCGTCGCCAGGCTCGACCCGGTCCAGCACCGGGTCACGATCGCCTCGGCCGGGCACGAGCGGCCGTTCCTGCGGCGGGCCTCGGGCGAGGTCGAGCTGCTGGAACTCCGGGGCAAGGGGACCTGGCTCGGCGTCAGGCCGACGTCCGAGTACGCCGAGACCGAGCTGACCCTCGAGCCCGGCGACCTCCTGCTCTTCTACAGCGACGGCCTCCCCGACGCGCACAACCGCGAGGGCAAACGCCTGGGCTACGAGCCTCTGGAGAAGGCCCTGGCCACCGCCCCGCCCGGCGTCGTCGCCGCCGGCGAGGCGCTCGTCAAGGTCGTCGACGAGCACGCCAGGGGCCGGTCCGCCTTCGACGACCTCACCATCGTCGCCTTCGCCAGGGACCCCGCCTGATCCCCGGCGGTCAGCCCTCCGGCAGGGCCCGGCCGCGCGTCTCGGGGAGGAAGAGCAGCACCACCAGGCCGACCAGGTAGAGCAGCCCCAGCAGGGTCATCGCCAGGCGGAGGTCCATCCCCGGGAGCGCCTTCAACTGCCCCGCGAAGACCAAAATCGGCGCCGCGGCCAGCCGGCCGCCGTTGAAGCAGAAGCCCGCCCCCGTCGCCCGGAGGTGGTCCGGGAACAGCTCCGGGAAGTAGACCGCGTAGCCGGCGTGGATGCTCAGGATGCAGAACCCGAAGACCGGCAAGAGGATCATCAACTGAGTGGGCGTTTGCGGGCCGTAGCAGGTCAGCGGCACGACCAGCAGGGCCAGGACGTGCATCAGGGCGAACGCCTTGCGGCGGCCGGACGGCTCGGCCAGCGGGCCGAAGGCGAGCAGGCCCAGCCCGCCCCGGCCGTCTGCAACACCCCGTAGGCGAACTTCCCGCGGCTCGGCGGCCTCGTCGGCCGGCACGCCGGACCGCGTCAGCATCTCGACGGCCAGGTCCTGCCCGGCCACGCCGACGCCCCAGAACGTCCCCATGCCGACCGCCGCCAGCACCAGGCCCAGGCGCGGCCTCGCCCACCGGCGGTCGCCCAGCAGGTCGCGGAACCGGCCGAGCTGCCGGGAGCCCGGTCGGCCCGCCGCCAGCGCCCGGCTCGTCGATCCCGTCGGACCCAGAGCACCAGCAGCGGGACCACCCCGACGAGGTAGGCGTAACGCCACTGCGACCCGACCACCAGGCCGGCCAGGGCCGCCAGCCAGGTCCCCAGGACGCTCGTCGCGTGGAAGATCCCGAGGCGTGCGCCCTGGCCCTCGTCGGGAAGACCTCGGCCACCAGCGCCCGCGGCGACCGACCACTCCCCGCCGACCCCCAACGCCACCGAGGAACCGGAGCGCCGCGACGTGCCGGCTCCGTGGCGAAGTAGGTCAGGCCGGAGAACAGCGAGTAGATCAGGATCGTCAGCGACATGATCGGCTTGCGGCCGAACCGGTCGGCCAGGGTGCCGAAGAGGAGGCCGCCGGCCGTCCCGCCGGCCAGGAAGATCGCGAGGAAGAGGTCCCCCCATCGCTTGACCTCGCCCGAGCCCCTTGCGTACCGAGCAGGTCGGCCAGCAGCTGGTTCCGGGTGATGTTGAAGACCTGCCCCTCGAAGGTGTCGAACGCCCAGCCCGCCGACGCGATCGCCAGGACGAGCCACTGCCCCGGCGTCACCTCGGCATACCAGGGTGAGGAGGTCCGCGGCGGATCGGCCTCGGCGTGCGACATGGCGATGTCCTGGGTGGCGGTCGGGTTCCTGGCGGGACCGGGATGGACGATACCCGCTGCCAGGGCCGGTCACAATGGTCGGACGGGGCGAACCGGACCGGAGCCGATCAGTCCGCCAGCCAGCGCGGGTGATCCGCGCCACGGTCCCGGAACCCCTTCGTGACCGGGGCGGCGTTCTTGCCGTCGGCGTCGGCGACCCAGGCGTCGACGCTCGCCGGTGGCCGCCCGGCAGAACGCGATCGACTTGCCGTCGGGCCAGGCGAGCGGAAGTCCCAGACGCCTTCGCGGGGGTTGATGTCGACGATCGCGCCCGGTGGCCGGGTCGACCCTGGCGATCGACGCCCCCGCGTGCCTCCTTCGGCAGGGAATTCACGGTTGAAGTGATCCTGATCCGGCTGGCCGACGCGGTAGGCCCAGGGCACCCGCGCCGGGGTCCGCCTGGGGGAAGAGGATCGCGCCCGTCGGAGGTCCAGAGGGATGTTCGACCCGCCGCCGTGGGCATCGGCCGGTCCGTAGGTCGCGGCGAACCAGAAGGCCGTCGCGAGTCAGGACGCGGTGTTCGAGCCGTCCGGCCGGCCGACGCGGACGTCCGGCCCAGTCGTGCCCGGGGTCGTCGGCCGGCCGGCAGTCGACGTAGGCGACCCAGGCGCCGTCGGGCGACCAGCTCGTCCCGAAGTAGAGATGCCCGGGCACCCAGCGACCTTGTGCCGGCGGCCGCCGTCGGGGTCGCTGGTGAGGCCTGGTATCCCTCCGGCCCGGCGAGGTGGAACCCACCCGCTTGCCGTCGGGGCTGAGGCTGAACCCGTACAGCAGGCCTCTCGCGGATTTGGTGAAGTCGCGCGCGTCGGTCCCGTCGAGCCGCATGCTTTTGACGACGCCCCGACCCTGTCCTTGACGACCTGGACGAGGATGCGATCCTCGCCGACCAGCAGGGCCGGGGTCTCGAAGGGGCGATCCGGTCGCGGCGGCGATCTCCCTCCAGCGAGCCCGTCCGGAGGTCATGGATCCAGAGGTGCGTCGGGGTTTGCGTGTAAGAACTCTTCGAAGGGCCGCCCGGGCCCGTCGCGGCAGGGCCCATGCTGAGGAACACCACGCGACGGCCGTCGGGGAAGATCGGCCCCGGCTGCCAGGTCGCCTGCCCCGGGACGTCGAACTCCAGGTATCGGAGTTCGCGCCCGTCGGCCCGGACGATCCCCCCGTCTTCCCCGCCGACGTGAAGAACAGCCGCCCCCTTCCGCCCCGGCTCGTCGGCCCTTCCCGACCCGCCCGGAAAGGCTAGGACCGCGAGGATCAGGACGGAGAGGTGGATGTTCCGCATGGCGAGTCTCTCCGGGACGTTGTTCCGGGTTCGAGACCGGTCAGGGTGCCAGGCCGGCCCTTGGCTCTCTCCTGGCCTCTCACCGTGATGAGCCAGGAGGAAGGATCTGTTCGGAGATATCGCCAGAGTCAAAAATCCTGTCGATTTCAGTGTACAAGAAAACACACAAAACCCTAAGTCCATGCGGGCTCGAAGCTTACTACTTTCCATCCTCTTGATTTCCGAAGAGCTGGGAAAACAAGGTCCCAGGAGATTCGCTATCGGGCCTGGCATATTTACGGTACTGCTTGGCCCCAGAGGGGTTTACGACGATCAGGAGGCCGTGATTCACCCAGTCCCTCAATTTCTTGGTGGCCGCGAGCGTGTCGGGTGTGCCCATGATCTCACGGACTTCCGCGTTCCCGATGGCCCCATGCCTGTCGAGATAGTCGGTCACCTGTTCCCAGATGGAAGGCCGGTGATCGTTCAGCAGGTTCACGACGACGGCCTCGCGCTCGATCCGGGGGCGCGTGAAATACTGGGGAGGATAGAGTCCGGCCTCCTTCATCGTCCCAAACATCATGCGGACCCCCTCGCCCGCGTCGAGGTTGGGCGGGGTGGGAAATTCGCGCAAGTGATTCACTATATGAGGATTACGCGCATAGGTTCCGATCCGGCTGATATTCCCCACCGTGACCGGCCCGATGAGGAGTCCGGGGCTCTCCACCTCGATGCGATCCGCGAAGATCCTGACATGGATATCCGCGTTCAATCGGTAATCACGGTGAATGACCGCGTTCGTGATCGCCTCGTTGATCACGCGGATCGGGTAATCCTGGACGACTTCGAAACCGAGGGGACCCTTCTGGATGCCGCTGGCCAGTTCGCTGACGACCTGATCGTGGGCCAACTGGATCTGTCGGATGATCGGGCCGTTGATCGAGATCGGCTGTTTCAACAGATTCGTGTTCGGGTCGGTTGCGACCCGGGAGCCCCGGTAGTGGAAGATCCGGATCGACGCCTTCCCGGCGAGGAGCCCGGAGGGTTCCTCCGCGAAGAGAAGCACAGCGGCCCGGATCGGGCGTAAGTGTCCCCTGTCGTCCTTTCTCGCCAGGCCGAGGTGAAACATGGCCTGGTCGATCGGGCGGGTCAATCTCCTGCGCGCGGCATAGGATCGCCAGAATTCCGTATCCAGTAACTCAAAGCCGATGTCTTCGAGCAGGGTCTCGGCGCTGGCGGTCCCCCTCGCGAATCCCAGGTCAACGATCTCCGGGGCGGTCAACTGCCTGTTGCTCTTCCCAAACCTCACCCACGTTCCATTACCGACGATGGAGTGGATACGCCGACTCTTCGAGACACTCAGAAAGACGACCGATCCCCTCGCGCCGTCCCTCAATGTGCAGCCGATCTCCTTGAACTGGCAAGGCAGATCTTCGGGGTCTATGATCCGGTTCCTGAGAAGGCGCCGAATCTCATCCCAGTTCATCAGGTTCTCTTGGATGCCAAAGACGCGATCGCGGCCCGAAGCCTTGTCGGGATCTTCCAGTCCGAGCGCGATCGTGCCGCCCTCGCTGTTCGCGAACGCGACCACCGTTTCGAGGACCGAGTCCAGTTTTCCCTTGATCCGCTTGCAGTCGAACGTATAGGACTCGTCGTATTCCAGCGCCTGGGTCACATAGTCGTCGTCGAACGCTGGCGATGGTGGAGGCGTCAACGCATCGCTCATAGGGTGCGAGATCCCAGGTCCGGTGCCAGCCGCCGGGAGATTTCGTCGAGTAGCATCAGGGTGCGACGGCGCCGTGCGACTTCCGGCCGGACCAGCGTCGTCGGACCGAAGTCGTTGGTGGTGTCCGGCGGCTATTGAATGAGATTGTACCGATGGTTAAGCTGATCGTCCAGGAACCGGCTCGCCAAGACGGACCGCTCCAGGACGACCCATGCCCACGGATGACCTCAGCCGCTTCTGCTGCCAGAACGCCGATTGCCCGCGATTCGGTGAGCGCAATCTTGGCAACCTCTCTGTCTGCGACCGCTTCGGCAAGGCGAACCACCGCCTCTTGTACTGCAACGCCTGCAAGGCCCGCGTTCTCCGAGTTCAAGGGCACGCCGCTGTTCCAACTCCAAGCTGCCCCACGACAAGGTCCTCGCCATCCTGGAGCACCTGGCCGAGGGCTGCGGCGTCCAGAGACCGCTCGGCTGGTCGGGGTCAGCAAGGACACGGTCACGCGGCTCGCCCTCCTCGCCGGTGAGCACGCCAGGGCCGCCCACGACGAGTTGGTGGCCTTTTCCCCCGAGACCCGCGAGGTCCAGCTCGATGAGAAGTGGGCCTTCGTCTACAAGAAGCAGAGGAACTGCGCGACCCCACCGACCCCGACGACGACCACCGCGGCGACTACTGGGACCACGTCGCCTTCGACCCGGAGCACAAGCTCGTCCTGGCGGTGGTCCCCGGGGCGGACGGAGGAGAACGCCCGCGCCGATCGTCGCCGAGGGTGGCGGAGCGGGCGGGTTGCGACCCGCCGCCGCTGATGACCAGCGACGAGTACCCCGCGTATGCGACGGCGATCGAGGGCGTCTTCAGCGAGCCGGTGCCTGAACCGGTGCCGCGCAGCCGGCCGGCCGCGCGTGTCCCCGAGCGAGGTTGCCGGACGACGTGATCTACGCGACGGTGCACAAGCACCGGGAGGACGGTCGCGTCGTCGCGGTGGATCAACGGCAGGTCTTCGGCTCGGCGGAGGCGCTGGAGGACGTGCTGGGCGAGTCCGCGGCGAGCCGCCGGGTGAACACCGCGTTCGTGGAGCGGCAGAACGGGACCGACCGGGGCCGGAACGCCCGCAAGGCGCGGAAGACCTATCGGTTCAGCAAGGACTGGCAGGTCCATGAGGCGATGACCTACCTGACGCTCTACAGCTACAACTTCTGCTGGTGCGTCCGGACCCTACGGGTCAAGGACGAGACCGGGTGCTGGCAGCAGAGGTCCCCGGCGCTTGGCGGCGAAGCTGACCGACCACGTATGGACATGGTCGGAATGGTTCAACCGTCCGGCCGTTCAATCAGGGTAGGACACCACCAAGTCGTTCCGCAAGGGGAAACGGATCGGAATCGATCGACAAACCGGGCGGGGTCCGACAGCGAGTCTGGGCTCAGCTCAGATCAGTTCCGAGATCGGGGAGGCGGTGCCGGGCATGATCATCATCGGGCGGCCGGTCTTGTCCTGGACGAAGCTGTGGGGGTCGATGCCCAGGTTCTTGTAGATCGTCGCGATCACGTCCTGGTAGTGCACCGGGCGCGAGACCGCCTGGCCGCCGAGCTTGTCGGTCGAGCCGATCACCTGGCCGACCTTCATCCCGCCGCCGGCGAAGAGGGCCGAGTTCACCTTCGCCCAGTGGTCGCGGCCGCCGTCCTTGTTGATCTTCGGCGTCCGGCCGAACTCGCCGCAGACGCAGACCGTCACGTCCTGGTCGATCCCCCGGGCGTAGATGTCTTCCACGAGGGCCGAGATGCCCTGGTCGAACAGGGGGAGGTGCCGCTTCAGGTGCGGGAAGTTCCCGCCGTGGGTGTCCCAGAAGCCGTAGGCGACCGTCACCACCCGGGCCCCGGCCTCGACCAGCCTCCGGGCGATCAGGAGCTGGTCGTTCCACATCGGGGCGCCGTCGCCGAGGTGCTTCGGCGAGCCGATGCCGTAGCGGTCGCGGAGCCGGGGGTCTTCCTTCGTCACGTCCAGGGCGTTCGCCACCTGGCTGGAGGTCAGCACGGAGAACGCCCGCTGATAGAAGGCGTCCATCCCCCCCATCTCGGCGCTGTCGACCCGGCGGCGGAAGTCGTCGAACGAGCCCAGCAGGTCCCGACGGCGCCGGAACCGGTCGGGGGCGACCTCCTGGTTCTTCAGCAGGGCCAGGTCGTCGCCGTCCATCCGGGCCGGGCGGTGCGAGAGGCCCAGGTGGCCGGGGTCGGGGCTGTTGTACGGCTTGTGCTGCATCACCGGGAAGAGGTCCACGAACGGCGGCACGACCGGGTTGACCGGCCCCTGCACCTTCGAGACGACCGACCCGAAGTGCGGCTTCCCCTCCCGGCGGGACTGGTCCATCGGGAAGCCGGTGATGTTCTGGAAGCTGGAGTGCTCGTCGCGCTGGCCGACCACGGACCGGATCACCGCGAGCTTGTCCATCGAGCCGGCGAGCATCGGCAGCAGCTCGCCGAAGTGGACGCCCGGCACGCGGGTCGGGATCGTCTTGAACTCGCCCCGGATGCCCTCGGGGGCCTCCGGCTTCAGGTCGAACGTGTCCTGGTGCGAGAGCCCGCCGGAGAGATAGATCAGGATGACCGACTTGTGCGACCGGGCCACGCCCGCCGCCGCCTCGGCCCGGAACAGCTCGGGGAGCCCCAGGCTCGCCCCGGCCATCGCCATCCCGCCGACCTTCAGGAACGACCGCCGGGAGACGCCATCGCAGTAACGGTGCCGGGGACCCTGAAGCGTCAGCATCGCAACCTCTCCTCGACCCGATCGTCACCCTCGGCGCAGCCCGAACAGCCCGCCGCGCGGGTTTTCAACAAGAGTATAACCACAAACCGCCGATCCTCAAGGGTGCTCGGGCCCCGACGGCCGGCCGCCGTCCAAATCGCCTGGACAAAACCGTCGACGGCGTCGATAGTCGAACTGTTGACCCGTGCATCGGTACGTTTGATCCGACGGAGCGGGCGTTCACCAACGGACGGGCGGGATGTTCAAGTTCTTGCATGCGGCCGACATCCACCTGGACAGCCCGCTGCTGGGGCTGGACCGCTACGAGGGCGCGCCGGTCTCGGAGTGTCGCGAGGCCGGGCGTCGGGCGCTGGAGAACCTCGTCCGGCTCGCCGTCGAGGAGCGCGTGGCGTTCGTCCTGATCGTCGGCGACCTCTACGACGGCGACTGGCCCGACTACAACACCGGGCTCTTCGCGAAGCGCAGATGGCTGTGCTCCGCGACGCGAAGATCCCGGTCTACCCGATCCGGGGCAACCGCGACGCCGCGAACCGGATGGACGAAGGACCTCCGGCCGCTCGGGAATGTCCACGTCCTCTCCGGACCGGAAGGCCGAGACGATCGCCCTCGACGACGTCGAGGTCGCCATCCACGGGCAGAGCTACCCCGGAGCCGCCGTGACCGACAACCTGCTGCTGGCCTACCCGGCTCGGCTGCCGGGCCTGTTCAACATCGGCCTTTGCACACGGGGGTCGAGGGGCGCGAGGGGCACGCCCGGTACGCCCCATGCGCCCTGGCCGACCTCCGCCACCACCAGTACGACTACTGGGCGCTCGGCCACATCCACAAGCGAGAGACCCTGATCGACGCCGACCCGATCGTCGCCTTCCCGGGGAACCTCCAGGGGCGGAACATCCGCGAGACGGGCCCGAAGGGCTGCCTGCTGGTGACCGTCGACGACGCCGGCCGGGCGACGGCCGAGACCCGCTGGCTCGACGTCCTGCGCTGGGAGGTCTGCAAGGTCGACGCCGCCGGGGCCGCCGACGGCGAGGACCTGCTCTGCCGGTTCCGGGACCGCTCGGCCTGATCCTGCCGGCGGCCGACGACCGCCTGCTGGCGGTCCGGGTCGAGTTCCACGGGGCCTGCCCGGCGCACGTCGTCACGGCGGCCGACTGGCCGTACTGGTCGACCGAGGTCCGCCAGGTCGCCGCCGAGGTCGCCTCGGGCCGGGTCTGGGTCGAGAAGGTCGTCGCCAGGACGACCCCGCCCCCGGCGTCCGCCGACCTCGACGACGACGGCCCCCGCGCCGAGCTGGCCGCCCTGCTCCGCGAGCTTCGCGACGACACCGGCCAGCTCAAGGCCCTGTTCGACCGCGAGCTGACCGACCTCCGCAAGAAGGGCCCCTGGCTCCTGGAAGACCTGGAGACCGAGGACCGCCTCCGAGAGCTCCTGGACCAGGTCGGCCCCCTGCTCCTCGGCCGGCTCCGGGCGTCCCGAACGGGGTGAGTCAGCGGGGGACTCGACACGAGACTCGCGATACTCGGATACAAGATCCGAGTACGCTCGGACGAAAATCGAGTTTGACATTTTGTTCGGATGTACAGTATAATGAACAACGGGCAAACTTACTGTCCGAGAGGTCCGTGTTGACGCCGATTTAAACTCGTAGTATAAATCAGGCGAACAATCCGTTGTCTCCCAAGCTCACGCGTCTCCTGTCATGCGCTGCCCGTACGGCTCGGCCGCTCTGCGTCGGTACGTACAGGCCTGAACCGGTTCGGTCGGGCGCGGCGTTATTGCTTCACGCGGAACGCTGCAACGCCCCATACCGCCTCCCTCTTCGACCCCGAGCCGCACGTCTCGCGGGTACGGAGAACCTCCTTCTGCAAAGCTGGAGGTTAGGAGTGGACGGGTCAAGCCGTTGCGCAGTTGTTGCGCCACGGTGGCCTCGGCCGCTACCATTGTGGAGATTCGGGATGAGCCTCAAGGACAGTGACAGTTTCGGTGAATCTCTTGAGACGGAGAGTTCGCGGGGTCTTCATCTGATCGACTGACTCAAGAGATCATTGATTTCTGGTGTGGGGTTCGATCACGGAGGAAAACCTCGGTGCGGCCGATGGGGGAGACATCATTTTGTTGCGGATGCAAGTTACGGAAGCCCTTGAGAAGAAGCCGCCTGACATTGAAAAGGCGAACAATCTCACCGCAAAGGCTCTGAATCTGATTGCATCCAATACGGACTGCTGATCTCCCCTTCTCCTTCACCGCTAAAGGCAACGGGTGGCTGCTACGATCTACGTCGGCAAGACGGCCCGGCACGTACGTGAGTCGCTCGGCTTGACTCAGCAGGAACTCGCGGATCAACTCAATATCACAACGCACCTCTCAAATACGAAACCAACAAGGCATACCCTTCACCAGCCTTGCTTGAACGCTTCCAGGAACTTTTCGGGATCGACCTCTACGTCGCGGCCTGGTGCCTACACGGGGACCCAGCCGCACTGCCTAGGGCGATGAGGGAACCCGCAGAACGACTCGCTCAGGCATGGAAGGAACGGATCGAGGAGGCCGTAGCGCGATACCGCAGAGTTGAGACGAACTAATGCTTAACCTCCGGAGCGTCGAACACCTCGCTGCTGCACTCCGCACATCGGTGAAGAAACTGCACTGGGTCGCCTGCTCCAAAGATCAATACATAAAGAAGATAATCGTGCAAGGCCGCAGCCCTGGCAAACAGGATCGTGAGGTTATCTGCGTCACCGGCGCCCTCCGCGGGATCCAGGACAACCTACACACCCATCTTCTTTCGCCCGCGCCATCGACCTTCAATACACAGCCATGGTGGCATCAAAGGGCGGAGCATAAAGACAAACGTCGAGCCTCACTTAAAGTCGTATTTTGTTTTGCTTGCGATATAGCGAACTTTTATCCGAGCATTCGTTACACCCGGCTTACGATCTCTACACCCAACACCCGGGTGCTCCCCGATGTAGCCCGGCTCCTCACACAACTCTGCACTGAGCACCACCTTGCTCTTGGCCTCATCACCAGCCCAATCCTCGCAGACTGCATCTTGGAGAAGGTCGACCACAGAATCCGCGGCATGTGCATTAAACACGATTTAATTTACACAAGATTCGTTGACGACATTACAATCTCGGGCAAGTACGACATCGCCTCTGGTGCCACCGAGTGATTGGTTACCGAAATATTAAAATGCCATGGCTTCTCTATGAATAAAATGAAGCAGCAGCTCAAGAGGCTTTTTGAAACCGATGTATCGATCACGGGATTGCGGAACAAGCGTGGTCGCCTCGACGTCCAGAAGCGTTACATAGACGACTTGCGAGGCTCCCTTGAAAAACCGCCGAGCGACTCGCACGCGGCGAGGAACCCCTCGGCGATTATGCAACGAAGGATCAGATCAACGGTAAGATCGGCTTCGTGGGCTGGATTAACCGCGGGCACCTACCCGCACTTCGTCGGCGGTTCAATGCGATTGACTGGGCCGCTGCAGAACACGAAGCCGAACGCGCGGGTTAATCGGCACTCGGCCAGAGAAAGCTCTGCGTACGAAATCTCGGGAAAGTCAGAATCCTCCGAATGCAACTCAATGCGGGCAAGCACCAGTGAGGGATGACGGAGCCGCCGGGGCGTAGACACGGGAGGCCGGCAACACAACCGATTTGAGCTATAGCTCATCGGCTCGCGGGAGATCCGGCCGTTCCTGGAGGAACCGAAGACCTCCTCGGTGGGCGCGTCGCCGGGGTCGCCGAGTTCGCGGTTGATCGTGGCGTGCGTCTTGCCCTCGGCGGGGACCACCCTGGCCGGGACCCCCGCGTCGCGGTGCCCGGGCCAGCCCCTCGGACTGGAGCGCTTCGAATCGCGGCGGCGGGCGACGGAGGATCAGGAACGGGGATCCCCTGGTCCCTGGCGACCTGCCGGACGGCGACGCCCTCCTGCCCGGCCGGGTCGTCGCCGAAGACGGTCGTGTAGAGCGTCTTCATCCGGGGCAAGGGGGCCTGCTCGATCTGAGCGGGGATGTCGTAGCCGGCCCCGTCCAGCAGGATGACGCCGGAGAGGTTCCTCGGCGACAACCCCTCGGCCTGGAGGTACCGGCCGTCGATGCCGACCAGGGCCGCGAGGTGGGCCCCGGCGCTGTGGCCCATCAGGACGATCCGATCCGGGTCGCCGCCGAACTCGCCGGCGTGCTCGCGGACCCAGCGGACGGCCCGGGCGATGTCGCCGGCCTGGGCCTTGAAGTCGGCCTCGGGATGGAGCCGGTAGTTGACGCTGACCAGGACGTAGCCCTTCGCGTTGAGCGCCGAGGGCCGCGTACAGATTCGCCTTGTCGCCGATCTGCCAGCCGCCGCCGTGGATCCAGACGACGACCGGGTGCTTCTCCCCCTCGGCCGGCGCGTGGACGTCCAGCCGTTGCCGGGGCGTCCCCCCGCGACATAGGCCACCTCGCGGCGGTCGGCGCTCCTCGGCGAGAGCCCGGACGGGACCTGCCACACAACGACCGCGATGGTCCACCCTGCGATGCCCCTGCGCGTCATCATCCGAAACCTCTCCGGACCGGAACCGATTCCCCCCCTGCCCCATGAAACCCCGCCCCGCCGGTTGGTATCGCGCTCCGTCCCCTCATTTCCCGGGGCGCGGGTGTGCGGTGCAGGGACATGGGTGGGCGCGCCGGTACCGTCTGGAATCCGCGATGGAGGTGTCGAAGTCTGACATCCCAACCCGAAGCGTGAGCGAGGCATTCGGCACCCACCCGGCACGACCGCACCCGGGGCGCGCCCGGGTCCCCAGCCCTCACCGTGGTCTCGTGCCGAGACCACAGCCACCCAGACCCTTCGGCCAGGTCGGTTCTCCCGACGCCAACCCGAAGCGTGAGCGAGGCGACTCACGCCCGGCGGCCCGACGGTTCGACGGTACCCGGAGCGTCCCGGTCCCGGTGGCGGGCGGCTCGCTCGGGACCGCCGGCGCCGCGGTACCGAGTGCCCGGGCGGGGTCGGGGCCGAGGTGGAGATGCCTCGCTCACGCTTCGGGTTGCGATGGGAGGGCGGCATCCGTCGCCGCACCCGGCGGGATCGCTTCTCGAACGCTCGGCGATCCCGCCGGTCGAGTCGAGTCTCGTCATTTTCCTCGGCGGGGGTGGCCTCATGAACTCGAACACGTTCTCCCGTTCGAGGGGGAGCTGGAAGGCGTCGGCGACGCGGGTCATGTAGTGGCAACGGCTGGCCCACCAGAGGACGTCGACGGCCCGTTCCGGCCGAAGCGGCGACCAGGCCGGCCCGGTCGGCGTCGTCGATCGCCCAGGGGTCCGGGAGAGTTTCCGGGCGAAGAAGAAGGCCGCGCGATCCCAGCGAGGCAGGGACGACCATCGCCGGAGGCGAGGAGACGGGTTCGTGCTTCCAGGGCATTCTTGTCGAGGCCCGCGACCGCGAGCAGCATTTCGCAATGCCCCATTCAGTAGAAGCAGTCGATCGTGCGCGCGTGACGACCCAGAAGAGGCTCTCCTCGAAGACCCGGTCTCGCTTCGCCTCCCTCGCGGAAGGTGTTCGTGCAGGCCGACCAGCCGGCGGCGAGGGTGGGCTGGTACGTCATGCAGACGAGGCTCCACTTGATCTTCACCGGCGCCTTGGGCCGGGGGGTCATTCCCGGCCGGGAGCCCGTCATGTACTCCTCGGAACGAGGGGACGCGGATCCGGCCGCCGTTGGACCGCTGGGTGTCCAGGCCCGCCTGGAGCGCCTCGAACCCGACGCCGGCCCAGGCCGGGTCATCCACGAACTCCGGCACGTCCGGCCCCTGGCGATCCTCCGGCCGGGCGCGCGCGGGACCTCCAGCGTCACCTTCTCGCGGGAGAACCGGCAGTTGAGCGGCGGCTTCGGACCGCCCTCCTCGGGGAGGACGCCCAGCGACAGGAGGATCCGTCCTGGAAGTTGGCGTGGGCCAGCAGCAGGACCATCGCCACGAGCTTCTCCTCGCCGTAGGCCTCGCGGAGCGCGGCGACCTGGGCGTCGGTGACGGCCTTCGCGTTGACGGTCATCTGCCTGGCGAAGGCGAGGGCGGGCCGATCCCCGGCCGGCCAGCGATCCGGCCCCGCCTTCAGGTCCTCGAGCCAGCGGTCGTCGGCCCCCGCCCGGCGGAGGTCAAACTCGGCGGCGGCCAGGGAGTAGGCGCAGCGATTGGCGTCGGCGGCGACCCACCGCATGGCGGCCCGGAGCATCGGGCCGATCGGGTTCGTGGCCCGGTGGAGCCAGTCGAGCTCCAGCATGGCCGCCGTGGTGCGGGGCAAGGGCCCGGCCAGGGCGCGCGTGCCCAGGCCGGCAGGGCCGACCGGCGCCGCGCTCGGCCTTCGGGAGGTACTGCCAGGCTCGCGATCGTCGGCGCTCGCGAGAGCCGCGGCCGGCCGGTTCTCGGCGGGCGAGGAAGCCCGCCCCGGCGGGCCCTCGGCGAGGGCCGCCGCCGGCCCGAGGGCCAAGCGCCATCGTGAAGAGCCGGAGCATCTTCGTCATGAATCCGCCTTCCTTGGGGCAAGAGATCGGGGAGATCCGAGGCGCCGGGGGGGCGCGGCGCCTCGGGATTTGACGTCAGAAGAGGGCCCGGAAGACGGTCAGGATCGGGTCGGTGCCCACCTTGTACGCGACCTCGGTCTTCTTCTCCTTGGCCTTCGGATTCGCCTTCGGGGGGGCCAGCCAGAGCCTGACGGTGAACTCCCGCTCGGCCCCGGACGGCTTGCCGGCGCCGACGACCTCGTACTTCGTCAGCGCATCCCCCTGCTGCCAGTTCGGGTCCGAGACCACGATGGAAGGGCTCGCCTGCTTCAGGGCCTCGATGGTCTGGCCCTGCTGCCAGGCGGCCAGCGCCTGGTCGAGCGTCTTCCGGGCCTCGGACTCGTCCGCGGCGGTCGGCGCCGGGGTCTGGCCGCAGCCGGCCAGGCAGAGCAGGCCGACGGCCAGGGCGACGCGCGGGGTCGCCCGGCGGGTTGATCGGAATGGCGCGAACGGCATCGGTCGACCTCCTCTCGGCGTTGGGCCGCGGTTAGTAGGAATCGGCGGAGACGACCTCGCCGCCGTTCATCGAGCCGATGGCCCACCAGGCCCTGCGGTCGACCGTGTCCTTGACGAACCGGACCGAGCCGTCGCAGAACCCGACGTTGACGCCGCCGGGGTGGAGGCTGCTCGCCGACATGACCAGCCGGACCGGCCGGAAGTAGCAGGACTTCTTGTTGGGCGTGGACGCGTGCTTGTAGATCGACGTGTGGAGGAATCCGTCCATCCAGGGGGCGCCGCCGCCCGACTCGCCGTTCGCGTCGACGCTCTGGTTGTCCATCGCCTCGCAGCGCTGGACGGCCTCGTCGATCGTGGCCGGCATCGGGGGCGAGGGGGCGTTGTACACGTCGCGACGGATCGTCGGGATGCCCTGGTTGAAGTCGCCCAGCAGCTTCTCGGAGGCGGCGGCCGTGTTGCTCAGGCCGTCGGTGATCTCGCTGAGCCGGATGGACCGCTCGGCGAAGAACGGCCCGTTCGGGGCCGGCAGGGCGTTGTTCAGCCCGGCCGCGTCCGTCTCGGCGTGGGCGTAGAGGATGTTCGAGCCCTCGTTGAACCGGTAGTTCGTCCCCCCCCAGCCGACCGGGGTCGCCTGGCTATCCGACGGGCAGAGGTACGACGCGATGGCGGCGGCCTGGGCGGTCGAGTTCCCGTCCTGGACCGTCATCGTCAGGCTGAAGTTGATCGCCGAGAAGATCGGCCCCTGCTCCAGGAACGGCAGGAGCATGGCGAACGGCGAGTAGTTGTACCGCGAGGTGACGTCATAGGGCCGGGCCGGCCGGGTGCCCCGGCCGATCGGGAACCGGCCGTGGACGTCCGCGTAGTTGTGCAGCGCCAGGCCGATCTGCTTCAGGTTGTTCGTGCACTGGGCGCGCCGGGCGGCCTCGCGGGCGGCCTGCACGGCCGGGAGCAAAAGCGCGATGAGGACGGCGATGATGGCGATCACCACCAGCAATTCGATCAGGGTGAAGGCGCG
>JAXMBE010000059.1:0-53056 GCA_046349995.1 Isosphaeraceae bacterium | reverse complement strand
CCGGAAGAGGCCGAAGAAATCGCCCGGCGCCGCTTCCTATGCCTCCGATCCACCCTGCCGAACGAGTTCGCCTGGATCAACTTTCCATGTGCAGACTACCTGGCATCGGAGTGGTCTGGCCGAGGCTTCTGGTGTGAGAATTCGCAGTACATGGTGATCGTGCCCGCCTGGGAGGCCAAGGTGCTCGACGACATCGGGCTGTTCGTCGTCGGCGGGCCGGGCGTCGATGGCATCCCCTGGGGATACCGACGGGGGGAACCGGGCCTCTGGAGCTACTCTCTGATCGACAATGAGTTCACTTACCTTGCGCCGACGGTGGCCGGATTGATTGAGATGTGGAGAGCGGGAGAACTGGCGCTCTAATGATGTATCGCCGTGTTTAGAACCCGGCTGACGGCAGGTGAAACGGGCCATCGAGGAGGTCAGCCGATGAAGCCGATCGACGCCTATCACCGCTGGGTGGAGTGGAGCGACGAGGACCAAATCTACATCGGCAAGTGCCCCGACCTCATCACCGGGATCCACGGCGACGATCCGGTCGAGGTGTACCGGGGAACTGAACGAGGTCGTTCAGGAGATCATCGATCACTTCCGGCAGGAGGGGCGGGAGCTCCCGCCCGCGAGGACGCGACCGATGATGGAGGTTTCGTAGGCATCCGGATCGGTCTCCGTCAGCAGCGAAGGCTGGAAGGGCTCTTCGATCGCTCGTCCATGACTCATCTCGCGGCCCGGAGTTCGAACAGGAGGGAGCCTTCCCGGATTCCAGTCGTCTGGGAGCAATCGAGATGTGGGCTCGTTTCCCAGATCCGCGCCCAGGCGACACCGGGCGGCCGATCGGCTAGAATCAATTCCCGGTTCCGGGCGAGAACTTCGGGGCGGGGATTCAGGCCGATGCGGGTGCTGATCACGGGCGGGGCGGGGTTCATCGGGTCGCACTTGTCGGACGCCTGCCTGGCCCGGGGCGACGAGGTCTACGTGCTCGACGACCTCTCGACCGGCAGCATCGACAACATCCGCCACCTGGGGAGCGAGCGAAGGTGACATTCCTATTGCTTAACGATGGATAGGCGATTTAGGCGAGATTACCTCAGTCCCTATCTCAAGTCATTCCTGGACCCAAGGTCAGATTGAACGCAGGATCCGTCCCGGATTCTTCGGTCCACCAGCGATCGTAATGTTCCCTTCGCTCCGACCTCGGCGGGCCGGTGCAGGTGAGCCTGGTGATTCGGCGGCCTGGACGGGAGGTATAGCTCAAGGCATACTCCGGGTATGAAGACTGCCATCTCGCTGCCCGACGAGCTGTTCGCGGCGGCGGAGGCGCTGGCCAAGCGGCTCGGTGTCTCGCGAAGCAAGCTCTACGCCACCGCCCTCGCCCGCTTCCTCTCGGAGCAGGAGCGCGGGGCCGTCACCGAACGTCTCAACGCGATCTACGGCGATGCCCCGGAGCTGCCGGGAGACGCGGCTGAACGCCGGGTCTGGACAGCGCTTCAGGTGCGTTCGCTCCGCGGTGCCGGTGGGGCGGACACGTAGGTGAGGGGGAGCGAGGCGCCTCCGCCGTACCGTAGCGGCGCCGTCTGGTGGGCCGGACTGGAAGAGCCTGCGGGCTCCGCGCCCGGGCTCCGGCGTCCAGCCGTGGTTGCTCGACAACGCCGAAGTCATGCTCCCTGGCTCCCCCTTTCGCCGTCCAGGCGACACCGGGCGGCCGATCCGCTAGAATCGCTTCCCGGTTCCGGGCGAGAACTTCGGGGAGGGGATTCAGGCCGATGCGGGTGCTGATCACGGGCGGGGCGGGGTTCATCGGATCGCACTTATCGGACGCCTGCCTGGCCCGGGGCGACGAGGTCTACGTGCTCGACGACCTGTCGACGGGCAGCATCGACAACATCCGCCACCTTCGCGGGCACCCTCGGTTCCATTACACGATCGAGAGCGTGCACCATGCGCCCACCGTGGCCGAGCTGGTGGACCAGTGCGACGTGGTCTGCCACCTGGCCGCTGCCGTCGGGGTCCGCCTGATCGTCGAGAGCCCGGTGCGGACGATCGAGACGAACGTCCACGGCACCGAGGTCGTCCTGGCGGCGGCGAACAAGAAGAAGAAGAAGGTGCTGATCGCCTCGACATCGGAGGTCTACGGCCTGAGCGCGGATGTCCCCTTCCGAGAGGACGGCTGCCTGGTACTCGGGCCGACGTCCAAGGGCCGGTGGAGCTACGCCTGCTCCAAGGCGATCGACGAGTTCCTGGCCCTGGCCTACTGGCGGGAGCGGAAGCTGCCCACGATCATCGTCCGGCTGTTCAACACGGTCGGGCCCCGACAGACCGGGCAGTACGGCATGGTCGTGCCCACGTTCATCAAGCAGGCCCTGACGGATCGGCCGATCACCATCTTCGGGGACGGCTCCCAGTCGCGCTGCTTCACCGACGTCAGCGACGTCGTCTCGGCGCTCATCGGACTGATCGATCATCCGGGCGCCGTGGGGGAGGTCTTCAACATCGGCTCGAACGAGGAGGTCACCATCCTCGCCCTGGCCGAGCGGGTCAAGGCGCGACCGGCTCGGCCTCGGACGTCGTCCGCGTCCCCTACGAGCAGGCCTACGGCGAGGGCTTCGAGGACATGCCGCGGCGAGTGCCGGACATTGCGAAGATCGGAGCCCTGATCGGCTATCGCCCCCGGAAGTCGCTCGACGAGATCCTGAAAGGCGTGATCGATTTCTTCCGCGACGCGCCACGGCCCCGGCCCGGCCGGAGAGCATCCCGGTTTGAGGTCGGCGGCTTCCGAGGACGCCACACCCCTTCCGACCCTTCCCGCGTCGGTACCCGGGGGTTTCGCATCCTCGTTGTAGAGGACACAATAGGAGCGTTGCCGCGGGCGGCCCGGGCCCGGGGGGTAGCGGCTTGCAACGGGGACCGACGGGCCATAAAAACAATCGAGCCAAGCGCGAGCGTCGAGCGGCCTGGGGAAGCGTGTGAGGCGAATCGGCCCGGTCGACGCGTTACGGTGTTCGTGTCGGTTTCGATGACGACAGTCGGGGGAGACAGGATGAGCGATCAGAATCTGGCCGCGCGGATCCGCGCGGCGCTCGATGCGGGCGAGGGGATCCTGCGGCTGGCGCCCAACTGGGTGCCCCGGTCGTTCCTGATGCCGGGGGGCCGGCTGAAGCTCTCGCGCGAGGATCTCTACGCCCTCGGCACGCACCGCGGCGGAATCGACGAGCGCTGGTTCGCCTCCACCACGCCGGCTGCCAACGAGGGTGCCCCGCCGGACGAGGGCCTCAGCTACGTCGTCCACGGCGGCGGCAAGTTCACCCTCCGCGAGGCCATCGAGCTGAACGGGGCGGAGATGATCGGGGCCAAGCTCTGGGACACCTACAAGAAGTGGCCCGTCTACAGCAAGTTCTTCGACAACCTCGGCCCGATCCCGCACCACATGCACCAGAACCAGGAGCAGGCGGCGCTCCTGGGCCGCGAGGGCAAGCCGGAGAGCTACTACTTCCCGCCCCAGCTCAACTGGACGGGCAACAACTTCCCCTACACCTTCTTCGGGCTGGAGCCGGGGACGAGCAAGGACGAGCTGCGCCGCTGCCTGGAGCGGTGGAACGAGGGGGACAACGGGATCCTCGACCTGTCCAAGGCGTACCGCCTCAAGCCCGGCACCGGCTGGCTGGTCCCGCCGGACGTGCTGCACGCCCCCGGCTCGCTGGTGACCTACGAACCCCAGTGGGGCTCCGACGTCTTCGGCATGTACCAGTCGATGGTCGAGGGCCGGCGCGTCCCCTGGGAATTGCTCGTCAAGGACGTGCCCGAGCAGTACCAGCACGATCTCGATTACCTCGTCAACCAGCTCGACTGGGAGAAGAACGTCGATCCCGAGTTCAAGGCCAACAACTATCTCGAGCCGATCGTCCGCTCCGGGAGCGAGGACGAGGGCTTCGTGGACAGGTGGATCGTCTACGGCACCGTGAACGGCAAGCAACTGTTCAGTGCCTGCGAGCTGACCGTCCTCCCGGGCCGTTCGACCACGATCAAGGATCCGGGCGCCTACGGCCTGATCGTCGTGCAGGGGAGCGGGATGATCGGCGCGCTTGACGTGGACAGCCCGAACTTCATCCGCTTCGGCGAGGTGACCAAGGACGAGGTGTTCGTCACCGCCAAGCGGGCGGGCGAGGGCGTCAGCTTCAAGAACACCGGCAGCGAGCCGTTCGTGAGCCTGCGGTACTTCGGACCCGACACGCACGGCAACCTGCCGGCGGTCGGCGACCACCGCAAGGCCGGCAAGCCGCCAGCATCCTTGCGAAGGAAGTCCTCCCGACCTCCCCGGGGAACGGCCCCGGGGCGGCTCCCGGGGAGTCGTCTCGGCAGCGGAGCCTCGGGGCATGGTCTACTGGCTTGTCGTCCTGGTCGCGGTTGTCCTGGTCCTGGGCGGGCTGTTCAGCGTCCTGGTCATCTTCGCCCTGTCCCGCTCGGCGACGGGGGCGACCTGGACTGGCAGCTCGGACCGGCTGGAGCGGAAGGTCGACCTGATCCTCACGAACATGGGGATCGGCCACGACGATCACGTGCCGGAGTCGGTGATCTCGATGGTCCAGGCGGGGCGCATCCCCGAGGCCGTCGAGGAGTATCGCCGGCTCACGGGCTCGCGTCCGTCGGTGGCCCGCGCGAGATCGACTTCCTGCAGGAGCGTCTCCGCGACAAGGCGACTCGACGGCTGGAAGAGGTGTAGGCCGATCCCGCGGGCGGCGAGACGAGGGCTGACGATGCGAGAACCTGGCTGGGAAGACCCCGACGAGTTCGGCGAGCCGCCCGAGGAGGGGCTGATCGGGATGGTCAAGGCGGAGCTCGACCCGACCGAGTATCTGCTCTGGGCCGACCGGCCGTCGCTGCCACGGGCGAAGCCCATCCCGCTGGTGCCGGCGGTCTTCGTCTCGGTGGTGGCCGGGCTGAGCGGGTTCTCGCTGGCCGCCATGTTCGGGCTGGTCGGCCAGGCGTGGTCGGACTGGCGGACCCTGGCCCTGGTCTTCGGGCTGGCGCCGGCCGTGCTGGGGGGGATGATCCTCGCCCATCAGGCCGGCCTGGTCCTCCGTCGCTGGCTGGCGAGGCGGGAGCTCTCCCGGCTGGTCTACGCGGTGACCGATCATCGCGCTTCATCGTGGCCCGGATCGAGTCGGCCACGGGGAGGCTTCCGCCTGGTCGCTCCGCCGCGGCGAGGTCGCTGACACCCGCCGGTTCGAGAACCCCGACGGCTCGGGCGACCTGTATTTCCTCGGCTCCGGCGGCGACCCCTGGCTGCCGCTCCGCTTCCGTGAGGTCCCCAGGGTCGGCTTCGTGGAGGCGGCACGGGCGCGCGAGACGCTCTCGACGCGGACCAGGACTGGTGGAAGCTGGGCCGGACCGGCATGGCCTGAAACGGCGATCGAAGACCTGATCACTCTCCCTTCTCGAGGCGAATCCCATGAA
Organism: Isosphaeraceae bacterium; assembly: GCA_046349995.1. Lineage (GTDB taxonomy): Bacteria > Planctomycetota > Planctomycetia > Isosphaerales > Isosphaeraceae > Aquisphaera. The sequence goes on along the minus strand of JAXMBE010000059.1, from coordinate 47,605 downwards.
TGGCAGTCACGCTCACACCTATCCCAAGCTTCACAATGCCGCCTGGCCGGGCGTGGTGGGCAAGGGGGGCGAGGGGGCCGAGCCCTGCATCGACCTGGACACGATGCTCGACCTGACCGCCGCGGCCCGCTGCGACGACGCGAAGTTCGACGGCTTCGACCTCTTCCTCTATCTCCCGCATATCAACATCGACGCCAGCGATGATGAGATCAAGTCGCTGGCCGACAAGTCGACGTCCCGCGGCCTGGTGATCGGGTCGGTCGTGGCCCCGGTGGGGAGCCGACCGGCGGCGGCTCGGCCATGGACGAGGGAGGGCCGGAAGAAGTTCCTGGAGCAGGTCCGCAGGGATGCGGATCGCCAAGCGGTTGCGCGAGCTGGGGGGCGCGGCCCTACGGCGTCGTGCGGTTCGACTCGGCGTGCAGCCCGAACGACTGGTTCGCCGACCCGGAGGGCAACCAGAAGAAGATCGCCGAGACGTTGCAGGCAGGCCGGGGCCATCGCCCGCGACCACGGCGAGAAGCTGGCCGCTGAGGGTGAGATCTGCGGGGCGGCATGCACTCCTGGCGGACCATGGTCGACCTCCTGGAGCGGGTGGGCGAGCCCGAGACGGTCGGATTCCAGGCGGACATGGCCCACACGCTGCTCTACACGCTGGGGAGAATGCCCCGAGGACCGGATCCTCCCCAAGGACTTCCAGTGGAAGGACCACGCCGCGCTCGACGCCGCGCTCAAGACCCTGACGTCGGCCCTGCGTCCCTGGACGATCGACTTCCACGTCGCCCAGAACGACGCCACGGTCTTCGGCTCCGGCTCGCACGACCACACGGGCCGCCACTGCCTCGCCAACGACCCCAACGGCAAGCTGGACATCCCGCACCACGCCGGATTCTGGCTCCGCGACGAGAACGGCAAGCTGACCCGCAAGTTCAAGCACATCTGCTGGGACGGCTGCATGTTCCCCAACGAGGTCATGATGCGGCCGGAGACCTGGAACAACATCCTCGCCGCGATGGTGCAGGTCCGCGACGCCCACGGCTGGAATGGGTAACCCCGATCGTCCAGGCCTTGTGCGAGGCTCTCACCGTCCCCAGACACTCGATTGACCAGGCCCGCACGGCGGCTCGTGCCGCAGGCGCGACTCCCCAACAACCCGGCACTCGACTGGAAATTCCCATGGCGCAGCAGAAACCCCTGAACATCGGCCTCGTGGGCTACGGCTTCATGGGCCGGACTCATTCCAACGCCTACAAGCGCGTCAACGACTTCTTCGACGTCCCCTACCGGCCGGTCCTCAAGTCGGTCTGCGGGCGGTCCGCCGAGAACGCCCGGAAGTTCGCCGAGCAGTGGGGCTACGAGTCGTCCGAGACCGACTGGCGGAAGCTGATCGAGCGGAAGGATATCGACGCGATCGACATCTGCACGCCCAACAATACGCACGCCGAGATCGCGATCGCGGCGGCCCAGGCCGGCAAGATGGTCCTCTGCGAGAAGCCGCTCTCGATGAACCTGGTCGAGGGCCACAAGATGGTCGACGCCATCGAGAAGGCCGGCGTTCCCAACACCGTCTGGTACAACTACCGCCGCGTGCCGGCCGTCACGCTGGCCAAGAAACTGATCGAGGAGGGCCGCCTGGGCCGGATCTTCCACTACCGCGCCAATTTCCTCCAGGACTGGACGATCTCCGCCGACCTGCCCCAGGGCGGCACGGCGCTCTGGCGGCTGGACGTGGCCGCCGCGGGCTCGGGCGTCACCGGCGACCTGCTGGCCCACTGCATCGACACGGCGCTTTGGCTCAACGGCCACATCAACTCGGTGTGCGCCATGACCGAGACGTTCGTGAAGGAGCGGAAGCACAACCTGACGGGCAAGGTCGAGCCGGTGGGCATCGACGACGCCTGCGCCTTCCTCTGCCGCTTCGACAATGGCTCGCTCGGCCTGTTCGAATCGACCCGCTACGCCCGGGGCCACAAGGCGCTCTACACCTTCGAGGTCAACGGCGAGAAGGCCTCGCTGAAGTGGGACCTCCACGACCTGCACCGTCTGGAGTACTTCGATCATCGCGACGACTCGCTCGTCCGTGGCTGGCGGTCGGTGCACGTGACCGACGGCGACATGCCGTACATGAAGCAGTGGTGGGTGCCGGGCCTCCAGATCGGCTACGAGCACACCTTCGTCCACCAGGTCGCCGACTTCTTGAGCAACCTGGCCAACGGCGAGCCCACCCCGCCGACCTTCCGCGACGCCCTGGCCACCCAGGCCGTCTGCGACGCGGTCCTCGACTCGGCCGAACACCAGAAGTGGGAGACGGTGGTGCCGGTCTAACTTGTCAACCCGCTGTGGCCAGGGGAAGGGCCCCGGGACGGGAGCAGAATGATGCATGAGCTTACATTCTTTCGCCAGGCTCGCCATGACGGGGGAATCCGCATGGGAGTCGAGCTTGACGGCGAGACGCTCCTCCTGAGCCACAGCGAACCGGGGCCAGCCGATCGGGAAGACGACCCCCTCGGCCCGGCACTTCTTTGGTTCGTCGATATTCGATGTCAGGGGGAAGACCTACCGAGGGATGCCGAATCCGCACGGGGCTGGTTCCTCAAGAATCGCGACGCGTTGATCGAGGGACTGGAGGAGTTCGCTCAGGAAATCAAGGCTGGCACGGACGACGATTCACCGGTTCTGTTCCCGAAGACTCTCGCCCCGGCAGGGCAAGGTCAGAAAGAGGATCTCGTCGTGAATTACGTCTGCTCGTCGATCCGGCGAATTAAGGGGCCGCAGCTTTCCCATTCGATGCAAGAAATTGCTGATCGCTTCAGCGAGTATCTCGCCCAACTCCGTCCACTGACTCCGGCGCTCCGATAGACCGTCATGAACCGCTTGAGGGTGCTCGACACGAATCGTCTGATCAATCACTGGTGTCGCTCGTGCAAGGGTTCCCTAACCCGATATTCCAGGGACGACGCGGCGAAGTGGGCCCGCAGGCTCATCTCGCTCGAGGGCACCTCCGCGGTGTTCACGCCCGTCGTGATCGAGTTCCTGTGCGGCGCTCGAGACGGTCATGAACTGGAGCTCTACCGCGCATACCTGGAGCAGTTCGAAGTCGTCGACCGCGGGGTTGTCACCCAGGCCGATTTGCTGGATGCACAGCGGAGAGCTTCCTGGGTTCGCGGCGACGGGATGCCGCGTGACTTCGGCGACTGCCTTATCGCAGCCATCGCAAGCAGACTCGGGTACGAGATCCGGACGAATGACATTCAGCTCTCGGAAGCATGAGAACCAAAGGGAATCAACTATGAAAACCGGCATGAACCTCCTCCTCTGGACCGACCACGTCAGCGAGGCCCAGGATCCGATCCTCGACCAGATCAAGGGACTCGGGTTCGATGCGGTCGAGGTCCCGATCTTCAACACCAGCGACCTGGCGCCGTATCAGCGGCTGGGGAAGCGGCTCCAGGGCCTGGGGCTCTCGGCCACGGCGGTGACGGTGATGGGGCCGGACTCGAACCCGATCTCGCCGGACCCGAAGATCCGCGACGCCGCGGTGGCCCACCTCGACCGGGCGATGGAGTGCGGGCAGCAGTTCGGCTGCGAGATCCTCTGCGGCCCGCTCCATTCGGCCATCGGCCAGTTCTCGGGGACCGGCCCGACCGAGGATGAGTTCAAGTACGGCGTCGAGACGCTCCAGCGCGCCGCCGAGGAGGCCCAGGCACGGGGCATCCGGATGGCGATCGAGTACCTGAACCGCTTCGAGATCTACTTCCTGACGACCGCCGCGCAGGCGGTGAAGTTCGTCAAGGCCGTGAATCATCCGTCCTGCAAGATGATGTACGACAGCTTCCACGCCCACATCGAGGAGAAGGACCAGACCGCGGCCATCCTCTCGTGTGCCTCGGAGACGATCCATGTCCACGTCTCGGAGAACGACCGGGGGACGCCCGGCACGGGCCAGGTGCAGTGGGCCTCGTTCTGGGACGGGCTGAAGAAGTCGGGCTACCAGGGCTATGTCACGATCGAGGCCTTCGGCTCGGCCTTGCCGGCGCTGGCCGCCGCGACGAAGGTGTGGCGGCCGCTGTTCCCGGACGCCATGGGGCTCTGCCGCGAGGGCCTGGCGTTCATGAAGAAGCACGTCGGATGATGGACATCGACGAGTCATCCCCGCGAGGGGGGTGCTTGGGACGCCGTGTGCTGACGCTCCTGCTGGTCGCCGGGCTGGCGATCGTGCTGACGCTGCGGGCGGGGTCGTGCCGGCCCGCCCGGAGGCCGGGGGCAGAGCCGGCGGCGCGGTCCGGGCCGCAGCCCCGTCCCCACGGCGATGCGGTCCCGGTCGATCCCGCGACGATCACCGTGGACGACGGCGACACCGTGCTCATTCGCTGGCCCGGGCGCGACCCCGAGACCGTGCGGATCCTCGGCATCGACACGCCCGAGGTCCGCCACGACGAGCACAACATCCCCGAGGACCAGCCCTTCGGCCAGGAGGCCCGCGGATTCGCCCGCGGCGCCTTCGCCGCGGCCACCGAGGTCCGCCTGCTCAGGGCCTCGAAGCTCGACCCCTACGGTCGGACCCTGGGTTACCTGTTCCTCAACGGCAAGAACTACTCCGTACTGGCCATCCGGGCCAGGCTCTCGGACGAGACGGTCAGCTTCTACGGCGACAACGGCCTGCCCGAACCGGCGGCCGAGGTCACCGCCGCGGCGCGGGGCCTCCCGGCGCTCGGGTTCGAGCCGCCCCACGCCTTCCGCAAGCGGATGCGCACGCTCTCCGAAGGGCAGAAGGCCAAGCGCCGCGAACCGTGAAGCGGGCCTCCTGTCCGAAGTGAGTGTGGCCGAACCTCAGGAGGATGGCGATGCTCACCTCGCTCAAGGGCTGGAAAGGCGACCGGGTCCGGCTGGTCCCGCCCGATCGCTCGCTCCACCTCGAGAATGCACTCCGGTGGCTGAACGACCCGGAGATCACCCGGAACATCGAGTTCAATCTGGGTATCAGCCGCAAGCAGGAGGAGTTGTTCTTCGACCGCGTTGAGTCTCCCCGGGAGGGTGAGCTCACCTGGGCGATCCTCGACGAGACGGAAAACCACATCGGATTCATCTCGATCCAGTCGCTCAACTGGCGGCATCGCTCCTGCTCGGGCGGGCTCCTGATCGGGGAGCGAGATGCGTGGGGCCGGGGCTACGCCACCGATGCGGTGAAGGTGCGCACCCGGTTCGCCTTCGACCAGCTCGGGCTCCATCGGATCAACGGCCACAGCTTCAATCCCGCGATGCAGCGGGTCTACGAGAAGTGCGGCTACCGTCACGAGGGCACCGCCCGGAAGATGTTCTGGGCCGAGGGGCATTGGCACGACGTCTCGTTCTACGGCATCCTGGAGGAGGACTGGCGCAACCCGGCCCGAACCTGACACCCCCCCGGCCAGACCCATGCCCCCCTTGGACGGCTTCTCCGCGCTCACGGCGATGATCACCCCGGCGATCTTCATGACCGCGACGGGCTCGCTCATCATCTCGACCTCGAACCGGATGTCACGGGTCGCCGACCGCATCCGCCAGCTCATCGAGCAGGCCGACGACCTGAGTCGGGGCAAGTCTGACCTGGACTTCCCCGCCGAGCGGCTGGACCATATCGCCGCCCAGTTGGGCAAGCTCCTCTGGCGGAGCGATCGGATCCGCCTGGCGCTGACCTTGCTGTACCTGGCGCTGGCGACGTTCATCGCCGCCGACCTCACCCTCGCGATCCACGTCCTCGCCGGGAGCGGCGTCTTCCCGGTGCCGACCGCCCTGGCGATGATGGGCGTGCTGCTCCTGCTGATCGCGAGCGCCCATCTCACCCGCGAGGCCCACGCCTCGCTGCGGGCCAACCGCGAGGAACTGAGGTTCTACCAGGACCTGCGCCGGAAGCGGCAGGGGAGCCCGCATCCCGGCGCGTCCCGGTAGCGCCCCGGGACACGGCCAGTGGCCGAAGCCGGCGATGGGCTGCCCGGCTCCTCGGGGCTCAGATGGCCCGGGCGTAGATACCCGAGGAGATCCTTGACGTGTCGCGCGGGCGGTCGTATCGTAAGCCACGCCTCTTCATGTGTACAGTTCACCTCAACTCCGGAGGCGATTGATGCGGCGAGTCGCAGCGGCAATGTTCGCCCTCTGGGTCCTGTCCGGTGTGCCGGCCATCCGGGGATCCGACGACGCGGGCAAGAAACCGGGCCAACCCGAGAAGTCCCCGAAGGAGAAGTTCCAGGCGGTGCTCGACGAGTACCAGGAGGAGATGAAGGTGTTCTCGCAGGCCTACTCGAAGGCCAAGACTCAGGAGGAGCGAACCAAGCTTGTCAGCGAGAAGTACCCCGATCGAAAGAAGTACGCCCGGCGTTACCTGGAGATCGCCGATGCGGCACCGGAGGATCCCGTGGCCGTCGAAGCCCTGATCTGGAATGCCCGGCTCGGCAGTGGCGTCGACACATCGAAGGCGTTGAAGCGGCTGGCCGAGAAGCACGCGGCCGACCCCAAGCTTGCCCCGAACATCCCGTCTCTCGCGTTCTCCGCCTCGCCGTCGGCCGAGGCCCTCCTTCGGGCGGTGATCGAGAAGAACCCCGACCGGACCTCCCGCGGCATGGCGATGTTGACCCTGGGGATCCTCCTCAAGGAACGACCGGAACTGATCGCCTCGCTCGCGAGGAAGGACCAGGAAGCGGGCCAGCTCGAAGAGTCCCTGATCAAGAATGGATACGACCGGGCCGCGCTGGCCCGACTGAAGGCGACCGACACCGCAGCCCTGAACCGGGAGATCGAGTCGATCTTCGAGCGCGTGGTCAAGGAGTTCGGCGACATCAGTTACATGCGGGACACGCTCGGCAAGCAGGCCGCCAACGAGCTTCGCGGGATCCGCGACCTCGGGATCGGCCGGCCCTGTCCGGAGATCGCCGGCGAGGACATCGACGGCAAGTCGTTCAAGCTCAGCGACTACAGGGGAAAGGTGGTGGTCGTCGACTTCTGGGGCGACTGGTGAGGGCCGTGCCGGGCCATGTACCCGCACGAGCGGTCGCTCGTGAAGAAGCTCGACGGCAAGCCGTTCGTCCTGCTGGGCGTCAACAGCGACCCCGACAAGGAGAAGCTCCACAAGCGGATGAAGGAAGAGAACATGACCTGGCGGTCGTGGTGGGACGGGGGTGACACCAACGGCCCCATCGCCAGCCAGTTCAACGTCCGGGGCTGGCCGACCCTCTACGTGGTCGACCACCGGGGGATCATCCGCCACAAGTGGGTGGGATTCCCCGGCGAGAAGACGTTCGACGCGGCGATCGACGAGCTCATCGCCGCGGCCCTGAAGGACGGCAAGCAGACAAAGTGACGTCCCCATTGGGAGGCATTGCGGATCGATCGCCCAGGCGATCCGCCGCGCCGCTTCCCGGGTGCCCAGCGTGCTCAGACCCCGACCTTCTTGCCCCCGCTGCGCTCGACGCGCTTGCGGCCCTCCTCGGTCAGGACCTTCTTGCGGAGGCGGATCTTGCTGGGGGTCACCTCGACCAGCTCGTCGCCCTCGATGTACTCCAGCGCGATCTCAAGGGTCAGCAGGCGCGGGGGCTTGAGCAGGATGTTCTTGTCCGAGCCCGAGGCCCGCATGTTGGTCAGCTTCTTCTCCTTGCAGGGATTCACGACCATGTCCTCGCTGCGGGCGTTCTCGGCGATGATCATGCCCTGGTAGATCTCGTCGCCGGGCTGCACGAACATGGTCCCGCGCTGCTGGAGGTTGTCCATGGCGAAGGCGACTGCCTGGCCGCGGACCATGCTCACCATCACGCCGTTCTGGCGGCTGGGGATGTCTCCCTTGAGCGGCCGGTAGTCGTGGAAGTTGTGGTGCATGATCGCCTCGCCCTGGGTGCCGCTGAGCAGCCGGGTCCGCAGGCCAATCAGGCCGCGCGAGGGAATCAGGAACTCGAGGTGGGCGTAGGCCCCCTTGACGTCCATCTTGGTCATCTCGCCGCGGCGGCCGCCGACGAGCTCCATGACCGGCCCCATATGCCCGTGGGGCACGTCCACGACAAGGAACTCGTAGGGCTCGTGGTCGACGCCGTTGACCTTCTTGATGATCACCTCGGGCTTGCCCACGGCCAGTTCGTAGCCCTCGCGCCTCATCGTCTCGATGAGCACCGAGAGGTGCAGCAGCCCGCGGCCCGAGACGATGAACGCGTCACCCTCCTCGGTCGGCTCCACCCGGAGCGCGACGTTCGACTCCAGCTCGCGGTCGAGCCGGTCCTTCAGGTGGCGGGAGGTCAGGAACTGGCCCTCGCCGGCCAGTGGCGAGTCGTTGACGGTGAAGAGCATGCTCAGGGTCGGCTCGCCGACCTCGATGCGGGGCAGGGCCTCGGTCTGCTCCGGGGCGGCGATCGTGTCGCCGATCTCGACGGTCGGCAGGCCCACCACGGCGACGATGTCGCCGGCCTCGGCCGATTCGACCTCCAGCCGGCCCAGCTTGTCGAACAGGAGGACACCATCGATCGACCCGGTCACGCTGCCCGTCGATTTCATGAGAACGGCCTTCTGCCCGCGATTAACCTTGCCGGTGACGATCCGGCCGATCGCGATCCGCCCCACATACTCGGAGAAATCCAGCGTGGTGCAGAGCATCGAGAACGGCCTGTCGGGGTCGACCTGCGGGCCGGGCACCTTCTCGACGATCAGGTCGAAGAGGGGCCGGACGTCGCCGGACGTGGCCGAAGGGTCGTGGGACGCGAAGCCCGCCTTGCCGGAGGCGAAGATGTACGAGAAATCAAGCTGCTCCTCCGACGCCCCCAACTCGACGAAGGTGTCGAAGATCTCGTTGAGAACCTCGTTGGGCCGGGCGTCCGGCCGGTCCACCTTGTTGATCACGACGATCGGCCGGATGCCGCAGGCGAACGCCTTGCGGAGCACGAACTTGGTCTGGGGCATCGGCCCCTCGAAGGCATCGACCAGCACGAGCGCCCCGTCGGCCATCTGGAGCGTCCGCTCGACCTCGCCGCCGAAGTCGGCGTGACCGGGCGTGTCGATCAGGTTGATCTTGGTCGCGCCGTAGTTGATCGCGATATTCTTCGCCAGGATCGTGATGCCGCGTTCCCGCTCCAGGTCGTTGGAGTCGAGGATCCGCTCCCCCTGGAGCTGCGAGGCCCGAAATTGCCCCGACTGGCGCAGCATGGCATCGACCAGGGTCGTCTTGCCGTGGTCGACGTGGGCGATGATCGCCACATTCCGGATGTCGTCTCGTCGCTTCATGGGGATCCCATCCCGCCACCGGGCGGCGAGTCCTCACGGGACACTGCGCTCCGGTGGTCGGCAGACACGTTCGCAAAGAATGAATTCTATACGTTATCCGGTGAGTGGGGCAAGCCCGGAATACATCCATGCACAATTGATGTTTTCCGTCCTCGACCGATCCCCCCTCGCCGCGGGACCCGTCTCGCAAGGGCCGGCGGGACGCGGAAAAGCCGACAGCTCGGTCCCTCGGGGGCTTCCGAGGCGATAGAATCCGGGATGAGCTCCGGATCGAACCGCGGCGGAGCGGCGATCGTTCGGGGAAGCACCTGGGGAGCCGGTCGGTCATGGAGCATCTGTCCGCCTCGGATCTGTTCGGGATCCTGGCGATCATGCTGGGGGTCGCCAAGGTGTCCGGCGCGCTCGCCCAGGCGGTGGGTCAGCCCGCCGTGCTCGGCGAGTTGGTCGGCGGCGTGGTCGTGGGGCGATCGGCGCTGGGATTGGTAGACACCGGCCACGAGACGATCCACAACCTCTCGGAGCTCGGCGTCTTCATCCTCCTGCTGGCGATCGGACTCGAGACCGATTTCCGGAAGCTGCTCCGCGTGGGGATCACCTCGACGGCCGTCGCCGTCGTCGGCGTGGCGCTGCCGTTCGGGCTAGGCTATGCGGCCTGCCGGCTCCTGGGGCTGAACAACCTGGTGGCCATCATGGCCGGGGCGACGCTCACCGCCACGAGCGTCGGGATCACGGCGCGCGTGCTGGGCGACCTCGGACGGTTGCGCGACGTCGAGGGGCAGGTGATCCTGGGCGCCGCGGTCCTGGACGACATCCTCGGCCTGGTGATCCTCACGGTCGTCGCCGCGCTCGCTCGCGGGGAGACGGTGACCACCGCGGGCGTCGCCTCGTCGGCCCTGGTCGCGCTGGGGTTCCTGGTCATGGCCGTCCTGGCCGGCCGGCTGCTCGTCCCCTGCCTGGTGCGGAAGCTGCCGAACATCGACCTCCCCGGCACGCCGACGATCCTCGCCCTGATCCTGGCGTTCGGGCTGGCCTGGCTCGCCGAGAAGGCCGGGTCGGCGATGATCCTGGGCGCCTTCGCGGCCGGGATGGTCCTGGCCGCCGTGCCCAGGACGGCCGAGATCGAGCACGGGGTCACGGCGCTCGGGCACTTCTTCGTGCCGATCTTCTTCGTCGGCGTAGGTGCCTCAGTCGACCTGCGGAGCCTCGATCCCGGCGGCCCCGTCGGGCGCTCCGCGCTCCTGCTGGGCGCCGTGCTGATCGTGGCCGGTATCGTCGGGAAGTTCGCCGCCGGCTACGCGCCCTTCTGGTTCAAGGGCGACAAGAAGGTGATCGGCGTGGGGATGATCCCACGCGGCGAGGTCGGGCTGATCTTCGCCCAGATGGGCGTCGACAGCGGCGTCTTCGATCAGGGCCAGTTCGCCGCGGCGACCCTGATGGTCCTGGTCACTACCTTCCTCGCACCGCCTCTCCTGAAGGGCCTGCTCACCAGCCGGCCGGAGCGGCGGGAGGACGAGGAACCGGAAGGCATCGAGGACCTCGTCTCGGAGGCCTGAAGCCCGACGAGAACGTGAAACCGCTTAACGTCACCTTTCGGCTTCGAGAGCGCTGGGGTTGCGGACTCTCGGGGTGGCCGACTCGTTCGATGCCATGTCCAGTGACCGGCAGGAGCGGCAGGGTGGGGCAGCCAACGCAGTCGGCGCAAGCCACGGGATGCTGGTGGGTTGCGCCTCGCCTGCCATGCCGACCCACCCTGCCTACTCTTCGCTTGGATCGCCTGGATCCCCTGTCGATGGAGGCGGCCAGGTGGGACTCCGGGCGATGATCGGCTCGCTCCGACGTACCTCATCCGGCCGGCGCAGACTCGAATGGTCGACCCGACCCGGCCGCCAGGGTCACGGAGTATTCCAGTTGTTCACCGTCACATAACCGAGGTTCGTCGTGGAACTTGTCTCCGTCACCCTGGTGACCGGGCCACCGAAGAACGGCACCTCATAGACTCCAAAGTAGAAGGTCCTCTTCGCCTTCTTGCCCGTGCCGGTCGTAACCGTGCGGGTGTTCCCGAACTCGACCATCGATCCATCGGGAGAGAAACACGGGCCCCGGATCCCGTAGTCGATGGAAGGGGCCTGGGTGGCGAGCCACCACCAGGTCGAGGTCTGGAGATCCATGGCCAGGATCCCGGTACCGATCGGGAGGGCGCTGGCCACGAGGTAGCGGTCGCTCACCGGGTCCAGCGGGTCCGCCGGCGGGATGACGCGGAGCTCGGTCAGCTCCACCGGGGCGACGCAGACGACGGGGTCGACATCGTCGCTGAGCCCGCTCCCGACGAGCTTGAGCCGGACCTTGGTCTTGTCGCGCGGGTCGGGGTAATAGAACCCGGATCCGTCGTGATTCCACCAGTAGAAAATCCCCTGACCCGACGGCCAGTCCATCACGCGCTCCAGGCGGGGGTCGCCGAGGGTGATGGGCTGGTAGCTCGCGGAGGCGAGGTCGGCCGCCGAGACGTGGGCCCGGTAGATGGAGAGCAGCCCGGTCGTGCCGTTGTACAGGAAGAACGAGACGAAGCTGTCCAGCCCGTCGTTCGACCAGAGATTACTACCGAAGTTGATGACGTACGGGGCCTGGAAGTTGGTGACGGCCTTGTTCTGGCCGCTCCCCTCGCTCCAGACCCTGAGGCTATTGTTGGCGGGGTACAGGTATTGCCGGCCGCCCGGGTAGTCGTCCCGAGCGGAAGGGGAGGGCCTGTTGGAGTACGCGCCCTCTTGGGGGAAGGGGAGAGCCTGCAGGCCTGTGCCATCGTCATGGACTCGACACCGGGTGTGATAGGGCGTGCCCACGCTGAACTCGATCCGTCCCTGGACGCCGCCTCGGGCTGCCAACGATGCGACGCGGAGCGCCTCGGCCCTGTCGGGCCTCCCCGTCAGATCATAGCCTTGAATCAGACTTTCCATACATGACAACACTCGGCTGTCATCCGGCCCCACGACGCGCCGGCCGGCGTCCAGCGACTCGAGCAGGAGTGGCTCGGCTCTGTCGAGCTGGCGCAGCCTTACATACATCCTTCCCAGGTCGACCATGGAGGCGATCGTGTCGGGGTGCTCCCTCCCAAGGACTCGGCGGCGCGTCTCCAGCGACTCCTCCGTTAGCGTCACGGCCACATCGAGCATGCGTTCCGTCTTCTCGTCAATTATCAACAAGTGATTCTGGAACTCGAGGGTCCTGGGGTGCTCGTCCCCCAGCGCAGAGCGGCCGAGCCCGCAGGCGCGTTGCAGGTGCGAATGGGCGGCCCTGAAGTCGCCCAGGGCCGCGTAGCTATCGCCGATGGCCAGTCGAATCTCCGCCTCAACCCGTGAATGCCGGGCGAACTTCCCTGCCATGTGGTCCGCCGCGCGCCGCAACAGCTCCTCCACCGACACGCTCCTGTCGCGGGCCCTTTTCTCGGACAACGACTGGCCGAGGAGATCGTCCGTGAAGAAGTCTCGGACCGCCGTGGCCACGGCCGCTTCCTCCTTTGCCCGGGCCTCGGCTCGCAGGGCCCTCACCAGTCCGATCGACGTACCCGCGGCCCCTGCGACCAAGAGCGAGGCCAGCGCCAGGCCCGCTGCCAGGGGGCCTCTGTTGCGCCGCATGAATTTCCGCAGTCGGTACCCCAGCGACGGCGGACAGGCCTCGACCGGCTGGTCGGTCAGGTACCGCATCACGTCGGCCGCGAAGTCGTTGGCCGTGTCGTAGCGGCGGCGGTCCTTTTCCAGTGCCTTCATGACGATCCAGTCCAGCTCACCGCGGATCGTCCGGTCCAGGCGGCGGACGTCGGCCTTGCGGTGGACCGAGACGGTCGAGCGCCGCTCGCCGAGGGTGCTCAGCCGCGTGCTCGGCTTCGGCGGATCCTCCTCGCGGATGATGCGGCGCATCTCGTCGAAGGCGGCCTGCTTCAACGTCTCCGAGTCGAATGGCGTGGTGCCGACCAGGAGCTCGTAGAGGAGGACGCCGAGAGAGTAGATGTCGCTGCGGGTGTCGACGTCCGTGCTCGAAGGGTCCGCCTGCTCGGGGCTCACGTAGAGCGGCGTCCCGACGAACTGGTGGAACCCGGTGAAGAGGGTCCTGTCCGTGAGGGCCTGGCCGGTCGCCTTGGCCACGCCGAAGTCGATGACCTTTGGGGTTGGCACGCTGTCGATGACCGTCACGAGCACGTTCGAGGGCTGGAGTTCGCGGTGGATGATACCCTTCTGGTGGGCGTGCTGGACCGCGCGGCAGACGAGCACGAAGAGCTCCAAGCGCTCGTTGATGGAAAGCAGTTCGCGATCGCAGTACTCGGTGATGGGCAGGCCGCGGACCAGCTCCATCACGAAGTAGGGGCGGCCCTGCTCGGTCATTCCCCCGTCCAAGACCTTGGCGAGATTGGGGTGGTCCATCATCGCGAGCGCCTGGCGCTCGGCCTCGAATCGGGCGACGACCTGCCTGGAGTCCATGCCGGGCTTGATGACCTTCAGCGCAACCTTGCGGCGAACAGGCTCGGCTTGCTCGGCCAAGTAGACGACGCCCATGCCGCCCTCGCCGATGGGCTCCAGGAGCTTGTAGGGGCCGATGGTCGTGCACGGAACCTCGGAGGACTTCGGAGGTTCAACCATGATCGTCGGCGGAGACGGGGGTGATTCGAGGAATTGATCCGCACTTTCATGGACCCGGAGCAGCCCCTCGACTCGCTCGAGCAGGGCGTGGTTTGCGCCGCAAGCCCGGAGGAGATACTCGCGTCGCCGGCCGGCGTCTCCCTTCTGCAAGGCCTCGATGAAGAGATCACGTTCGTTCATCGCACGACCCCCTTGCCGCCACGTCAACCGCCCGCAGTGCGCCGTCGTGCGTCGAATCGCGCAAGGAATCTTCGGATCCTGTTCCCTGCCCGCCTGCCGCGGCGGGTGGTGCCGGATCGTCGTCTCGCAACTCCTTGAGGAGATAGGCCTTGGCGTAGGCCCAGAGGAAGTCGGCGGTCCTCGGTGCGATGCCGAGGGACTCGGCCGCGTGCTTCAGCGGCATGGCGAAGTAACGGAGCTTCACGAGCTCGGCCGCCTGCGGGTCGGCCCGGGCCAGCCGGGTCAGGGCCTCGTCCAGGGCCAGCAGGTCCTCGGCCTCTTCGGTCGCGGCGACCTCGATCTGTTCAACCTCGATCCGGGTTCGCCCTCCGCCGTGCTTGAGCCGTCCCTTGCGCCGGGCGCTCTCGACCAGGATGCGGCGCATGGCCTCGGCCGCCGCGGCGAAGAAGTGGCCCCGGCTGTTCCAGCCGGGATCCTGCCCCCCCACGAGCCGGAGATAGGCCTCGTGGACGAGGGCCGTGGCCTGGAGGGTCTGGCCCGGCTGCTCCTGCTCGAGCCGCTGGGCCGCCAGCCTGCGCAGCTCGTCGTAGACCAGCGGCAGGAGCTGGTCGGCCGCCCGCGGGTCGCCCTGCTCGATGTCCGCGAGGATGCGGGTCACGTCCGTCATCGCCAGGCTCGAATCGGGCCGCCCTTGCCGTGCCCCCGGACCACTTCCGAGCGACGGAGCCCGGTGAAGGGATCGCGCGATCCGGGATCGGCGCCAGGCGGCTCGCATCCAGATTATCCCTCGCGTATCGATCGGGATAGCCTGGGATCGCGAGGAACCGGCATGGATCAGCGTGCGGTGGGCGTCGAGGTGGCTGGTCGGTCGGCTGTCCGTGCGGCCGTCCTTGCACGCTCCTCAGAGGAGCGGCGACAGCAGGCGCAGCACGCTCTCGAGGAGTTCCCGCGACCAGCCCGCGCGCGGCAGCCCGCGGCGGCAGTCGTCCATCAGCCGCGTCGCCCACTCGGCGACCTCATCGACCTGGCTGCGGCTGTAGAGGAACAGCGCGACCTCGTAGTTCAGGAAGAGGCTGCGGTTGTCCATGTTGGCCGAGCCGATGACGGCCAGGCTCTCGTCGAAGACGACGGCCTTGGCGTGCAGCATCGCGGGCCCGTACAGGAGGACCTGCCCGCCCGCCTCGTGCAGCTCGCGGAGGTAGCTCGCCCGTGCCAGATCGGCCGAGATGTGGTTGGATCGCTCGGGGATGATGAGCCGCACGTCCACCCCCCGGCGGGCCGCGAGGTTGAGCGACCGGATCAGCATCTCATCCGGGATGAAATACGGCGTGATGATCCAGATCCGCCGCCGCGCGGCGAAGATCATGGAGACCAGGGTCTCGTAGAGCGGGTCGTCCGGGACGTCGGGTCCGCTGGCGACGACCTGGACCCGGCTGGTTCCCGGCCGGGCGGGCGCACTGCGGACCTGGCCGCCCGGGTCGGCCCGCTCGGGCTCGTGATCCGGGGCGGAGAGATCCTCGCGGGTGGCGAATGCCCAGTCCGAGATGAACAGCCAGTCCAGGTCCGCGACGGCGGGCCCCTCGACGACGGCGAAGAGGTCCTGCCAGAGGTCCGGGCCGGGCTCCGGCCCCATGTAGGGCCAGGCCAGGTTCATCCCCCCCGTCACGGCGACCCGGCCGTCCACCACGATGATCTTGCGGTGGTTCCGCAGGTTCGCCCGGCCCCTGAAGGGGATGTGCAGGACGGGCATGAAGTAAGCCACCTTCGCCCCCGCCGCGTGCAGCGGGGCCAG
Source organism: Isosphaeraceae bacterium (assembly GCA_046349995.1). Classification (GTDB taxonomy): domain Bacteria; phylum Planctomycetota; class Planctomycetia; order Isosphaerales; family Isosphaeraceae; genus Aquisphaera. The sequence goes on along the minus strand of JAXMBE010000059.1, from coordinate 31,774 downwards.
CAGGCGGCGTCCGACCTTCCACGAGCCGACGTCGTCGAGCAGCAGGCGGACCGACACGCCCTCGGAGGCCTTCGCGGCCAGCCGCCTCACCAGTTCCTTCCCCACGTCGTCACGCCCGAGGATGTAGGTCGTGATGTGGATCGTCGCGCGGGCGCCGTCGATGATGTTCGCCAGCTCCCGGAACGCATCCTCGCCCCGAGTGAGCAGGCGGATCCGGTTGCCTTCCGTCGCGGGAGGGGCCCCGTAGGAGATCAGGAAGCGATCGAGCTCCCGGCCCGGCTGGCTCGAATGCGCCTCCGAGCGGCCGTAGACCCTGGCCTTCCGCCTCGCCATGCGGCTCATCTTCCGGCCGCCCAGCATCAGGTAGAGGGGGACCCCCACGTAGGGCAGGAAGAGGACCAGGAGCAGCCAGGCCATCGTGCTCGCGGGCGACCGCTTCTGCTTGAGCACGTAGCCGAGGAAGACCAGGGCCAGCAGGAAGCCGAGATGGGTGGTGATCTCGGGGAGTAGCCAGGAGCCGGTCGACTTGAGGAACTCGGGCACGGAGGGTCGGGCTCCCGGAACCATCGGGGTCAGGACCCCGGCGGAGCGTCGGAACGGGCCGTGACTCGACGCGGAATCCGCCAGGATCGGCACGCCGTCCCGAGAATCCTACGCCTTCGGTCACTCCGCGGCAACGCGGGTCACGGTGACAAACATCGCCCGGTTCGCGACCTTCTTCTCGTCCACCCAGCTCTCCAGCTCGGCGGGGCCGGCCGTCAGCCGAAGGTCAAGGAAGGCCGCACGGCTGCCGGACGGATCGACGGGGCTCGTGAGCGACTCGCCCCGGATCGAAAGATGAGCGGTCCGGCCCGTGCCCGAGCCGGGGTACTCCACCGCGACGTCGTAGCGGCCCGCCGAGGCGACGTCCAGGTACCAGCATCCCGGCGTCTCGGGGTCGCCGCTGGACGTGGTGCGCCGCCAGTCCTGGCGAGTCAGCGGCGTCGGATTCTCGCGTTCGCCTCCGATGGCGATCCGGATGGCCCCGTATTCCCCGCGTCACGGAGACATCGCGGAACCCAGTACTCGCCGTACAGACGTGAGACGACTTCCGGCCGTTCTCGAGCGAGATCGGTCCGCTCAAAGGATCTCGCTCGAGGTCGTACAGCTCGAGCGGGGGCCTGGCGTCTGGCCGGGCGAAATCCGGGCGGAGCAACTTGTAGCGACCGGAGCGGATGGCGAAGTTCCGCCCCTCTTCCGGCGTGTTCCCGCGATGCCACTGGAGGCAGACCGCCCGATCCGGCCAGGTCGATCCCGGCTCGCCCCGGAGCAGGGGCAGCAGGCTGCGGCTGTCGAGCGGGTGGCCCATCCTTCGCGGGCACCTGGCAAGCATCAAGAAGGGTCGGCGTCAGATCGATGTGGGCCGCGACCTGAGCCACCTCGCGATCGGCCGGCACGCGGCCGGGCCAGCGGATGAAACAGGGCACCCGGGTGCCTCCCTCGTAGACCGTCCCCTTCAGGCCCCTCATTCCCGCGTTGTAGCGCGCGAAGGCCGGCCCGTTGTCCGTCAGGAAGACGACGATCGTGTCGTCGCTCAGCCCGGCGTCGTCCAGTGCCGAGAGCAGCCGACCGACGTTGGCGTCGATGTTCGTGACCATGGCGTAGACCCGCGCGATCTTCTCCTCGTCGAGCGAGGCGGGCAGCGGGTTGCCCCGGTCCGGGAACGCGTCGCGCCCCAGCCTCTCCCCTCGGTAGGACGCGAGATCCGCCTCGGGTGCCTCGAGCGGATCATGGGGGCAGTTGAACGCGAGGTAGAGGAAGAACGGCCCGCCCGACGATTGCTTCAGGAAGTCGATGGCCGCCGTGGTGTACACGTCGCTGCAATAGCCGCGGTGCTTCTGGGCGACGCCGTTGCGGAGGAGGACCGGGTCGAGGTAATGGCTCCCTCCCGGCAGGTCCGAGGGCTGCCCGATCCCGCCCCCCTTGAGCACGAGGGATTCCCGGAATCCCTGCTCCAGGGGCCGGAGCGGGGCGTTGTCGCCCAGGTGCCACTTACCGAAGATCCCCGTCCGGTAGCCCGCCGAGGCGAGCCGCTCGGCCAGGGTGACCTCGCCCGGATGCATGAGCGAGCGGCCCAGGAAGGTGTCCACCACGCCGGTCCGGTAGTTGGAGCGGCCGGTGAGCAGGCTGGCCCGCGTCGGCGAGCAGACCGGCGAGACGTGGAACTGCGTGAGCCGGACGCCCTGCCGCGCGAGCCGATCGAGGTTCGGCGTGCGGATCTTCGGGTTCCCGTGCACGCCGAGGTCGCCGTAGCCCTGGTCGTCGGTGATGATGACGACGACGTTCGGTCGAGCAGCCCGGGCGCCGGCGGTGCCGATCGTGCCCAGGACAGCGGCGACCAGCGCCGCGAGCGAGAGACGCGAGTGCACGGGTTCACCAGCCCCTTCGGTGCGAGGTCACGATGCTCTGTTGAAGACCTTGGACGAACAGACCGCGAAGGCCCTCGGACCCCCTCCGACTCCCCCTTGGCAAGGGGGAGAGGATCACATCCCCCCTTGAAAAGGGGGGATACAGGGGGGTCTCCGGCAGTATTTGACAGAGCGAGGTCACGAGAGGATCTCTGAAATCACCCGCCCGTGCACGTCCGTTAGGCGGCGGTCGATGCCGTTGTGGCGGAACGTGAGGCGGCGATGATCGATCCCCAGGAGGTGAAGGACCGTGGCGTGGAGGTCGTAACAGTAGGTCTGCCCCTCGGCCGCCTTCCACGACCACGGATCGCTCTGGCCGTGGGACAAACCGCCCCGGATCCCCGCGCCGGCGAGCCAGGCGACCGAGGTGCCGCCGTTGTGGTCGCGGCCCGTGGCGCCCTGGGTGAAGGGCATGCGGCCGAACTCGGTGCTCCAGACGACCAGGGTGTCTTCCAGGAGCCCTCGCCCCTTGAGGTCGTGAAGGAGGGCCGCGGTCGGGCCGTCCACCATGCGGGCGATCGTGGGCAGCTCGGCCGCGATGTTCGTGTGATTGTCCCAGTTGTTGCTGGCCCCCTGGGCGCCGCTCCAGACCTGGACGAACCGCACGCCGCGCTCCAGCAGCCGGCGGGCCAGCAGGCAGCGGCGTCCGAAGTCGGCCGTCGCCGGGTCGTCGATGCCGTAGAGGGCCCGGGTCGCGAGGGTCTCGCGGGAGAGGTCGAGCGCCTCGGGGGCGGATCGCTGCATCCTCGCGGCCAGCTCGTAGGCCGAGATCCGGGATTCGAGCCGCGAGTCTCCCGGATGGCTCGCCGCGTGACGTCGGTTCATCCTGGCGAGTTGCTCCAGCCCGTCGCCCTGGGACTCGGGCGTGATGTACCCGGCCGAGGCCGGCGGGAAGAGGTCCGGGATCGGCCGGGGGGCCGAGGCGTCCAGGACGGTGCCCTGGTGGGACATCGGCAGGAAGCCGGCGGTGAAGTTGCCCTTCGCGTTGTAGGGCAGACCCCGGGGATCGGGCAGGACCACGAAGGTCGGCAGGTCGTCGCTCAGCGAGCCCAGCCCGTAGGACAGCCAGGCACCCAGGCTGGGGAAACCCGGCATCAGGAACCCGGTGTTCATCATGTAGCTGGCCGGGCCGTGGACGTTCGTCTTCGAGCTCAAGGCCATCAGGAACGCCAGGTCGTCCACGCAACCCGCCAGCCGGGGGAAGGCGCTGCTGACCCAGCGTCCGCACTCGCCGTGGCGACGGAAGGGCAGGGGGCTCTTCATCAGGTTCCCGGGCTTGCTCGTCGGCGCCTCGACATGGCCGCCCGGGTCGAACGGCCGGCCGTGGTTCCGTTCGAGATCCGGCTTGTAGTCGAACGTGTCCATCTGGCTGACGCCGCCGTTCATGAAGAGCTGGATGACGCGGCGGGCGCGAGGCCGGTGGTGGAGGCCGCCATCGATCTCGCGCCGAGGCGCGTCCGCCGCTCCGGCTGCCCCGGCCAGCAAGCCCTCTCGACCGAGCAAATGAGCCAACGCGATGCCTCCGAGGCCGCCGCCAAGCCGCCACAGAAGATCGCGTCGCGAGAAGGGCTGAATCATGCCAGGGGCTCCAACGTGCCGCGCGACGTCGTCCATCGCCTCGGGTGCCTCCCGCCCATCAATCCAGGAACAGGAATTCGTTGCTGTTGAGCAGCATGCGGCAGGCGTTCACCAGGCCGTGCCGTCGCGCGTAGGCTTCGAGCTCGCTGCGCTCCGTCGAGCCGGCGGGGCGATTCACGACCAGTTCAAACAGCCGATCGATCCGATCCGGGAGCGTGGACCGCTCGCGCTCAAGCCTCCGCGCCAGGTGCTCGGCCTGGCGAAGCACAAACGGATTGTTCAGGAGCGCGAACGCCTGGAGCGGGGTGATCGATTCGCTCCGGGTGGCGGTCAGTTGCGAGGCGTCGGCCTCGTCCAGGCTTTCCAGGAACGGGTCGGGGAGCGTGCGGAAGACGAACCGATAGACGCTCCGCCGCCCCGCTCCGGGGCTGTCGTGGTCGTATTGAGAGTAGTCGATCACCGGGGTGACGTGCACGCCCGGGCGGAGCGAGAACTGCCTCACCGAGGGGCCGCCCATCGTCGTGTCCAGCCGGCCGGAGGCCCGCAGGATCGCGTCGTGGACCGACTCGGCGTCGAGCCGCCTCCGGTTCATCCTCCAGAGCAGGCGGTTCTCGGCATCGATGCTCGCCGACCGGGCGTCGTCGATCACGGCCTGGCGATAGGCGGCACTCGTGACGATCAACCGCTGAAGCTGTTTCAGTGAGCCTCCATCTGCCAGGAATCGCGAGGTCAGCCAGTCGAGCAATTCCGGGTGAGACGGGGGCGCCCCCATTCGGCCGAAGTCATTGGGCGTCTCCACCAGCCCCCTGCCGACAAGGTGCTGCCAGACGCGGTTGACGATCGAGCGGTAGGTGAGCGGATTCCTTGCGTCGCTGAGCCATCGGGCGAGCGCCGCGCGGCGGGCGGCCTCGTCGCCGGGATGGCTCAACTGGAATTCACCCGGCAGGCCGTCGACACAGGCCAGCGCGCCGGGCACCGCGGCCGCCCCGGGCTTGTGAATGTCGCCCCGCTTCAGGACGTGCACCGGCCTGGGGCCCCCCGGCGGCCGGTGGCTGCCGTCCGGGACGAAGTCGCTCGCCGCCGCGTAGACAACCCGCGCGGGAGGGAGCGCCGACAGCAACGACTCGGCAACCCATGCGCGGTCCGGGAACGCGCGACGCTGGACCTTCAGCGCGCTTCGGGCCTGTGCGACCCTCGGATCCGGGTCGTAGAGGCGTTCCCCGCGGCCCACGCCCGCGAAGACCGCCTGCAAGCCGTAGTAGTCGTCCTGGCTGATCGGGTCGAACTTGTGGTCGTGGCAGCGGGCGCAGTGCACGGTCAGGCTCGTGAACGTGGACATCACCGTGCTGACCATGTCGTCCCGGTCGAGGTAGTGGCCGATCTGGCGATCGATGCTGTCCTCGCGGATGTCGCGCAGCGAGCTCTCGTCCCAGGGACCCGCCGCGAGCATCCCGAGCGCGATGACCAGGCCAGGCTGTTCGGGGAACAGGGCGTCGGCCGCCACCTGCTCCTCGACGAACCGGGCATACGGCTTGTCCCCGTTGAAGCTCTCGATCAGGTAATCGCGGTAGGGCCAGGCGCCCGGCCGGATGCGGTCCTGGTCGTGGCCGTGGGTCTCCGCGAAATGGACGAGGTCCATCCAGCGTCGCGCCCAGCGCTCCCCGTAGTGGGGGCTGGCCAGCAGGCGATCGACCAGGCGCTCATCGGCGTCCGGTGCCTCGTCGGCGAGGTAGCGCGAGACCTCCTCGGGCGTCGGCGGCAGCCCGAGCAGGTCAAAGCTCAGCCGCCGGATCAGGGTGCGCCGATCCGCCTCGGGCGCGGGGCGAAGTCCCTCCTCGTCCAGCCTCGCCAGGATGAAGGCGTCGATCGGTGTTCGCGCCCACGCGGCGCCCCGCGGATCGACCCGGGGCAGGGTGCCCTCGGCGACGCGCCGGAGCGACCACCACGAACGTCCCGGCTCGCTCGTCCCGCCCGACGCGGGTCCGGGCGATTTCGCCGAGGCCTCGCGAGGATCGGGTGCGCCGATCTGGACCCAGCGGCGGAAGTCGGCGATGACGTTCTCCGGGAGCTTGCCCGACGGGGGCATCCTGGAAAGATCATCGGTGTAGGCGATCGCCTGGAGCAGCAGGCTCTCGTCGGGCTTCTCGGGCACGACTGCCGGGCCGGAGTCACCTCCCTGCCGGGTCAACTCGCGGGTGTCCAGGCGCAGCCCGCCTTTCAGCTTGACGGCCTGCGCGGAGTGGCAGGAATAGCAGCGTTCCACCAGGACCGGCCGGATCCTGGCCTCGAAGAACGAGACGCCGTCGGGGTCGTCCGCCGCGGGCGCCAGCCCGGGCCGGGCGATCAGCAGAATCATCAAGCCGATCGAGGTTCGGCCGAGCGAATGTGTCATGACCCACCCCGGCTCCGCGACCCGTTGGCACCCATGAACAGCTTGCCGCAACGGGGGAAATTTCACAAGGGTTGAACAGAGCGCGGCGGGAGAGGGGGTTCACGTGCGCGAGGCCCTTCGGCGGTCGGGGGACTTCGGGCGGCGACTCTTGCCAGTGGCGATCGGCGATCACATCGCGTCGCGGAAGCTGCGCCAGTCGAGGCCGAGCTTGCGCATCCGGGCCCGGAGGGTGTGGGGATTGATCCGCAGCAAGGCCGCCGCCCCCTGGGGGCCCTCGATCCTCCCTCGCGTCCGCATCAGTGCGGCCTCGATGTGGCGAGCGATGGCCGTGTCGAGCGGGGCGATGGTCCCACCCTGGAGGACCGGCGGCGGCACCAGGCTGCGGTGAACCGCCGTCGGGACCCGTCCGTGGCGCATCCCCATGGCGCGCGCCACGTCGAGCCGATCGCCATTGCCGAGGATCGCCGCTCGCTCGATCACCGCGGCCAGCTCCCGGATGTTCCCCGGCCAGTCGTAGGAGGACAGCAGGTCGATGTCCTCGGCGGAAGGGGCAGCCCAAGCCGCATGGCGGCCGTCGGGCGAGGTGCGCCGCCAGCGGCGGATGTCGAGGAGGCGGCTCGCGCATGGAGGCCGGCCGGATCGGAAAGACGGCGATCCGATACCAGAGGTCGTGCCGAAAGCGGCGATGGCGACCATGGCTTGCAGATCCCGATGAGTCGCGGCGACGATCCGCGTCCACGTGGATCGGCCGCTCACCGCCGACCCGCTCGAGCACGCCGTCCTGCAGGACCCGCAGCAGGCGGACCTGCGCGACCGGGGGAGTTCCCGCACTCGTCCAGGAAGAGGGTCCCGCCGTCGGCCCGTTCGGAACCACCCCCTGCGGCGCCGCCGACGGCGGTAAAGCTCCCCTTCTCGTGGCCGAACAGCTCCGAGTCGACCAGATCGGGGGGGATCGCCCCGCAATTGATCCGCAGGAACGGCCCCCTGGCGCGCCGGGAGCGGGTGTGGATCGCACGGGCGACGACCTCCTTCCCGGTGCCCGTCTCCCCCAGGATGAGGACCGGGGCATCCGAGCGCGCGACCCGGTCGACTTCCTCCATCACGGCCTTCAGCCCCGTGTCGGAGCCGACGATCGAGTCGCTGATGTCGTGGCGGCCCAGCTTGCTCAGGAGCGTCCGATTCTCGGCCTCCACGGCCTCCCGGAGCGACCGGAGCTCGCGGATCCGTTGATCGTTCTCCAGGGCGACCGAGAAGGGGTCGAGCAGCTCGGCGGCCAGGGCGAGATGTCCGTCCCGGAACCGGCTCGGCGGCCGGGTCGCCAGCACGAGCAGCCCCGGGTCCCCTCGGCGGGCCCCGGGGGGCCGGCGAGGGCCGCTCCCCCCAGGCCCTCGGCACGATGCCCGGCGGCGCGCCTTCGCTCCCCTCGCCCAGCACGCGGCAGACCTGCCTCCGCTCCGCCCACGAGACGAACTGCTCCACCTCCTCGGTGGTGAGCTCGTTGCGGGCGCGCGCCGCGGCACGGGCCCGGGGCGACAGCAGCCCGCCGCCAGCGTCTCCACGCACCCCCGGACATCCAGCCGCCGGACCAGCACGAGGTCCGCATCCAGCAGTCCGGCGATCAGGGACGCGATTGCGTCAACCCATTCTTCAATCTCAATATGTCTGCACGCCTCACGCCAGAGGACGAAGAGGAGCTGCGAATATCGTTCCATGTCGATCCCCGTCAAATAACACGGCCCACGCCGTGACGGATCACGGGACTCTAGCCCATGTCACGGACGGAAGCAATCCCTATAAGACTAATAGGATTAATAGAATTCGCGCAACTCATTTTCAGTTAGCAGGTTGAGACCGAATCCAGGATTAACGCCCGTCGATATGGCCTGAACTTTGCATTCTCGATGCCAATGTCGGAGGGCGCCTGGCCCGACCCCGATCACGACTTCCGACGCTGACCTCAGGAGCGTTCCATGACCACGGTTCTCCTCGCCGCTGTTCTCACGACATGCCACCGCTGACGCTCGTCGACCCGCGGTGTCGAAGGGGCACGGTGGGCCGTCGGCACTTCGCGAAGCGGGTCGGGGGATCGTGTGCAGGAGGACCTCGGGTAAGCGCACATGCGGCGTGCGGAGTCGAGGGTGCGATCGCGGATGGCCAGGCCGCTGCCTGGAGTTCGAATCGCCGAGCATGGGATCTGGATGTGCAGATCCTTTAGGTCCTTCGAAGTTCGTGTCCTCGCATTCGCCTCCTACCCGCCGACTCATCTTCCCGCCCGATCCGGGGGCGCCGGCACACGGCCCCCGGCGATGACGCCACGCCGGCCACGGAGGTCGGCCGGACCGCGTCTCATCGGCACACCCCGGGACTCGCGTGTGAGCCCCGGACTTCCCGAGCAGCATCGGCCTGCTCGTCCCCCCGGCCGCCGGGCGAGGTGGAACTCGCCGCTGGCTGCGGCATCGCACCGGGGCCGTTATTCGATAACGATTTTTTACACGAAGGAGGATTGATCATGAGACGCACACGTCGCGGGTTCACGCTGATCGAGCTGCTGGTGGTGATCGCGATCATCGCGGTCCTGATCTCGCTGCTGCTGCCGGCGGTGCAGTCGGCGCGCGAGGCGGCCCGCCGCGCCCAGTGCGTGAACAACCTGAAGCAGGTCGGGCTGGCGCTGCACAACTATCACGACACCTGGAGCCGATTCCCGATGGGCTCGGTCCAGGTCGCCACTCCGAACGGTGACTACCGGCGGCCGTTCCTGGCGTCGCTGCTGCCGTTCCTCGAGCAGCAGGCTCTGTTCAACAGTTACAATTATGACATCAGCTTCCAGCAGCCCCAGAATCTCACGACGCGATCCACGATCGTCGCCGTGTTCACCTGCCCGTCCGACCAGCAGCAGATCTTCGTGAACAACGGCGGTTCCGTGACCGACGTGAAGGGGAGCTACGGCGTCAACTGGGGGCAGAACGTCTACGGCGACCAGGTCCTGCCGGCCCCGTTCGGGCTGAATTACGGCGCGACGCTCGCCGAGATCCTCGACGGGACCAGCCAGACCTTCCTGATGGCCGAGCTGATCCAGACGCCACACCCGACTGGCCAGCCGGTCTCCGTCATCGACCGCCGGGGGCGGATCTGGAGCGACCAGCCCTCGTCGCACCAGATCTCGACGAAGCTCGGGCCCAACAGCCAGGCCCCCGACTACGGCGCCTGCTGGCCCAACTCCGTGCCGAAGACCCCCTGCATCCGGAACACCGGAGACGGCCTCAATCACTACATCGGCTCGCGTAGCTTTCACCCCGGCGGGGTCAACGGCCTGCTCGGCGACGGCTCGGTGCGTTTCTTCAAGGACTCGATCGACCTGACCACCTGGAAGGCCCTGAGCAGCCGGTCCGGCGGCGAGGTCATCAGCGCGGAGGCCTACTGATGCGGTACGAGGAGATCCTTCGTCATCGGAGGCGATCCCGGCGACTGGCGGCGGCCCTGGCCGTCGCCCTCGCGTCCGGCTGCGTCGGGGAGGAGGGGCCGCTCCGCCTTCCGGTCACCGGTCGAGTCACACTCGACGGGACGCCACTCCCCTCGGGGACGGTCACGTTCCATCCCGGCGGCAAGGGCCCGGCCGCCAGCGCCGGAATCTCGGAGGGCTCATTCGCCATCGGCCGCTCCGAAGGCCTTGCCCCGGGGACCTACAAGGTCGAGATCGTTTCCGTCCAGGAGACCGGGAAACGGGTCACCAGCCCGGATGACCCGACCGCCACGATCGACGAGGTGCGGAACTTGATCCCCGTCCGGTACAACCGGGAGTCGCGGATCCAGGCCGAGGTGAAGCCCGCGGGTGAGAACTCGTACCAGTTCGACCTCTCCTCGCGCGAGGAGGGCCCCCGCGGCCGGCGCGTCGCCGGCGCCCGGGCGAACGAGCGGCGATCGTTCAACTAGGATGCTGGCATGACGAACCGGATCAAGAGAAGATCGGAGCCTCCGGAGCCGGGGAGCCGTTCCCCAGCGACGGAATGCACCCGGCGAGACGGGACAGCCGTCCGGAGGTGGCAGACTCGATTGCGCAGCCTTATCTGCCTCGTCGGGATCGTGCTGCTCTGGGCAGCGACCCTGGCCGGCCACCGGTTCCTCCATGGTGATGCTCGCGGCCCCGGGGGGTCGGGCGCGGGCGATCCCTCGGGGCCGCTCGTCAACGGGCAGAGAACCGATGATCCCCCCGGCATGGCCTGGATCCCGGGCGGTACGTTCCGCCGAGGGACGGAGGAGGAGTCGGACGCCCGGCCCGTCCGCGCGATCACGGTCGACGGCTTCTGGATCGACCGCACGGAGGTGACGAACGCCCAGTTCGCCGCCTTCGTGAAGGCCACCGGTTACGTGACCGTCGCCGAGCGGCCCCCTGATCCCGCACTCTTCCCCGGCGCACCGGCCGAACTGCTCGTCCCGGGGTCGGCCGTGTTCAGCCCGCCCAGTGGGCCGGTCGATCTCCGTCGCCCCCTCTCCTGGTGGCGCTACCAGCCGTGGGCCGACTGGAGACACCCCGAAGGACCCGGCAGCTCGATCTCGGGTCGGGAGAATCACCCCGTCGTCCACGTCTGCTGGGAAGACGCCGTCGCCTACGCCCGATGGTCCGGCAAGCGTCTTCCCACCGAGGCCGAATGGGAGTACGCCGCCCGCGGCGCTTTGCAGGGCAAACGGTTCCCCTGGGGTGATGAGTTCCACCCGGGACCCGAATGGTCGGCCAACATCTGGCAAGGGCGGTTCCCCGTGAAGAACACCGCGGAGGACGGCTATCCGACCACCGCCCCCGTGGGCTCCTTCCCGCCCAACGGCTTCGGCCTGTACGACATGGCGGGCAATGTCTGGGAATGGTGTGCCGACTGGTACCGGCCCGACGCCTATGCTTCAGCCCCTTCCCGCAATCCGCCCGGGCCCGACTCCAGCCACGATCCGGACGAGCCGGGCGTGCCGAAACGCGTGATGCGCGGTGGATCTTTCATGTGCAGTGATGAGTACTGTGTCCGCTACCGTCCAGGCAGCCGCGGTAAGGGGGCGCCCGACAGCGGCGCCTATCACATCGGCTTCCGCTGCGTCCGCTCCGCCTCGCAGCAGGCCGGGCCACGGACCTTCGAGCGGGTCGCTTCCGCCACCCGCACACCTTCCGATCGCGAGGAGAATGCTCAACGATGAATCGATGGGATACCGCCCCATTCCGTGCCGGGAAGACTCTCTGGCCGATCGGCGTCTGCCTGCTCGCGGCGATGGCCGCGCCGCGGGCCGGCGCCGAGGACGGCAAATCGACGTCCCCCCGCCCGAAGGTCCTGTTCATCGCGGCGGACGACCTGAACGACTGGACGGGATTCCTGAAGGGCCACTCCGGCGCACGCACACCGAACCTGGACCGGCTGGCGCGGCGTGGCGTCGCCTTCACCCGTGCCTACTGCTCGGCCCCGGCGTGCAATCCTTCGCGCACCAGCCTGCTGACCGGTGTGAGGCCGTCCACCTCGGGCGTCTATCACAACGACCAGCCATGGAGGCCCGTCCTCCGCGATGCCGTCACGCTGCCGCAGACCTTCCAGAAGGCGGGCTATCGCGTCGTGGGCGGCGGCAAGATCTTCCACAACAGCTTCAACGACCCGGCCTCCTGGGATGAGTGGCACGCGCTGAAGAAGTCCGATCATCCGGTCCCGCCGGGGCGTCCGGTCAACGGCATCGCGGGCGCGGCGCATTTCGACTGGGGTCCGGTGGACGTCGCCGACGAGGCGATGGGCGATCACAAGACGGTCTCGCGGGCCATCGAGTTCCTCGGCCAGAAGCAGGACCGGCCGTTCTTCCTGGCGGTCGGGCTGATCCGGCCGCACCTGCCCTGGTATGTGCCGCGGAAGTACTTTGATGCGTTTCCTCTCTCGGGGATCGTCCGGCCAGAGGTGAAGGCCGACGACCTGGCCGACATCCCGGCGGCCGGCCGCGTGATCGCCAGGCCCGAGGGAGATCATCGCAAGGTCGTGCAGGCGGGCCAGTGGGACAGGGCCGTCCAGGGCTACCTGGCGAGCATCGGCTTCGCCGATGCCGAGATCGGCCGGCTACTGGACGCGCTCGACGCCAGCCCGCACGGGAAGGAGACCATCATCGTCTTCTGGGGAGACCACGGCTGGCACCTCGGCCAGAAGGAGCACTGGCGCAAGTTCGCCCTCTGGGAGGAGGCGACGCGAGTGCCCCTGATCGTCGCCGCGCCGGGGGTCACCCATCCCGGCACGAGGAGCGACCGGACCGTATCGCTGCTGGACCTCTACCCGACGCTCGTCGAGCTGTGCGGACTGCCCGCGAAGCCGGGCCTCGAGGGCGAGAGTCTCGTGGGCCTGCTGAGGGAGCCCGCGTCCTCGTGGAGCCGTCCCGCGGTCACCACCCACGGCCGGAACAACCACGCCGTCCGATCTGAGCGCTGGCGATACATCCGCTACGCCGACGGCAGCGAGGAGCTGTACGACCACGAGAACGATCCCCGCGAGTGGACCAACCTGGCCGGCGATCCCCGCTCCGACGAGGTCAAGCGCGAGCTGGCCCGCTGGCTCCCCGAACGAAACGCCCCCGACGCGCCCCGGCAGAAGGCCGAGGGCGAATGAGACGGCATCCGAGACCCGCCGATCCACGGGAACTGATCATCAGGAGGAATTGACTCATGAGACTCACGCTGCCGCTCCGCATCCTCATCGCGGGGCTGTCCTTCGGAGCCGTCCAGGGGCCGCGGATCGGCCTCGCAGCCGAGGCGAGGAAGCCGAACATCGTGATCATCCTGGCCGACGACCTCGGCTACGCGGACGTGGGCTTCCACGGCAACCGCGACATCCCGACGCCGAACCTGGACGCCCTGGCCTCCGGAGGCGTGCGGTTCACCAGCGGGTATGTCTCGGGCCCGTATTGCAGCCCGACCCGCGCCGGCCTGCTGACGGGGCGATACCAGCAGCGCTTCGGCCACGAGTTCAACCCGGGCCAGGAGCAGTCGGCCGAGTTCGGCCTGCCCCTCTCGGAGAGCACGCTCGCCGACCGGCTGAAGGCCGCGGGCTACGCCACGGGCCTCGTCGGCAAGTGGCACCTAGGGGCAGAACCCAGGTTCCATCCCCAGCGCCGCGGGTTCGACGAGTTCTTCGGGTTCCTGCCGGGGGCCCATTCCTACTTCCCCGGCCAGGGGGCACCGATCTACCGCGGGACGCAGGTCGTCGAGGAGAAGGAGTACCTCACCGATGCCCTCGCACGCGAGGCCGTTTCGTTCGTCCAGCGGCACAGGCACCAGCCCTTCTTCCTCTACCTGGCGTTCAACGCCGTCCATACGCCGATGCACGCGACCGATAACCGGCTGAGCCGATTCGCGTCCATCAAGGACGAGACGCGCCGGACCTACGCGGCGATGCTCTCCGCGCTGGACGAGGGGATCGGCAAGGTGCTCGAGACGATCCGGTCCGCCGGGCTAGAGCAGGACACGCTCCTCGTCTTCCTGAGCGACAACGGCGGCCCCACGATGCTCGGCACGAGCGTCAACGGCTCCCGGAATGCCCCCCTCCGTGGGTCGAAGCGGACGACACTCGAAGGGGGCATTCGCGTCCCCTTCGTGCTGAACTGGAGGGGCAAGCTTCCTGCGGGTGCGGTCTACGACCAGCCGGTGATCCAGCTCGACATCTTGCCCACCGCGCTCGCCGCCGCCGGGGTGGAGAGCCTCTCCGGGCCAAAGCTCGATGGGGTGAACCTGTTGCCTCATCTCGCGAATCCCAGCGCCTCGGCACCCCACGAGGACCTCTTCTGGCGGCTGGGGGAACAGGCGGCCATCCGCCGAGGAGACTGGAAGCTCGTCCGCTACGACCGGACCGTGGATGAGCCCGGGACGCGGTCAGACCCCCAGTCCGGGATCAAGGTGACCTCCTTCCGGCTCTACAACCTGGCGCGCGACCCCGGCGAGACCGAGGACCAGGCGGCGAGCCATCCCGAGAAGCTTCAGGAACTGCTGGCAGCCTGGCGCGACTGGGACGCCCAGCTCGCGCGGCCGCTCTGGGGCCCGGCCCGTCGCACGGCCGCGGCCCGTTGAGGAACATCTCCGGATTACGTCCGAATCAGGCAACGCTCATCGAGGAGAACCCGTGGAAACGAAGCCTCTGCGGCAGATCACGCACCGAACCCTCGGGTGGATCGCCGGTGCGTTCATCTCTCTCTTCCCGTACTCGGACGGACTCGCGGCGTCATCCGATACCCAGCCGGCGCCGCGGCCCAACATCGTCCTCATCCTGGCGGACGACCTCGGATGGGCGGACGTCGGCTGGCATGGCGGCGAGATCCGGACACCCCACCTCGACCGGCTCGCCGCCGCCGGCGCGAAGCTGGAGCAGTTCTACGTCCAGCCGGTCTGCTCGCCCACCCGGGCGGCGCTGCTGACCGGGCGCTACCCGATGCGCCATGGCCTCCAGGTCGGCGTCGTCCGGCCGTGGGCCCAGTAGGGACTTCCCCTGGAAGAGCGGACCTTGCCCCAGGCGCTGCGAGAGGCAGGTTATGAGACGGCCATCTGCGGCAAGTGGCACCTCGGGCACTTCCGGCCGGAGTACCTGCCCACTCGACGCGGGTTCGAACACCAGTACGGGCACTACAACGGGGCACTCGACTACTTCACTCACATTCGCGACGGAGGGTTCGACTGGCACCGCGACGATCGGGTCAGCCGCGACGAGGGGTACAGCACGCACCTCCTCGCCGCCGAGGCGGTCCGCAGGATCCGGGAGCGAGACCAGGCCAGGCCGCTGTTCCTCTATGTGCCGTTCAACGCGGTCCATGCGCCGCACCAGGTCCCCGAGCGGTACAAGGAGCCATACGCCTCGCTCCCCGAGCCCCGGCGGACCTACGCCGGGATGCTTGCCGCGATGGACGAGGCCGTCGGTCGGATCGTGGAGGCCGTCGAGCAGTCGGGGATCAGTGGCAACACGCTCTTCCTCTTCTCCAGCGACAACGGCGGCCCGGCGCCCGGGCGGGTGACCAGCAACGGCCCGCTTCGCGGCCAGAAGGCCACGCTCTATGAAGGGGGCGTGCGCGTGCCCGCCTTCGCGACCTGGCGGGATCACATCCGGCCGGGAACGACTGTCACCGCGCCGCTGCACATCGTCGACTGGTACCCGACGCTCCTGAAGCTCGCCGGAGCGTCACTGGACCAGCCCCTGGCCCTCGATGGCCGCGATGCCTGGCCCGCCATCGCCCGGGGTGAGTCGTCCCCTCACCAGGAGATCCTCCTGAACACGGCCCCCGGCGGTGGCGCGATCCGCGTCGGGGACTGGAAGCTCGTGGTCAGAGACCCCACGGCCAGGGGCGAGTCGGTGGAAGACGCCGAGGCGAGGCAGGCCCGGAAGGCGGATCGCTCCGGGCCACCAGTCGAGCTGTACAACCTGGCGAACGATCCGTACGAGAAGCACGATCTCGCCGCGGAGCATCCGGCGAGGACGAACGAGCTGCGAGCCCGCTATGAGGCCCTGGCCCGCCAGGCGGTCAGCCCGAAGTCGGCACCGAAGGCCCCGGACTTCCGGTCGCCGCGCATCTGGGGTGAATCCGACTAATCCTTTCTGAAAGTCCTTCCACATGAGAACCTCTTTCATCTTTATCGCGGTGGCCTCGACCGCGAGTCTCGCGGCCTCGGCGGCTGAGCCGTCGCCAGCCGGAGCGAAGTCCGCCGAGTGGTTCGAGAAGAAGATCCGCCCGATTCTTGTCGGCCACTGCTATGCCTGCCATTCGGCCGACACCAAGCCCGCCGGTGATCTGCGGGTGGACGACCGCAACGGCCTGCTCATGGGTGGCGACTCGGGGCCGGCCATGGTGCCCGGAGATCCGGGAAACAGCCTGCTGATCCGCCGCCTGAGGCATGCGAACCCGAACCGGCGGATGCCGAAGGAGGGCAAGCCGCTGAGCGACGAGGAGATCGGCGAGCTCGCGCTCTGGATCCGGCATGGAGCCCCCTGGCCGGGCGTGAAGGTGCCCGCATCGCTCGGCCAGCCGAAATCCTGGTATGAACCGCTGAAAAAGGAGCACTGGGCATGGCAACCGCTCAACGATCCCGTCCTGCCCGTCGTTCACGACCCGTCGTGGCCGAGCGACGACCTCGACCGATTCGTCCTGGCGGGCCTCGAAAAGGCCGGGCTCTCGCCGGTCCGTGACGCCGAGAAGGCGACGCTCATCCGTCGCGTGAGCTTCGACCTGACGGGGCTTCCGCCGACTCCAGAGCAGACCGATGCGTTCCTGGCCGATCGTTCCCCGGACGCCTTCGCGAAGGTGGTCAATCGTCTGCTCGCATCGCCGGGATTCGGCGAGCGCTGGGGCCGCCACTGGCTGGATGTCGCCCGCTACGGCGAATCGACCGGGCCGTCGCGCAACATCCCGTATCCTCACGCCTGGCGCTACAGGGACTACGTGATCGAGGCGACGAACCGCGACCTCCCGTTCGACCGGTTCGTGACGGAACAGATCGCGGGCGATCTCTTGCCCGCGTCCTCGCCGGGCGAGCGCGACCGGCTGGCCACCGCGACCGGATTCCTGGCCCTCGGGGTGAAGGACGTGAACCAGCGGTTCAAGGTCCGGTTCCAGATGGACAACGTGGACGATCAGATCGACGCCGTGACCCGCTCGCTCCTGGCGCTGACGGTCTCCTGCGCCCGCTGCCACGACCACAAGTTCGACCCGATCCCGATCACCGATTACTACGCTCTGGCGGGGATCTTCACCAGCACCGAGAACTGCGCCGGCGTCCGGAACAAGATGGGAGGCGCGGGCCTCGACTATTACGACCCGAACTTACTCGTGACCCTTTCCGGGGCGAAGTCCGTCCCGCCGGAACAGGTAAAGGGATTGGAGGCGAAGGTCGCGGAGGCGAAGAAGGCGTGGGACGCGATCCGCGGCACTCGCGAGGGGCTGGCCAGGGGTCCCGACGGCTTCCCGAAGCAGCGGCCCTATCGCCTGGCCTATGAGAAGCTCCGTGGCGAGCTGCTCGAGCTGACCGACCCGGGATCCCGAGGCTACGCGCTGCACGCGGTCCGCGATGCGAAGCAGGTCGGCGACACGCAGCTCCGGATTCGCGGCGAGGCCGAGCAGCTCGGCCCCTCCGTGCCTCGCGGCTTCCTCACGGCGTTCGACGTCCCGGGGGCTTCGAAGGTCAGTCCGGCGCAGAGCGGGCGGCTCGAGCTGGCCCGTTGGCTGACCAGCCCGAAGAACCCGCTCACCCCGCGGGTCGCCGTGAACCGGGTCTGGCAGCATCTCTTCGGCAGGGGCATCGTCACGACGGTCGACAACTTCGGCACGACGGGAGACGCCCCGTCGCATCCCGAGCTGCTGGATCACCTGGCATCGGGGTTCGTCCGGGACGGCTGGTCGGTCAAGCGGCTCGTCCGGAGGATCGTCCTGAGCCATGCCTATCGCCTCGGCGGCGACTCCACGCCCGCCCACATGGAAGCGGATCCCGAGAATCAGCTTCTCTGGCGGCACTCGCCGCGCCGGCTCGAATCCGAGGAGGTCCGCGATGCGATACTCAGCATCGCGGGCACGCTGAGCCCCACGTGGGCAAACGGCCTGATCGTCCGTGACCTCAAGATGATCGAGCTGCGAGACAACGGCCCGGAGGCCCGAATGATCCTCGAGCGGACCGACGCGAGCACGGTGCGGAGCGTCTATCTGCCGCTCCTGCGGGGACTGGCCCCTCGGGCGCTCGAACCGTTTGACCCAGTCGAACAGACGCTCGTCACCGGCCGGCGCGAGACCACCACGGTCCCCAGCCAGGCGCTCTTCCTGCTGAACTCATCGTTCGTCCGCCGCCAGTCGCTGGCCCTGGCGGAGCGACTGCTGGAGCAGGGCGGTGTGGGCGACGATTCCCGGGTCCGCTCCGCCTACCGGTTTGCGCTCGGGAGGGTTCCCTCTTCGCGAGAGGTCGATTCGGCCCTCGCATTCCTCGCCGACTACGCCTCGCTCGAGCCCGGCCGCGAGGGCCTGGCCCCTCCGCAGGTGGCGCTGGCGAGCGCCGTGACGGAGAGGCCCTCCCAGCAGAAGGCCCCGCAGCCGGCCAATCCCGACGAGGTCGACCAGACCGGAGAGCCGGTGGTCGAGGCCGAGATCCGGCCGAAGGACACACGCACCGCGGCGTGGCTCGCCTTCACGCAGGCCCTGTTCGGCTCGGCCGAATTTCGATACGTCCGCTGAGGTCTTACGAAATCCACCCATGACCGAGGGTTCACAGATGCTTCCGATCGATGACCAGCCGCCCATCTCGCGGCGTCAGATGTTGAGAACTTCCGGGACCGGGTTCGGCTACCTGGCGCTGGCCGGGATGCTCGGCCGCGATCAGGCCCTGGCCGCGGGGCGTGCTCGCGAGGGCCCCCTGGCACCCAGGCCGCCGCACTCCACGCCGAAGGCGAAGCGGGTCATTTTCCTGTTCATGCAGGGGGCGATCTCCGGCGTCGACACATTCGACTACAAGCCGAGCCTCCAGCGTGACGGGGGCAAGCCCGGCCCCAACGGCGGCACCCTGACGGCCTCGAATTTCAAGTTCCGCCAGCATGGCGAGGCTGGGACGTGGTTCCCGGAGCTGCTCCCGCACATGGCCGTGCACGCCGACAAGCTCTGCTGGCTCCGCGGCCTGCACACCGACACTCCGGCACACCCGCAGGCCGTCGTTCAACTCCATACCGGCAGCGCCAACGCGGCGCTCACCCGGCCCAGCATGGGGTCCTGGTTGCTGTACGGGTTAGGCAGTGAGAATGAGGACTTGCCGGGATACGTGACGATCAATCCTCCCCCCAATTTCGGCGGGGCGGTGAACTACGGCAGCGCGTTCCTCCCGGCGCACTATCAGGGAACACGGATCAACGATCAGGGATACCTGCCGAACCTGAAGCGCCAGGTCGGCCCGCGAATTCAGCGAAGGCAGATCGACCTGATCCAGGCGATGAACCGCGAGCTTGCGAGCAGGCCCGACTCGCCGGGCGAGGTGGACGGCATCATCGAGTCGTACGAGCTGGCCTTCCGGATGCAAGGAAAGGTGCCCGAGCTACTGGACCTCTCCGATGAGCCGCGGGCCGTCCTTGAGGCGTACGGAGTGAAGCCCGGGCCCGCCGGAGCATTCGCCCGCCAGTGCGTCATGGCCGCCGGCTGTGCGAGGCAGGGGTGCGGGTCGTCGAGATCTGCCAGCCCGGCTGGGACCATCACAACAATCTGCACAGCGGGCTCGTCGATCGATGCCGGTCCGTCGACCAGCCGACGGCCGCGCTGCTCGCCGACCTGGCCCAGCGCGGGCTGCTCGACGAGACCCTCGTGCTCTTCGGGAGCGAGTTCGGCCGGCAGCCGACCGCCCAGGGAGCCGACGGGCGGGACCACAACATCACCGGGTACTCGATGTGGCTGGCCGGCGCCGGAGTGAAGCCTGGGTTCTCGTACGGCGGGACCGACGAGTACGGCGTCGCTGCGGTCGAGGGCCGCATGCACACCAACGACCTGCACGCCACGCTGCTGGCCTTGATGGGTCTCGACCACGAACGCCTCACGTTCCCTTACGCCGGCCGCGATTTCCGACTGACCGACGTGGGCGGGCGCGTCGCCCGGGAGATCTTCGCGTGATCCGCAGCGCGGAGTCGCTCACCTCCTTCCAACGGCCGATCGTCCAGCACCGGGACTGGAGAGACGGATTGATGACGGCTGCCCCGACGGCAATTCCGCATGTGTCCCGGCTACGTCCCGCAGAACGTCCGGTAGCCGCGCTCGTCGGCGGGCGGGTCTCGGTACTGGGCCATCTCCGGCCGCTCCTCGTACGGCGACGCCAGCACCTCGAGCAGCCGGTGCAGCACGGAGAGGTCGTCGCACTCCTCGGCGGCGGAGAGGGCCTCCTCCACCCGGTGGTTCCGGGGGATCACGGCCGGGTTGACGGACCGCATCAGGGCGTCGGCCCCGGGCCGCCGTTCGCGACCGAGTCGCTCCCGCCAGCGGGAATGCCACGCCTGGAATTGTCCATCCTGATACCGCTCAGCGACGGATGGCTCAGACGACAGGTCCCGAAATGTGTTGGTGAAGTCGGCCCGAGAGCTCTGCATCCAGCCGAGCAGATCACCGATCAACTCGGCGTCCCCGGCCTCGTTCCCCTGGAGCCCCAGTTTCTTCCGCATCCCGACGTGCCAGCACTCCTCGAACCGCGCGGGGAAGCCGTCCAGCACCTCGGTGGCGAGGCCAATTGCCGTCTCCGGGTCGGGGTCGAGGAGCGGCAGTAAGGTCTCGGCCAAGCGCGCCAGGTTCCACTGCGCGATGCCGGGCTGGCTGCTGTAGGCGTAGCGACCGCCGCGGTCGATCGAGCTGAACACCGTCTCCGGATGGTAGGCGTTCATGAAGGCGCACGGCCCGTAGTCGATGGTCTCGCCGGAGATCGCCATGTTGTCGGTGTTCATCACGCCGTGGATGAACCCGACATGCTGCCACCGGGCGATCAGCGAGGCCTGGCGGTCAGCGACCGCGCGGTAGAATTCCAGGTACTTCCGCGGGGCCTCGACCAATGTGGGGTCGTGGCGGTCGATCGCATAGTCGGCGAGAGCGCGGAGGGCCGATTCGCCGCGGCGGGCCGCGTATTCGAACGTCCCGACCCGGATGTGGCTGGCGGCCACGCGGGTCAGGATCGCCCCCCTCAGGGGTTTCTCCCGGTAGACTCGCTCGCCGCTCGAGACGACCGCGAGGCTCCGCGTGGTGGGGATGCCGAGGGCGGCCATCGCCTCGCTGATGACGTACTCGCGGAGCATCGGTCCGAGGGCGGCTTTCCCGTCGCCGCCCCTGGAAAACCGCGTCCGCCCCGACCCCTTGAACTGGATGTCGACGAGCCGGCCATCCTGCGTCCGGTGCTCACCCAGGAGGATGGCGCGGCCGTCGCCGAGCATGGTGAAGCCGCCGTACTGGTGACCGGCGTAGGCCTGGGCGATCGGCCGGGAGCCGACCGGGAGGGCCTGGCCAGCGAACAGGGCCGCCGCGGCATCAGGCGAGAGCGCAGCGAGGTTCAGACCGAGCTCGCTCGCCAGGCGATGGTTCAGGATCGAGACCCGGGCGTCCGGCACCCTTGCCGGGTCAACAGGGGTGAAAAGCTCGCCTGGCAGCCGCGAGTAGGTAGACTCGAAACGCCAGCCGACGTTGTCGTTATCCGTCACCGAGACGCTTGAGATGATCATTCCTTCCATCCAGCCAACCCTTCAAGGCATTCGTTCAGACGATTCGGGTCGCCAGGAGCCAGATCATCACCTCGGTCTCGCCGCCGCTGCCTCGACCGGCCCCCGAACCTGCATCTTCGTAACCGCAAATCCGCGGCCAAGGGGCAGCCATCGAAGGAGCCGCGGCGGCCTGCCTTACCGGGTGCTCGGTGCCCCGGCCTTGCGGATCTGCTCCTGAGCGGCATCGACCGCTTTCCGGACCTCGGCGCTGGGGTCGTCTCGCAGGCGCGCCAGAGCGGGGATTGCGTCGCTCGCGTTCGCGCCGGCCAGGCCGAGGAACTTCACGGCGAGGAGACGCACGGACTCTTGATCATGCTCAAGTTGCTTGATCAACTCCGGGACGGATCGCGCGTCGGGGCCGTTGCGCTCAAAACGCCGAAGCATCCGCCGGGCCTGTCCTGGCGACTTGTCGCGAGCGGCCAGGAGGATGAGGTCCGGGACGAAGATCGCCCCGTCGGGGCCGAGCCGGAAGACGGCCGACAGGGCTGCGCGGCGTACCGCAGGCTGGTCGTCCAGGATCGCCCTGGAGAGTGCCGGGCGGATGGTCCGGGCATCGAGCCCCAGGCTGCCGACGGTGGTCGCGACCGACTCGCGGACCTCGACCTGCTCGTCTTTCAGGAGCTCCGTCAGGCTGCCGAGGGCAGGTTCGGCGGCCTTCCCCATCTGGCCCAGCGTGCGGGCGGCGGCGGTCCGGAGTTGAGGCGAGGGGTCGCCGAGCAATGAGGTCACGGCCGGGACGGCCGACTCCGCGAAGGGCCCGTGGCTCGCGATGAATTGCAGGGCCGCCAGGCGCACTTCCCGGTCCTTGCTCTTCCCCAGCTTCTCGACGATCGCGGCCTGGGCGGCGCGCCCCGTCGGGCCCAGGATGCGGATCGCGTCGATGGTCCGACGCTGGACCTGCACGTCGACGTCGTCGAGCAACGGGACGAGATCGTCCCGCAGTCGCTGGTCGCGCGGGGCCGCGCGCGTGAGGACCTCGACGGCCTGCATCCGCACGGCCGGTGAGCGATCCTTCAGCAGTTCGTGGACGGCCGGCGCGGCCTCGTTCGCCCGGGGCCCGAGCTCACCAACCGCCGTGAGGAACGCGCCCTTGACCTCGGGGTCAGGGTCATGCAGCCCGGTGGAGAGGGTCGCGACCACGCCCGGTGCCAGGGGCCGGATCTGTCCCAGTGCGAGGGCCGTCCCCCGTCGGACCCGGGGATCCGAATCGCCGACCGCAGTGGTGAGCGCCCCGACGGCCGGCCGGCCGATCTGGGCCAGCGCCTCCGCGATCAGGCTGATGCGGCTCGCCTCGCGTCGCAGGGCGGCGAGCAGCCGGGGGACCGCGTCCGGGCCGATCTCACCGAGCAGGAACGCAGCGTCCCGGGCCACCTCCTCGCGCTCGTCCGACAGGAGCGACTCCAGCTCCGGCGCGATCCGAGCCAGCAGCGGCCGACGCGCGGCGAGGTGGGCGATTGCCGCCCGACGGACGTGCCCGTCCCGGTCCCGGATGGCCTTCCGTAGCGTGGGTTCCAGGGACTCGTCGTGCAGCCCAAGCCTCTCCAGGGCATTCACCGCGGCGGCCCGGACTTCCGGGGCGGCGTCCTCGGCAGCGGACACGATCACCCGCCGCACCCGGTCGTCAGTCGCGGCCACGTGGCCGAGGCCCTCGATGGCCGCCGCCCGCGGGATGGCATCGCGCTGCGCCGCGGCGGCGGTCAGCGGCCCGGTGGCAGCCGGGCCGATCCTCCCCAGGGCGAGCGAGGCCTCACGCCGGATTCGCTCGCTCGAGTCCCCGAGTAGCGGTATCAGATCGGCGACCGCCGAGGACGCATCGGGCCCGATCCGCCCCAGCGCCATGACGACCTCCGCCCGCACGTTCTCCGGCTTCTCCTTCAGCAGGCCGGTCAGCCCCTCGACCGCGGGCTTGCCGATCGCCGCCAGGGCCAGGGCGGAACGATAATCCTGGTGCAGCTCCTCCAGCCGCTGCCCACCGGAGTTCGTGCGCAGGGTATGGACGAGGGCGGGTACGGCGGAGGCCGCGTCGGGGCCGAGCGACGCCACGGCGTCGAGCGCGGCCAGGCGCACCTGCCCGTCCTTCTCCTTCATCAGCACGTCGATCAGGGCGGGCAACGCGTCACGCTGCACCTCCCGGCCGGAGTTCCGGATCCGGTTCGCGGCGCCCCGACGGACGTCCAGATCCTTCGCCTTGAGATCTCCGGCGAGCGTGCCGGCCTCGTCCTGGGCCGCCACGAGCGCAGTGGAGGGTCCGAAGGCGACCACCAGCAGCAGGACCCCGCCCAGACGACCTACGAGCACCCGCCACTCCTTCCCCATTCCCCTTCGCGCGATTGAACAGAGCTCATCCAGGCGATCAGGACGCGAGGCCGGGCAGCGGCTCGGTGCTGTCGCCGAAGCGGTCGACCGGGACACCGCCTTGCTGGAGCATGGCCAGCAGCAGGTTGGACATCGGCGTCTCCTTCCGGCACCTGAGGTACTGGCCGGTGCGCAGCTTGCCCCCGCCCTTGCCGACGACGATCACCGGCAGGTTGACGTGATCGTGAAGGTCGCCGTCGCTGATCCCGCTGCCGTAGAGGACCATCGAGTTGTCGAGCAAGGTCGTGCCGTCGGGCTCCTCGACGGCCATCATCTTCTCGACCATGTAGGCCAGGATCGAGATGTGGTAGCGGTCGATCTCGCGGAGCTTGCGGTGTTTCTCCGCATCGCCCGCGTGGTGAGACAACTCGTGGTGCCCGTCGGTGAATCCGAGCCAGGGGTAGTTCCGGTCGGTCGCCTCCTTGGTGACCATGAACGAGGCGGCCCGCGTGCTGTCGGTCTGGAAGGCCAGCACCATCAGGTCGCACATCAGGCGCAGGTGCTCGTCGAAGTCCTCGGGGATGCCCTCTGGTCTCGCGAAGCCCGCCGGGAGGTCCGCCGGAGCGGCGGGATGCTGGATCCGGCGCTCGACCTCGCGGACGCCGGTGAGGTACTGGTCGAGCTTGCGACGGTCGGCCGTGGCGACCTGGTCGCGGACACGGCGGGCATCCTCCAGCACGTAGTCCAGCATGCTCCGGCGATAGAAATCGCGATCGGCGACGGTCGCCCGGGTGAGTTTGCTGCCGCCTCTCGTGAACAGGCGATCGAAGACGAGCTTGGGGTTGATCTCGTAGGGGGCGGGGGCATTCGCCGCGCGCCAGGAGATGTGCGTCTTGTAGGTCCCGCTGTAGCCGAAGGCGTTGCCCGAGCGGGCCGACTCGCAGCCGAGTTCCAGGCTGGGGAAGCGGGTCGCGTCGCCAACATGCCGCGCGAAGACCTGGTCGGCGGAGATGCCGACCCGGACGGCGTCCTGCGTCTTGAACGCCTGCGCGCCGGTGAGGAAGCTCGCGGCACCCTGCCCGTGGCCGCAGCCCTCGTCGTCGCCGTTGGTCAGCGCGGTGTTGTGCGTCAGACCGTGGAAGCAATTCAGGTACGCGCGGGCGAACGTCAGCGGCCGGAGGGTCTCCGGCAGGCTGACAAGGGGGCCATCCAGCGCCGGGAACCAGGTCGGCAAGTGGACGCCGTTGGGGACGTACCAGAAGGCCATCCGGACCGGAGGCCGCGAGGATCCGGCGGCCGCCCGGGCCACTCCCTGGAAGCTCTCCAGCCAGGGAAGTGCGATGGCGGCCCCCAGGCCGCGGAGCACGGCTCGCCGGTTCACGGACAATGTCATCAGCAGATCCTCCGGCTACGACTACCCCATGTGTGCGTTCAGATGACGCAAGGCGGATCGCGTTACAAGGATCGAGCGACACCGCGATGCTGGAAGGCCCGACTTTCGACAATGCCGAAGAGGATGGAATGGAGCCGATAGTCCTCGTCGGCCGCCTTGTCGGTGATCTCCTCGATCCTCGCGTGGTCCGCGGCCTCGAGGCCCCGCCCCAGCCCGTACGTGAACAGGTTCTTCACCAGGCAGCGCGCGAATTTCCTGCCGGCCGTGGTTCGCAGGATCTGCTTCAGTTGCTGGGCGTCGGCGAACTTCCGCCCCCCCGCGAGTTCGCCAGAAGTGTCGACCGGGAAGGGACCGTCCTTGGTCCGCCAGCGGCCCACGGCGTCATAGTTCTCCAGGGCAAAGCCCAGCGGGTCCATCTGCCGATGGCACGACGCACATTCCGCCCGGGCGCGATGAGCCTCCAGGCGGTCGCGCACGGTGCCCTCGGAGGCGGCATGGCGGCTGTCGTCGAGCTTCGGGACGTCGGGCGGCGGGGGCGGGGGCGGCGTCCCCAGGATCTGCTGCAAGATCCACTGCCCGCGCTTCACCGGGGACGTCCGGTTGGGGTTCGACGTCAAGGTCAGCACGCTGGCCTGCGTTAGCACGCCGCCGCGCCGACGGTCGCCCAGCGCGACCTTCCGGAACTCGTCCCCGCGGACGCCCTCGATCCCGTAATGCCGTGCCAGCCGCTCGTTGAGGAACGTGTAATCCGAGTCCAGCAGCTCCAGCACGCTGCGGTTGCCCCGCACGACGTGGCCGAAATACTGCTCGGTCTCCTCCCGCATCGACTCCCGCATCACGTCATCGAAGCCGGGGAAGAGCTCCCTGTCCGGCGTCACGCCCGCCATCTTGCGGAGCTGGAGCCACTGGCCGGCGAAGTTCTCCACGAACGCGTCGGACCTGGGGTCGGCCAGCATCCGGGCAACCTGGCAGCGGAGGTTCGCGTGCAGGGTCCCCTCGCGAGCGTCCCGGAAGAGGTCCTCGTCGGGCATGCTGCTCCAGAGGAAATACGAGAGCCGGCTGGCCAGTTCGAACCCGGTCAGGCGGCGGTCCTCACCCGCGGGGTCGGGCTCGGCCAGGTACAGGAACTGGGGCGAGGCGAGGACCGTCGTCAGGGCGACCTGCACGGCGCGTTCGAAGCTCTCGCCCCGTTCGTCGGCGAGCCGATAGAGGCGGATGATGCGCTCGATCTCGTCGCGACGCGGCGGGCGCCGGAACGCCCGCTCGGTGAACCGGGTGATCACACGGCGGGCGCAGTCGAGCCGCGACTCGTCCCCGTCTCCGGGCGTGCAGAACAGGATCTTCCCATGCGAGGCTGGCAGGTCCTTCGCGACGACCCGGACGGGGCCGTGGACGACCATGGAGTCGACGTGCAACCCGCGGTCGTTGCCGTAGCGTTGATCTCCGCTGACGTTCGCGGCGATCTGCTCCGGCCTCGCGACGTTCTCGCTCTTCTCCTGCCCGGGCGCCAGCGACACGTGGACGCGTCCGTCGCCCGCGGAGACCTTGAGCCAGCAGCGGTAGACGACCGTCTCGTCCTGCACGCGTACCGCCTCGAGCGTGCGTCGGTCCTTGCCGAGCCCGACCACCAGCCTCGGCGGCGGCACGGTCTCCGCGATCCCGACGCGCACGAGGCTCAGGTCGGCAAGGTACAGGCCGGGCTTCAGCGGGTGGTCGAACTCGACGGGCTTGTCGGGAGGGAGCCGGTGCGTGACCAGCCCGATCAGCTCGGCGGGGGGGAGCTCCGCCGCGTCGGGAGGCAGGATCGCCCGGTCCATCGCGATCTCGGCGGCCTCGATGTACTTCTCGACGTGGGCGGGCGAGATGTTGAGCGCCGAGCCGACGTTGTCGAAGCCGTGCCCGATCTCGTCCGAGGGGAAGTCGTCCGCGAGGCGGAGATCCAGCCCGATCAGGTCGCGGATGGTGTTGTTATACTCCTGGCGATTCAGCCGCCGGATCACCACCGGGGCGGCCCCCTGCCGGCCGTCGCGAATCGCCGCCATGTAGTCCTTCTCGATCCAGCCGCTGATCGCGGCCCGCTCCTCCAGCGTCGGCTGGGGCTCGTCGGCGGGCGGCATGGCGTTCGCCTCCAGGGCGTCCCGCACACGCAGCCAGGTCCGGCCGTCCCTGACCGCAGCGGCCTGGTCACCGAAGGTGTCCAGGACGATCCCCGACTGGGGCGACTCGGTCGAGTGGCAGTCGATGCAATACCGATCGAGGAGCGGTTTCACCCGGGACCGGAACGCGTCGTGGGCCTCCGGGGGCGGAGGAGAGGTTGGCCCGCCGCCGAAGGCCTCGGCCATCGCGATCGACAGGACTGCGACCGCGGCCGAGGCGGTCAGCCCGCCGAGGAGATATCCGAGTCCCGCCGTCTTCATGATCCCTCGCGAGCCATGACGCCGGTCCCCCGGTGCGGCCGGAGAATGACGGGCACCGCCCCGGCCATTCATCGTTCGCGCACCCGATCCGACTCGACTGAATATGGAGATTCTATTGAACACGGATCGATCACGGGAGTCCAGCGACGATCCAGAGTCGGCGCACGGTCATCTGGGCCCCGGGGGCGACGTCCCCGCCCCGACGAGACGGTCATTCCCGCGAAAGCAGCCATGCCGCCACCGGGGCCAGGAGGATTCCCGCCCAGTGCGCGGCGGTGATCTCCTCGTGCAGGAAGATGCGCGCCAGCAACACCGTGAGCAGGGGATAGAGGTACATGATCGGGACTGCCACCGAGGACTTCGCCCCGGCCTCGAACGCGGCGAAGCTCGTCAGGGCGCCCAGCGAATTCAGCACGCCCCCCAGGATGCCCAGCGCCAGAACCCAGGGGCCCACGGCTGACTCCCCGCGGCAGACCGCGAACGCCACGATCGCGATCGGCACGAAGGCCAGTGCGAATCCCAGGAACGAGAACTGCGCCGAGATGTAGCGCGTGCTCAGCTTCTGCGTGTTGCCGGTGATCCCCCAGCAGATCATCGCCAGGAGGGAAAGCATCAACCATATACTCATGTCACAGGCTCAGCAGGTAAATCGCGACAAGGGCCAGGACGAGCCCGACGAGCTGAGATCGGCCCAGCTTCTCCTTGAGTGCCAGCACGCCGACGAGCACCGTCACCAGGGGCGAGAGCGACGTGAGGGGGACGATGACCGAGGCGTCACCCCTCGCCAGGGCGGCGAAGAACAGGAGGTTGCCCAGGCCACCCAGCAGGCCGGTCACGAAGGCAAAGCCGAATCCCAGCCCCCTCCGGCTGCCCGCGAAGCGCCTGGGCGACGCGAGCACGAAGGCTGCCGGCACCGCCAGGCCGACGGTGAACAGGACCTGCCCCATGCAGGGCGACGTCCGGCCCACCAGGATCTTCGACTCGAAGCCCCAGACGCCCCAGAGCACCACCGTCAACAGGGTGTAGCCCAGCCAGGCGGGCATCATTCCACGAAGCTCCCGGATGCCGACACGCCGCCGACTCGCGCGAGGCCGGGCCGGACGACGAGGGCCGTCTTCGCATCCAGGCTGGCGCCGGCGGCGAGCCGAGGGGCAGTGTCGCGCTCGATCGCCTTCTCGACCTCCAGGGGGTAGGTCGTCGCCGGCTCGAGGATCGCCACCTGATGGTTCCGCCAGCCGCCGAAGCTGGCGAACAGCCAGCACGACGGGAACGTGGACGCGGGGAAGGTCAGACCCCAGCTCAGCCGCGCCTCGAGGTCGGTGATGGCGCACCAGCCCTCCCGGTAGCCCGTCCCGTAGAAGAAGTAGGCCCGCCCGGACGAGGCCGGGGGGACGTCCCGGAGGTCGACGCGTCCTCCCGGCGTGTCGGCGTACGGCCAGGGGAATCGGTCCGGGGCGCCGGCCAGGCTGGCCGGGAAGGCGGGCTCCAGCTCGACGGTCATGGGCGGGAAATCAATCCGGCAGCCGGGCGAGACGCGGAACGCCGGGTGCATCTTCCAGAGGAACGGGAAGTCGTCCCGCCCCTGATTGGTCAGGCGGTGGTCGGTGTGGAGCGTCGCCTCGTCCTCCCGGAGCGTCAGCCGCCTCTCGACCCGGAACGCGCTGATCGGGGTCTGGCACGAGAGCGCCACCGTCGCCGAGTCGCCCGTCACCTCGGAGGTCCAGTCCCACTCGATCGACCAGGTCTCGCCGTGGTCCGGGTACTTCTCCCCCAGGATCGTCGCCGGCGCGTCGTTGGGCAACAGCTCCTCCCAGCCGCCGCACCAGACGTCGTCATAGCACGCCCCGAAGGGCACGCGCCGCGGCGGGACCCGAGGGTTCTGCCACAGCAACTCGCGGTCGAGCGGCTTGTAGGCGACGCTCCAGACGCGTCCCCCCAGCTCGGGCAGCACGACCACCCTGAGCGCCCGATTCTCGAGGATCAGAGCCCGGTGGCCGAGCAGCGTCCATCGGGTGTCCACAGAAGGCTTCATCGTACCGGCATCTCCCGTCCCGAGTTCCCCGGATGGGGAGTGGGCCCAGGTCACCCAATCGTGAGCCAGCGGTCCGGAGCCCTGTCTGCAGCTCCTCGATCCGACGGAGAGGGCTCAACGCCCGCCCCCGGACATCGGCCGCGGTGCCGGGCACCGGAGAGGGGACCACCCGTCGGGGATCGACGAGAGAGGATTGACCCTTCGCACAGGCGCCGGCGAGGTCCCCCGTATCGGTGGCCGACACCGCCCCTGCCGACTCGTGGCGGCAGGCGGCGGGAATCCTCGAGAGGCAGGTGGTCGGCATTGCGACGAGGCGGACATCAGGATGCAGCACACGCCCCTCCCTCCCCCGTACACCGCGGAGCGAATGCCCATCGTAGCGCACCCGGGTCTCGGGATCCACCTCCGTCCCCGCGGGCCGCGCCTGCGGCGTCGCCGGGGGTGATTCGGGAGCTCGAGGGGGATGGGTCGGAACGGTGGCCTTAGGAAGTGCGGCGCATCGTCATTGCCCCTGGTGCAGCCCGCTTGACTGCCGGGTCCTTTCCAGGAGTTTTTCCGTGTCGGCGGTCACGACGGGCTGACGTAAACCCTTAGCTTTTCTTAGCTAGCTGCCGAGTGGAGACGACCGGGATCGAACCGGCAACCTCCTGGTTGCAAAGCGCCGGGAACGCTCAAGATTCATAACGTAAAGTCAACACGGAATACAGTTTACCACACAGCCACGAATATACAATAGCCAATCTACCGTCCTTCAGTTTCCAGGAAATCGCAGTAGTTTACATCTCTACCGCGGTACGGATCGGCGATCCGAAGGCGGCGTGGTTCAAGCGAAGTACCTCACGCCACGTCCCGCGGGGTTCTTGACGATCAGTCGCGTCCGTCCACACTGAGGGGCTACCCAACAGCAGATCGTGGGTGGGATGTTCGGTCCATGGTGCCTGAGCTTGGCGAGGACACATTGCGAGCGTCCGGTAAGTCAGGTCTGGACCGAGTCGGCAGAGGAGCACAGCACGCCAGCCATGAGTGGTCCTGCGACCGCAGCCACAGCAGCCGAGCCACGCCCGCGTATCTGGACCGGCGGGGAAGGGATCGGATCAGGACCCATTATTGATACCAAAATACGCAAGTTTTATCCTGTTTTTGATGTCGCATTTCATGGGGTCCCAGGATGAGCCGAATGCGGCGATCGGGGCGGGACGGTGAATCCGTCGGGGGATGGGCTGAGAGCCCCTCTGCGGGGCGTGTAGGGGCTCAGGCGGCGGAGAGGATCGCGTAGACGGTCGGTCGGGAAAGTCCCAGGGTGCGGGCGATCACGGCGACCGGCTTCCCCTCTGCCTTCATCTGCCGCGCGAGCCGTCGATGATCCTCGTTGACCTTGATCGGCGTGTGGATACCCGGCTTGCGTCCCAGGTGCTTCCCGTTCTCGCGGGCAACCGCTTGACCGGCTCGGACG
Organism: Isosphaeraceae bacterium; assembly: GCA_046349995.1. Classification (GTDB taxonomy): domain Bacteria; phylum Planctomycetota; class Planctomycetia; order Isosphaerales; family Isosphaeraceae; genus Aquisphaera. The sequence goes on along the minus strand of JAXMBE010000059.1, from coordinate 537 downwards.
CGCTCCGCACGGACCTCGGTCTCGTACGCGGCGACGCTGGCGAGCACGTTTGCCATGAGCCGACCCGCTGGGGTGTTTAGGTCCAGGCTGTCCTTGATGCTCACCAGGTTGACCTTGCGCTCGCGAAGCTCGTCGAACAGCGCCGTCAGCCCCTTGGCGGTCCGCCCGAGGCGATCGAGGCGCCAGATCACCAGCGTGTCACCCGCCTTGAGCCTAACCATCATCGACTGGAACCCGGGGCGATCCATGGTCTTGCCCGTGAACGTGTCCCGGTGCCACGTCGCCTTGCCGTTCGCATCTTCCCATCGCTTCAGATCCGGGATCTGGCTCCTGTGGTCCTGGCTCTTGCCGCTGACCCGCGCGTAGATATGGCTTGCCATGGTCTTGCCCCCGGAGCATTGGCTCATCATGTACCCAAGCCTATCCCGGGAAGCGCCGAGTGTCAAGACAATGTTATAACTTCCGTCATGCGCTGACAGAGACTCAGGTAGATCGCGAATTCCTGTGTTTTCGTGGGCTCGCCGCGTGGATACTTTC
>JAXMBE010000058.1:0-54492 GCA_046349995.1 Isosphaeraceae bacterium | reverse complement strand
CCGTCGGGCGGAGTCGGGGCGTGAGTTCCTGGCCTCGACCGATCCGGCGTTCCGGCCCGTGAACCTGGCCACCGGGCCCGACGGCGCCCTGTATCTCGTGGACATGTACCGCGAACTGGTCGAGCACCCGGACTTCGTCCCGGCCGAGCTCCGGACGAAGGTCGAATTCCGCCGCTGGCACGACCGCGGCAGGATCTGGCGGATTCGCTCACGGACAGGGGGTGCATCGGCCTCAGGACGTCCGCCGCGGCCCCGGCTCGAAACCGCCTCGGTGTCCGAACTGGTCCGCCACCTGGGCCACCCGGTCGGCTGGTACGCCGTGACCGCCCAGCGGCTGCTCGTTGAGCGGCAAGACCGCGCGGCGCTGCCCCTGATCGAGCAGGCGTTTCGCTCGGAAGCCAGCCCAACGGGTCGGCTGCATGCCCTCTGGACGCTGCACGGCCTTGGTGCCTTGAATGCCGGCCTCCTGGAACACGCGGCGGCCGATCCGGATCCCCTTCTCCGGGAGCACGCGCTGCGGGTACTCTTCACAGACCGCCGCCTGCTCGAAGGATTCCCGCGAGCCCGCGTGATTGCCCTGGCCGGGGATCCCGAGGTCCGCGTCCGGCCCCAGGCCGCGATCCTGCTTGGGGAGCTCGCCGACCGGGACCCTGAGGCGGTCCGTGCGCTGGTCGCACTCGCCCGCCGCGACGGCGACGATCCCTGGGTCCGGCTCGGCATCCTCAGCGGCCTGGCCGAGCGCGCGATCGACTTCCTGCGAGAATGGGCGAGGACAGATGCCGGATCGAGGCCCGCGGGCTCCTCCGGTCGGCGGCTGCTCTCGGAAGCCGCCGCCATCGTGGGCGTTCGACGCAGGGGCCCAGAACTCCGCTCGTTGCTGGAGCTGCTCTCGTCCCCGGTGGCCGAGGGCGAGGTGGCCTTCCGCGGCCTGGATGATCGACTCGCCCTGACGGCGGGCCTGGGGGAAGGGCTTGGCCGATCGGGACCTCCGCTTCACGCCTGGCTGGCCGGGATTCCGGCGTCGCAACGAGGCGGCGCGGAGGTGAACTCGGCCCTCTGGGCCCGGGCCCGCTCGCTCGCGGACTCGAACGAGGAGCCGTCACGCCGCAAGGTTGCCCTCGAGGTTCTCGTCCGAGGGGCCCCCGACCTGGCGCGCCCGCTGCTTCCGAAACTGGCCCGTGCCGAGCAGCCGGCGGAGATACAGGCGGCCGCGGCCCGGGCCCTGGGGCAGCTGGCGAGTGCCCAGCAGATCGAGGAGCTCCTCGACGGGTGGGGCTCGCTCGGCCTCGGCACACGCCGGGGCCTGCTCTCGGCAATGGCGGCGAATCCCGCCCATGCGAGGCTCTTGATCGACGCCCTCGATGACCAGAAGCTCGCCGTGGTCGAACTCGACGCCGCTGCCAGAGACGCGCTGCTGCGTGGATCCGATCCGCCCCGGAGGCGACGACTCGAGGCCATCTTGTCACGGTTCGCGCCGGAAGATCGCTCGACGGTGGTCGAGAAGTACCAGGCCGCGCTCCATTTAGTCGGAGATCGATCCCGGGGCGAGGGCGTCTTCGTCAAGAATTGCCAGACCTGCCACGAGCGCCAGGGGCGCGGCCACCGGGTGGGGCCCGACCTCTCCGGTATCGCCGGCCGGCTGCCCGGCGTCCTGCTCAGCGACATCCTGCACCCCAACCGGGATGTCGCGCCAGACTACGTGGCGCTTTCCGTCGCCACCCGCGACGGTCAGGTCCTCTCCGGCCTGCTCGTCGAGGAGACGGTATCGGGGGTCAAGCTCCGCCAGGCGGAAGGCGTGGAGCGGACGGTCCTCCGCTCCGAGATCGCCGAGATCCGGTCCTCCGGGCGGTCGCTCATGCCCGATGGCTTGGAGCAGGCGATCAAGCCTCAGGACATGGCCGACCTGCTCGCGTTCCTCCGCTCCGGATCGAGGTGACCCGGTGCGTCCCGGGCCGTTGTGTGCCCCTCTTTCGCCGGCGAGAGCACGATCTTCTCATGAGCAAGACACTGATCCACACGGGCGTCGATTACGAACGACACGGCAAACAGCTCGGGCACCTTCAGGTGCCCTACTCGTACAATCTGGGCGGGTGGGCGAACCTGCTGATCCCGGTGATGGTCGTGGGCCACGGCCAAGGACCGACCGGGCTGGTGCTTGCGGGCAATCACGGCGACGAGTACCCGGGGCAGGTCGCGATCCTCAAGCTGATGCGCGAGCTCGATCCGGCGATGGTCCGTGGGCGGCTCATCCTGATCCCTGCGCTCAACCTCCCGGCCGCGAAGGCGGCGACGCGGCTCTCCCCGCTGGACGGCAAGAACCTGAACCGGTCGTTCCCCGGGCGGGCGGACGGCACCGTGACCGAGATGATCGCCCACTACCTGACGACGGAACTCTTCCCCCGCGCGGACATCGTGATTGACATCCACACGGGCGGCCGGAGCGTCGATTTCTATCCCTGCGCGCACATGCATCTGGTCCCCGACCGATCCCAGCGCAGGGCGATGGTGGAGGGGACGCTGGCGTGGAACAGCGACTATGCCTTCCTTTACACCGATGTGGCCGGGACGGGCCTGCTCCCGGTCGAGGCCGAGCGGCAGGGGAAGATCGTGATCACCACCGAGATGGGCGGCGGCGAGCCGATCCCGGCGAGCGTCCACCGGCTCACCCAGAGCGGCCTCCGCAACGTGCTGGTCCACTTCGGGATCCTCGACGGCACGAAGACCACTCGCGGGGATCTCGGATTGCCCCCGACGCGCTGGGTCCAGTCGCTGGATCGAGAGGATTATCGCTTCGCACCCGAGAGCGGGATCTACGAGAACCTCGTCGACCTCGGCGCCGAGGTGCGAGCCGGCCAGCCCGTGGGGCAGATCCATTTCCTGGAACGTCCCGACCGGCAGCCGGAGCCGGTGATCGCCGAGAATGCGGGCATCCTGATCGCGAGCCGCGGCCCGGCTCTGGTGGCCCAGGGCGATTGCGTCGCGTGCATCGCCCACGACGTCGATCCTGCCACGCTCGATTGAGGCATGAGGGCGGAGCCGAGGCCCAGAGGGCCGGGCCGGATCAGCCCAGGGGCGCGATCTTCCGAAGCAGGGCACGCTGCTGGCTGATCTTCCGCTCGACCTCGCCCCGGATCGTCCCGCAGACCAGGGTGCAGAGCTGCTCGACGAGGGGGTCGTCCAGCCTATAATAGACCTGGAGACCCTCCTTACGACGAGAGATCAGCCCGCAGTCGGCCAGCAGCTTCAAGTGCTTGGAAATGTTGGCCTGCCCACGACCGGTCTCCTTCACGACTTGCCCGACGCTCTTCTCGCCTTCCATCAGGTTGCGGAGGATCGCCAGACGGGTGGGATCGGCCAGCATCTGGAACTTCTCGGCCATCATGTCGAGCAGGTCGTCAGGGATCGGATTGTTCATTCTGTTGACTCTATTGCCGACAGATTATATAGTCGATTATCGAGATGGAGTAATTCTATCATCTCGGGGACGGAGGGCAACTGTTGGAACGGAAGAAATCCATGTCTGAGATCTTGCTACTGGTCGGCTTCCTGGCCGCCTGGATCGTCCTGAATCGCTGGATCTTGCCTCGCTTCGGCGTCGCGACGTGAATGAGCGGCACGTGCGCGGTGTCACCGCGCGAGGACCGCGGAGCGTATGGAGAGCCTAACGTCCTGTCGGACGGAAAGTCCGCCGAGGCCCCAATTTCCGGGCGTTAGGCCGGTCTGCCGTCGCGGGGATGCCCGTCCGGCGACGTCGCCGGCCCGAGATGGAAATCGATCACCAGGGGAAGGTGGTCGGACGCGTCTCGGGCGAGTCTCGAATGGGCGATCCGGACGTGCCGAGCGAGGATATTGCCGCGCGTGAACGCCTTGTCGAGCGCCAGGCCCGGGAAATACGCCGGGAATGAGAGGAACCTCGAGCGGGGTGCGGTGAGTTGATGGAACCCCTGGAGGCCGAGGGGGCCGCGCGCCAGGGTGTTCCGCCAGTCGTTGAAATCCCCGACGATCAGCGTGGGCAGGTGCGACGCCCGACGGAAGAGCTGGTGGTGCAGCAGGTGATCGACCTGCCAGTGCCGCTCGCGCTCCGCCAGCCCCAGGTGCCAGTGGACCAGGTGGAGGGGGCCCTCAGGGGTACTCACCACGGCCATCTGAGCACCCCGCGGCTTGCGGTGCTGCAGCCGCAGCGAGATCTGGTGGTGTTCCTCGAACGGCCAGCGTGAGAGGACCAGGTTGCCGTACCCCCCCTCCTTTAGCCGGACGTTGAGCTGAAACAGGTGGGCCGCCGCATGGAACGCATCGACCAGCTTCCGCGGCTGGTCGTCGTGGCGGGAACGGGCCACGTGACGGTCCACCTCCTGCAGGCAGATGAGGTCGGGGTTCTGGTCCTCGATGACCTGGACGATCCGCTCGAGTCGGTAGCGGCGGTCGCGCCCGCCGATGCCTTTATGGATGTTGTAGCTCAGCAGTCTCATGAATCGGTCGCGAGGGGGTTCTCGCGGCGGAGGTAATCGAGGCCCGCGAGCACGCTGAACGTCGCGGCCGCCAGCTCCACGGGCAGAACCAGCAAATTGGCCGGTTCGCGGGCCATAGTCAAGACCAGAAGGAACACGAGCTGGCCAGTCGTCGCCAGCTTCCCCAGCCATGACGGCGGCATGTGGCGGACCGAACCCCAGCCGGAGCGGACCACGGACCAGGCCGTCCCGGCCACGACGGCGAGGTCCCGGAAGCCCACCAGCATGATCTCGGGAACGCTCAGCGTTCCCTCGAGCATGAGGGTGATCAGGACGAGTCCGACGAACAGCTTGTCGGCGACCGGATCAAGGATCTGCCCCACCGTGCTCGTGCCGCCGAGGGCCCGGCTCAGCCGTCCGTCGAACAGGTCGCTCAGCCCGGCTGCGACGACCAGGCCGGCCCGCCACTGGGGGCGGGCCCAGGGGAAGACCAGTGCGAGCACGATCCGGAGCAGGGAGAGCGAGTTGGGCAGCGCAAACCGGAGGACGGAGCCGAACCGGCCACCACGGCGATCCGGTCCCAGCCAGTCCACATACTGGCTCAGTTGGTGCTCCCGGCCCTCGACCGCCTGGTGCCTCACCTTCCCGTCGACGTCTCGCTCGACAGGCAAGTCCAGCGAGGGCTCGGGGTGGTAGCGGGTCGGGATCACCGATTGCCTGACCCGCTTGATGCCGCGCACGATCCGCCAGTGGTGGATCGTCCGGTAGGCGAACCAGAATCCCAGGACGTTTGGCCCCGGCAACGCCCAGAGCACGGCGACGGCGGGAACTGCGAGCACCGCGTTATACGCCAGGCTGATCTGGTGAGATCGGCACCGGGAATCGAGATAGGTTTTCCAGATTGCATCCACCTCGCCCTCGCCCCGGGAGGCCGGATGGTGGAGATCGATCCGCCGTGCCGACCTGAGGCGGACCAGCATCCCCTCGTCCGGACGGGTCAGTGAGTGCATCCAGTTCCAGGCGCGGCGGGCACGCAGGGCGACCCCGTCATCCGCCTCGTAGAACTGCTTCCGGAATGCGGTCCAGCGCCGCTCCAGGGAAGCGAGGATGCCTGATTGCGGCGGGTCCGCGGCTGGGTCGTCCAGCTCCCCGGGCCCCGGGTCGTCGGAGTAGAAGAAGGACTGCGCATGGTCCAGGAGCAACAAGTAGACCTTCACGGGCGGACTCGAAAGGCTCAGATTGGTCCGCCGCCGGCCGATCCGGGCTCGCGACCGGCCGCGGGCGTGTCCGTCATGTGAATTCTAATCCAGAGTGGATGCGGCGGGGCAGGAGGATCCGGAGGAGTTCTGATTGCCCGGCTCGGAACGGGCGGGGTCAGGCGATGATCTGTCGGATGGGCTGTCCGAAGTCGATCTCTAGCCGCTTGTGCCCGGGCACCTCCAGCCGCCTGGGGTCCAGCCCGAGCTGGTGCAACACGGTGGCGTGGACGTCGGTGACGTAGTGGCGGTCCTGCACCGCGTGGAAACCCAGCTCGTCGGTGGCGCCGTGGGCCACCCCCCCCTTGATCCCGCCGCCCGCCAGCCACACCGAGAAGCCGAACGGGTGGTGATCGCGGCCATCTCCTCCCTGCGCCCCGGGCGTGCGGCCGAACTCGGTGGCCCAGACCACCAGCGTCTCATCCAGCAGGCCCCGCCGCTTGAGGTCCTGGATCAGGCCACCGATCGGCCGATCGACCTTCGCGCACTGGCTCGCATGGTTCTGCCTCAGCCCACCATGCGCGTCCCAATCTCCCGCGCCGCCGTTGGAGCCGTGGAAGATCTGGACGAATCGGACGCCGCGCTCGACGAGGCGTCGTGCCGTCAGGCACATCTCTCCGAAGGGCCTGGTGGCGTCGTGGTCCAGGCCGTAGAGCCTGCGGGTGTGGGCCGGCTCCTCGGCGTAGCGGAGCACCTCCGGGACGGCCGCCTGCATCCGGAAGGCCAGCTCGTAGGAGCGGACGCGGGCGCGCAGGGCCGGGTCGTCGGGGTGGCGTGCCGCGGAGAGCCGGCCGAGCCGGCCGAGGAGTCGGAACTCGGACTGCTGCTCCTGTCGGAAGACCTCGGAGCCGGGGGAGGCGAAGGGGAGCGGGTTCATCGGGTCGACGGCGAGCTGGACGCCGTCGTGCTCCGGCCCGAGGTAGCTGGCGCCGTGGCCGCCGAGGCCGCCGCAGCAGTCGGCGATGGGGGTGCCCAGGACCACGAAGCTGGGCAGGTCGTCGTTGAGCGAGCCCAGGCCGTAGTGCACCCACGACCCGATCGTCGGGAACTGGCCCTCGAGCATGTGCCTTCCCGTATGGAACTGGAGCTGGGCCCCATGGTCGTTGTCGGTGGTCCACATGGAGCGGACGACGGCGATGTCGTCGATGCAGTCGCCGACGTTCGGCCACCAGTCGCTCACCTCGATCCCACTCTGCCCGCGCTTGCGATAGCCCACCTGGAGGGGGAACAGCTTGTTCCGAGAGTTGTGCAGCCCCTTGACCAGCTCGCGAAGGTTCTCCTTCAGGTGGGGGGAATCGAGCACGCCCTGGTAGGGAGTCTCGCTGTAGGTCTTGCCCGCATACTTGTTGAGAGCGGGCTTGGGGTCGAAGCTCTCGAGGTGGCTGGTGCCGCCGATCATGAACAGCCAGATGACGTTCTTCGCGCGGGGGGGGAAGTGGGGCCTGCCGTCGGGCTCGCCGGCCATGCCGTCGCGGTGGAGCATGGCCGAGAGGACCAGCCCGCCGAAGCCCATCCCCGCGCCCGCCAGGAACGCCCGCCGCGGCTGGATTCGCTTGTGGTGGCTCATCGCCTCATCCCGCGACTTGGAGGGAGGTTTTCGGTCCCCCGTCCTCAGTGGATCGTGACGAAATCATTGTGGTTGAAGAGCACGTGGACCAGGTCTTCTCTGGCCCGCTGTGCCGGGTCGGCGGACGGGGCGACCGGTCCGGCGGGGCCGGTCGCGAACGGGGTCAGCCCGGTGCGATCGGCGAGCAGCTTCGACTGCTCGGCAAGGAACCGGACGCACTCGGTCGCCTCCTCAGCGTCCGGGCCCCGCCCGAGGACCCGTTCGAAGGCGTCGTTCACGAACGCGGCATCGGATCGCGCCGGGTCTCCCGGGGTGGTGGGTCGCTCCTGCAAGATCCGCTTCGCCAGCCGCCGGGCCTGGGCCAGGCTGAGGGGGCTGTTCGCCAGCGCGAGGGCCTGCTGAGGGACGACGCTCTCGGACCGCCGATAGCAGGAGAGGACGTTCGAGGAGTCGAACAGGCGGAGGAAGGTGACTCGCTTCTCCTTGGCGTGGCGGAAGTAGATGCTCCGCCGGCCCAGGGTCAGGCCCGCCTCGGGGTCGAGGTCGGGGCCGCCGGGCGTGAGGTCCAGGTTGCCGGCCACGCGGAAGAGGTTGTCCCGGACGAGCTCCGCCTCCATCCGCCGCGGGTTCATCCGCCAGTAATCACGGTTCCCGAGGTCGATCGCCAGGTTCGGATCGGACGGGCCGGTGCTCGTGGACTGCATCCGGTAGGCACTGCTGGTCACGATCAGGCGATGGATGGCCTTCATCTTCCAGCCCGAGTCCATTAGCTCGACGGCCAGCCAGTCGAGCAGGGCCGGGTGGGTCGGGGGCCTGCCGTTGTTGCCGAAGTCGAACTCGGTGGGCACCAGCGGCGTCCCGAAGTGGCGCATCCAGATGTGATTGATCGCGACCCGGGCGGTCAGCGGATTCTTGCGGTCGGCGATCCAGCGGCCAAGGGCCAGACGACGCCCGGTGCTGGTGGCCGGATAGATCGGCCCGAGGGGCGAGTAGGACCCGCCCGCGGTTCGCAGCGCCTGCTGCCTGGTCTTGAGCTCGGCGCGGGCCTGGTCTCGCTTCGTCTTCGCCTCGGCCGCCGCCTTGCGGAGCTTTGCCAGTTCCTTGGACTTCTGATCTGAGGCGGCGGACTCGGCGTCGGCCAGGGCGAGCTCCGCCCGCAACAGGGCTTCCTCGCCACGCCGGAGGTCGGCCAGGCGTTCGGCCTTCGCGGCGGTCTGTGCCAGTGCCGGGGCCCCGGCCGCGGGCGGCGAGGCGTAGCGGGCACGGTCGGCCGCGATCCTGGCCTCCAGGGCGATCAGGGCCTGATTTGCGGCCGTGCGCGCCGCCTCGGCGAGCTGAAGGGCCGGCGCCGCCTTCGACCGCGAGGCCCCGTCCTTCGCGTCGGCCGCGGCCTTTCGAGATCTGGCCAGTTCGTCCTCTCGAGTCCTGAGGTCGGACCTCGCCTGCGCGAGGGTCTCCTCCTGGACGAACCGACCGAGGGCGGGGTAGTACGTGGTCGGCGGCAGGGCGATCGGTGCGATCGGCTCGAGGGGGAGCGTGCGGGCGAACAGGCCCGGGATCGCGGGGCTCAGCGGCCGGTCCTGAACCGGGCGCTTCTCGTCGCCGCGGGTGAACAGGAAGGTCTTGGCGGCCGGTTCGGAGTCGTAGACGCGAGCCAGCCCGTCCTTCGTGGTGTCGGGTTTGCCCGGCACCCGGTCGGTCCGCGTCGTGTGCGGCTCGAAGAACGCCCGGAACTGATAGTATTCCGCCTGCTTGATCAGGTCGTACTTGTGGTCGTGGCAGCGGGCACGGTTGAGGGTGATGCCCAGGAAGGCCTTTGACGTGTGCTCGATCGTGGCGTCGAGCCAGACGTTGCGGTTGAACTTGTACCAGTTCCGCGCCAGGAATCCGGTCGCCCGCAGGTCGCCCGGGTCGCCGGGCGACGCCTCATCGGCGGCGAGCATCCGGACGATCATCTGATCGTAGCCGCGATCGGCGTTGAGCGATTCGACGATCCAGTCGCGCCACCGCCAGATGTGGGGCTGGCTCTCGCGGACCTCCGCGCCGAATCCGTCCCAGTCGCTGTACCGCCAGACGTCCATCCAGTGCCGCCCCCAGCGTTCGCCGTACTGTGGGCTCGCCAGGAGGCGGTCGACGATCTCCTCGTAGGCGCGATCGGTCGGGTTGGCGGCGAAGGCGCGGACCTCCTCGGGCGTGGGGAGCAGGCCGGTGAGGTCGAGGGCGACCCGGCGGATCAGGTCGCCCGGGCGGGCGGGCGGAGCCGGGGTCAGGCCGCGCTGCAGATGCCGCTCGGCGAGGAAGGCGTCGATCGGATTCCGCACCCAGTCCCCGCGGCCGCCGGAAAGCTGGGGGACGGCGGGCCTGGTCGGCGGGCGGAACGACCAGTGCCGGCGCGGGTCGGGCTGGGGGCTTTCGTCGGCCGGGCCGGGCGCCCCGGCGTCGATCCAGGATCGGACGGTGGCGATTTCCTGGTCGGAGAGCGGGCTGCCCTCCCCTTCCGGCGGCATCTTCCAGCCCTCGCGCCCGGTGACGGCCTCCGTGAGCAGGCTCTCTTCGCTGTTGCCGGGCATGATTGCCGGGCCTGAGTCTCCCCCCTTGCGAATCAGGCCGACGGTGTCGAGGCGGAGCCCCGAGCTTCGCTTCAGGGCTCCATGGCAGGCATAGCATCGCTTGCTCAGGAGCGGCTTGACGTCGTGGGTGTAGTCGACCGGCGCCGACGATCCCTCGCCGGCCGGGCAGGCGACGCGGAGGGCCGCGACCAGGCAGGCGGCGGCGAGCAGCCGCGTCGGCGGGATCGGCGGCGCGGCTGCTCGTGACCGGTTCGCCTGGATCGGGGGCATGCGCCGGGTTCTCATCGTTGCTGGGCGAGCGACCTTTCGGTCGCCGGATCCGGGATGTTCAACAACAGTCAAACCGGTAGGGTAGCGGAATCCGGCGGGATCGACAAGTTCGGCGGCGGATCGGAGATCCGACGAACCGCCGGCCGGAGGGGTTATTCCGGAGTCGCCTTTTCGGGTAATGACTCATCCGTGGCCCCGGTGCATCCGATGGTAATCCATAACCCGGGATCGTGGAACCTGGCGGCTCCCCCTTGCGCGTTCGAGGTCGAGAGGGACATCGGCCGGGGCGGGTCAGTGGCCGGCGGATCGCCAGGCTCGGTGATCGTCCCGGTCCGGCGAGGCCGCAAGAAGGGAGTCTTGCGATGGGGTTGGATGTCCGACAAAGGCGAGGGCCTGGGGTTCGGGGCCCGGCAGCGAGCGGAACACGGGCACGCCGGAGCGTCGAGCCTCGAATCGAGCCCCTCGAGGGCCGACAACTTCTTGCCGTCTACACGGGCTTCAGCTTTGTGCGGAACGTCCCGTCGCGGTCGGGCGTCTTCTCGCTCGCGCTCGACGGGCCGGGAATCCTCAAGACCACCCCGGCGGGCAACGGTGCATTCAACGTGAGGGTCCTGGGCACAACTGAGGACTCCACGTTGACGATCGCGCAGGTCCGGCCCCGATATCATGCCGTGAGCGGGCTGCTCCCGATCCGGAACATCTCGATCCAGTCGGGCGAGATCGGGGGGATCAACGCCGGCGCAGTCCTGCTCAACGGGTCGATGACGCCGCTGGATTCGTCGCCGAGCCTGATCTCCTTCGGCGCCCTGGGCCCGAATGCCCAGATCGATGTCCGCGGGAGCGTCGGGGCCATGGCATTCGGCGAGGTCGCGCTCGGGCCGGGCGGGCACGTGGTGATCGCGGGAGACCTCACCGGCACGGGCAGCTCGGGGGGCGCCGGACTCTCGGTCGGCGAGATGACGCTCCAGGCAGGGCAATTCGTTATCGGTCGCGATGCCCTCGCCCCGGTCGCCATCGCGGGCGACGTCCGGCTCAGCGAGAACGGGCTCTTCTCCGTCGGGCGGGACCTGGCGGGGACGCTCGACGTGGGGGGCTCGGTCGTCCTCGACGCCGGCGGCGAGATCCTCGTGGGGAGGAACCTGGGCGGGATGACCGTCAACGGAGACGTCCTGGTCAACCCCCAGGCGGCGGGCATCCTCGTCAACGGCAACATGGGTCGGACGAGGATCAACGGCATCTTCCGGGGGCAGGGCTCGCCCTCGAACATCGACCTCGCCGTCGGGCTGAATCTGAACGGGCTGGAGGTCGTCGGGGGGACCGCCAACCAGGGGTCGATCCAGGACGCCAACATCAGCGTGGGCAAGAGCCTGAGCGGGCTGAATGCTGCCCACGGAATCTATCGAAGCTGGATCACCGCCGGGGTGGCAATCGACGGCGTGACGGTCGGCGCCGACGGCGTGACGGCCATCTACAACTCCGAGATCGACGCCGGCACGAGCATCACGAACGTGCAGATCAATGGCGACGTGGTCTCCGGCTTCCCCAAGGGAGACGCCAGGGGATACCCGACGCGGCTCATCGCCGGCAAGGTGAGGGGGCCCGAAAAGAACTCCACTCCCAACCAGGGACTCTATCTGTCCAACGGGACCATCACCAACTTCACGATCCAGGGTGCGCTGGTCGACGCGGTGCTGGCCGCGAGCGTGGCCCCATTCGGCGGCGACGGCAGCCTGCCCCCGCCCCCAAGCTACAACACCCCGCCGCGGACCTGCGGCACTCCGCCGGGCGCCTTCACGAACTACCAGGCGCCCGCGGGCCTGACCGGCGGCACGACCCCGAACTTCTCGATCCGCAACGTGGGCGGGCCGAACTCCAACGTCGCGGCCTGGGTCGTCCCCGAGGGGCAGCGGCATGCCTGCGTCCTGGAGAACGGCACGGTGCATGTCACCGTCACAGGCGGGGCCATCTCCTCCCGGACGGATCCCTTCGACGACACGTACGATTTCCCCGGCGTGTTCGCGGTCAATACCGAGGGGATCACGCGGTGAACCTGGTCTGAAGGCCCATCGGAGAATTCGTCCGTCTGGACGTCGTGAGCCGCCAGTGAGATCATGGCGGTGGTCTCGCTTCTCCGCGCTCGGCATGACCAGTCGATCCCGAGGCGACCATGGGCTTATCTGCGTTGGCCGTACCCCGCCGCGAACCGCCAGGCGTTCTCTACTGGCTGTCGCGAGCCGTCCTCTGTCTCTTCATCGCCCCGATCCTGGGGCTCCTCTTTGGGCTTGTCGCCGTCCTGGCCGGGATGGTCTTCGGCGAGCTGGCGGCGCTTGCCGTGTTGCTCCTCTTCCTGGCCGAGCTCGCTCGCCGGCTGGTTCCGGCGCGCAGGCCTCTGACGCGCAGGGTCCACGCCAAGGTTCAGCTGGACCCGGACCTGGATCGCTGGAGCTGACCGATGGGTGTGCCAAGGCTCGATCCGCGGATGCTGCCGGCATGACGCTCTCCGGCGCCGGGTATCTGGGACGGGCAGCGCTCGGTTGGCTGGCCGATTGGTTGTGATGCTCGCGGCCGGCGGTTCACCTGGTTGCTGGCGGATCACGAATCGCATTAGCTGGTGACCACAGGCCCGGATCGTACCATCCGCCATCCCAGGCTACTCGGGGGCATTGCTCGGGAGCACTGGCTGGGTCCTCGTGTTCCGGTCAGGCATCAAGTTACTTCCGAAGGCTGCACCTTTGCGGATCTCCGGCGCCGAACTCCGCCGCGAGGAGGATCGCTTGCAGGCGGAGTTCGGTGAGGAGTACAACGATTATCGCCACCAGACCTGGCGGCTGATCCCATGGGTCCACCGAGGTGTTGCCCCCGAGGTCATCGCTGCGGGCCGCGGAAATCCGGTTGCATCAACCCCGGCTCGGATGCCGAACCGAGTGCGGCCCGGTCGTGTCCTGACCGTATGAAGGTGGTTCGCGGCGTACGCCTCCTGACCCATGTTATTCAGGCCGGGGGAGTTATGGACTGTGACGTGGAGTCCTTCATCCGATCCTTCGAGGGATGCACCCTCCCGGCTTCGGAGTGGACGCATGGCAAGCACCTGACGATGGCGCTCTGGTACCTGCTCCGGCACCCGCGGGACGAGGCGACGCGGCTCATCCGCGAGGGCATCCAGCGCTACAACCTGAGCACGGGCAACCGGACGGGATACCACGAGACGATCACCCTGGCCTGGATCGCCGTGATCTCGGAGTTCCTCGAGAACCAGGTGCGCAGCCGCCCGGTCGCCGAGCTGGCGATGGAACTCGACGCCGCCTGCGGGCAAAAGGACCACCTCCTGCGGTATTACTCGCGCGATCGCCTGTTCTCGAGCGAGGCCCGCAGGCGCTGGGTGAGCCCCGACCTCCGCCCCCTGCAAGGTCCTGCGAAGGAGTCTCCGGCTCCGGAATGAACCCCCCGCCCTCGTCGCCCGACCGTCGACAATCGGCTCGGTTCGTTCAGCTCGCATTCTCCCTGCCGAGATCGGCGACACAGAGCCGCGACGGCGTCTCGCGGCTCAGGAAATCCGCGGTGGCGAGTCCCAGGAAATCCGCCGCGAGGTCGAAGAGGTCGAAGCTCCTCCCGGGGATCCAGCGCTGCGAGAACTCCTCCAGGACCACGAGGGCCGTGACGATCAGCGATCCCAGGAGGATCGGCGATCCGGCCCGTAATCGCCGCCGCGACAGCGCGAGGTTGGCGAGGAGGCAGAAGGTGAACATGAAGGCGGCATGGCAGAGCTTATCTCCGAGCGGCACGCTCTTCAGCCAACCCCAGTAACGCGGCCCGGCCCCGGTGTCCGCTGCCACGATCACCATCCCCAGGAAGCAGCAGAAGCAGATCAGCAGGACGCCGTAGCGATTCATGAACTCACCGGACCCCTCAGAATGCCCCCGTCGAGCACGCCCATCGTGCCTCGACCTGCGACGCAAATAACTTTGCAATGCAAAGCAAAAGCCGTCAAGGGCAGTTGCCGATGTGGTGGCGGGGAGCAACGCGAGGTAGCCGATCCAAGGGGGAGACCATGGGTACGCGGCGGCCCGTCCTGGCGTCGGGCCGCCACGTCTTGCGGTTCAGCGTTCAGGGGTGGCGGTATGTCGCACGCCCGGCCCCGCAAGAAGTCCGAAGGTATGGAACGAGGTCGCCGAGCCCTGATCGAACCGATGCGACCAGAAGACGGCTTCGAAGATCCGTGCCAGGGCGGCCGCGCCTTCGAGGTCCCGGGCGACCTGGTCTCGGTCGCGGTGCTCCTGGCTCGCGATCATCTCCACGACGGCGTCGCGGTGGTTCAGGAAGAACAATCGAAGCCGTGAGAGGTCGATGCAGACGAACGACTGTGCCCTGGGGAAGGCGAGCTCCCGGAGCCGGTTAATGCCCTGGCGGGCCTGGCCCCCGACGTCGGCCGCGGCGCGCTGACTGACGGCTGCGGGCGAGGTCCCCAGGATGACCCTCCGGCAGCCCGGATCCACCGCGAACGCGAAGGCCGGCCCCCGATCCAGGTGCTTGACCGTCAGGCCATTGGCCTGGGCCGACATGATCCTGGCAGGGGTATCGCGGTGCTGCTCGTCCAGGGCCATCACTCCGAGCAGGGTGCCGAGCGCATTCTCGATCGCCGCCGTGATCGGGACTTCGGGGGGATCAGCCGGATTCGCGCCGGTTCTTCCCGCCTCCGTGTCGTTCAGCTCAACGACGAGGGTGAGCTGGAAAGGCCACTCCGCCAGGCCCGCATCGGCTCCCCCCTGGCCGGACTTTGGTTTCCAGTTAGGGATAACGTCTGCGAACGCCAGGACGCCGGGGCCAAGCCGGGGCAGCACCCGGGTCTGCAGTTCCTGCCCCAGGAGGATCCCGCGGAGCACCGTCTCCATGGCCGTCAGTCGGGGCCGGTCGCGCTCGGGAACCAGCCCGATGACCATGCGGTAGATGGCCGGGAAATCGAGCCGCAGCTTCGCGGCGGCCAGCGCCTGGTCCGGGAGACCGCCCGCCCGGGGGGCCTTCCCGCCGTTGCCCGGTCCGGCACGATCGGCGACCGGGTGCCCATGGCCTGGCGTGTCGTACACCTCGGCGATCTCCAGGGCGATCCGGCCCTCGTCCACGACGAGCGCGGCGCCGGCCGACTTCATCCCGGCGAGGTGCTGCTCGACCAGGACCTGGCCGGGCGTTCGAGGCGTCCGGACCTGCTTCAGCAGGCGGGAGATCTCGGCCGTATCCACGAAAAGCCGGGCGAGGGTCCGCTTCGGCAGCCGTTGCTGCACCGACACGAACCGTGAGGCCACCGACTCCGGTTCGTCGGCCCTGGCCGACTTCCCATCGATCACCTGCTCGATGGCCTCGGCCGAATTGGAGATCGCGAAGATGCCGTCGGGAAACGTCACGTAGGCGTCGGCCCGGCGAACCGGCCCGGCGACGAGCTTGCGAACATGATACGCCTGGCCGTGCCTGGTCCGCTCCTCGACGTCCGCGACCTCGCCGTTGGCCCGCTGGATCGCGTTGACCGTGTCCACGAGCTTCCGCAAGAGTGCCGGGTCGCTCGCCCTGAGCAGCAGGAGCCCCCGGGCCCTGGACGGATCGGCGACGGCCTCCGGCGGGAGCTCGATCGCGAGCACCACCGCGTCGCCGAAGATCCGATCGCGGATCTCCGGGAACGAGGTCTGGAAGACGTCTTCCAGCTTGTCCCGCGCCTCCTGGAACTCCCGGTGCTTGTCGCCCTCGAACCACGACTTGACCGAGGGTAAGTCGAGAATGTCCTTCAGAGCCTCGAGGCCGTGATGTCACGGACCCGGCCGCAGGTCATCTAGCGTCAGGACCACGCAGGCCCTGGAAGGGACGAGCCGCAGGAGTTCCTGTCCGACCCTGGAAGGCTCCTCGGCTCGGAGGACGGAATCCACGGCGAGGAAGATCGGCAGCGCCAGCGAGAGGCGAAGGAGCATGCCTGCCCGAGGGTTGGCCGTCCTCTCGGCAGGTCGCCTGGTGTTGATCGGGTCCATGGATCAGGCTCCCTTCGTGGAAGGCCGGAGGGCCCGGCCCCTGGTACGATCGAGCGACGGCGTCCGCAGGAAGCTGAACGCCTCCCGGGCCAGCGAGGACAGGGGACGCACGCCATCTGAGAGGCCGTCGCCGACATCCTGCAGAAGGTCCGCGCCGGCGCCTGCCGGTGCGACCGCTCGAAAAACCGAGGGCAACCGCGTCGCGGGTGGCTCTCCATCCTGGAGTGTGGCGGCCTCGAGCAGCCTCAGGCTCGTTCGGGTCGCCGGCCCGGAGGCCGTCCGAGCGAGGTCCCAGGTCGCCCCGGTGACGTCGGCCATCGCCACGGACAGGCTCGAGGCCCTGGGCGGGCGCGCCGAGGGCGCCGGGCCCCCGACGGTGCCGGTGAACTGGACAGCCACGGGGCCCGGCTCGGGACGGAGCCTCGGCCGGTTCGGATTCAGGGGCGAGAACCAGAGCCCGAGTAGCGAGGCCGCCGCCCCGAGGATCAGGGGGATCAGGATCCGCCGTCGACGCCATGCGGGTGTCTGCCCGCCCGCGTCGGTGACCACCCGGTCGATCAGGGCCGGCGAGGGTCCCGCCAGCGGGCTGCCCGTCGAATGGCAGGCCCGGAGGGCCCTTCGCAGCGTAAGGAAACCCTCCTGTGCCGCCCGGCAGCGGGGACAGGACTCGGCGTGCGCCCGCAGGGCCCGCTCGCGGCCGGGGAGATCGGAAGTCGCCAGGTCGGGCGCGGCGGCGGGATCGTGCCGATCGGGCGTCTCTGCGTCGAGCAGGAGGTTCCAGGCGGCTTCGAAGTCGCGGCAGTTCATAGCGGGCATCCCCTCCGGCCGTGGAGGGGTCCGCCCGCGCCGGCCCGTCTACAGCCCACGTCGGCTGAGGTCGGCCGCGAGCTCCGCCCGGGCCCGGTGCAGCCAGGTTTTGACCGTCCCGACGGGACGGTCGAGGCGCCTGGCGATCTCGTCATAGGGGAGGTTCTGCTCATGGTAGAGGAGGAAGACGGCACGGTATTCGGGCCGGAGACGGTTCACGGCCCGGTTCAGCTCGTGGGCCAGGTCATCGGGATCGCCCCCGCAGGGTCGAGGGTCGGCATGCTGTTCGGCCGTGGCGATCGGGGCCGGTCGCGGCCGGCGGCTCCGCAGCGACAGTGCCGTGCGGCAGCGATTCGCGGCGATCTCCATCAGCCAGGGCCGGATGGGCCTGCTGGCGTCGAATCCGAGGATCGCCCGCAGCGCGCGGAGGAACGTCTCCTGGGTGATGTCCTCCGCGTCCTGGCGATGGTTCAGCATCCGGAAGCAGAGGCCGAAGACCGGTCCTTGGTAGCGTTCCACGAGGATCCGGGTCGCCCGCGGGTCCCCCGCGCGGATCGCTTCGACGAGCGCCGGGTCGTCCATTGGTCCTCGATGCCTGCCCGCCCAGGGTCCGGCTCTGGGCCGCCGACGACGAGTCGGTCACGTCTCATACCCCAGACGGCACCCTCTCGTTTCAGGATTCGCCTGGGGGGCGGAATTCTTGACCGGACTCCCGGGGCGGGCCGGACTGTCGCGAGGTCCGGGCCGTGGTGCCGGCATGGTTGATGGGCTGCGGCGTCGCCGGTGCAGTGCGGGCCATCGAGCGAGGGCCATCCCCGGCACCCGGAGAGGATGCCGGGGATGGTCGCGGGGAGGGTCCAGCTTCGTCTAGCGGGCGGCGGGCGACGTCTGGGGGGCGAGGAGCATGCTCAACTCTTCCGCGGAGAGCTCCTCGAAGGCTCTCCCCTGCTCCTCCAGGCCGGCCTCGAGACGCACCGCGATGGCGTGCAGCTCGGGGGAGTCGATCACCCAGGCGAGCTCGGCCAGTTGCCTCGGGTTCAGGTCGCCGAGCCGTTGCCCCTGACGATCGAGCTCCAGCTCCATCCGTAGGACGGTCTCCCGGAGCTCGTCGTGGGTCTCGGCCGAGCCGCCGACCACGAGCGCCTGGCCGCTCCTGGTTAACCGTTGCTGGTCGTCGATGGAGTCGAGACCGACACCGATCAGGGCGGCCTGGATGCGGCGAGGGCGGGCGGACGTTGGCTGCATCATGGTCATCTCGGGGTGGGCCTTTCGCGTGGGATCACCGAAGGGACTGGCATGGCCTACCGCTGCCCGCACTCGTCGTCCGGGGGCGGCCACGCTCGTCACGCGATACTTATCGGTTTCCCCGCACCCGCCGAATAGCCCCGCGGCCGACTTTCAAATGGGCCAGTGACACGCGACCGGCAACGGTCTTACGATCCGCCCAGGCACTCCTTCGCGACATTGCGAGCCACGCGGTAGGCCATCTTGATGGTCATCCCGCGGCCCTCGATCTGGTCCTCGCTGAAGAGCCGTCCCTCGCTCGTGGGCAGCCCGGCCAGCGTGATGGTGAGGGGCAGTAAGTCGAGGAACTGCCGGTATTTCTGCTGGAGGTCGGGGGCGGGTGACGGTGCGTCGGCCACGGGTCGGCTCCTGCGATGGTTGAGTCGGAACGGGCCCCGGACGACGTCGCCCGGGCGCGCCCTCCTCGGGACGAGCTCAGAGAGCCGACCGGGCCGCCCCGCTCCCCGCGGGGGCCCGATGCCCGCGCTCGGCCGGCTCCTTGAAACTAGCGCGCCGGGCTCTCCCGCGGCAAGCGTCTTCACCCCCATTTCGGGGGTATGTGGAGGGGCTGTCGGCCCAGACCGCCGGCTTCCGGGCTGCGGACCGACCTTCGCTCACTTGCCCAGCTTTCCCGGAAGAACAGAGATGGCAGTAATGGCTTTGACGAAAGATGCCCAACTGTTAAGATGATTCGTGTCAAGATCGAGAGACGAACACGAGTCAAGGCCGCTACCGTGATCATCACGCGGCCTCCCCACACGGCTAGAACGACATTTCTGGAGGATTGTTTGAATCGAAGAGTAACGGAGGAACCCGCCTCGGGATTCCGCACGATGGGGCTGAGCACGACGATGCTCAAGGCCCTGGCCCACGCCCGCTACCACACCCCCACCCCGATCCAAGAGGCCTTCATCCCTCGGGCGCTGGACGGCCTTGATGTCCTCGGTCAGGCCAAGACCGGAACGGGCAAGACGGCCGCCTTCGGGATCCCCCTGATCGAGATGCTGGAGGGCCGTTCGCGCGGGCCGCAGGGGATCATCCTCGCGCCCACCCGCGAGCTGGTCCAGCAGATCGTCGGCGAGCTCCAGCGGCTGGCCCACGGCCGCGACGTCGCGGTCTGCGGGATCTACGGCGGCGAGCCGATCGAGCGCCAGTTGAGGGCCCTGGCCCGCGGCGTCGATCTCGTGGTCGGGACCCCGGGCCGCGTCCTGGACCACATGGAGCGGAACACGCTCTATCTGGGAGACACCTTTCACGTCGTCCTCGACGAGGCCGACCGGATGCTCGACATCGGGTTCCGCCCGGATATCGAGCGGATCCTGCGGAAGGTCCCCACGCCGCACCAGACGCTCCTGCTCTCGGCGACCATCAGCGCCGACATCCGGAAGCTGTCCCAGCGCTACATGTTCGAGCCGGTCGAGGTGAATCTCTCGCGGGATGAGCCCTCGGTCGAGACGATCAAGCAGTACTACATCTCGGTGAACCACGATCGCAAGGTCGAGCTGCTGGTCCACCTGCTGAAGCGGGACAAGCCTCGGCAGTGCATCGTCTTCACCCGCACCAAGCGCGGGGCGGACCGGCTGGCCGAGCGCCTCCGCAGGGTGGTCCCCGGCGTCGCCGCAATCCACGGCGACCTGCCGCAGTCTGCACGCGACCGCGTCATGAAAGGCTTCCGCACCGGGACGGTGCCCGTGCTCGTGGCGACCGACGTGGTCGGCCGCGGGATCGACGTCGAGAACATCAGCCACGTCGTCAATTACGACATCCCCGACGACCCCGAGAACTACGTGCACCGCATCGGCCGCACCGGCCGGATGGGCAAGGACGGCATCGCCTATCTGTTCGTCGGTCCCGACCAGGGCGAGCCGCTCACCCTGATCGAGAACCTGATCAACAAGGTCATCCCCGCGCACAAGGTCGAGGGCTTCGAGGTCGCCAGGCCGTCCGCTGACGCCCCCGCCGCCCGCGAGCTGTTCAACACGGCGGTCAACCGTTCGTTCGCGATGTCGCGCTGAGCCCGTCGGGCCGAGTCGACAGGGCGCTCTCCCCGAGCGCCGCGAACAGCTCGCCGGCCTCGCCGGCGAGCGCGGCCGCTCCCTCCACCGGGCGTTGCGAGAAGAGCACCCGATCGCAACGCTCGCAGAGGATCGACGCGCGCTCCGCCAGCTTGCCCGAGCCGCTGATCCGCCGCACCGTTGAGGCAGCATCGGCGGGCGTGAGCGCCCCGGCGGGACGGCCGATCCCCAGTCGCGCGTACTCCGTCAGGTCCGCGAGGATCCCGCGGGCCAGCTCGCCTTCCGTCTCCGCGGTTGCACGCCGGGACCGGCCACGGGCGAACGCCCGCGCGGCCGCGGGGCCCGACCGCGGCCCCGACCTTGTTCGCCGCAGGACGGCCCCGACGCATGCAGAGACGACCAGCAGCGACAGCAAGAGGCTCGCGCCGAGCCACGTCGCGACCCGCCGGCTCCGGGACCCTTCGTCGGATCCGTAAGCGATGAGACCCGGGTCCAGCGAGGGCACGGCTACGACCCGGACCGGCAGCCCCCGGCTCGCCTTCGTGAGGAATCGGCCCGTGGCGGGGTCGAACGCGGAGACCGTCACCGGCGGGAGCACCGCGTCCCCCGGCCGCGTCGGCCGGATCCGCCAGAGGAAGGTCTCCGCAGGTGGCCGCACGCCCCGGTCGGCCAGCGGCCGGACCTCCGCCAGCGATCGCCAGGCTCGTGATCCGATCGACCCCGGGACGGAGGCTCATCCCCAGGTGGCCGGGCTGGTGATCTCGAGCCCGTAGAGCAACTCCTGGCCGACGGCCAGGGACGAGGGCTCGACGATCGACCGGATCGAGAAGTCGCCGACGCCCCCCAGGAACCCGGCGGGGCGGCCCTCCAGCGGGACCGGCTCGATCGACAGCCGGAGGGCCCGGCTCCGGCCGACGCGCCCGTCGAGGCGTGCCGTGATCGGCGGGACCTCGATCACCTCTGCCCGCCCGGCAACCAGCCGCAGCCGGGTCCGGAACAGGTTCTCGCGCCCGAGATGTAGATGGCCGCCGATCCCGGGGCGCTCACGGGCTGGAACGAGGTCTCGAGCAGGTCCAGAACTCGCCCGCGGGGATCGAGGCAGCTCCAGCGTGGGCCGCTGGTCCCCAGCCAGGACAGCCACCGAAAGGTCGATGCCCTGCCCGGCGTAGTACGGGCCTCGGGCGACTTCCAGGCGTACCCAGGCTCGGGCTCGTCCCCGAGGATTGCGGCCGCGTAGGCCGGCCACGCCAGCAGGGCGATGAGCCAGCGGGCGATGACGGAGATCCGCGCCGAAGCCGGCATCGACTCGAGGAGACTGACGCTCATGGTCACTCTTCACCAGTCCTTGCGGGAACTTCGGCGGCTCGGCCGCCTCTGCTTCAGGAGGCGCGCGACTGGGCGTCACGGATCTCCTCGAGGGCACGATCGAGCCGATCGTCGGGCGTGCCCCCGGAGCGGCCAGGGTCTCGGCTCGCCCCGCCGGCCCCGCCCGAACGCCTCAGTGACTGGCCGCGACGTTTCGCCTCGCCGTCCGGCGGGCCGCCCTCGATCCTCGCGGGTCTCGGGCTCTTGCCCGCCTGCGGGTTCTCTCACTGTCTCCGACGGCCTTCTTGTCGTCAGATCGCGGCGCCGCCGTTGGCGGACATCCCGGTCGTCCTCGCCCCAAGGCCTGTGGACGCCGCGGCCTGCTCGCTGGAGCGCGAACCGGCGGTTCACGGTTTATCCTGGCGCACGGCGTCCAGCTCGGGAGCGGCCGCCGGAGGCCAGGCAGCGATCATAGTGCTCACCGCCGCGGCCAGCTCTCGCCCAGGCATAGGGAGCAATTCCCCATCGCGTACTGAATCTTGGTGGAGGAGGGCGGGGTCGGCTCCCACGCGCTGGCGGACTGGTAAGCGCTCCAGGGCCTCCGCGAACCGACCGAGCTGATAGAGCGCGGTGGCCGGCATTGTAACGGTGGACCGGCTCGTCGGCCGAGCGGGCCATCGCGGCCCTCGAAGTTGGCCAAAGCTGCCCGGCCCAGCGGCCGGCGGCGTAGCTGGCCTCGGCCCTGCTCCACGAGCCCGGCCGTGTCGGCGTCATTCGGTCTCCGCGGCCGGCCCCGGACAGGGAGGCCAGGCTGAGAAGGCCGAGGAGCGTGAAGCCCGGGGCCCGGCTCAAGACCCACCGCCAGGGGCTGCCGGATCTGCCCCGGCGGCCAGCAGCTCCGTGACCGTGTGAACCCGGAGCCGCCGCGGCCAGGAACAGCGGGAACTGCTCGGGGCGTTCGAGGTCTCCGCGCCTGCGCTTGAGACGAGCCATCGGGGCGATCCGGTCGCGATAGAGCGCCCAGATCGGCCGAGGCCAGGCCGAGCCTTCACCATGGCCCCGTCAGTCTGCTGTGCGATCGCCTCCAGGGGCTCGTCGGTCCTCCGCGAGCGCACCGGCTGGCCCTGGTACAGCAGGGGTGTGTCCTCGTCGCCCGAGGGGACGAGATGCCCCTCGGCGTCGTCGCCGATCGAGACCGCGTGGATCATGACCCCCATCCGCCCCAGTCGCTCCAGCCGCGATCGCCAGCGGTCGGCCAGGTCTTCCCCGTCCGAGAAGACGACGATGGCACGCCCCTCGAATGCTCGTCGGTCCTGAAGGCGTCCATCGCCGCGTCCAGGCCGGCCCCGAGGTCGGTGCCGCCGGGCTGGACGGACCCCGGCCGAAGCCTCGCCACCACGTCGAGGACGGCCCCGAGGTTCTTGTCGGGGTAGTGGAGCACGCCCCGTCCGGAAAACGCCGCGACGGCGACACGGCTGGCCGGGTCCGCTCCCAACGCCTTCACGAGCGTGCGTCACCTGGCCGGCCGCGGCCAGGCGGTCGGGGACCGCATCTCGTCCTCGGCGTTCGGTCACGTCGAAGAGCAGCACCCGTCCTGACCCGGCGGAGCGGGCGTCGGGGCTCGACCCGAATCGCGGCCGGGCCAGGGCAGCTACCACGAGGATGGCCGCCACCAGCAGGCGTTCCCGTACGAGCCGCGGGGGCTTCGGCCGCGTCAGGATTCCCAGGCACGTCGCCGCCCGCCGTCCGAGGGAGAAGACGCCCCCGAGGAGCGCAAGAGCCGGAGCAGCCAGAGCACCGGGCCGTGCGAACGTCATGCGATCGGCGGCACCCGGGAATCAGGGCAACACGGCACGCGTAGAGATGAGCCCAGTCTATCCCGGAACCGTTCGTTTGTGGCACCCCGCGTGGACCTCCGGGGCCGCTCGTGAGCCGGTCCCGGTGCCCGCCTGGGCATCTTCAGGAGAGCTGAGGGCAGACCCGTCCTCGCCGAGGTCAATCCGAACCACCCCGATCCCGGCGACGCCGGCCGGCGTCAGACGGAGCGCACGGCGGTTGGCGCCCTGCCGTCGTCCACAGGCGGAGAGGGATGAGTACAACCGCTCTCTCCGCTGCCTCGCCTGCGGTCTCTTCTTCAGCAACCCGGGGCGAGCCGCTTCCGCAGGATCTCGGTGTGGTGCCGCGCGTGGCCGACGATGATGTGGGCGAGCGCCCGGACCGTCACGAAGTTGTCGCTCGCCTTGCCCCCGCGCGACCAGGACTCCGGAGAAAGATGCCTGAAGAGGAGCAGGTTCGACCGCCGGGTCACCTCGAACTCGCGGACGAGGTCCGCGAGCGGGACGCGATCGAAGCAGCCGGCCTGAGTGTAGGCGTTCTCGTCGAAGCTCGCCAGCGGCGTCGCGTCGCTCCGGGAGAAGCGGAGCGCCCGGTAGCCGAAGACCCGCTCGGCGTCGGTCATGTGCCCGACGACTTCCCTGACACTCCAGGTGTAGGGGGCGTGCCGGACGAGCGACTCGGACTCGGAGACCGAGCTCAGCAGGACGAGCATCTCGCCGAGCTGGGCCTCCAGCGTGGCGAGGATGTCGCCCTCGGGGACGAGCTTCACGTAGCCGGCATAGAACGGCGCGTACTCCGAGCCGTCGGGTCGTTCAGTCATGGCGGTCCATTCCCGGGATGATCGGGGCAACGTCACGGCGTCCCGCTGCGGAACCCACGAGGGACTGCGAGGTGGTGGGCGATCTCAGAGCAATCCGCGGTCTCTCACCGCCCGCACGATCCGCTCGCCCAGGGCGGCGAAATCTTCGGAGCGGAGGGGCACGTCGCCGAAGACGGGCTCCTCCGTGTCGCTGCAATGATGGGGCAGCGCGTGGACGCGCTGATCCGCGATGTCGAAGACGCCGTAGACGACCCGGACGCCCTTCGCGCCGGACGCCTCGATCTCGCGGCGGACGTCGAAGGCGGTGAGCGCCGCGTTCAGGTAGATCGCCGTCTCGATCAGGGCGTCGCGATAACCGGGCTTCCCCTTGGGGCTGCCCCCTTCGGCCCGTCCCAGGGCCTTGGCCGCCCCGCGGACGGCCATCTGGATCCGATCCACCAGCGAGCGCAGCGAGTGGCCGAAGCCGACCTCGGGATAGTCGTCCGGAGAGAGGTACGAGTCTACCGCGGCGGTGACGGCCCCGCAGCCGCTGTGGCCGAGCACCACGAGCAGCCGCAGGCTGTCCTTGAGCTGGTGGACGGCGTAATCGATCGAGCCGAGGCATTCGGTCCCGAGCACGTTGCCGGCGACCCGGACCACGAACAGGGCGTTCGGGGGCTGGTCGAAGATCCGCTCGATCGGCGCGCGGGCGTCGGAACAGCCGAGCGCCACGGCGAACGGCACCTGGGGCGGCGCACCGACCGCGGAGAAGTTCAGGGACAGGGGGCTCGAGGGGATGACCAGCGGCTCCGACGGCTCGCCATCGCGGACCAGGTCTTCCTCCACCCGCTGGACAATCCTCCGGTAGCGGGCGTGGCCTTCGAGCAGCGCCTGGATGGCTCCATCCGCGTCGGCGATCGGCTTGGGCAGGATTGCGGCGTATCGGTCGTAGCGGTAGATGATGTCCATGGAGTTCTTGTCCTCTTCGCCCCGTGTCCTCAGCCGATCGGCTCGGGCGTCCGCCGAAGGACCGCTAGGGTAGCCGGCGGAGCCAGCCGTTGACCAGCAATCGGTCCAGCACCAGCAGCCCCAGCGCCAGCGCGGCCCACGGGGCGAAGTGCTCATCGTAGCGGGTGAGGATCCGGCTCGTCACCAGGCTCTTCTCGAGGGCGTTGATGGTCTGGAAGACCTCGTCGAGGGCATCGGTGTTCGTGGCCACGAAGGACCGTCCGCCCGTGATCGAGGCGATCCGCCCGAGCAGCTCGAGATTCGGGCCCTCCACCTCGGCGATCCGCGGGAGGTCGGAATTCGGGTCGCTTCCCCGTACGATGCCCCCGGCTTGGCCGATCGCGATGGTGTGGATCGTGATGCCCAGGTCGCGCGCCAGGCCGGCGGCCTGCTCCGGGTCGCGCGGGCGCGGGCCGGCGGGTTCGTTGTTGCCGTCTGTCAGGAGCACGAGGACCTTCTTGCTGGGCGTGGTGTCTCGCAGCGCCCCGAGGGCCCAGTCGATCGCGTAGCCAATGTTGGTCCCGTCATCGCCCGGGCGGGCCACCCTGATGAGCTGGGCCGTCTCGATCAGCCGCCGGTGATCGAGCGTGGGGGCGTAGGCCAGGTCGGGATAGTTCGCGAAGACGACCAGGCCGATGAGGTCGTCGGGCCGGCCCTCGACGAACCGGGTCAAGGTGGCCCTCGCGGCTTCCAGCCGGCTGATCCGCCGGGTGTCATGATCGGCCGGGAAATCGGCCGTGCTCATGCTCGAGCTCTGGTCCAGGGCGACGACGATGGCGACCCCCTGCCCTCGGATCTCCGTCACGCCGCCGACCGACTGCGGCCTCGCCAGCGCCACGCCCAGCGCCCCGATCGCCAGGCCCCGGAGCAGGCCCGGCAAGAACCGGAACGAGCGCCGCCACGAGCGAACCCTGCGGCCGCCCGGGAAGCTCGCGAGGCTCGGCCAGAGCATCCTCGGCCTGGCCCGCTCCAGCCAGAGCGGCAATGGGATCAGCACCAGAAGCAGCAGCCAGCCAGGATGAGCGAATCGCATGCGTCACGTCCCGCCTCGTCGACGGGGACGGATCCCCCTTCACGAGAGATAGTCCAGGTATTCGCGCATCGTTCAGACGAACCCGATCAGGATCCAGGCCGCGCCGACCAGGCGGCCCATCCGGTCGATCCAGTCGACGGGGCGTTTCCATCGTCCGCTAAGCGCCTGGACGAGCCACGTGACGGCGACGGCCGCCCCCAGATACATGAAGATCTCGTCCGCGAGGTACTTCCGGGCCCAGACGTGGGAGGGACGCGCGACGCGGCCCGGGTCGACGTGCTCCATGGCGAGCACCGTCAGCAGGGCCAGGCCCGTCCAGCACGCGGCGAGGACGGCGGCCAGGCAGGCGGCTATCCCCGGCTTCCTCCAGGCCCGACGCCAACGTGCGACCGGCACTCTCGCGAGCCTAAGGACCAGCAGCAGGACGGTCCAGGGGCCCACGATCGAGATCAGCATGGACGTCAGGTCCGAGCAGGTCACCAGCACCCGCAGTGCGGACCATTCGCCCTTCCCGGGGACTCCGAGGTCCAGCAGCCAGATCCAGCCCGGGAACGGGCTCTGATGGACCCACTGGTAGGCCGCGAGGCCGACTGCTGCCAGCCCGACCAGCAGGGCCACGTCGAGGATCGTCGCGTTGCGTCGAGGTGTGGTCGTCACGGCGGCCTCTTCCCGGGATCATCGCCCCGACGGTATGAGGGCCCGACGCGCGGCCAGCGCGCGGGCGAGGGCGGCCTCCGGGTCGGGGTCGAGCACGGTCAGGTGGCCCATCTTCCGCCCCGGCTCGGCCGCGTCCTTGCCGTAGAGGTGGATCTCCACGCCGGGATCCTGTCGCAGCGCGGCGTCCCAGCGAGGCTCGCCTTCGGCCCAGAGATCTCCGAGGAGATTAACCATCGCGGCCGGCATGATCAGGTCGCCCCGGCCGAGAGGCATCCCGCAGAGGGCGCGCACCTGCTGCTCGAACTGGCTGGTGTACGACGCCTCGATGGTGAGATGTCCGGAGTTGTGCGGCCGGGGCGCGATCTCGTTGACCAGGAGCCGTCCCTCGGAGGTCAGGAAGTACTCGACGCAGAGCACGCCGACGGTGCCGAGGGCCTGCGTGACGGCCAGGGCCAGCGTCCGGGCCTCCTGCGCGACCGCCGGGCCGACGGGCGCGGGCATCACCGTGCTGTCCAGGATGTGCCGGTGGTGGCGGTTCAGGCCGACCGGATAGGCGGCCGCGTTACCGTCGTACCCTCGGGCGACGACCACCGAGCACTCGGCGGCGAACTCCACCCAGGCCTCGGCGACGCAGGGGGCGTGGTTCAGGCCGGCCCACGCCGATCCCATGTCGGCCGCCCGTTCGACCCGGATCTGCCCCTTGCCGTCGTAGCCCGAGTCGGCCGTTTTGAGGATCAGGGGCAGACCCAGCTCGCGCGGGGCCGCGTCCCGCTCGGTCGGTGTCCGCACAGGCCGCCAGGGCGCGTGGGGGATCGCGCCACGGGTCAGGAAGGTCTTCTCGCGGAGCCGGTTCTGACTGGTCCAGACGGTCAGCCAGCCCGGACGGACGAACCGGCGGCGGGCGAGCCAGCGGAGCGCCGGGGCGGAGACGTTCTCGAATTCGACGGTCACCGCCTCCGCACGCTCGGCGAAACGCCGCAGCGCGTCAAGGTCGTCCGGGGCGCCGACGACCGTCCAGTTCGCGAGCTGGGCCGCGGGCGCGTCGTCGGTCGTGCTCAGGACGCCGGCGCGGAACCCCATCCGCTGGGCGGCCTGGACGAACATCCGTCCGAGCTGGCCGCTGCCGATGACGCCCAGCGACGCCGGTGGGGCGAGCACGGTGCGCGATCCTCCCGGGGCGGCCGGTTGGCGGGCACTCATACCGGCGATTCTCCCACGGCATCGGTCTGAGCCTGGCGGTGGCGGGCCAGCCTGTCGCGGATGGCCGGGTACTTCCGGGCCAGGATGGCCGCCGCCAGCAGCGCCGCGTTCACCGCGCCCGATGTCCCGATGGCCAGCGTCCCCACCGGCACCCCACGGGGCATCTGGACGATCGACAGGAGCGAGTCCATCCCCTTGAGCGAACGACTCTCCACCGGCACGCCTAGCACCGGGAGGATGGTGATCGCCGCCATCATGCCCGGCAGGTGCGCCGCGCCCCCGGCGCCCGCGATGATCACCTCGAGCCCTCGCCCCTCGGCCTGCCTGCCATACTGGAAGAGGCGGTCGGGCGTGCGGTGGGCGGAGACGACCTTCGTCTCGTGCGGGATCTCCAGCTCTTGAAGCAAATCGGCGGCGTGGCGCATCGTCTCCCAGTCGGACTTGCTGCCCATGACGACACCGATCAGCGGGGACCGGGGGACTTCCGGGTTCAGGACCACGAGGACCTCACCTTCATGATTCTCATCAGGAGGATACGACGGGCACGATCGGGTCGCCCAGGCTGATCTCGCCCCCCTCGACGATCTGCGCCCGCAGCCCGCCGCGATGGACGAGCGCCTTGCGGACGCCCTTGCGGGTCAGCGCCTCGAGGTGGGCGCAGGGCTCGCAGAGCCGGATGCCCTGGAGAAGGACGGCCCCGACCTTGAACCGCCGGCCGACCAGGTGGTTGAGGGCCACGCCCCGCGTGAGCACGTTGCGCCGGGCCTCGATGGCTTCGAGCTGCACCCCATATTCCCGGATCGCCGCCTCGATGGCCTCGGCCTCGATCAGGGTCAGCTCGCGGTCCGGCCCGTCGTCCGCGGGGGGCGAGGCTGCCGGCCGGAGCTTGCGGTCCCCCTCGAGCCCGCGGCCCGCGACGGCGTTCACCTTCTCGACCGAGCTGAGGGGCTGTCCCTTGACCGGCCCGATGAACAGGCCGGCCACCGAGGGTTTCGTTTCACCGGAGGGAATGGGCATGGGGTCGGATTCCTGTGCGAGATCGTGAAATCGGCAGGTGAGAGGCCCGCCGGGAGCGGCCGCGATCGACCGTCACTTCGGCCTCCTCGCCCAGCGATCCGCGAGCCTGAGCAATTGGCCCAGGGGCAGCTCATAGCCGGCCAGGAGCGGCGTCTCATAGGTCCCTGTCGCAGGGATCACCAGGGTCTGATCCTGGCCCTCCGCGAAGCGATGGACCATCAGCGCCTTGGCGAACCGATCGACGATCCAGTATTCCTTGACGCCGATCTCGCGGTACTCCGCCCGCTTGGACACGTAGTCGCGTTCCAGGTTCACCTTGCCGGCGGAGACGAACTCCACCACGATCGTCGGGGCCTCGGTTTCGCCGGGGAGGCGTCCCAGACCCGCCCAGATCACCCGATCGGCTCGGCGTCGTTGCTGTTTGGTCTCCACGGTCTGTTCGGCGACCGTCAGATCAAGGGCAGCTCCGTTGGGATGTGTCTCGCCATAGCTTCTCAGGGAATACCCGAGTTGGTCGTTCGGATCGCGTTCGCTTAGAGATGGAATAGGAGACACGATCAGGACCCCATTGATGAGCTCATATCGCCAGCCGTCCTTGAACCGTGCGCGGTCGAACTCATCAAGGGTAAGCGGTGAGCCCGCCGCGCGGGGGCCGAGGCGAAGGCGGCGGACCCGGGTCGGTGCCTGGGACATGGATCGGGGACCTCGTCGTGGGGCGTTGGGCAATCGCGCAGGATCGCGGTCTCCATTCTAACCGACAGTCCGGCGCGAATTGACCACCGAATGGCCGGCGGAGAGAATGTCGGTTCCGAATGGAGTGACTTCACGGACCCCGGCGAAGAGGGAGGAGGACTCATGGAGCGGGCCGAGATCGGTCTCGGGGTGATCGGGTGCGGGGGTTTCGGGCTCTACGCCCTGCAGCAGTTCGCCCAGGTGCCGGGCGTCCGGCTGGCCGGCATGTCCGGGACGCATCGCGCCGCGGCGCGTGCGGCTGAGCTGCGGTTCGCGATCCCCGACATCGAGGACGTGGGCACGATGCTCGCGAGGGACGACATCGACCTGGTCTACATCGCCACGCCGCCGTTCCTGCACCATTCCCAGGCGATCGCGGCGCTGCGGGCGGGCAAGCACGTGATCTGCGAGAAGCCCCTGGCAATGACGGTCGAGCAGTCCGACGAGATGATCGCCGAGGCCCGCCGGCACGACCGGCTGCTCGTCGCCAACCTGATGCAGCGGTACAACCCGGTGGCCCGCGCGGTGGACCAGCTGGTCCGCCAGCGGGTGCTCGGCGAGCTGCTCCACGGGACGTTCGAGAACTACGCGTCCGACGAGAACCTGGGCCCGGACCACTGGTTCTGGGACCGCGCCAAGAGCGGAGGCATCTTCGTCGAGCACGGCGTCCACTTCTTCGACCTCTTCGCGGGCTGGCTCGGACCGGGCGAGGTCCTGGCGGCCCAGCGAGGGCTCAGGCCGGGGGCGGCCTCGCCGATCGAGGAGCACGTCCAGTGCACGGTCCGCTACGGCCCGGCGACGCTGGTGAACTTCTATCACGGCTTCCACCAGACGGGCCGGATGGATCGCCAGGAACTTCGCCTCGTCTTCGAACGCGGCGACGTGACGCTCCACGACTGGGTGCCGACCAAAGCTCGGATCCACGCCATCGCCGACGAGGCGCAGACCCGCGCGCTCGAGACCCTGTTCCCCGGCGCCCGGCTCGATTGCACGGCTGCCTACGGCCCGAAGGACCGGGCCTGCGAGGGGCGGCACAAGAAGCTCGATGTCTACCAGATGCTCGAACTGACCTGGGGCGAGGGGACGCAGAAGTCGCACCGCTACGGCGAACTCCTCCGCGCCATGCTGGCCGACCAGCTCGCCTGGATCGCCGACCGCTCTCACCAGCGGACGATCAGCGAGGCGAACGGGCGGGACTCGCTGGCCGTCGCCTGCCTGGCCGACCGGCTCGCCCAGCGTGCCTGAAATCCGCAAGGGCCCGGCCCACGCCCCCCGGTCCTCATGACGAGGAGGAGACCCGCATGCTCCTGAAACGGCTGTACGAGAAGCTGCTGCTGAGCCCCGCCGACATCCCGCCCTCGCGCGAGGACTTCGAGGTGGTCGGCGTCTTCAATCCCGGCGCGGTGAAGTTCAAGGACGAGGTGGTCCTCCTAGTGCGGGTGGCCGAGACGCCACGTCCGGAACGACCCGGATTCACCGGCCTGCCGCGATGGACTCCCGCTGGGGATCTCGTGGTGGACTGGGTCCCCGAGAACGAGCTCGAGCCGGTCGATCCGCGCGTGGTGCGGCGCAAGGCCGACGGGCTGGTCCGGCTCACCTTCACGTCGCATCTCCGCGTGGTCCGCTGCGGCGACGGCCGCTCGGTCAAGGAGATCACGGACGTCCGGTTCCTACCGGGCACGGAACTGGAGGAGTTCGGCGTCGAGGACCCGCGGATCACGCCGCTCCACGGGCGCTACTACTTCACCTACGTCGCGGTCTCGCGCCATGGCGCGGCCACGGCCCTGGCCTCGACCACCGACTTCCGAGACTTCTCGCGGCAGGGGACGATCTTCTGCTGCGAGAACAAGGACGTGGTCCTGTTCCCCGACTGGATCGCCGGCGCGAACGTGGCGCTGCACCGGCCGAATCCGGCGACGCCGTTCTGCCGGCCCGAGATGTGGGTGGCCTGGTCTCAGGACCTGATCCACTGGGGCCACCACGGCGTGCTCCACGGTGGCGGGGCCGACTGGGAGACCGGCCGCGTCGGGGCCGGCACGCCGCCGGTCCGGGTCCCGGGAGGCTGGCTGGAGATCTACCACGGCAGCCGGCATTCCACGACCCCCGGCACGGTGGGCAAGTACTCCACCGGGGCGATGCTGCTCCACATGGAGAACCCGGCGCGGATCCTCAAGCGCACCCACGACTCGATCTTCGAGCCGGCCGCCGACTTCGAGCGCCACGGGTTCGTCCCCGACGTGGTGTTCCCGACCGGGATCATCGAGACGAAGGACACATTCCTGGTTTACTACGGCGCCGCCGACACCTGCACAGCCGTCGTTGAGTTCTCCAGAGATGAGCTGATGGGCACCCTGGCCGACGTCTGAATCCGGCCGTGCGATGCCACGCCCGGTCCGCTCCTCGGGCAGTTGCCGGGCCTCAACTTCCGGGAATTGGTCCGGCGTTTGCTGCATGAAGAGCCGTGCCGATCGATGGTCGATGCGGCCCCTCA
The DNA here is from genome assembly GCA_046349995.1 of Isosphaeraceae bacterium. GTDB lineage: Bacteria > Planctomycetota > Planctomycetia > Isosphaerales > Isosphaeraceae > Aquisphaera. The sequence continues at coordinate 22,189 of JAXMBE010000058.1, read as the reverse complement.
TGGTGGAGCGGTTCCTTGATGCGCGATGTTCTCCATCCGACCCCACCGGGTCTGTTCCCTCCCAGCCTGCCCGATGCCGCAGAACGCTGGATCGATGTCGGTGGATATCGGACCCGCTATTATCGCTTCGGCGAAGGCCCGCCGCTGGTGCTGATCCCCACCATCTTCCTCCCGGCGGCGAGCTATCGCGGCACGATCGCCGGGCTCGCGCGGCAGTTCGACGTGATCGCGGCCGAGATGCCCGGCTCGGGACGTTCGCAGCGAGTGGAACGCCCCTGGGGCTTCCGCGAAGGAGCCGACTGGGCCGCGGGCCTGCTCGATGCGCTGGGACTGGACAGGGCGATCGTCGTCGGCCACTCGGATGCCGGGGGCGTGGCGGCCGTCCTGGGGGCGAGGCATCCGGGCCGGCTCGATGCGCTGGTGCTGGCCGACAGCGTCGGCGCCTTCCCCGGCGCGACCTGGTACACGCTGCTGCTCCGCCGCTGCCTCGACGCGGCCCTGGAGGAGGTCCGGCTCAACCTGCCGCTCGGACCGCAAGTGTTCCTCAACCTGCTCCGCCACCCGCGAAACTGGCTGTACCACGCCTTCCGGCTCACGGCGGACACCACGCCCCTGGAGCTTGCGCCGGGAATCGACGTGCCCACGCTGCTGGCCTGGGGCCGTCGCGACCACACCTTCCCCCCGGCGTGCGCCGAACGCTTCCGGGACGCCATCCCGAACAGCCAGATCTCCTGGTCCGACGCGAGCCACGACTGGTTAATCACGCATCCCGTCGAGTTCTCCGCGGCCGTCGCGACGTGGGCCCGCAACCTGGGATTGCTGACGAAGCCGCTCTCCGAGGACCGCGATTCGACCTCCCTGGTGCTGGGGAGGCGGTAGGGGGGCCACGCGTCAAGCTCGATGCGCGACCCGGCATGATGCAGCCCGAAGGGACACTGCATGATCATCGGCAGCATCCCGGTGCTCTCGCCTGAGGCCCATCGGAGGATCGATCAGCTCTCGTTCCCGGCGCTGGTCCCGACCTCCGCCCTGCTGTCTCGGCGAGTCCCGAGGGCCGGCTCCATCGCCCTGCTGACGGCCGCCGTCGAGGGCGCGGCCCACCTGAACACCGACGACCCGCCCGGCATCCTGCCGTGGATCGGGTTCCAAGCCCACAACCGATGGGCGTTCGCTCACGGCCGCCTCTTCGCGGCCCTCTCGCTCTCGCTGCCCGGCCTCTCGCGGAGAGGCCGATGGGCTCTCCGCGGCCTCGCGGCCATACCGATCGTGCTGGCCGCGGTGAGCGACACGCGGCGAAGTTCGATGGAGTCGCGTTCGGGCGGGTCAGCGTCGCACCCAACGCGCGGCTCACCGCGCGGGCATTCCCTCGGTGGGCTCGCCGCCGCCGGTGGCTGACACAACCCTCCGCAAATCAGACCAACCGAGGTTGTGGACCCTACATTACTGGGTCGGGGCCTTGCGGGCACTCGACCGCTGGCGGGTCAGTGGGACGGTGATCGGTGAAGATAGACCGTCCTCGTACCGTCCGCCCAGGTCACGAGCATGCCCGGACGGATGGCCCGGATGTCCCTCGGCGGGAGCTTGCCAGGCGGGATCGAGTCGCCCGGGTCCGCCCAGTGGACGACGGACAGCATCGGGTAGGCCGTCACGCCGAATTCCGGCGGCGATCCGATCCGGACGGCAAGGCGCAGCAGCCAGAGGGGTAGGACGATGCAGGTCAGCATCGCGGCAGAGGCCAGGACGACTCGGAGCAGGCAACGGCCCCAAGCTGGACGCATCGTTCACCTCGGTCGGCAGCGAGCACGGATCGCGGAATCGATGGTCGCGACTGGGTTGCACCGGCTCACGGCCGGACCATCGCGTCCAGCACGTCCTGCACCGGGATGGTGGCGAAGGTGCTGGCGTAGTCGGACATGGCGTAGGGGATGATCAGCTCGCCGCGGTGGACGACGGCGCCGCAGCTGTAGACGACATTCGGCACGTAACCCTCGCGCTCGTTGGCGTTGGGTTCCAGGAGCGGCTCCTCCAGCCGGCCGATGACCCGCGATGGATCGTTGAGGTCAAGCAGGAAGGCGCCCATGGCGTACTTCCGCATCGGGCCGACGCCGTGCGTCAGCACCAGCCAGCCGGCCTCGGTCTCGATCGGCGAGCCGCAGTTGCCGAGCTGCACGAACTCCCAGCCGTAGGTCGGCTTGGCGATCTGCTCCTTGGTATACCAGAAGTGCATCAGGTCCGAGTACATCAGGTAGATATTCTCATTATCCTGCCGCGAAAGCATGGCGTAGAGGCCGTTGATCTTGCGCGGGAAGAGCGCCAGGCCCTTGTTTCGCACCTCCGGGCCGTTGAGGGTGCTGGCCTTGAAGCGCAGGAAGTCCTCGGTCTCGAGGATCTGCGGGAGGATGACCTTGCCGTCGTAGGCGGTGTAGGTGGCGTAGTAGCGCACCGAGCCGTCGTCGTCCTGGAACTCGACGAACCGGGCGTCCTCGATGCCGTTGGTCTCGGTGGGCGAGGACGGGAAGATGATCCGCTCCGAGACGTTGAGCTCGGGGCTGAAGACCACCTCGTAGTTGGCCTGGACCAGGGTGAGCATGTTCTGCGCGACGGGCTCGTGCTCGCGGTGCCTGGGGCGGCTCTGGTGGAGCGCGCGATTGATCGAGTTCCTGATCTCGTCGTAGGTGAACTGGTCGCCCAGGGTCTCCAGCACCAGGTCGGCGAACGGGCTGTCGAGGTTCAGCTCGGTCAGCTTGCGCGAGAAGAGCTGCTTGTCGTAGCGGGTGTTGGGGACCTGCTCGGGCGCGGTGACGAAGCGTGACGGCTCGTCGAGGTGGACCTGCCCCGAGTCGTCCACGATCCCGCCCCGGAACGTGATCGAGGAGATGTGCCCCTCCCCGGTGGCCCTCAGGCTCAGGATGAACCGCCGGCAGCCGGGCGCAAGGCCCGACTGGTCCGGGTGCCATACCATCGAGGGGTTGAAGAGGGCCGCCGACTCCAGCGAGTACTCCTGGGTGAAGTAGGCCCCCATCAGAAGCCGTCTGTTCTCGCTGAGGGCCTGGTCGGTCAGCAGGTGGCCGCGGATCTGCTCGAAGCGGTTCAGGAAGAACTGACGCGTCCGCTGGTGGCGGTCGCGGAACTCGACCATCACGTCCTCGAGCAGAAGGTCAACCTCGGCCTCGGAGAGTGCGGCGATCCGGCCCAGGATCCGCTCGATCCGGTGCTCGCTGGGCGGCTGGAACGGCCGAATGACGACCCGCGAGTTGTTGGGCCGGAGCACGATCCCGGTCCGCTTGACGTTGAGCTGCCGCGAGGAACGGGCTGGCCGTCGGCCGGGGCCTGGCCATGGCCCGGGGCGAGATCGCCTCGGTAGTCACCGTCGCCGCTGCCTTCCATGAAAGGACGACTCCTGCACTCGTCGGGCCGCGGGCCATCGGGTGCCACGCCCGCTCGGCCGTCCGTCCCGGGGATGCGCGCTTGTCCCGATGCCCCCATGATAGCCTCGGCTCCGGCCCGCGCGTCGCGGGGAGGGCGGCCGGCGTCGGCGCGCGGCCCCCGGCCGGTCTATTGAACGCTCAAGGCCAGGTGGCCTGGACCTGGCGGAACGCCAGGACGCTCTCCATCAGCTTCATCTCACCCAGGGCCAGGAGGAACGACAAGGTGGACTCGGCCCCCTGGTTCTGGTTCACGCGGTCCTCCTGCAGTCCGTCGCAGCAGCCGCCCGTCTTGGAGTCATATAGCTCCAGGCCCAGGTCGTTGCTGCCGAGGAACCACTCGAAGGCGATCCGGGCCTCCTTCAGCCAAAGCGTGTCGTCGGTCGCCTGATAGGCCGCCAGGCAGGCCGAGACCGTGGCGCAGGCCTCCACCGGCTGCTGGTCGAACTGCGCCCGCTCCTGCCCGCGGGGGTGGAAGCCGAACGAGCCGATGGGCCGGAAATGCCCGGCGGGCGCCCTCTGCTGGCCGACCAGCCATCCCAGGGATTTCAGCCCGATGTCCAGGGCCCGCGAATCGCCGCTCGATCGCCCGCTGACGATGAGCGCCTGGCTGAGCCGAGCGTTGTCGTAGGCGAGGATATCCTCGAACCAGAGCCAGTCGTCGCCCTCGGCGGCCGTGCGGTCGAAGCACTCGATGAGTCGGTCGGTCAGGGTGTCGCGCACCTGGCTGGCCTGGCGGGCACCGCTGAGACGCTCAAGGTAGTGGCAGATGCCCAGGATGGCGAACGCCCAGGTCCGCGGCGACCGGGTCTCGAGCAGGCCCGGCAGGGCCAGGTCGAACAGCGCCGAGGCCCAGAACTGGAGGTCTTTCCGCCTGGACAGGTGGACGCACGCCCCCAGCGCCCAGAGCGCCCGGCCCTGCGAGTCCTCGGAGCCGACCTCCTCCAGCCAGGTCCGGTGGAAGCTCATGAAATTGTGGAACCGATTCCGCTTGCGATCGAACGCGTAATTCAAGAAAGCGGAATACGTGGATGTGAGCCTGTGGATCTGGGCGGAGCTGACGCCGAGCTGCTCGAGCCGCAGCGTCAGGAGCAGCGCCCGGGCGTTGTCGTCGGTGCAGTAGCCCTCGTCGAAGTTGGGAATCGTGTAGCTGGCGTGCTGGAGCATGCCGGCCGAGTCGCTCAGGCGGATCAGGTGGTCGAGCCGCCAGCCGGGCAGGTCCATGGGCTCCTCGGCCAGGGTGCGCACCGCCAGCGGACGGATCGGCACGTCCAGGCGGCTCCGCCGCGCCCGCTGGAACGAGTCCATGTAGTGGTGCGAGACGTGGCTCCAGATCATCTCCCTGCCGAGCATGTAGCCCTTCTTGCGCATCGCGTGGCGGCGGGTCTCGTCGCGGAGCAGGTCGCAGATCTCGCTCGTGAGGGCCGCGGAGTCGCCGAACGGGACGAGGACTCCCCGGCCCTCGGCGAGCAGCTCCTCGGCGTGCCAGTAGGGCGTGGAGATCACCGCCTTGCCGCAGCCGAAGGCGTAGGCCAGGGTGCCGGAGGTGATCTGGGCGGGATTAAGGTAGGGCGTGATGTAGATGTCGGCCACGCCCAGGAACTCGAGCAGCTCGTCGATCTCGACGAACCGGTTGTAGAAGCTGACGTTCGACTTGATGCCCAGGCTCTTGGCCAGCCGCTCCAGGCTGATGCGGTAGCGCTCGCCCTGCTCGCGGATCAGGTTTGGGTGCGTCGCACCCAGCACGATGTAGACGAAGTTGGGGAACTCCTTGAGGATCGCCGGCATCGCCCGGAGCATGTGCTCGATGCCCTTGTTGGGCGAGAGCAGGCCGAAGGTCAGCGCGACGAACTTGCCCTCGACACCGAACTGGTCCTTGTAGAAGGCCGGGTCCACGAACGGCATGTCGGGGATGCCGTGGGCGATGACGTCGATCTTGGACTCGGGGACGTCGTAGATCTCGCGGAGGAAGACGCGGGGCCGCTCGGTCATCACGATCACCCGGGCGGAAAGGTCGATGATCTGGTCGAGGACCCGGCGCTGGTCGGGGCTGGGCTCCTTGAGGACTGTGTGCAGCGTGGTGACGATCGGCATCCGCAGGTTCCGCAGCAGTCGGATGACGTGGCTGCCGGCCGGCCCGCCGAAGATCCCGTACTCGTGCTGGAGGCAGACGATGTCGGCGTTGGAGAAGTTCAGGTAATCGGCGGCGCGGAGATACGACTCGAGCTCCTGCTCCTCGATCTCGAACCGCACCTCGCTGGGGTAGTCGTAGCCCTCGGCGATGTCGTTGACCGGGACCACGAAGCACTCGGAGCCGGGGAACTGCGTCGCTACCGATGTGCAAACATCATGAGTAAATGTGGCGATTCCACACTTCCGGGGGAGATAGTTGCCGATGAAGGCGATCTTCCGGATGTCGGTATTCCGCGTCATGGCGTGTCTCCAGGGACTGCATTGCCGCAGCCATGAACGAAGAATGCCGCCGACGGCGCGGGCTGGCGCCGGGTCGAGGCATCGGGTGGGCGTGGTGCGTCGCGGGCAGCCACGCGGGGGACGAAGCGCAGGGGCCAGGCGGTGGCCGAATCGCCCCGGGACCCGCGGGAGACGGCCCCTGAGGATGGCCCTGCTACACCCCTTCTTTATAACGCCTCATGAGGCGGAAGTCGCGGCCATTCCGACCGGTCCGGACGGAAATGGCCCGCTCAACGCCGCGGCATGCCCGGGGATGGAGCAGGGATCGCCTGGGCCCCGCCCAGGCTCATCACGCCTCCGGCCAGGAACCCCGCGCGGCCGGGTGTGCAGCGGCCGCCGCGACGTCCGGCGGCCACGTTCCGATTCGGCCCCTGCCCGGTCCGCATGGTCGGGAAATACGAACGCCGGGCCTCCCGCTCGGGTGCAGTGGCCCGAGGCCGATCGCCCGGGGCATACGCCGAGGGCGTCCCCGGGATGGCCATCGGCGTGCTCGTGTACGGCTGGAGCGGGTCGTTCGGCCCGACGCCCCGGGCCGCCGTCTCGGCGTAGGCAGCCGACGCCCGATCGGACCGGGGAGGGCCCGAGTACGCCTCGCGTCGGCTCGTGGTGACGCGATGGAAATTCGTCCCTCGCTGCGCGAAGGCCGGCGCCGCGGCGGCGAGGAGAGAGAGCAACAGCCAGGACGTTCGAACGCCGGATCTCATCGTGGGCACCCGCGAGCCTTGCTCGGAACATCTCGATCCCGACCGGATCCACGATACCCCCCGACAACGCAGGCCGCCAGGACAATCGGCCGAGGCGCAGTCGCCCTCGCCCCGCGATCGCAGGGCGGCCCTCGCCTCGATTTCCCCCTGAATGTTACATATTTGCATTAGTAGTTATTGGATCAGAATATCTTGACTATTGGAAAGTTCAGGCGCAAGATCAGCGTTCAGTTCACCAGTCCCTTCTCCAGCGTCCCTCGGGTCGTCGGTTTCTCCAGTCCGTTCCGGGGGAAGTTCCGCCAGCGAGGCAGGCATGAGCACCATCGCGCGTATCGCCCAGTCCGAGCAGGCAATCCCCCGCGCCGACGAACCGAACGGGCGCCATTCCCCCTTCCCGGGGATCCTGACGACCTGCGACGGCGCCGAGGCCGTCGTCCACGTGGAGACGCACGTGTGCCAGGCGGCCGGGGCCTATCCGATCACCAGCTCCACCACGATGGGGGGAGGCTTCAACGCGGCGGTGATGAACGGCGGGACCAACCTCTGGGGGGACCCGCTCCTGTTCTTCGAGCCCGAGAGCGAGCATTCGGCGGCCAGCATCTGCGAGGGCTTCGCGGTGGCCGGCGGGCGGGTGACCAACTTCACCTCGGGCCAGGGCCTGGTGCTGATGAAGGAGGTCCTCTACACGATCTCGGGCAAGCGGCTGCCGGTGGTGATGAACATCGGCGCCCGCGCCCTGACCAGCCAGGGGCTCAACGTCCACGCGGGGCACGACGACATGATGTCCGTGGCCGACTGCGGCTGGGGGATGATCTTCGGGCGGAACGCCCAGGAGGCGGCCGACTTCTGCCTGATCTCGCGGCGCGCGGCGGAGGCCTCGAGCACCCCGTTCTTCAACGTCCAGGACGGCTTCCTGACGACGCACACCGTCGAGCGGGTCCGGCTCCCCGAGCCGGAGTTCATGAAGGACTTCGTCGGCGACCCCCGCGACCGGCTGATCAACCTGATGGACCCCGCCAGCCCGCTGATGTCCGGGGTCGTGCAGAATCAGGACTCGTACATGAAAGGCAAGATCGCCCAGCGCTGGTACTACGACCGGGTCGGGCCCGCGCTCGACGATGCCATGGACGAGTTCCACCGCCAGACCGGCCGCCGCTACGGCGTCATCGAGGCGCATCGCTGCGAGGATGCCGAGTACATCGTGGTCGGGATGGGCTGTTACATGGAGACGGTCAAGGCGGCCGTCGATTACCTGCGCGACGTCAAGGGAATTGCCGCCGGCTGCGTGACCGTCTTCGTCTTCCGGCCGTTCCCCGCCGCGAGGATCGTCCGCGCTCTGTCGGGCTGTCGAGCCGTGGCCGTTTTCGAGCGGATGGACGACCCTCTCTCGACGACCGGCAATCACCTCACCCGGGAGCTGAAGGCCGCGTTCTTCGACGCGATCGCCGGGCAGAACGGCCACGATCGGATCGACCGCGTCCCCCGGATCTACAGCGGGTCGGCCGGGCTGGGCAGCCGCGACGTCCGGCCCGGGGACGTCCTCGCCGCCTTCAGCAACATGATCGAGGAGGGCCAGGAGTACTTCTGCATCGGCATCGACCATCCCCTCGCGCTGAAGCCGACCGAGGACCCCGACCTCCGGCCCCGGGGCGGGTTCTCGATGCGCGGGCATTCGGTGGGCGGGTTCGGATCCGTCACGACCAACAAGGTGATCGCGACGATCGGCGGTGACATCTTCGGCAAGGACGTCCAGGCCTATCCCAAGTACGGCTCGGAGAAGAAGGGCCTGCCCACGACCTATTACCTGACCATCGCCGACGGCCACATCCAGACGCACTGCGAGCTGGAATACGTCGACCTCGTCTGCATCAACGACCCGACGGCGATCCTCAGCCCGGGGCCGCTCAAGGGACTGGTCCGCGGCGGGGCCATCTTCATGCAGTCGGCCCACGAGGACCCGCGCGAGGTCTGGGCCCGCATCCCGGAGATGAACCGGCGGACCATCCGCGACAGGAACCTGCGGGTCTACTTCGCCGACATGGTGAAGATCGCGCGCGAAGTCGCGTCGGTGGCCGACCTCCAGATGCGGATGCAGGGCATCGTCCTGCTGGGGGCATTCCTCCGGCTCACTCCCTACGCGGCCGCGAGCCAGATGAGCGACGAGGCGGTCTACGAGGGAGTCGAGAAGGCGCTCCGGAAGTACTTCGGCAAGCGCGGCGACCGCGTCGTGCAGGACAACCTCACCTGCGTCAAGCGCGGATACTGCGAGATCCGCGAGATCCCGGTCGACCTGATCCACGCGTAATCGCGTGAGCGGCGGCCGCCTCCCCGTACAGGCCGCCTTCCGTCCTCCGTCACATTCCGTTCTCCATGGAGCCTTGCGCCATCCCCATTCGCTCCCGATCACCTCGAGGAGACCTCGATGCCTTCGACCACTTCCGCCCCCCGGCCTTCGATGAACCAGGCGCACGAGCAGGACCCCTACAACAACAGCTCCTACGGCACCCTGGTCGATACCCCCTACAAGCTCGTCAGCCTGCCGGTCCTGGATGTCCTCGACTTCAATGATCGGATCATCCGGGGTTACGAGGACGGTACGGCCGAGAAGGGCCTGCCCGCCGACCTCTCGCTGGCGCGGTCGCTGGTGCCCGCAGGCACGGCGACGCTCCGCGATTTCAGCAACATCGCGCCCGAGATCCCCCTCTATCTCCCCGAGAATTGCACCGGCTGCATGGACTGCGTGACTCAGTGCCCCGACACCGCGATCCTGGGGAAAGTCCTCTCGGAGTCCGAGTTCGAGGAACGGCTGGCGACCATCAGCGACCCCGCGGACCGCGAGATGTTCCGCGCCCAGTGGTCCAGAACCAAGAAGTACTACGAGGCCCCCAAGAAGAAGGGGCTCGACGCCGGGATGTTCAACATCATCATCGACCCGAGCAAGTGCAAAGGCTGCGCCGAGTGCGTGACGCTCTGCGACGACAATGCCCTCAAGATGGTGGACAAGACCGACGAGGTGATGACCACCGCGCGCAAGAGCCATCGCTTTTTCAAGAACTTCGGGCCGAGCAACGCGAAGTATGTGAGCGACAACCTGCTCATCGACATGATGCTCAAGGAGCAGACCCACCTGTATACCGGCGGGGCCGGCTCGTGCGCGGGCTGCGGCGAGGGGACGGCCTTGCGGATGCTCTGCGCGGCGACGGGATCGAAGTACGGCGACCAGTGGGGCATCGTCGCGGCCACCGGCTGCAACACGGTGTACACGTCAACGTATCCTTACAATCCTTATCTCGTCCCCTGGACGAACTCGCTGTTCGAAAACGCGCCGGCCTACGCGATCGGCGTGCGGATGCGCTGGGACCAGATGGGCTGGCAGGACCGGCCGCTCTGGTGCCTCGGGGGCGACGGCGCCATGTTCGACATCGGATTCCAGGCGCTCTCCCGGATGCTCGCCAGCGGCATGAACATCAAGGTGTTCGTGCTCGACACGCAGGTCTACTCGAACACGGGGGGGCAGGCCTCCACGAGCAGCTTCACCGGCCAGAACACCAAGATGAGCGTCCACGGCAAGTCGCTCGGGGGCAAGCAGGAGCGGCGCAAGGAGATCGCCCAGATCGCCATGATGCACCCGCGGACGTACGTCGCGCAGACGACGTGTGCCCATACGAATCACTTCTACCGGGCCGTGCTCGGTGCCCTGGAGTTCGACGGGCCCGCAATCGTGGTCTGCTACACGACCTGCCAGCCCGAACATGGCGTCGGCGACAACATGGCGTCCGAGCAGGCGCGGCTGGCCGTCGACAGCCGGGCGTTCCCCCTCCTCGTCTACGATCCTCGCAAGGGCGCCACGATCAAGGAACGTCTCAGCCTCCAGGGCAACCCGGCGGCCAAGGACGACTGGTACGTCAACCCGAAGACGAAGGAGTCGGTGACGTTCATCGACTTCGCCCGCAGCGAGGGACGATTCTCGAAGCACTTCGACCGCGAGGGCAACCCGTCCGAGACGCTCCTCCGCGCCAGGGAAGATCGGCTCGAGAACTGGCACGTGCTCCAGGAACTGGCCGGGTTGAGGTGACGGCTCGGCCATGTCGACCCAGACACTCAAGCCGCTGGCCGTGCATCACCATTCGGCGGCCGAACTGGCGGCGACGCTCGAATTCCTGAAGCGCACCCGCGCGGAGCTGAGGCAACTCCGGCGGGTGCTGGCGTGGAAGGACCGGCTCCAGGTCCACGACGTCAACCGCGACGTCTTCGAGGTCGTGGACCTGGGCTATGACCACCCGGACATCGTCGCCGTCCTGGACCATCTCAATGCCGCGTTCGACCCACGCACGATCCACCTGCCGGCACCGGCCGAGTACAAGGAGTTCAATCTCGGCCGTTGCCGTCCCTGGGCCGAGGACCGGGTGATGTGATCCGGCGATCGTCCCGGAAGTCGCCCTCGACCCGGACCGGGGCCGCCGCCCCATCGCGGTCCTCTCACCGCGGCCGGCGTCCATCCTCCGGTCATGGGGCATTTCGATGACGGTTTGCCCCTCGCATTCCTCCGCCCTCCCGGGGACAATGAGTCGATTCTCGACGGGTCCGACTCAGATTCCCGAGGTGGGTGAGTGAGATGCAAACGTTCTTGAATCGATTCGGGACCGCGATCGTGGTGGCGGTCGCACTCGGCATCCAGGTCGCGGCGCCCGCCCAGGACGGCGTGAAGCCGACGGCGCCCCCCACCGAGTCCAATCCGGCGGTGCCGGCGCCGGGGCACTCGGTGCACGGGGAGGCGTTCAATGACGGGCCGCGGCACCTCGCCTACCCGATGGCCGGGCAGGGGAAGATCCACTTCCCGGTGACGACCGCAAAGCCCGAGGCGCAGGCGTTCATCGACCAGGGCGTCGCCCAGCTTCACACCTTCTACTACTTCGAGTCGGAACGCTCGTTCCGCCAGGCGGCCAAGCTCGACCCGGATTGTGCGATGGCCTACTGGGGCATGGCCATGTCCAACGTGAACAACCCGAAGAGGGCCCGGGGCTTCCTCAAGGAAGTGCGTAAGCGCGACGGGAAGCTCACGCGCAGGGAGAAGCTCTACGTCGAGGCCCTGGAGGCGTTCGCCAGGGAGCCCGGCAACGACAAGGAACGGCGGAAGAACTGGTTGCTGGGCCTTGAGACGATCGTCCAGGAGTTCCCCGACGACCTCGACGCCCGCGCCTGGCTCGCGATGGTGACCTGGCAGAACGGCGACAAGGACGGCATCGGCAGCCGCCAGGCCGTCGACACGCTGATCCAGTCGGTCCTCGACCGCGAGGCGATGCACCCCGGAGCCCACCACTACCGGATCCACCTTTGGGACAGCGTCAAGCCGGAGCGAGCCGAACGCTCCGCGGGACTTTACGCCGCGGCCGCGTCCGGGATTGCCCACGCCTGGCACATGCCCGGCCATACCTACACCGGGCTCAAGCGATACGCCGACGCCGCGTACCAGCAGGAAGGTTCGGCACGGGTGGACCATGCCTATATGATCCGGGATCGGGTCATGCCGTTCGAGATCCACAACTACGCCCACAACAACCAGTGGCTCTGCACCAGCAACAGCCACATCGGCCGCGTCCGCGACGCGATCGCCGTGGCGCGGAACCTGGTCGAGGAGCCGCGCGACCCCGCCAAGAACAACGTCAAGGACGGCGGCTCCGCCCAGAGGAGCGGGCGCCTCCGGTGGGCCGAGGTGCTCACCCGGTACGAGCTCTGGGACGACCTCATCGCCGCGACCACCTCCGGGGCCCTCGACTGGTCCGACATCCCGCAGGAGAAGGTCCAGAAGGCATACACGCTGGGCCAGGCGTACGCGGCGAAGAAGGACGCGAAGGAACTGAGGCGACAGATCGAGGCGTTGCAGGCCCTCAAGGTCGATGAGGCCAAGCCCGCTCTCGCCGAACTGCTAGGTCACGAGCTGCTGGCGAAGGGCGACGTCGGCCCGGCATTCGAGCAGTACTCGAAGGCGACCACGATGCGTCCCGAGGCGCTGGCCCGGGCCCACCTGACCGCGCGGAATTACGGTTTCGCCGAGAGCGTGGCTCGGAAGGGCGTCGAGCAGAACCCCGAGCAGCTTCCGCCCCTCGCGGCGCTGGTCGAGATCCTCCAGGCCGTCGGCAAGGAGAAGGAGGCCGCCGAGGCCTATTCCAGGCTTTTGCCGCTGGCCAGACTCGCCGACGCGGATCTCCCCGTGCTCAGCCGGATCCGGCCGCACGCGAGTCGGTGGCGAATCGACAAGTCGCCGTCTAGCAGCGATGAGGCCGCGGCCCACCGCATCGACCTCAAGACGCTCGGCCCGCTGGTCTGGTCGCCGTCCCCGGCCGAGTCGCTCTCGGGCACCGACACCGAGGGCAAGGCGTGGAGCCTCCAGGCGGCACGCAGCCAGGGCAAGGCCGTCCTGGTCCTCTTCTTCCTGGGCGGCAAGTGTGCCCACTGCATGCAGCAGCTCGACCTCTTCGGCAAGGAATTCGAGGCGCTCCGCAAGCTGAACGTCGAGACGGTCGCCGTGAGCACCGACGACGCCGAGGCCACCCGCGCGCTCAAGCACAACGCGGAGAAGATCCGCTTCCCGATGCCCATGCTGGCCGACCCGAAGCTCGAATCGTTCAAACGATACCGCGCGTTCGACGACTTCGAGAACCAGCCGCTGCACGGGACGTTCCTGATTGACGCCGAGGGCAACGTCCGTTATCAGCGGATCTCGGCCGACCCGTTCCTCGAAGTCGAGTTCATCAAGGCGGAGGCCGGGCGGGTGAACCGGCTGCTGGCCCAGCCGGCCTCGAAGGTCATGACGACGGGCAGATGACACGCATGGCGGACGGCCCGGCGGATCTCGAAGCGAGCCAGGAGCAGCAGTCCGGCGATCCGGCCGCTCTCGCGCAGGTCCTCGCGCGCCGGCTCCGCCCGCTGGAGCATAAGCCGGCCGGCTCGCTGGTGGTCCACGAGATCTACCGCAGCCTCCAGGGCGAGAGCACCTTCATGGGGTTGCCCTGCGTGTTCATTCGGCTGACGGCCTGCCACCTGCGGTGCGTCTACTGCGACACCCCGCACGCCTTCCACCAGGGAGCGGTCCTGAGCCTGGACGAGGTCTTCGCCCGGACGCTGGCGCTGTCACTCGCCGGCGACCTCGTCGAGCTCACCGGCGGCGAGCCGCTGCTTCAGGAGGAGGTCTACCCGCTGATGATCCGGCTGGCCGACGCCGGCAAGACGGTCCTCATCGAGACCAGCGGGGCCGTTGACACCGGCCGGGTCGATCCCCGGGTGAGGATCATCCTGGACCTGAAGACGCCCGGCTCCGGCGAGCTGACTGCCAACGAATGGGGCAACCTGGAACGACTCAAGCCGATCGACGAGGTCAAGTTCGTCCTCTGCGACCGGGCCGACTTTGATTGGTCCGTCGAGGTCGTGCGGCGGCACGATCTCACCGCCCGCTGCCCGGTCCACTTCAGCGCGTGCTTCGGGAAGGTGAACCCGACGGAGCTGGCCGCCTGGATCCTCGAGACCGGCCTGCCGATCCGACTCCAGCTCCAGCAGCACAAGATCCTCTGGCACCCGGATGCCAGGGGGGTGTAGGTCTGCACATGTGGCTGAGATCAGGGGATGGCGCTGAGTGCAGAGCCGTCGACCAGTCGATAGACGAGGAAGTGGCGATCGGGGGTAAAGATGCTCGAGGCTCCCAGTCTCTCGGCTGCCACCACCAACGATGCGTCCGCCAGGTCCATCGGTTGATCCTGGTATTTGTGCATCAGATCGGCCATCCGATCCGTCTCAATCGAGCTCAGATCGATCAGTTCGAGTCGGTCCCCGGACAATAGTCTCCAGAGTGCTGCCTGCCCGGCATGGCCGGCTGCACGGTGCAGGAGGTACATCGCTTCGGTGAAGCAGGGCCAGGTCGTGATCAGCCGAGCTGCGGGCAACCTCTGGCTCGCCGTCAAGCAGCGTCGATGATTGGGGTCGTTCCGATTGATCAGGGCAATCAACGGCCCTGTGTCGGTCAGCATCACAAGGCGCCTTTAGCCTGGCGCGAAATGAGCGCTTCCTGGAATCGCTTTCCACAATCCTCCGAATTGGCCTCTCCGCTCCCGTCGACCACACCGACATACCCGTCCAGGAAGTCCGCGAGCGAAGAAGGGCCCTGCTGCCCAGCGGATCGCGGAGCGGAGCCCATGAACTGATCACGCAAGGTCTCGATGGCGAGGGTCTCCGGGCTGGTCCCACGGCGCTGGGCCTCCTCACGCAGCGGGCCCTCAATCTCTGGCGGCAATGTAATGGTCGTCATGGATGCCTCCTGAGTCATATTATCCTCATCTGCGGGAGCCTGCCACGCCAGCCACCCGGGTATGCCTACCGGTCCATGAAGATCCGTCGGAATCGAGGGAAGCACAATCTAACCGCCCGCTGCCCGGTCCACTTCAGCGCGTGCTTCGGGAAGGTGAACCCGACGGAGCTGGCCGCCTGGATCCTCGAGACCGGACTGCCGATCCGGCTCCAGCTCCAGCAGCACAAGATCCTCTGGCACCCGGATGCCCAGGGGGTGTGAGCTGAAGCAACGATCTTACTTCCGGCGCCCGCCCTGCGGCGGAACGGGATCGAGGACTGGCTCCCGAACGAGGAACCGAAGCTCCTCGCTCTTGGTTTGCCAGAGCAGGTTGTACTTCATGTTCAGCTCCTTGAGCCGTGTTCGAGCATCCAGCAGGGCGACGTTGTCCCTCGACGAGTCGGTCGCCTCGAGGACCTCGATCTGCGAATGGGTCGCCTTGATGTCCTCGATCAGTCGAACGACCTCGGGATCCGTCTTGAAGAGCTCGACGATCCTCTCGCGCATCCCTTGATCGTCCTTCGGGGCCGCCCTGGTCACCTCGCGCCTGGCGTTGATCAGGGCTGAAGTCGCTTCGTGAACGTCCAGATTCGCCGCCTCCAGCAGGCGGGTCTCGACGTCGGCGGCCGCCTGGCTGAGCTGACCCTGAATGAGCATCTCCCTGGCCCTGGCCGCTCGCTTCTCCTGTTCCGCGGCCTTCGCCAAGGCGAGAGCCAGACGAAGCTGGGCGAGCTGGAGGCTGCGTTCCTGGGCGAGTGTGCGCGCATTCGGATCCGAAAGGGATGTCCCGCTCGGGGCATTTCCGGCCCCAGCCTGAAGGTCCTTCTCGTCCACGGTCCCCTTGAAGCGGAGCATGAGCGAGGCTCCCGGACGGAGGCCGACCTCGTAGCCCTCGGTCTTGCGGTCCCCGGCGTAGCCTTCCACATGGTGCCACCCGGGCTTGAGCCTGAAGAACACGACGTCCGTCTTGGGGACTCTGGACCCCTCCGCCTCGCGGCCGTCGATCAGGATCCGGAGACGCGGATCATCCCGGAGTACCTCCAGCTGCGAGTCGGGCCGTTGGATTCCGAGGAATCCGGCCACGCGGTCGAGGAGATGCGGCTCCCTCCTCACGGCCCCAAGCGCGACGAACGCAACCAGGATCGCCATCGTGGCGAGCACCCAGGGCCAGGCAGCCCATCGCCTCGCTGGCTTCTTTGCGGCCCCTACGTCTTCGGTCGCGGCGACGGGTCGGCGGTGGTGCGGCTCGAACGAGGTCCTCACGACCGAGGGGCCCCGCTGGCGCTGGGCGAGGCGCTCGCCGAGGATGCGGGCCACCTCGGCGGCGCCCTGGAAGCGGTCGCGGCGGTTCTTGGCCAGCAGGCGGTCGATGATCTCGGCCAGCCAGGCCGGGATCTCGGGATTGACCTCCTGGATCGGTCGGTGCTCGTCGTCGCAGACCCGCCGAAGGACCCCGAGCGCCGAGGAGGCCCGGAACGGGGGACGGCCGGTGCTCATCGCGTACATCACGGCGCCCAGGCTGAATAGGTCGGCGCGATGATCGATCGCCTCGCCCAGGGCCTGCTCGGGGGCCATGTACAGGGGTGTCCCCGCGACGACGCCGCTCTGGGTGAGGCTGGCGTCGTCCACCGCCCGGGCCAGGCCGAAGTCGGTGAGCTTCACCCGCTCCACTCCGTTCTCCAGCAGGATATTGGAAGGCTTGATGTCGCGGTGCACCAGCCCCTCGGCGTGGGCCGCGGCCAGCCCCCTGGCGGTCTGCATGCCGATCCGCAGGATCGAATTGACATCCAGGGGCGCGGATCGATCCAGCCGGTCCTGAAGCGAGATCCCGGGAATGAGCTCCATGACCAGGTAGGGGAGCCCCTTCCACTCGTCCACCGCGTGGATTGCCACGACGTGCTCGTCGCGGATCGCGGCGGCCGCGCGGGCCTCGCGCGAGAACCGCAGCCGGGCCGCCCCGCTGGTCGCGAGCTGCGGAGCCAGCACCTTGATGGCGATCGGCCGGCTCAACCCGGGGTCGAACGCCCGGAGCACCAGGCCCATCCCCCCCTGCCCTAGCACCTGCAGGATCCGGTAGGACGCCAGTTTCCCGAGTTCGCCCTCGGCCTCGGGCGGATCGAGGAAGTGGAGGATCTGCTCCTGATCCGGATCCGCCGATGCGGGAGCGTGGGTCGTCCGGTCCCAGGTGGCGAACTGGTCCTTCAGCGTGCCGATGACCTTCTTCAGCCCCGGCGATACGAACGCGGGGGCGTTCCCCAGCTCGCTCAACCGACCCGGCCACCCGGCATCGCCCGCGTCCAGGGACTCGAGCCGCCGCTGGCAGGCCTCGCACTCGCCCAGGTGGCGCTCAAGGACGGCCTGATCCTGGCCCCGCAAGCGACCATCGCGAAGTGCCCTCAGGTTGTTGCTGTCGGGGCAAGAGGTCGGTCGATCCTCGCCTCCCTCCTCCTCGTCCCAGCAACCGTTTGAGGCGAGCGTGCCGCATGCTTCGCAGTTCTCGACGTGGTGTTCGAGCGTCTCCCACGCGAACTCGCCGAGCGTGCCCTCCATGAATCGCCTGAGCACGGCACGGCCTGGACATGGGATGGCGCGGGGCGTGCCATCCTGATCGTGCGAGAGCGACTCAAGTCGGGTCCGGCAGGTCTCGCAGCCATGGACGTGCCGCGTCGCGGCCTGCCTTTCGAGGATGCTGAGCGAATCGTCGAGCAGACGCACCAGGACCGAGGGCTCGAGACAGCGTGACGATGGCCGCATGATGGCTCCTTGTTCCGGGGCCCGCTCTCATCAAAGATCGAACAGGCGAACCTCTTCCCGGAGCCGGCTCAGCACCCGGCTCCTGGAGATGTAGACCGCACCGACGCTCATCCCGAGGCCCGCAGCCACCTCCTTTCCGGGCTTGCCCTCGACGGCCGTCTGCCAGAATGCCTGCCAGGTCGCGGGCTCGAACGAGGGGCGGACCCGTTCTGCCGCGCAGGCGAGCACACGCCGCTGGTATTCCCGCTCCCATTCCGACGATTCGAGCTCGGGGGCAGTCTGGTTTTCCAGCAGCCCCTGGACGGCCGGGTCGCCGGTTGCGCGGGGGCTGCGGCGCCGGGACTCGAAGAATCGCCGCAACGCGTTGCGAGCGATCGTGTAGAGCCAGCCCCGGAACGTCCCCCTGGCGGGGTCGTAATCCAGACGGTGGATCGACCGGGCGACGGACCGGAGGACGTCTTGCGTCAGGTCGGACGCGTCGGCATCCTGAAGTCCCGCGCGGCGGGCCATCTGGTGGACCAGCGGGGCATAGACCTCCACGAACTCGCCCCAGGAGTCGCGATCTCCCGGATCCCTGATCCGGAGCAGCAGGCTCGCTCGGGTGGCGTCGGGCTGAATCATCAGGTTCACCTCGGCTGGGATCTATACCCTCGCCGGGCGCGGACCTTTCAGCAACCCGGAAAGTTGACTCCGAGGTTTCCTTTCATGAGGCAGCGCAGGTCGCTCGATTTCCAGAGCCTGGGGGAGGTCCTGCCCGACGTCGAGCGCCTCCTGGAGGGCCACGAGACGGTCGGCCGGTGGACCCTTGGGCAGATCCTCGAACATCTGTCCACAGCGATCCGGCTGAGCCTGCTGCCGCCGGGGGACCCGTCCGCAGGCCGCGGCTCCGAGGCCCTTCGTAAACGGTTCTTCGAGCGCAGGCGATTCCCGGAAGGAGCCGAGGCGCCCCATCCCCGGCTCATCCCGAACGCCGACGCCGAACCTCGACAGGCGGCCGCCGACCTGCGCGACGCGATTGGTCGGTGGGACTCAACGACCGGGCCGTTCCCGGAACATCCCCTGCTGGGGACGTTGACGAAGGACGAATGGCACCAGTTCCATTGCATCCACTGCGCGCACCACCTGAGCTTCGCCATCCCGGCCTGAGCGCCCCCTCCCGGCCCCGCTGCCCTACCAGCCGAAGCTCGGACGCAGGCCGATGAGCTGCTGGACGGCCAGCAGGAAGGCGACGTAACCGGCGATCCGGAGGATCATCTGGGAGAGGTTGCTCACGAGCTTGAGATAGTCGGTCCCCGACTTCAGCTCGGCTACCCCGCTGCGGAGCGCGATCGCCGCACCGATCAGCAGCAGCACCGCGATCGGAACAAGAATCAGGATTCCCGGAAGCACCCGCCAGAGACTTGTCACGAAACCACTCCTGGTCGCGGGGCGTCGCCCGCGGGTCTTGGGACCGGCTCCTCGCCGCAATCGGTGGTCGAGGTGAGAGGTCGGAAGAGGCGGCCCGCCCGGAGCCGCATTAATAACTAGATCATGAACTTCGTCGAGGGGAAAAAATCCAGCCTGGCTCGCTTCGTTTCCGCGCTGACCCTGAGGATCTTGCGGATTGCCAGGGTTGCGAAAGGCGTGCCATCCGCGTTCGGACGCGAAGTCACCCCGGTATTGTATCCCCCGCGGGCAGGCAGAAAAGCCGCTGCGCGTTGGCCGTCGTTGCCTGGGCGAACTCCGCGGGGTCCATGCCGCGCAGTTCGGCCAGGAAGTGGGCCGTCCAGGAGAGATGGGACGGCTGGTTCGGGCGTCCTCGCCGTGGCTGGGGGCTGAGGTAGGGGCTGTCCGTCTCCACGAGGATGCGATCGAGCGGGACGACCGCCGCCGCGGCGCGGAGCCGGTCCAGGCTCTTGTTGGTGAAGGTCACCATCCCGGCGAACGAGAGATGAAGGCCCAGTTCGAGGAAGGCTGCCGCGTGCTCCTCGGTGCCGGTGAACGAATGCAGGACTCCGCGGGTGCCGCCATGGCGAGCGACCAGTTCCAGGATATCCGCCTCGCAGTCGCGACAGTGGATCACGACCGGCAGGCCCCGCTCGTTCGCGAGACCCAAGTGGCGATCGAACCACTCCTGCTGGAGCGGGAACGGCGTGTGATCCCAGTATCGATCCAGCCCCGTCTCGCCAATCGCCACGACGCGGTCGGCCCCGGCGAGCTTGACGATCCGGTCCCAGTCTCCGAGCTCCGCCTCGGCGGCGTGGTTCGGCTGGATCCCGACCGCCGCGAAGACGCCGGAATGCTCATGGGCAATCGCGACGACCGAGCGGCTATCTTTGGCGGTGGTCCCGATGGCCAGGATTTGTACGACTCCCGCCTCGCGGGCCCGTCCGAGCACGCCGGGCAGGTCGGAGACAAGCCTGGGGTCATCAAGGTGCGCGTGGGTGTCGACGAGGGGCTCGAGCGGCGGGGGGACCGGGCTCATTCGTCGATCCCGTCCTGGCCCCAGCAGGCAGGAGCCGTCCGGGGCAGGCCGTCCCCTGCGGCGACGACTCCGGCGGACTCGTCGCGGTAGCCGACCAGCTCCAGGCGATATCCGGTGACCCGGAAGCCATGCGCCCGAAGTTCTTGTTGCAAATGGGGATGTAGCTTCGACAATAGGTCCGGATCGAACGGGGTCGGGAGGTCATGGACATCGCCGGTCCGGAGGCAGCGGAAGTGATAATGGGCCTCATTCCGGGCGTCATACCGGGCGGAGCCGGAGGCGTTGTCGGCCGTCAGGCGGCTGGCGGCACCGATTTCCACCAGGGCCTCCAGCGCCTTGTAGACCGTGGCCAGGCTGATCCTGGGGATCTGCCGGCGGACCGCGTGGAAGACTTCCTCGGCGGTGGGATGGTGCGGGATCCGGCAGAGCTCGCTGTAGACCGCCAGGCGCTGGGGCGTGCACCTCAGGCCGGCCGATTCCAGCGAGTGGCGAAGCGTATCATGATCGAAGGGAGGGGGATTCATCGAGCGTCAGGCGTCCTCAGCGGGCCCGGCACCGGTCGACTGCTCGCAGGAAAAATTGATCGCAATCGCCTACATGGGATCGCTTTCCATTGTTCGGAAGCTTGACATGCCTGTCAACTCCTTGATAAATTGGGCCACTGGGCCGGGGCATTGCGGATTCCCGAAATCGACTCGGCCCGTTGGGGCTTGGTTCGTTCCCTGCGCGGCAGCCTCTGTTCACCTTGGCTGTCGTCGGGGGCGTCCCGGGAGGCGTTGCTCCGCTTGATGGCATCGCGGTAATCGGATCGAGCCCCGCCTGTTTGACCGGGCGCGGCTCGTCGTCGTTTTTCGGATCGGCTTGCGAGCAGCCGACCGCGGCCGCGACGGAGACCATCGAGCACCACTCCTGGCACGCCTCGGAGGCACTGAATGAGCGTTGATCTCGTCCGGATCGTGGATAGCATTCACCGTGACAAGAATATCTCCAAGGATATCTTGTTCGAGGGCATCCAGTCGGCGCTCGCCACCGCGGCCCGGAAGCACTATCCCGAGGCGGCGGACATCGAGGTCCGGATCGACCGCGAGACGGGGGCCATCGACGCCACCAAGGACGGCGAGAAGATGGACCCCTCCGAGCTGGGGCGGATCTCGGCCCAGACCGCCAAGCAGGTGATCATCCAGAAGATCCGGGAGGCGGAGCGGGACAGCCTCTTCGACGAGTTCGAGGAGCAGCGCGGCGACCTGGTCACCGGGACGGTTCAGCGGTTCGAGGGGGGCGCGGTCATCGTCAACCTGGGCAAGACCGACGCCATCCTGCCCCGGGGCGAGCAGATCCCCGGCGAGAGCTACCATCCCAACGAACGGATCCGGGCGATCATCCTGGACGTCCGCAAGGTCGGGCAGCGGGTGAAGATCATCCTCAGCCGGACGCATCCCGATTTCGTCCGGCGGCTCTTCGAGCTCGAGATCCCCGAGATCGCCGACCAGATCATCGCGATCAGGGCCCTGGCCCGCGAGGCCGGCTATCGGTCGAAGGTCGCCGTGACCTCGATCGACACCAAGATCGACGCCGTGGGCGCCTGCGTCGGGGTCCGCGGGACGCGGATCAAGAACATCGTGGACGAGCTGGGAGGCGAGCGGATCGACATCGTCCGCTGGAATGAGTCGCTCCAGGTGCTCATCCCCAATGCCCTGCAGCCGGCCGAGATCGACGAGGTGATGCTCTGCCACCTGCTGGGCCGCGCGATCGTCCTGGTCCGCGACGACCAGCTCTCCCTGGCCATCGGCCGACGCGGGCAGAACGTCCGCCTGGCCTCGAAGCTGGTGGGCTGGGACATCGAGATCATGACGGCCGAGGAGCTCGACGAGGTCATCGACAAGGCCGTCAAGGCCTTCGACAAGATCGAGGAGGTCGACACCGAGCTCGCCGAGCGGCTGGTGGAGCAAGGGATCCTGAGCTATGACGACCTCTCGGTCATGGAAATCACGGATCTGGTGAACACCATCGAGGGCCTGAGCGAAGAACAGGC
>JAXMBE010000057.1:0-55763 GCA_046349995.1 Isosphaeraceae bacterium | reverse complement strand
CCGGGCCTTCGTGAAGTTGTCCGCGTGCCAGTCCCAGTTGTGCCCGCCCTGGCTCTCGCGCTCCAGCGGCCAGCGACTGAACGCCAGGGTGACGCAGCGGACGCCCGCGTCCATGAGGCGGCGGGCGGCCAGGAAGGTCTCGAGCAGCTTCCCCCCGCCGTTCTCGGGAGAGGCCGATCCCGGGATGCCGTACCGCTCCCGGACCTTCGGGTCCTCGCGCGAGAGGTCCAGGGCCTCGGCCAGCCGGCTGGAGGTCAGCAGGTCGTAGGCCTGGCCGGTGAAGGCGTCCAGCGCGAGGACCGCACGGCCGGCGTCGGCGCCGCGTCGGAACCGGTCCAGGCTCCGCAGCAGGGCCCTTCGGTCGGACAGCCGATCCAGGCTGATGCCTGGCAGCGTGACCTCGGCCCCCGCCATCTTCAGCGGCTCGAACCCGGTGTGGGCGGCGCCCAGGTGCCCGGACTGGCTCAGCGAGGCCCGGGTCATCGACTCCGCACGCGGCGGCGCCAGGCTCAGGAACGGAGGCACCGCCGGGTCGCGCGGCCCGAGCAGCTTCGAGGCCACGGCGCCGAGCGACGGCCACCCCCCTTCCGGATAGCCCGGGATGTTCCGGGAGTCGCCCTGTTGCGGGTGGCTCTCCCAGCCGGTGAGGCACTGGTGGAGGTTGTGATCGTCGAGCCCGCCGACCAGCGAGCGGACCACGACCAGCCGGTCCATCATGGCCGCCAGCCTGGGCATCAGCTCGCAGATCGCGATCCCGGGCACCGAGGTCGGGATCGGCCGGAACTCCCCGCGCACCTCGGCCGGGGCCGTCGGCTTCAGGTCCCACATGTCCAGGTGCGGCGGCCCTCCCGGCAGCAGCACCATGATAACGGCCTTCCGGGACGATCCGATCCCCGATCGCTCCTCCGCCCGGAGGATTCCCGGGAGCGAGAGCCCGCCCATCGCCAGCCCGCCGATCCGCAGGAAGCCCCGGCGTGAGACGCCGTCGCAGTAGGTTCCCCCCGGCCCGGCGATGGTCAGCATTCAGTCGCCCCCGCGTTGCGCCGCGACCCCAGAGTTCACGGTCTGTGCCCGACTCGTCCGGCAATTGTTGGACAATAGTTAAGCAAACCCATGCCCGGCGGACAACGCCACTCCGGATCGTTGGCGTCATTGCCGGACGATCTCCGGGCGCCCGTACGTGCTTGACGGCGACGCTGCGGGCTCGTCCAATGATCCCACGCGGGGGTCAGCGGGGAGGTCTCGGATCCCGGGCCAGCCCCTGGGGCCGTCCCGCCGCGGGATCAGGACGAATGGCCGTGAGGAGGCTCGCAGAACCGTGATCGGAATCGGGACCACGGCGCTCACGTTCATCATCTGCGGCCGGCTGATGGCGGGCTGCCCCGGGGACGAGCCATGTGCCCCGGCGCAAGAGAGACCGTCAGCGGGCTGCCGGATGGCCGACGGGGCCGTCGTGCGTGGGCCGACGTCAGGCCGACGCATCGCGCTGGTGTTTACCGGACACGAGTTCGCCGAAGGGGGCCCGACGATCCTCGACGAGCTACGCCGGCATCGGGCTCGCGCGTCGTTCTTCCTGACGGGCGATTTCCTCGCGAACCCCGAGTTCGAGCCGCTCATCCGGCGCCTCGTGGCGGAGGGCCACTACCTGGGCCCACACTCGGACAGGCACCTGCTGTACTGCGACTGGTCGCCGCGGAAGACCCGCCTGGTCTCGCGGGAGACCTTCGAGGCCGACCTGCGGGCCAATCTCGCCCGGATCGAGCGGTTCTCTGGCGAGCGGCCCGTCTACTTCCTGCCGCCCTACGAGCACCATGACGCGACGATTGCCCGCTGGACCGCCGCGCTGGGGATGCGGCTGGTGAACTTCACGCCGGGGACCCGCTCGAACGCCGATTACACCGAGGACGCCGCGAAGAACTTCGTCTCGTCGCAGGCCATCCACGACAGCATCCAGCGGCGGGAGCAGGCGGATCCGGACGGGCTGAGCGGCTACCTGCTGCTCCTCCACATCGGGGCCGGGCCCGGGCGAACCGACAAGTTCGCCGCCCGCTTCGGCGGGCTCCTGGATCACCTGGCCGAGAGGGGTTATCACTTCGTGCGGGTGGACGAGCTTCTGGAACCGGAGCCGAAGCGATGAGGAAGCGAGCGGATTCTCGGTTATCGTCCCGGCCGGCCGGGTGGATGGCCTTCCTCCTCGGAGCCGTCCTGCTCGCACCAGCGACGCGGGCCGACGTGTTCGTCCGCGCCAGTCAGGTCGGATACGCGCCGGGCGAGCCGAAGCACGGGATGGCCTTCTCCGATGCCCCGCTCGCGGGTGCGTTCATCGTCACTGATGCCGACTCGGGCGCGAAGATCCTGGAAGGCAGGCCGAAGCCCCTGCCCGGCGAGCGCTGGGGACGGTTCGCACACCATGCCGAGCTGGACTTCACGAGCCTGAAGACACCCGGCCATTACGTGCTGCAAGTGGGCGAGGCGCGTTCGCTCCACTTCCGGGTCGGTGCCGACGCCCTGGCGAAGCTGCCCGACCAGCTCCTCGAATACATGCGGCAGCAGCGATGCGGGTACAACCCCTGGCTCCGGGTGAAGTGCCACCAGCACGACGGCCGCACGGCGTATGGTCCCCTGCCCGCCGGGACACAGATCGACGCGGCCGGCGGCTGGCACGACGCCGGCGACCTGCTCAAGTACCACATCACCTCGGGCAACGCGACGGCCCAGATGCTCCTGGCGTACCTGCTGGAGAAGGGGTCGCGGCCGGGCGACGGACGCCTCGCGGACGCCGTCGATGCCCAGGGGGACCCCGGCCCCAACGGAATCCCGGACCTGCTGGACGAGGCGCGGTGGGGGCTCCTGTGGCTGCTCAAGCTGCACCCCGCGCCGGATGCGCTTTATCACCAGGTGGCCGACGATCGCGACCACACCGGCTTCCGCCTGCCGCAGGACGAACGGGCCGATTACGGCTGGGGACCGGGCGGGCCGCGGGTCGTCTACTTCGCGGACGGCAAGCCGCAGGGCCTGAACAAGTACCAGAGCACGGCCACCGGCGTGGCGAACCTCGCCGGCCGCTACGCCGCGGCGATGGGCCTGGCCTACCAGGTCTGGAAGGCCGACCCGAGCCAGCGGGCGTTCGCCGAGCGGTGCCTCCGGGCGGGGCGTGAGGTCTATGCACTGGGTCGGGCGAAGGAGGGGTTCCAGCAGGGCAACTCCTACAAGGCGCCGTATCGCTACGAGGAGTCCACCTGGGCCGACGATATGGAATGGGGCGCGGCCGAGCTTCACCGGGCCACCGGCGAGCAGATCTACCTCGACGACGCGAAGCGCTACGCCCGGCTCGTCGGCAGCGGCGACTCCTGGATGGGCCAGGAGCAGGCCAGGCACTACTTCTACTACCCGTTCATGAACGCGGGCCACTTCCGGCTGTACGACCTGGTGGACGCGGAATCCCGGAAGGAGCTGGCGGGCTACTACCGCGACGGCCTCGAGCGGTGCGCGAAGGCCGCCGGGACGAACCCTTACCGGGTCGGCGTACCGTTCATCTGGTGCTCGAACAACCTGGTGGTGGCGTTGGTGACCCAGTGCGGCTTTTATGAGCGGATGACCGGAGACGCCCGCTATCGCGAGCTGGCCGCGAGGAATCGCGACTGGCTGCTGGGGCGCAATCCGTGGGGATACACCATGTTCACGGAGGTCGGGCAAGTATTCCCGACCGACGTGCACCTCCAGACGACGAAGCTGACCGGCCGCTCGGTGGTCGGCGGGCTGGTGGACGGGCCGATCCGCGAGGCGACCTTCAAGGCCCAGCTCGGCGTGCGGATCAGGCAGCCGGATCCCCTGGCCGCGTTCCAGGACGAGCGGGCCGTCTACCACAATGACTTCGGCGACTACGCGACCAACGAGCCGACCATGGACGGCACGGCCTCGGCCATCCTGATGTGGTTCGCGGCGGCCGATGCGGCCCCGGAAGCGAACGGTGAATCCCGCAGTATCCGCCCCGGGAGGGATCGACAATGAGGAAGACACTCGCCACGGTTGCCCTGGCCATCGCGGCGGCGCAGGCCGCGCCCATCGGTGCGCAGGAGGTCGAACCGAGGGGATTCCCGATCGAGACGAACCTGAAAGCCGGCGCGGCGGGGGTCGACATCACGCCCGAGAAGCCGACGTTCGCCTACGGCCACCCGCGCGCGGTCAAGGGGGTCCGCGATCCGATCCGCGCCCACGTGCTGATCCTGGACGACGGGAAGACCCGGGCGGCGGTCGTCACCCTCGACCTGCTGGCGGCCTGGGACGGCATGGTCGCCAAGGTGAGGGACGCGGTCGCCTCCAGGGCGGGCGTGCCCCGCGAGAACATCATGGTGGCGGTCTCGCACAACCACTCGGGGCCCGACTTCGAGAAGCAGCCGGACTGGGCCAGCGCGATGCAAGCGAAGCTGGCCGGCGCCGCCGAGGAGGCCTCGCGTGACATGGTGCCGGTGTCGATCGGCTACGGCGAGGACGCAATCGGATTCAATATCAACCGGCGGAAGGTCTACAACGGCAAGGCGGTGGTGAGCCTCAACCCGGCCGGCCCGAACGACCAGCGGGTGAAGGTGCTCCGGCTCGACGATGGGTCGAGCCTGACGCCAAAGGCCGTGATCATGCACGCGGTCTGCCACCCCTGCTGCTTCACCTGGGGCGACAACGCCACGAAGCCCCACCCCGAGGGCTACCCGCTGATGAGCGCCGACTTCCCGGGCGAGGCGCGTCGATTGGTGGAGGCCGTCTACGGCGGCCGGACCCACGCGATGTTCCTCCAGGGCTGCGCCGGCGACATCCGGCCGAACCTGAAGGGGGAGCCCTACCGCTGCGCCGACGAGGCGGATATCCAGTGGGCCGGCCGAGACCTGGGCGCGCGGTGATCCGGGCGCTGGCCCGGTCGGTGACCCGCGAGGAACGGGCCCGGCGGGCCACCCATTACGCGATCCGCTGCCCGGGAGGTCGTGAATCTGCCCGGCAAGGAGGGGCCGGTCCCCGCCGAGCTGATGGCGATGAAGCTCGGTCCGTACCTGCTGCTGACCATGCCGGGCGAGCCGATGGTGGAATACGGCCTGCGGATCGAGCGGGCCATCGGCGACCGGGCGATCCCGATCGTCGTCGGCTACGCCAACGGCAGCATCGGCTACATCGCGACGAAGGCGTCCTACCCGGTGGGCGGATACGAGCCGGAGATGTCGAAGCTCGCGCCGGAGGCCGAGGAGGTCATCTGCCGGGAGCTGGACGGCCTGGCCGACCGCGTCATCGGCGACGTCTTCCGGACGTTCAACAAGCACGAGGTCAACGTGCCGAAGGATCAGGCGAGCAAGCAGTAATCTTCGCGATCGCGCTCAGGGTCAGCGGGCCGGAGTCGCCGAGGAGCCCGAGGACGGAGTACGCCCCGACTCCAGCGCCTTCAGTCGCTCTTCCAGCGACCGGACCCGCGCGGTGAGCGCCTCGAGGCTGCCATCGGATCCCGTCCGCTCCTCCTGCATGAGCCGGACCTGGGCCGCGAGGCGGGCCTCGGTACTCTCCGAGAGGTCGGCCTGGGTGCTCTTGCCCTCTTCGAGCTCCGCCTGCTCGCGGTTCTCGATCTCCTTCAGGCGCACGGCATGCCGCCTCAGCGCCTCGCGCTTCTCCGCATGGCTCGAAGCGACGCTTCGTTCGACTTCCATCAACTGTTCGCTCGCCTGGATCATGCGATCGATCGTGATCCGCCCTTCTTCGTAGAACTTCTGCTGGGCTTCGAGCCGCTGGCGGGCGGCTTCGAGCAACTGGAGGCTGCCCTCGGCGATCCCTTGCTCTTCCCGCTTGAGGCGGACCTCGGCCGCGAGGCGGGACTGGTTGCTCTCCGCGACGTCGGCGGTCGTCCCCTTCCCGACCACGAGTTCTGCCTGCTCGCGGTTCTCGATCTCTTTCAGGCGCTCCACGTGCCTCCGCAGCGCCTGGCGCTTCTCCGCATCGGTCGCGGCGGCGAGGCGTTCGACCTCCATCAGCCGCTCGCTCGCCTGGATCATGCGATCGAGTGTGAGCCGCCCTTCCTCGTAGTATGTCTTCTGGGCCTCGAGCCGTTTGCGAGCAGCCTCGAGCAACTGGGCGATCAGGGGATCGACCTCGGGCGCGGGCGCCGCCTTCGCGGGAGGCGCCGTGGCCTGGGCTACGGGCGCGGGGTCGTCCTGCCCGACGGGGCCGCCGCGCGGCTCGCGGCCGATCACGATGCCCGCGGTGATCAGCAGGCTGGCCGGCAAGAGCACCAGCCCGATGGTGGCGAGTTTCTGGAGCGTCATGGTCGCGAGAACCTCCTGGGTCAGGGTGAGGGCCGTGGTCGAAAGCAGCGTCGCCGGCGCCGACGGCCCGGCCGAGTATTCACACGCCGCGCGGGCCGTCGTCGCGGCCAGGGCGGCGGAGAGGGTTGGCTGGGCGCGGTAGCCGACGCCGGCCGCGGCATGGGCCGCCTGGTCGAGCCCCAGCCAGGCGGCCATCGCCGCCAGGGCCCCGGCGTTGGTCAGGCCGCGACGGACCAGCCGCCCGCGGAGCTGGTCGCGGCCTCGTGCCAGACGGCTGCGGACCGTACCCACCGGCCAGTTCAGCCGGGCGGCCGCCTCGTCGTGGGTGAGCCCTTCGAGGTAGCAGAGGACGATCGGGGCCCGGAACTTCGACCCGAGCCGCTCAACCTCCTGGTGCACGACCTCGGCCGTGCCCGCGAGGGTC
The DNA here is from genome assembly GCA_046349995.1 of Isosphaeraceae bacterium. GTDB lineage: Bacteria > Planctomycetota > Planctomycetia > Isosphaerales > Isosphaeraceae > Aquisphaera. The sequence goes on along the minus strand of JAXMBE010000057.1, from coordinate 49,043 downwards.
ATGCTCGCCGCCGGGCCGGAGCCCTCCAGGTCGGCCAGCCCGCCGCTCGGGTGCTCCCGGGTCCGCGTCCGCTGGAGGCGGACCCTGGCCCGGTGGGCCACCCGCAGGGCCACGCCGTGCAGCCAGCTCGCCAGTGAATCTCCCTTGCGCACCGAACCGGCGCGGCGGGCCAGCACCAGGAAGACCGCCTGGAAGGCGTCCTGGGCCTCGTGCCCGTCGCCGAGGACGCGCCGGCAGACCCGGTCCACCATCGGCCCGTGTCGCTGGACGATCGCCTCGAAGGCCGTCTCGCGGGGCTGACCACGCTCGGTCAGGAACCGCTCCAGCAGCGCCCCGTCGCCCTGCGCGGTCGCGCCCCCGGCATTGAAGATCACTTCCAGATCGCGTTGCAAGGTCCGAGCTTGAGGACTGACCATCGTCCCGATTCTCCGCGTGCCCAGGTCCGTTCAAGCTGTAGTGCACGCGAGACGGGGCGGCCAATCCAGAATTTTCCAGGAAATCTCCCGAGGCCGGCGGAATTGGCCTGGGAGCAAACCGGGGACGAGCAATGATCGCGGTGAGCATCGGGTCCAGGCATGCGCGAGCTGCGGCGAAAAGTAGAACCGCTCGTCGGCGGAGTCGCGGCGCCGCGGACGTACCGGGAGTGTAATCGGCTGAGACGGGGCTGCATGAGCTGATCCGCCATGAGATAATCTGACCGCTTCGGCATGCCCAGGCCACAAGCTAAGGCGCCGGGAGCCGCATGCCCATCGTCTGCGCAGGCCTTCTTGGGGGCTAATCCATGGCCGCCATCGCCGCCGACCGTGACTTGCTCTTCGGCCTGATCGCCCTGCAGAATGGCCTGATCGGTCAGGGTGAGCTCGTGGCCGCCTTCCAGGCCTGGACCCGCGACAAGGCCCGCACCCTGGCCGACCACCTCGTCGGCCGAGGCGACCTGGACGCCGACGACCGCTCCGCCATCGAGGCCTTGGTTGCTCGCCACCTCAAGAAGCACGGCGGCGACGTGGAGCGGAGCCTCGCCGCGATCCCGGCCGGCCGGTCCACCCACGAGAGCCTGGCCCAGCTCGGCGATACCGACATCGAGGCTTCGCTCGCCCATCTTCACCCGGCCTCCACCCAAGCCGGCGACGATGCCGACCGCACTTCCAGCTACTCCGTAGGTACCGCGACATCCGATGGCCAGCGGTTCCGCGTCTTGCGCCCGCACGCCAGAGGCGGCCTGGGCGCGGTCTTCGTGGCGCTGGACAGCGAGTTACATCGCGAGGTGGCCCTGAAGCAGATCCTCGACGGGCACGCCGACGACCCCGTCAGCCGGTCGCGGTTCCTGCTGGAGGCGGAGGTCACCGGCGGCCTCGAGCACCCCGGCATCGTTCCGGTCTATGGCCTGGGGACCTACGCCGACGGACGCCCTTTCTACGCCATGCGGTTCATCCGCGGCGACAGCCTCAAGGAGGCCATCGGGCGGTCCCATGCCGACGCGGCGTTGAAGGCCGACCCCGGCCGCCGCTCGCTGGAGCTGCGCCGGCTGCTGCGCCGGTTCACCGATGTCTGCAACGCCATCGAGTACGCACATTCGCGTGGCGTGCTCCACCGCGACATCAAGCCGGGCAACGTCATTATCGGCAAGCACGGCGAGGCGCTCGTCGTCGATTGGGGATTGGCCAAGCCGATGGACCGGCTGGAGATCGGCTCGGGGTCTGAGGAGCGGCCGCTGATCCCCTCGGCGTCCAGCGGCTCGGCGGAGACGCTGCCCGGCAGCGCCCTGGGTACGCCGTCCTACATGAGTCCCGAGCAGGCCCGGGGCGACCTGGACCACCTCGGGCCGCGATCGGACGTCTACAGCCTGGGGGCGACGCTCTATTGCCTCCTAACGGGCCGGCCGCCGGTGGAGGATGACGACGTCGGCGCGGTCCTGCGCGCCGTGCAGAGGGGCGATTTCCCCCCACCGCGGCAGCTCGACCCGGCGATCGACCGGGCGCTGGAGGCCGTCTGCCTCAAGGCGATGGCCGCGGAGCCGCACGGCCGCTACGGCTCGGCCAAGGCGCTGGCCGAGGACATCGAGCGGTGGATGGCCGACGAGCCGGTGTCCGCCTGGCGCGAGCCGCCGATCCGCCGAGCCGGACGATGGGCCCGGCGGAACAGGACGCCGGTCGCCGCCGCGGCGGTGCTCCTGGTCTCGGCAGTGATCGGCCTGTCCCTCGGCGCGATCCTGATCAATCGTGAGCGGTCCAAGGCCGAGTCCAACTTCCGCCGCGCCCGCACCGCGGTGGACGAGTATTTCACCACGGTCAGCGAGAGCAGACTCCTCAACGTACCGGGGCTACAACCGCTGCGCAAGGAGCTTCTGGAGTCGGCCCGGCGGTACTACGAGGACTTCCTCCGCGAGCGGGGCGACGACCGCTCCGTCCGCGCCGAGGCCGCCTCGGCCTCGTTCCGCGTGGGCTGGGTCAGCCAGGCGATCGGCGGGCAGAAGGAGGCGATGGAGCCGTATCGGACGGCGACTGCCCTCTACGAGCAGCTGGCCCGGGACAATCCGGACAACCTCGAGTACCGCCGCCTCCTGGCCATCGGCCATGGGGCGCAGGGCTTGTTGCTGGCGGGCCTCGACCGCGTCGACGAGGCGATGGCCGCCCACCGCAAGGCCCTGGAGATCCGAAAGGCGATCGCCGAGGCGCACCCGAACGATCCGCGCGCCCGGATCGACGTGGCACGGACCCGCCGCAACATCGGCGACTTGTACCGTGCCGTGGGCAAGCCGGCCGAGGCCCTGGCGGAGTGGGACGAAGGTGTCGCGATCGCCCGTCCGCTGCTCGACAAGCCGCTGCCCAGGGCCACCGGGCGTGTGGACCTGACCGGGCGCAACGACCTCTCGGCCATCGTCCGCGAGGATCTGGGGAGCATCCTGCTCGATCGCGCAGAAGCCCTGCGCGAAGTGGGCCGGAAAGCTGAGGCGCTGGAGTCCTGGGAGCAGGGCCGCGGCCTCTTCGAAGCGCTCGTCCGCGAGCAGCCCAACGACCTGACACTTCGCACCCGGCTCGCCGATTGCTACGCCAACCGCCACTCGCTGGAGTACGACCTCGGCCACTTCGAGGAGGCGCACCGGTACATTGTGCGCAGCCTGGTGCTGCGCGAGGAGATGGCCGCCGCCAACCCGTCGGTCCTGCTCTATCGCCGCGCCCTGTCGGAGAGCCTCCTAAACCTCGGCTATATCCTGTTCCTGCTCCACCGCCAGCCCGAGGCGATGGAGGCTTATCGCAGGGCGACCGACCTGGCCGAGGCGCTGCTGATCGATGAGCCGGGCGCCTCGTACACGAAGAACCTGCTGGCGCAGGGCCTCACACAGCGTGCCAATATCCTCTCGCTCCGAGGCCGGGCCACCGAGGCGCTGCCGCTGGCTCGGCGCGCCGTAGAAATTCTGGATTCGACCGCCCGCCAGCATCCAGCCAAGGTCTTCCACGCCAGCGCATTATCAAACTCGATGCGTGCCCTGGGCCGCGCCGAGGAGGGCACCGGTGACACGTCCGCGGCCCTGAAGACGTACGAGCGTGCCAGCGAGGTGGACCGGTCGCTTGCCGACCGGTACCCCGGCTGCCGCTACAACCAGGCGTGCAGCATAGCTTTGATGATCCCGATTGCTGTGCCCGACCATCGCGAATCCCTTGCATTGCTGGCGATCGGGACCCTGCGCCAGGCCCTCGCCGCCGGCTACTCAAATACCGAGAATCTGTGGGTCGACCCCGACCTCGCCCCCCTTCGCCACCGGGACGACTTCCGGGTCCTCATGATGGATATGGCCTTCCCCGCCGAGCCGTTCGCCCACGGACGTTAGCGGACCTCACCCGGCCCCGCAAGAAGAACGGCGGAATCGATTCGGCTGCCCCCCCACCTACACGGTCGCGGTCGGGCCAGAGCACCTTGCAACCACCGGGGAGGCGAGCGATTCGTGATCCCGTTGTGATGAAACCCCTGACCGCACGATGAATCGCATGAGTATGCGTAAGCGAACGAGGGGGTTCGACTTCTGCGACCAGCTGCGCAGTGGTCTCGGCAACCAACGAATCGGCAGACCTGCAGCCGGCACTGGTGCGTCTCCGTTCCGATTTCGATTCCGATTCCATCTCAGTCAGCCCTCTCCGGTCGCGGCCCCGACTCCCAGACGCGGACCTCGCCGTCTGCCGCCGCGGAGGCCAGGCTGGTGCCATCGGGGCTGAAGGCGAGGCCGTGGACGCGATCGCGATGGCCCTGGAGCGTCAGGACGTCGCGGCCCTCGATCGGGTCCCAGATCCGGATCGTGCGGTCGCCGCCGGCCGAGGCCAGCCGGGAGCCGTCCGGGTGGAATGCCAGCGACTGGACCCAGTTGACGTGGCCTTCCAGGACGTGCAGCAGCCGGCCGTCGGCCAGCCGCCAGATGCGGACCGTCCGGTCGGTACTGCCGGAGGCCAGCAGGCGGCCGTCGGGCGAGATCGCCAGCGCGTAGACGGTGTCGTCGTGACCGTCCAGTCGATGGACGACGGCTCCCGAGTTAATGTCCCAGACGCGGATCGTTCGATCCGTCCCCGCGGAGACCAGGTGCGCCGTCGGGATGAGCGGCCAGCGCGTGGATCGAGCCGCGATGATCGGTGAGCCGACGCAGGGCCCGGCCGTCCCTCGCCGACCAGAGGCGGATGTCGCGGGGCGAATCCTCGGCGGGCGGAACTTGCCGGAAGGCTGCTGGAGGACCTGCGGGGATCGCCGCCGCCGGTGATCACGAGCGAGCCGTCCGCGGCTGAAGGCCAGGCTGGAGAAGCCACCGGGACCGTCGACCAGCACGAGCCGCTCGCGGAGCGAGTCCGAGTCCCGGATGATTACGCGGTGATCGCTGAGGGCCGTCGCCAGCTCGCGGCCGTCCGGGCGATAGGCCGTCGCGACGACGCCGCACCAGTCGGTTCGTCCGTCGGGCATGCGGCCGATTCCCGAGGCCAGACTCCAGACGGCCAGGGCCTCGTTCGAGCCGCCGGCGGCCAGCTCGCGGCCATCCGGACGGAACGCCACGCCGCCGGACCAGGAGACGGCCGCGTGGCCGGGCCGGCAGGCCAGCGTCAACTTGCGGACGCCCGGGTCGGTCGTCAGGTCCCAGAGCTTCACGGTGGCGTCCTGGCCGGCCGAGGCGAGCTTCGTCCCGTCCGGGCTGAACGTCACGCCGAACACCGGGGCCGCATGGCCGTGGAAGGCCCGAATGAGGGCGCCCGTGCGGGCGTCCCAGAGCCGGACGGAGCGGTCGAGCGCGGCCGTCGCGATCGTCGATCCGTCGGGGCTGAACGCCACGCCGTCCACGCGGTTGCCGAAGTCGCCATCGCCGAAGCTCAGGCGTTCCCGCCCCGTCTTCACGTCCCAGACGCGGACCTTCCGATCGGCACCCGCCGAGGCGGCGAGCTTGCCGTCGGGATGGAAGGCCACGGACCGCACCGCCTGGGTGTGGCCGCGGAAGACCACGGGCTCGGCCGGGTTCCTCGGGCCCAGGTCCCAGAGCCGGACGGTGCCATCCTGACCGGCCGAGGCCAGGGTCGAGCCGTCGGGGCTGAACGAGACGCCGAACACCGGGCCGGCATGTCCGCGCAGGATCCGAACCGGGGGAATGTCGTGCGAGACGGTCAGCAACCCGAGGGCCCAGAGCCGCACGGTGCCGTCCTGGCCCGACGAGGCGAGGGTCTGGCCGTCGGGGCTGAAGGCCACGCCGGAGATCCAACCCTCGTGGCCGCGGAGCCAGCCGAGCGTCGTGCCGGTCGGAAGGTCGATCACCCGAACCGTCCCGCTCGCCAGGGCGCAGGCCATCCGGGTCCCGGCCCGGTCGAAGGCGATCCCGTAACTCGTGCCGTCATGCCCGGGGATCCGTCGGGGCCTCCGGCTGGTGGGCGCCTCCCACAGCAGGAACCCCGTCTCCTCGGCCGCGCAGGCGAGCTGCCCGCCTTCCGGGGTGAACGCCGTGGCGCAGAGGAAGCCGTTGTGTCCCTTCAGGGTCTGGAGCTCCGAGTGGAAACGGCGCTGGAGGTGGTGCCATTCCCAGCGCCGGAGCGGGACAGGGCTCTGATCGAGCAGCGTGTCGGCCCGCTCGGGGTCGTCCTGCTCCCAGGCATGTTCCGCGGCGATCAGGCGCTTGACGTACGCCTGACTTTCCCGCTCGGCGCGCACGGCTTCGGCCTGCACGCGCTTCTGGATCTCCTCGTCCCTGTCCCGTGCGATGCGGGCGACGTCCGATTCCAAACCCCGGGCCGAGACATGACCGCGGACGGCCAGGACGGTGGCGAGCACGGAGAACCCGCCGAGGGCGATGAGCCCGGCGACGGCCGGCCGGCGCCTGGCCCACTTGACGAGCCGCTCCGCCGGTGTCGCCGGCCGCGCCAGCACGGGCAATCCGGCCAGCCAGCGATCGAGGTCGTCGGCCAGGCCCTGCGCCGTGGCGTACCGCCCGGAGGGCCGCTTCTCCAGGCATTTGAGGACGATTGTCTCCAGGTCGCGCGGGATGCGAGGGTCGATGGACCGCGGCCGGGTCGGGTCCTCCTCTCGGACCTGCCGGAGGGTCTCCAGCACGGTCGAGCCGCGGAAGGGCGGGTGCCCCGCGAGGAGCTCGTAGAGGATCGCCCCGAGCGCGTGGAGATCGACCGCGGTCGTGACCGCCTCGCGACGACCCTCCGCCTGCTCCGGCGCCATGTAGCAGGGAGTGCCCACGATGGACGTGGTCGAGGTCGGGCCGGCGTCGTCAGCCGCTTCCACACGCTTGGCCAGCCCGAAGTCGGTCACCACGGGCGTGAGGCGGTCGAGCGGCTCGTCCGGCCCTCCGGCCAGGAGGATGTTCGCGGGCTTCAGGTCGCGATGGAGGATGCCTCGCTGGTGGGCGTAGTGGACGGCCCGGGCGACGAGGGCCACCAGTCTGGCCGCGGCGCGGGGATCGGGCCGAAACCGGTCCACCCGGCCGGCGAGGTTGCCCCCCTCGATCAGTTTCATGCTGAAGTAGTGATGGCCCTCGTGTTCGCCGACCTCGTAGATCGGCACGATGCCCGGATGATCGAGGTGGGCGGCGGCCTCGGCCTCCAGGCGGAAGCGCACCAGGTCCTCGGCGGAGGCCAGCCTCCCCGCCCGGACCATCTTCAGGGCGAGCGTCCGGTTCAGGCTCACCTGGCGGGCCTTGTAGACGACTCCCATGCCCCCACGGGCGATCTCCTCGAGCAGCTCGTAATCCCCGAAGTAACGCACGGGCGATGAGAGTGCGGGCAGGCCGGCGCTCTCGGCCTCATCCGCATCGGCTCGAACGTCCGCACATGTCTCCTCGGCCCGGACGCCCGGATACGGCAGGATGGCCTCGGGCCCGCCACTCCGATCGGCGACGCCCCGCGTCAGGAAGCCGCCCGCCAGCCGCTCCAGCCGGTCCTGGTTGACGAAGAACGAGGTCAGCTCGGCGGCCAGCTCCGGCTCGCGGTCGAGGATCGCCCGGCGGTCGGGCTCGGCGCCGGCCTCTCGCGCCTCCAGGTAGGCCGCGATGATCTCGTGCAGTCGCGCCTCGGGATCCGATTCGGGCCGGGGCTCTCTCGCGGGAAGGCTTGCCACGGTTTCTCTCCTCGCCTCGACGCGCGCGAATCGTGTGGAAGATCCGAGAGATTTTGTAGGGTGGGTCAGCCGAGCTCGCGAGGCGCAACCCACCATCCGGGCGGTGGGTTGCGCCGGCTCCGCCGGCTGACCCACCCAACTAGAAATGAAAACCGACGCGCAGGTTGCGGCGGGCCTCAGTCTTCTCCGAGCTGGATCCTCAGGCTCTTGAGCCCCCGGTGGAGCAGCCCGGCAACCGCGGCCTTCGTCGTCCCCAGCTCCCGGGCGATGTCCGCCAGCGGGGCCCCCTCAAGGTAGTGCAGCTCGACGGCACGCCGCTGATTTTCCGGCAGTCGGGCCATCGCCTGCGAGATCCGCAACAGGTCCTCGTGACGGACCGCCTTCTGGCTTGGCGAGGATTGTCGGGCGGCCAGCCAGTCTCCGAGCCTCGCGGAGGACTCGTCCAGTGCCGCGTACAGCGACCGCTCCCGGCGGATGTCGCGCTTCTGCGCGGTCAGTCCTCTCAGCACGTCAGCGAGGTTGTTGCCGAGGATCGAACGGAGCCAGGCGGCCGTCTCCGCCGGAGTGCGACGGCGCTCGACGGACGACGATATCTCCTGGCAGGCCTCCAGCAGCGTCTGCTGGACGACACCCGAGAGATCGACCCGGTCGCGCAGGCCCGACGCGACATGGAGCCGTGCCAGCAGGGCCAGGTAGTCGCGGTAGTTCTCGAGGTCCGTGGGCGTCAGCATTCGGAGAATTGAGCTCATCTCATCCACCGGGGACGTGGGAATCGACGAACCGGGGCGACATCGGTCCGCCCCGGCCCGCCGCAACTTTACTGTAGCCGCTTCCAACCGCGGTGACATCGAGCAATCTCAGGGCAACGACGGCAGGGTCGGGATCATCCCCTCGATCCGCCGGGCGGCGACCCGGGTCCCGCCCTGCGGCGGCGGCAGGAAGCACGACCAGAGGGCGTCGGCCTCGGCGTGCTTGCCCTGGGCCTCGCGGAGATAGGCCAGGAGGATCCGGGTCACCCGCGCCTCCGACCCCGCACCCGGGATGTCCTGGAACGGCAGCCCGACCTCGAGCTTCGTGACCGCCGCTTCGAGTCCGCCGCATCGCGCCAGGCAGCGGGCATAAGCCCGTCCGACCCACCACTCACGGCACCAGGTGACCGTCTCGGGCGAGACCTCATTGCCGAAGGTGCCCAGGGTCTTGCGCACGACCTCCTCGTAGATCTGGGCCGCGGAGTCGTCGAGCGCCGAGGCCTCCAACGCCGCGGCGCGGATCTCCCGGCGTTCAAGCACCGGCTTGGGCAACGTGAGGTTGCGTTCGAGCTGATTGAGGATCGCCACCGCCTCGCCACGGGCCTCGTGATCGAGCCCGACCTCGCGGAGCAACCGTGCCAGCAGGGCCCGGAGCATCAGCGGATCCTCGTTGAGCATCTTACCGTCGGCGGCGCTGTGGGCCGCCGCGCGGAGCGTCGTGATCTCGTCCGCGGTCAGGAGGCGTCTGCAGAGCAAACGGACGTTCGGATCGGCCGTGGTCCGGAGGACCCGCCGCACGATCGGCTCGACGTACCGGCCCTGGGACCGGAGCCTGGCGAAGGCCTCCAGCCGAACCGCTTCCTCCGGACTGGCGAGACCGCGCACGGCCTCCTCCGCCAGCCGCTCGCGCTCGGGCGAGAGCAGCTCCTGCCGCCCGATCATGACCCGGACGATCCGTTTCGGCGCGGGGTTCACCGTCATGGGGATGAACGCGTCGGTCCAGCGTTGCGGGAGCACGAAGAGGACGCGGATGCCCTCGTTCTGGAAGTAGCTGGTGTTCCAGGTGTTCACCATCGCCCGCGCCTCCCTTGCGAAGAGGCCCGCGTCCGAAAGCCGTCCGGCGAGGTCGTCGGCGATGTTGCGTGCGAATTCCTCGACCGGACGGGCACCCTCGAGGCCGGGGATCACGCCGGAAAGACTCTGGCCGGGCTCGATCTTCGGCAGGTAGCGATAGGCGGCTCGTCCGTTTTCGACCCGGAGGACGAAGACGTGCTGCACGCCGTCCCGGACGAGCGGGTCGCGGTCGAGCGAGACGGTCCCGCCGTCCCGGGCGCTGATCCGCAGGGGCAGCCGCGCCTCGCTGAGGCCGCGATAGAAGAGGAATCGCTCGTACTCGGGACGCGGGGGATCCGAGGTGGTATCCATCGTCCTCACGAAGGCGGCGTCCACGTCGCGGCTGAAGTTCCAGAGGGCGTCGCTGCTGGTCTCCGGCGGCGCGGGGGCGTTCCCACCGGACGCCCGCGCGCGCTCGACCGCCCGGGCGGGGAGGATGTCGACGGTCCAGCAGACGCGGCCGTTACGAAGCCGTTCGGGCCCGGTGGCCCGCTCCTCGAGCGTCGGCTTGACCCAGGCCGCCTGGGGATACCAGTGGGTCCAGATCCCCTGCGGGAATCCCACGCCGAGCCGGACGGATTGCGGCCGCTCGGTGTAGAAGTAGATCACCGGCGTCTCGCCCTTCAGGAACGAGAATGGCAGGCGCAACTGGTCGCGGTCCCGGGAGTGGACGAACGCCGGCAGGGCGTGCTCCTCGTGATACATCCCGTCGAGCGTGCTGCCGTCCGAGCCGCTCATGCCCAGGAACGTCCCCCACTCGTGGATCTCCAGGTCCGGCGCAGGCTCCTGCGGTTTCGCCCCCCTTGCCGTCTCCTCCAGCGGGACCACCTTGAACCCCGGCGAAGCGCTGGCCGCCGAGATCGCCATGAACCCGATCAGCCCGAGGCCGACCAGCCCGATGATTCCATATCCTGCCCGCCTGATGCGTCCGCTCATCCGCCCCTCCTTTCGTGCCGGCCGCCCGTGGCCTCCCTGACGCGCGGCACACGCCACGCGACTTCTCGGGACGGCACCGGGTGGCTCCGGGAGAAAGGGCGGAAATGGCGGCCGGAGGGAGCGCGCGGCCGGTCGTTTTCACGCTGCATGGCGGCGTGGAGGGCGCCTCACCGGAATGCCGGTGCTGCCGCGGCCGATCAGACGCCCACGACCTGGACCGAGACGTGCATCCGGTCGAACGCGCCGGGCGGGCCGTGCCAGGAGCCGGACAGGGGAGATGCCTTCTCGTGCTCCCTCGCGACGCCGACCGAGACGTGCTCGGGGCCGGCGAGCTTGTTGTTCGTGGGGTCGAACCCGCGCCAGCCGGCGCCAGGGATGTAGATCTCGGTCCAGGCGTGGGTGGCGCCGTGCTGGCCCTCGGCCATCTGGATGTAGCCGGTGACGAACCGAGCGGCGAAGCCCCAGTGCCGGGCCGCCTCCATCATGAACACGGCGAAATCGCGGCACGACCCGCTCCCCAGCGCAAGCGTCCGGCACGGGAGCTGGACACCGTGCTCCTCGCGATGGGCATAGGCGAACTTCTCGAAGATCCGGGTGTTGAGCGTGTTCAGGAGGTCGAATGTGCTGATCTTCTGCCCCGGCACGTAGATGTCGCGCAGCCACTCCAGCACGGCCGGCCCGTCGTGCGGATAGCTGGGCAGCCGGTAGGGGACGATCTCGATCTGCTCGCTGGCGTCGTACTGGAACGGGTACGACTGGGCCAGCGGGTCGACGACGCAGTCGATCGGCGTGTCCTCGTAGAGGTCGACGTCCATCTCGCTGAAGAGCCGGAGACGATCCGCCTTCTCCTGGAAGGTGATGATCGCGATCGAGTTGCCGTAGATGTCGCGATACCAGCGGACGTCGGCCCGGGGCTCGACGATCAGCCGCGAACTCTCGATGTGCAGATCATGCCCCTCCCGGGGCCGGATCATCGCGCGATGCGGCCCGAACGAGACGGGCTCGCGATAGTGATACTCGGTGACGTGGGTGAGCCGGATTCGCTTCACGGTAGGAACCTCGAGGTGAAACCGTCGCTTCTCCGCCTTCAGGGTCGCTTGCGGCGTGCCCGCGGCTTCTTCGGCAGAGAAGGCGGCCCCGAGTGCGGCTCGCCCTCGGAGGCCGTTTCATCCGACAGGGCTTCCAGGTCCGCAAGGTCCTTCGCACGGCCCGTGGCCGCCTTGTTGACCAGCAGTGTCCGCCGGTCCAGGAACGCGATCCGCAGCCCGTCCACCACGCATTCGACGCGATGATGCCAGGCGTCCTCGAACACGACTCCGCTGAGGGAGGTTAACAGGTCGATCCGGTTCGGAGGCTGTCCGAGCTGGACGATGACTCCCGGCGTCAGGAAGTCCCGGTCGGTCAGCCCGAGACCCGCGAAGCCGAATGCATCCAGCGTGCCCACCAGTTTGCGTGCATTCTCAGGCGACGATTCGACGAAGAGGTCGATGTCCCCCGTCGTGCGAGGATGCCCGTGGAACGCCACCGCATACCCGCCCGCGATCAGATACTTAACCTGATTCAAATTTAGTAATTCGATAAACTCTTTTAAATCCTTCTGTATCTCCATGGTCGCCGCTCGCCCGCAGACGACGGTTCAGCTCGAAGAGGATCTCGAGCCGCTGCTCCGGCGTCAGGCGGCGGTAGTACTCCCGGTCAACCCGATCGGCCTCCTCGAACGACCGCGCGATCCTGACGGTCTTCTCCACGGCGTGCCCTCCGATCTCCGAGGACGGTCAGCACAACCACGCACCGGAGTGAGTTTACCACGGGGACGCCGCTCGGGTGCAGTCAACGCGGCTCGCCCTTCAGCAGTCCCCGCGCCACGTCCGCGACCTTCTCGGCCGAGAAGCCGAACTCGGTCAGGAGGTCCTTGAGCGGGGCGGAGGCGCCGAAGCTGTTCATGCCGATGCTCACTCCGCGGTCGCCGACGTACTTGCACCAGCCGAAGGTCGAGGCCTGCTCGACCGAGACGCGGGCCTTCACGTCGGGGGGCAGGACGCCGTCGCGGTAGGCCCTGTCCTGGGCGTCGAACAGCTCCCAGCAGGGCATGCTGACGACCCGCGCCCTGATGCCCTCGGCGGTCAATTTCTCGTAGGCGTCGACGCAGAGCGACACCTCGCTGCCGGTCCCGATCAGGATCACGTCGGGCTTGCCGCCCGGCGCGTCGGCCAGGACGTACGCCCCCTTCGCCAGGCCGGAGGCGGCGGCGTACTTCGAGCGGTCGAGCGTGGGCAGGTTCTGCCGGCTCAGGACGAGCACCGCGGGATGCCGGGTCAGCGGCATGATCACCCGCCAGGCCTCGGTCACCTCGTTGGCGTCGCACGGCCGGATTACGAAGAGACCGGGGATCGCCCGGAGGGAGGGGAGCTGCTCGATCGGCTGGTGCGTCGGGCCGTCCTCGCCGACGCCGATCGAGTCGTGCGTGAACACGTAGATCACCGGCAGCTCCATGATCGCCGCCAGGCGGATCGGGGCGCGGCCGTAGTCGGAGAAGATCAGGAAGCCGGCGCCGTACGGCCGGACCTTCACCGTGGCCATGCCGTTGAGGATGGCCCCCATCGCGTGCTCGCGGATGCCGAAGTGGAGGTTGCGGCCGCCGTAGGAGCCGGCCTCGAAGTCGCCGGCCTCCTTCCAGGTGAGCCGCGTCTTGGTCGAGGGGGCCAGGTCCGCGGCGCCGCCGATCAGCCAGGGCACGTTCTTCGCCACGGCGTTGAGCACCTCGCCGGACGAGTTCCGCGAGGCGATGCCCTTGGGGTCCGCGGGATAGCTCGGGAGGTCCTTGTCCCAGCCCTCGGGGAGCTGGAGGAACTGGATCTGATCCAGTTGCGCGGCGAGCTCGGGATGGCTGGCGCGATAGGCCGTGAACCGCGCGGCCCAGGCGTCGCGGGCCTCCCTGCCGCGGCGGCCGATCCCCTGCTGGAAGTGCTCATAGACCCCGTCGGGGACCAGGAATCTGGCGTCCTCCGGCCAGCCGTAGGCGCGCTTGGTGAGCTTGATCTCCTCCTCGCCGAGCGGCTCGCCGTGGGCCCCGTGGGTGTCCTGCTTGTTGGGCGCCCCCCAGGCGATGTGGCTGTCCACGATGATCAGCGTCGGGCGGTCGGTGGTCTGCTCGAACTTGCGGTAGGCCCGGCCCAGCGCCTCCAGGTCGTTTGCGTCGCCGACGTGGATGACGTCCCAGCCGTAGCCGAGGAACCGCTTGCCCACGTCCTCGCTGAAGGCGAGGTCGGTGTTGCCCTCGATGGTGATCCGGTTGTTGTCGTAGATCCAGCAGAGGTTGGAGAGCTTGAAGTGCCCCGCCAGCGAGGCCGCCTCGTGGGAGATGCCCTCCATGATGTCGCCGTCGCTGCAGATGGCGTAGACGTTGAAGTTCACGAGGTCCTCGAAGCCGGGCCGGTTGTAGTGTGCGGCCAGCCAACGCTCGGCCATGGCCATGCCGACCGAGTTGCCCACCCCCTGCCCCAGCGGCCCGGTCGTGGTCTCGACGCCCGAGGTCAGGCGGAACTCCGGGTGACCGGGGCACTTGCTGTGCAGCTGGCGGAACTTCTTGATCTCGTCGAGCGAGACGGCGGGCGTCCCCAGCGCCTCGTACTTCTCGCCCACCGCCTGGACGCCGGCCAGGTGGAGCAGCGAGTAGAGGAGCATCGAGGCGTGCCCGGCCGAGAGGATGAAGCGGTCGCGGTTGAGCCACAGGGGGTCGCCGGGGTCGAACCGCAGGTGGTCCTGCCAGAGGCTGTACGCCACGGGTGCCAGGGCCATCGGCGTGCCGGGATGGCCCGAGTTCGCCTTCTGCACCGCGTCCATCGAGAGCGTGCGGATGGTGTTGATGCAGAGCAGGTCCAGCGAATCCGTCGAGTGGGCGGCCTGCGGCCTGAGGGTCCCTGCGGAACTCATGAGCGTCTCAACTCCTCTGGAAGTCCTGAAATTGTGTCGAACGCGACGACGCCGGCCGCGGCGACCGTCATGCCGCGATCCCGAGCGTCGAGAGCTCCGCCCGGAGCGGCTCGAGGCCCTGGAAGAGGATCGCGCGGAAGCCGAGCCGCCGGGCGGTCTCGACGTTGACGGGCCGGTCGTCGATGAACACGCCGCCCGAGGCGCCGCAGCCGGCGATCCCCAGGGCGTTGCGGTAGATCTCCTCATCCGGCTTGACCTGCCCGAGGTAGCAGGAGGTCAGGAAGGCCCGGAAGAGCGAGCACAGGCCGAAAGTCGCGACCCGGTGCTCATGCAGCTCGCGCGACTCGTTGTTGAGCGTGAACAGCCGGTGCTCGCCCGAGGCGGCGAGCCGCCGGACCCAGTCGAGGGTCTCCCCGAGCTGTCGCGACTGCGCGAACATGAGCGACCGGAAATCCTGCCGGCTGAACGGCCGCTCGATGTGGAACACGGTCTTCTCGATGTACGAGTCCAGGCTGAGCCGACCCGTTTCGAACGCGGTCTTCACCATGCCGTGCCGGGTGTGGAAATCGAGCGTATCCAGCCCGAAGGCCTCGATCGCCCGGTTCCGCGCGGCCGTGTCCCAGCCGTTGGTGAGCAGCACGCCGCCGACGTCGAAGAAGAGTGTGGTGGGGGATGACAAGGGCTGGTCCTGATCCAGAACCCGACGGGCCGGCCTCGGGGATCGATGTCTCCGAGGCCCTCGACCCCGAGCCGGGATGGCCGATCACGCTCGCTTTCAGAACACTTGTTATAGCGTGAACATCGGGTCGGGTGCCATGGAGGATAGCCTCTGGTCCGGGGCCGATCGATCCTCATGAACGCGCGGTCGACCTCAAGACGCCGTGTCATCCGACTGGCGTGAACCGCGGATGACCATGTCTTGCCGGTTTCACGCCACCAGGGATGTACCTTCCGGCGCGGCGTGCCAGTCGTCCTCCCGGGCGTCCTGCGCGCCATCGGTCTTCTCCCGATGAAGCGTCTGATTGCCTCCGGACGTAGCGAAAGTGCTGCGAACGGGTTGCGGCGATTTGCCCATGCCCGCCCTCCCCGCGTGGTCGGCTCGCGGTTATCATGGATTCTCAAGCAGGCACGATTCCGTGTCTTCATGTTATTCGACCATCGAAAGGGACTCCCGGTGAATCGTCGCGAGGCCGTAGGAACACTCCTTGGCGCCTGGCCCTCGCTGGCCGCCGGCTCGACGATCGCCCGGCCGGGCGGACACCGCGGCGAGGTGCTGGCCACGCGCCTGTTCACGGTGGCCGATGACTTCGTCATCGACGTTTATCACAACGGCCTGAAGGTGCCCGACGCCCAGCGCTCGCTGCTGGTCGAGCGCTTCGGCGCCACCGCCGAGCGCATCGACCTCCAGGTACGGCGGGGGGACTGGCTCGTGTTCAACGTCGTGAACAATCGGCTCCGGTGGGGAGGCTGCTCGTACTTCGGAGTCGTCGGCCGGGGCGATTCGGGCATCAGCTTCACGATCGACGTGGAGTCCGGACGATGGTCCTGCTGCGACGACCCGGGCAAGGTCAACCAGTTAGTTCCTCCTCGACCCCGATTTCCTGGCCGGCGAGCAGGCTCGAGCGATCTCCGATCTCTGGGGCGAGGGCGACGGGCTCATGAACAGCGTCGCCGACGGCCGGGACGGCACGCCGATCTGGGGCAAGACCCGCAACACCTGGATCGAGTTCGTCGCGCGATGAGGCACCGAGCCGCGTCGCCGATCGCCGCGGCACCGTGACTTCGGGAAGATGACGATGAGTGGAGAGGACCGGTCCCCGGGGCACGTACGCATCGGCACTCTCATGACGGCCCTGCTATGGGTCGCCTGGGCGACCCTGCTCGGCTGGAGCCTGGTGGATCCGGGATCGGGCTTCGCCATGCTCCTGCGAGTGTGCTCGTCGTCCGCGCTGGTCCTGGCCGCATGCCGTTTCGCCGCCACGTCGGGGCGAAGCGGAACCGCTGACGTCTCGATGTGGATCGCGGCGGGGATGACGCTCGGATTCCTGGGCGACGCCTGGGCCCTCGTGCCCGAGGAGCAACTACCCGTGCACCGGCTGATCCCGGCGATGGTCCTCTTCGGCCTGGGACACGCCGCGTACATCACGGGCTTCGTCCGGGCGTCTCGCTCGCGGCCCATCCCGCCCTGGCAAGCGGCCTGGCTCTGGGCCCTCTGGCTGGCGGTCGCCGCGGTCGCGTGGTACGCGTCGATCCATCTCAGCCAGGCCCCACCGCTCCTCCTCTGGTCGGCCCTTGCCTACACCGCGATCCTGGGGGGCACCACCGCGGCCGGCTGGGTGCTTGCCGCGGGTCAGCGGGACTACGTTCCCGTCGCCCTCGGCTGCGTCCTGTTCCTGATCAGCGATTTCGTGCTCGCGATCCAGAGCTTCCGCGGATCGTTCCCCCACGCCACCGAGCTCTGCTGGGCCACCTACGGGCCGGGCCAGATGCTGATCGTCTACGGCATGGCCTGGGGCGAGGGCCTCGT
The DNA here is from genome assembly GCA_046349995.1 of Isosphaeraceae bacterium. Classification (GTDB taxonomy): domain Bacteria; phylum Planctomycetota; class Planctomycetia; order Isosphaerales; family Isosphaeraceae; genus Aquisphaera. The sequence goes on along the minus strand of JAXMBE010000057.1, from coordinate 32,204 downwards.
CCGGAGCACAGAAACGCCGAACGAGCAACTTCAATCGCCCAGATCGCGGTAGTACGTCGCCGTGGTGAAGCCGCCGCGCGGCATGAGGGCGAAGCGGGGATGTCGCCGACGCGGACCCAGCCGAGCCGCTCGTAGAGCCGCGAGGCCTCGCCGCCGGTGACGGCGTCGAGCACGAGCAGCGACTTACCGCAATCCCGGGCGGCCTCCGCGGGTCTGCATCAGGCCGCCCTGGCCCCCGACGACGCGCCCGGCGATGGATCAGCATCTTGGCGAGGTCCGCGCGGTGCGCTGGTTCTCGGCAGGTCGAGGATGAGCCGGACGCCGCAGATTCCCGCGGCGTCCTCGGCCACCAGCAGCGCCCGCTCGCCCGCGGCCACGCTCCTGCGCCGCCTTGTTAAATGAAGGCCAGCGCGCGGTCGCGCGTCAGCGGGTGCATGAAGCTGACCGAGGCGTCGCCCTCGACGCAGTCGATCAGCACGTCGCAGCAGGCCGCGTCGATCGACGCGGATCGACGATGCAGCCGCCGGATCGTCCAGGTGTCGGTGCTCATGGTTGCGGCAGGCTCCCGCGCGTTCGCCCGGGCGACGATCTTACATTCGCGGTCGCTTTCCTGTCATCCTCACCCGGCATGCTCAGGCGATGGGGCAGGCGAGCCATGGCCTCGAGGTCGGGATGGTCATCAGGCCCTCCCGGCAGGCCCACCGTCCGGGCGTCAGGCCGCGCGCCACAGCAGTGCGGTCGTGCACAGACCACGGCGTTGATGCTCGGACGCCCTCGGGTGGTTCAAGCCGGTACCAGTGGCTTGAGCCGCCCGATGGATCTTGCGCCGCCCCGGCCGTACCGGGTCTTCTTGCCTTCGCCAGGGGAGCCCCAGCAGGCGGAGCGTGGCGAAGGGATAGACCTCCAGCGGCTCGTGGCCGGCCACGGCGTGCAGGGCCTCCGCGATCCGCTCGTCGCCGGGCCAGGACCTTGAGGAGGGCCGTCGCCAGCGTGGGGATGCCCATGCGGGCCAGGTCGCGCTCGAGCTCGGCGGCTGCGGGTGCCGGACGGTGCGGCAGCGGCAGCAGTCGTCGTCCAGGCAGCAGCGGCCCGAGGACGTCAGCGGAGCGTTGATCGCGACCGTGCCCTGCCGCCCCGCGCGGCGGGCCAGGCCGATGATCATCTCCCTCATCGAACCGGCGGAGGTCAGCAGCTCCAGTCGCCCCGGAAGGGAGCCGCAAGACGGAAATCCCCGTCTCCCGGTGCGGCACGCCGGCCAGGTCGATGCCGACGCAGACCCCCGGCGTCCTGGGCCTCCTCCGTGCTCGTCCCGCCGAAGCTCCGGCGACTCCCCGAGTGGACATAAGCCCAGCATATCCGCCACACGGCGGGTTGTCACGTGGGACCCGACAGGCCCGGCGGAGAGACGCCCGCGAACGCATCGGCATTCGGCGGGACGTATCATTCCGGTGAAAATCAGACATGTGGCGAAACCCTCTTGCGTACTGATATCGTGGAGAGGTGTCACGCCAGGGACTCACGACGATCATGGTGGCTCCCCGCTCCTCGGCTCGCAGACCCGGCATCCTCGATCGACGCAATTTCCGTTCTTCACGACACGAAAGGGCCGCTGACATGTGGTCGCTTTTGGCACCCCTGGCTCGCCGGGAGCAGAGAAGTTCGCCTCCGATCGCCGGATCCCGGAAATGGTTGATTCTCCTGGCGACCCTCGCCGGACTTGCACCGGAGGCGTCCGCCACGGCCCGCGCCCAGGACGCCCCCGGGCCGGCCGAGGCGGCGATCCCGACGGCGGAGCTGATCGAGCGCGCCAAGCAGAGCGTGGTCCTGATCACCGTCGAGAACAGCCGGGGGGAGAAGGTCGCGCTCGGAAGCGGTTTCCTGATCGATCCCTCGGGCCTGGTCGCCACCAATCATCACGTCCTCCGCATGGCCGACAAGGCCCGCGTCCAGTTCCGCGACGGCAGCAAGGCCGAGATCAAGGGGATCCGCGCCACGGACGACAAGGCGGACCTCGTGATCGTCGAGCTGGAGAAGACCCCGCCCAGCACCCGGCCGCTGCCGCTGGGGCCGAAGGACCCGCCCCGTCCCGGCGACGCGGTCACGGCCATCGGGCATCCCCGCGGGCTCGACTTCTCGGCGACCAGGGGCATCGTCAGCGCGATCCGCGACACCAAGGAACTCGGGTCCGGGCTTGAGAAGACGAAGCCCGAGGACAGTCGGGTCTGGGTCCAGACCGACGCGGTCATCGCCGGCGGCAGCAGCGGGGGGCCGCTGCTCTCGGAGGGCGGGCGGGTGCTCGGCGTCAACACGATCATGATCCCCGGGCAGGGCATCAGCTTCGCGATCCACGTCCGGCATCTCAGCGCGCTCCTGGAAAAGGCCCTCAAGGAGAAGATCAAGAAACTGCCCGGCGACCTCGCCGCCGCGCAAGAGAACCCGCTGGCCCCCCTGCGGCCGCGGATCCGCGCGCTTTACGAGGAGTATCAGAACGCCTTCCGCGAGTTCGAGAACGAGCTCCAGAACGCCCAGTCGCGGCTCCAGTATCAGGTCGTACTGCGGAACCAGAACCCCGGGCCGAAGTATGCCGCGCGGTTCCTGAAGATCGCGGGCGACGAGAAGCTCACGACCACGTCGTTCCAGGCCCTCTACCTGGCCTGCGTGCTGGACACGCCCGACGGCCCGGCCGCCAGCCTGAAGAAGGGCATCGAACGCCTGAAGCGTGACCACCTCAGGGACAAGGGGCTGATCCATGCCCTCCCACAGCTCAGCGGGCAGGACCACGAGGACGTCCGCGGGCTGCTCCGCACGGCGATGGAGCAGAGTCCCCACCGCGAGGTGAAAGGCGTGGCCTGCCTCTACCTGGCCTCGGCACTGCGCGGACGGCCGAAATCCGACGAGGCTCAGGTCCTCGGGCTGCTCAAGCGCTGCACCGGGGAGTTCGGCGACATCACGCTCGGCGATGGCGCACTGGCGGATTTTGCCCGCCCGATGATCTTCGAGATCGAGCACCTCAGCGTCGGCAAGCCGGCCCCCGAGATCTCGGGCTCCGACGCCAGCGGCAAGGCGTTCAAGCTGAGCGACTACCGGGGCAAGGTCGTGATCCTGGACTTCTTCGCCGACTGGTGCCCCTACTGCGTCCGGATGTATCCCGAGGAGCGGGATCTCGTCAAGTCGATGGCGGGCAAGCCGTTCGCGATCCTCGGCGTCAATGCCGACGGGCGTGACACGCTCCAGAACATCCTCGACGACAAGAAGGTCACCTGGCCCTGCTGGGCCGACGGCAAGGGCGGGCCGATCGCGGAGGAGTGGCAGGTCGGCAGCTACCCCACCATGTACGTCCTCGACCAGAACGGGATCATCCGCGAGAAGTTCGTGGGCATGACCCAGCCCGGCGTGCTCAGGAAGGCCGTGGAGAAGCTCGTGAATGCCGTCCGCTCGACCGGGAAGAAGGATCCGGCGAAACCCCTCGCCGCCTCGACCGCCACGAAGGCTGCGGCGAAGCCGGCCGCCGGGAAGCCGAAGCAGGAGGCGGCTCCCGGGGCGGCCGCCCGCAAGAAGGAATCGACGTCCGGGCCCGGCTCCAGGTAACTTGCACGAGGAGGCCGCGGATCGGGCCGTCCTGCTCGGCCCGATCTCCCGCCCCGGCCGTCGGTCCGGGACTCGGGATGGTCGCGTACGCGCGCGGAGGCGGGGCCGATCGGCGGCGCCAATATTCGGCGCCCCGGGTCGAATGTATCCTCAATCGGGGCCCGCCGGCCGCGGACGTCGAGGCCGGCGGCGATTCCCGAACACTCCTCGGGCAGCCACCTTATGAGCGCGGCGATCGCGATCGCGGGGGTCACGAAACGGTTCGGGAACGTGCTGGCCGTCGACGGCCTGGACCTGGAGGTTCCCCGCGGGTCGCTCTACGGATTCATCGGACCCAACGGGTCGGGGAAGACGACGACCCTGCGGATGATCATGCACATCCTCCTGCCTGATCAGGGCGAGATCGAGGTCCTCGGCCAGAGGGACACACGGGCGGCCCACGATCGGGTGAGCTACCTCCCCGAGGAGCGCGGGCTGTACAAGCGGATGAGCGTCCGCCGGCTGCTCCGCTACTTCGGCTCGCTGAAGGGGGCGACGCAGCCGGCACTCGACCAGTCGATCAACCACTGGCTGGGTCGGATGGGCCTGTCCTCCTGGATCGACAAGAAGGTGGACGCCCTCTCCAAGGGCATGGCCCAGAAGGTCCAGTTCATCTCGACGGTCCTCCAGCGTCCCGAGCTGCTGATCCTGGACGAGCCCTTCTCGGGGCTCGACCCGGTCAACGCGGAGGTCCTCAAGGACGCCGTCCTCGACCTGAAGCGCGCGGGGACCACCGTGGTCTTCTCGACGCACGACATGGGCGTTGCGGAACGCCTCTGCGACCGGATCTTCATGATCTATCGGGGCAGGAAGGTCCTCGACGGCACGCTCGACCAGATCCAGGCGATCTACGGGCACGACACCATCCGGGTGCGGACCGACGAGGGCGTCCAGGCGATCAGGGGCCTGGACCGGGTGCTCGAGGTCAACGACCACGGCAATTTCCAGGAGGTGCGCTGGAGGGGCGACGCCCAGGAGCTGATCCTCGCGCTTTCGGGCCGCACGCGGATCCAGCACTTCGAGATCACCCGCCCGTCGCTGCACGACATCTTCGTACGCATCGCCGCGCCTGATCGCAACGGCGATGGCGACGTGCACACGGGCGAAGGAGAGGTCCTCTCATGAATGCGAGCTTCCGGAAGATCTGGGTCATCGCCAGCACGGAGTTCGGCTCGGCGATCCGGACCAAGTCGTTCATCATCGGGATCCTGCTCCTGCCGGTGATCATGGGGGCCTCCATCCTGCTGCAGGTCTTCGTGGCCGAGCGGGTGGACACGAAGCCCCGGCGGTTCGCGGTCATCGACCGCACGGGCGTGCTCTACCCGGCCATCGCGAAGGCGGCCGAGGCCCACAACGCCCGGCTCCCCGACGAGCGGGCGAAGAATGCCCGGCCGCGGATGGAGCCCCAGCTCGCGGACCCGGCCGCGGCCTCGAGCCCGGGCGGCCCATCCGGGCTGGCCGTCGAGCTCTCCGACCGGATCCGCCAGGGCGAGCTGGACGCCTTCCTCGAGATCCCGCCGGAGATCGTCGAGCCCGGCAAGGGCGGGCAGCCGAATCCGCCCCTGGCCTATCACTCCAACAACCCCAACGACGACCTGCTGCGGAACTGGCTGGGCGGCGTCGTCAACGGCGAGGTCCGCTCCCGGCGGTTCCGCAACGCCGGGCTGGACCAGGCGCTGGCCGACCGGCTGAGCCAGCCGGTGGGGGTCGAGAACCTCCAGCTCGTGGAGCGGCGGGAGACGGGCCCCGAGGCGGCCGGGACGGCGGCCCGATCCGCGGAGAAGGTCGACATGGTCCGCACGGCCCTGGTGCCCGCTGTCCTCATGTTCATCATGTTCTTCGTGATCATGACCAGCGCCCCGCAGCTCCTCAACAGCGTGATCGAGGAGAAGATGAGCCGGATCAGCGAGGTCATGCTCGGCTCGGTGACGCCGTTCGAGCTGATGATGGGCAAGCTGCTGGGCAACGCGGGGATCGCGATGGTCCTCGCCGCGCTGTACGTCGGCGGGGGCTTCGCGGTGGCCGCCTATCACGGCTACGCCAACGTGGTCTCGCCCGGGCTGCTCGCGGCTCTGGTGCTGTTCCTGATCCTGGCGATCCTGCTTTACGGCTCGCTCTACATCGCCGTCGGCTCGGCGTGCAGCGAGCTGAAGGACGCCCAGTCGCTGATGATGCCGGTCATGCTGCTCTCGATGCTCCCCGTGTTCGTCTGGACCGCGGTGCTGAAGAACCCGGCGAGCCCGCTATCGGTCGGGATGTCGCTCTTCCCGCCCGCCAGCCCGTTCCTGATGCTGATGCGGCTGGCGCTCCAACCGGCGCCCCCCGCCTGGCAGGTGGGGCTCGCAGTGGTCCTGACCACGATCACAACGCTGGCGATCGTCTGGGCCGCCGGGAAGATCTTCCGCACCGGCCTGCTCATGCAAGGCAAGGCCCCGAGCTTCGCCGAACTGGCCCGCTGGGTGATGGCGAAATAACCGGGGACCGCGGGGCGGCGCCGCGGATCCGTGCCGGGAGCGACGGCGGTTCCCTGCCGTTCGGCCGTCGCTGACGCTTCCGGCTCGGATGCCCGGTCCGCATCGCGGAGAGTCCGGGGTCCATTCCGCTCGGTCCCAGACAGGCAAGCGGCCCTGCGATAGACTGGTTCCTGCCTCGCCCGCGTCGCGGCACGCGTCTGGCACCGGGGGTCGGGACCATGGATCCGGATCGGCTCGAAGGAGTCCGTCATCTCGTGCGTTCCAGTCCCTACGCCTGGGCGGGCCTGCTCCTGGCGCTGGCGACCCTCTACGCCGTGGCGCGGCTGGGAAGCGGGCTGGCGATGGCCGTCGCTTCATGGCCGCTGAGGAGATACCGGGGCGATGAGTGGACCGAGCGGGCCCGGCGGGCCTGGCCGGTGCGCAAGACCAGCAGCCTGGCACTGTTGCTCCTGGGCCTCCCCGCGGGCCTGCTGCTGGTGACGCCCAGCGGGCTGCAACCCGTTCCGTTCCCGTTTCCCATGGTCCTCGGCAGCGCGGTGGCGATCGTCGGCATCCTCCAGTCCAGCATTGCCGCAGAGCGGACGTTCAATCCCGCGTATGCGCTGACCCCGCGACCGGCGTGGGGCGTGTGGATCTCGTGGATGCTCGTCTGCGTGCCCATCGTGCTGCTCATGACGGCCTTCGCCTCGGTCCTCCCCGACCGGATGAACGGGATCGCGGCGGCCGAGCTGGTGCTGCTCGCGCTGATCGCGGGACTCTACCTGGGGTGGGGACGGCTCGCGGCCTTGAGGCTCCTCCGGGTGATCCGGCCCGCGCCACAGCGGGTCCGTGCGGTGGCCGAGCGAGCGGCTTCAGAAGCCGGCGTTCCCCTCCGGGGCGTCGAGCAGGTCGCCCTGCCGCTGGCGAATGCGTTCGCCTTCATCCTCGACCGGAAGATCGGCTTCACGGATGCCGCGGCCGCCGTCCTCGATGACGAGGAGCTGGCCGCAGTCTGTGCGCATGAGCTCGCCCACCTGGCCGAGCCCCGACCGGTGCAGTGGGCGCGGGTCTCGCAGAGCTTCCTGCTGGGGTTCTTCCTGGCGATGCTCGCCGGGGCGACGAAGCCGCTGCTGGGGAGTTACGGGCTGATGGGCCTCTGCCTTGGGTGGCTCGTCGGCTGCGTCGTCCTGATCGTGGGACTGCGGCTCTTGCAGCGGCTTATCCTGAAGATGGAGCACCTCGCAGACGCCCGGGGCGTGGGCTCGCAGGCCGCCCCGGGGGTCTACGCCCGTGCGCTCGAGAAGATCCACCGGACGAGCCTGATCCCGGCGGTCATGCCTTCGAAGCGATTGACACATCCGCACCTGTACGACCGGATCATCGAGGCGGGGGTCCAGCCGGACTACCCGCGACCGGCCCCCCCCGGCCGGTGGGCGTCGCTGGGCGGCTTCGCCTGCCTGCTGGTCGCGGCGTTCGCCGGCGTGCAGGGCGTCCGGTACACGGCGAGCGTCCTCCCCGGACAGATCCTCGACCGGGAATCCGCCGCGTTCTGGAGGAGCGGGGCCGGCCTTGCGGACGGCTCCGACCTCCTGCTCCTGTTCCGGATCAGCGAGGGCCGCCCGACCCCGGGCTCGGTGCCGGGGACGGGCGACCTTGGGGACCGCTGATCCGGGCCCTCAGGTGTGGGGATAGTTCTCCAGGAACCGGGCCAGCTTGTGGAAGTCGGACCCGGACTCGATGTAACGGACGACCGTGACGAGCGTCTCGGGGTTGACGAGCTTTTCGAACGGCACGTAGCAGAGGCTGAGCTGCCCCTCGCACGAGACCATCACGCCGTCGAGCCCGTTCTCCACCAGGGCCCGGTAGGCCCCCACGCCGAGCTGGCTGCCGAGGATGACGTCGAACGCCGTCGGAGCCGAGCAGCGGGCCTCGTAGCCGAGCTGCAGGCCGGTGAGCCGCTTGCTCTTGCCGGTCCGCTTCTTGTACTCGGCCTCGATCGCCTTGACCATGATCCGCGAGAGGTTCACCGCGGCCAGCGAGATGTGGCCGTGCTCGTCGAACTTGATCCCCTCCAGGTAAGACGACGGCAGGTAGGTCCCCAGGCCTTCGGCCAGGACGATCACGCCGAATTCCTTGCCGTCCTTCTCGCGCGCCACCATCGCGCCGACGATCGTATTGACGAGCTTGTCCATGTCCATGATCTTGCGGGTGCTCGAGACCCCGGTCTTGGGATCGGTGAGGGTCTCCTCGGTGGCCATCTTCTCCTCGACGTCCTCGACGGAGAGGACCAGGCTGGCCTCGCCGGCGATGGCCGCCCCGTAGGCCAGCCAGCCGGCGCTGCGGCCCATGCACTCGGCGATGAAGTAGCCGCGGGTGGCCTCGGCGTCGGCCAGGAGGTTGCGGATCTCGCTGGCGAGCATCTCGACGGCGGTGAAGTAGCCGAAGGTGAAGTCGATGCCCTTGTAGTCGTTGTCGATCGTCTTGGGCACGTGGACCACGGCGATCCGCCGCGAGCCCTTGGGCAGGTGGTCCTGGAAGAGCTTGAACTTGTTGGCCGTCTTGAGCGTGTCGTCGCCGCCGATCGAGACCAGCGCATCGACGCCCAGCGAGGTGAGCGCCTCGTAGACCGTGCGCAGCGGGGCGGTCCGCTTCCCGTCGGTCAGGTGGCTGGGATGCGAGACGTCCTTGCCGGGATTGGTGCGGGCCGTGCCGATCATGATGCCGCGGGTATTCCGCGTCCGGCGGAGCTTCTGCCGGTCGAGGATGACGTAGTCGCGGCCTTCCTGCATCGGGCGATCCGGGCCGAACTCGACGAGCCCGGAATAGCCGTGGCGGATGCCGAGGACCTCGATGCCGTTGCGGAGGAACGAGGCCGCGGCGGTCGAGATCACCGCGTTGGCCGCCGGCGCGGGGCCGCCCGCGAAGAGGATCGCGACCCGGCGGATCTGGCGGGGATTCTGGGCGGAGGGGGACGATTCGGGGGACATTCCACTGCTCCCATCAAGGAACTAACGGTGTGGTGAACGATTCATCGTCAACTCAAAGTGCATCGTCGCAGATTCGCACGAGGGGGAGGCGCCGATCCGGGCGGCTGACGCCGCGGCCGGGTGGGCCGGGAGGACGCGGGCGAAGCGGGTCGGCCCGAGCGGGTCGAGGTCCTCCAGCCAGCCACGGATCCGCTCCGCGAGCCGATGGACGGTCTCCTTGCCAGCCCCGCGGACCAGCGCCGCGACCTTGCCTTCGGCGTCGATCAGCAGGTGGAGCGGCGGGTCGGCCTGGCTCACGCCGTAGCGGAGCCTCGTCTCGGGCGTGGCCAGGTAGGCCGGAAGTCGAGGATGGAGCGCCCCGAGCACGTCACGGACCTTCCCCGGGTCGCCGGCGTCCACCGCCGCCGCAACCAGGGCGAAGCGGCGATGAGGCCTCAGCGTCCTCCACGCCTCCTCCAGCCTCGGCAGGACGGCTTTCCCCGACGCCGAGTCGGCCGACCAGAAGACGAGCCAGGTCACCTTGCCCTTGAGGCCCAGGAGGAAGACCGGCTCGGACGTCTCGGGGTCCAGCAGGCGAAGCGGCGGGGGCGTGGAGCCCAACGAGGGCGGCTCGGGAAGCTCGGGCGTCCGCAGCCTCAGCCAGATCGCGCCGGCCACGAACGCCAGGGTCGCGACCGTGAGCAGCAGGCTGACGCGGTCCACGCGCCGCGAGGCCTCCGGAGTCCGCTCGGATGCGGGCTCGTGCGCGTCATCCTGGGGCGTCTGATCCGGGTCCAGGTGCATGGTCCGCCGCTCCATGGCCGCTCTAGGGTGCCGCCGGCCCCGGCTCCGGGCCCGCGAGTCGAGGGCGCAGGACGACGATCGTGTCGGCCCGCGGGCGGGCCGATTCCGGCAACTCCAGTTCAAGGCGGCCGCCGCGGGGGACGAGCTTCAGCGGATCGCCGGCCCCGAACAGGGAGGGCGTGTAGGCCTCCAGCTCCCGCGGCAGCGAGATCGACCTGACCGGCGCGAGCACGTGCAGGTAGACCTCCCTCGGCGGCGACGCGGAGGCCGTCGAGACGCCCCAGGATTCCGGCCCGACGGGCCCCCGCCGGGTCCCCCGGACCGTCTTGCCATGGGCCGAGAGCCATTGCCCGACGCCCCGCAGGCGTTCGGCGAACTCGGGCCCGATCGTGCCGTCGGGCTTCGGCCCCACGTTGAGCAGGAGATTGGCCCCGCGGCCCGCGGCCCCGACCAGGGCGCGGATCAGCTCGTCCACCATCTTGTAGTTCGCGTCGCGGGCGTTGTAGCCCCACGACTGGTTGATGGTCAGGCAGGTCTCCAGGGGCAGGTTCCTGGCGACTCCGGCCTTGTTGAAGCCCGCCGCGTTCTCGCCCGGGAGGTCCTGCTCGAACATCTGGAAATCCTCGCCGGGGAAAGGGGCGACGTGGTGGTTGTTGCCCACCAGAGCGCCGGGCTGGAGCTCGTGGATGAGCCTGTACGTGCCCTCCAGGTCCCACTCGGCGTCGGGGCGGTCCCACCAGCCGTCGAACCAGATACCGCCGATCTCGCCGTAATTGGTGCAGAGCTCGCGGACCTGGCCCTGGTAGTAGGCGACGTACTTCCGCCAGTCGCCCCGCCCCTCGCGCCCCGCCGACTTGCCCGTCCTGCCCAGCGGGAAGGAGTCGGGATGGTGCCAGTCCAGCAACGAATAATAGAAGAAGAGTTTGATCCCCTGTCGATGGCAAGCATCGGCCAGGGCCTTCATCGGGTCCTTGCCGTAGGGCGTGGCGTCCACGATGTCATAGTTCGTCAGCTTGCTGTCGAACATGCAGAAGCCGTCGTGGTGCTTGCTCGTGATCGTCAGGTACCGCGCCCCGGCTGCCCTCGCGAGCTTGACCCATTCCTCGGCGTCGAACCGCGTGGGGTTGAAGCGAGGGGGCAGCTTCTCGTACTCCGCGATCGGCAGCCTGTCGTTCTCCATCACCCACTCGCCCTTGCCCACCAGCGCGTAGACGCCCCAGTGGACGAAGAGGCCGAAGCGGGCGTCCTCGAACCAGGTCCGCGCGGCCGCGGTCGGCCCGGCGACGGGGGGCGTGTCGAGTCCTGCGGGGGCGGGCTCATTCGCGACAGCCCGCGCGATCACGCAGGCGGCGAGGGCGAGGCTGACGCAGACGGTGAGTCGGTGCAGGCGAATCATGGCTCCTCCCGAACACGGCCCGGCGCCGGGAGAAGTCAGTATACCATGCCGGACAGGCGAGGACGCCAGGGTTGAAGTCCGGCACGGCGCGGGCGTCCGGGAGTGGCGAGGGGGACGCCGAGACGCGGAGACGAGGGACCGGAAAGGCCCTTCCCCGCGGGCGTGGGCACGCCCGGGGAGGCTCGGACGTACGTGACGATCAGGACGCGCTGGCCACGATGTCGTCGGCCAGGCGCTCCAGCACCTCGCGGGTGAGCTGGCAGGGGGTGCGGCGGCGCTGGCGTGTGGCGTCGTCGAAGACGAACCGCTCCATCCGCAGGACGCCGCTCTTGCGGAGCCGGACCTCGTAGAAGCCGCGCTGGTCGGCCCGCGGCGAGGGGGCGCCGCTGCGAATCTGGACCTCGCCGCCGCCGGCGTCGACCTCCAGGACCTTGAGCGGCTCGAGCAGGTAGGTGACGCGATCGGCCAGCTTCCGGCCCCAGGCGTTGAGGGCCTCGGAGGGCCAGTCCGTGCGGTCGTTGGAGGCGAACTCGAGGGCGTCGAAGGCGACCCCGACCGAGTCGAGGGCCGTCAAATCGAGCGTCAGCCGGTTCGGCCCGTCCTCCACCGAGACGGTGCAGGGCAGGACGTAGGCGCGGGTGTTCTCGTCAAGCGCGGCGGCGATCTTTCTGCTCAGATTCATGGGATGAACCCCCCAAAGGGCGGATCGAGTGATCGGTTCCATCGAACGACAAGAGGGTGGCCCGCCCGTCGGCGACCGTCTCGATGTGCACGGGACGGGTCCAGAGGCGGTGGAGGTGGCGAAGGGTGTCCTGGGCGTAGTCGAACTTCAGGTCGACGCCGAAGTGCTCGTGGTGGAGGTACAGCTCTCCCCGGTTCCGGTAGTTGCCGTCCTTGACGCGGATGATCGGCTGGCCGAAGTTCGTCAGGTTGAAGAGCAGCCGCTCCTTGATCTTCCGGAACTCCCGGCTCTCGATCTCGTATGTGTCGTTCTGATCATTGTGCTTGTAACTGAACATGTTGTGACGACGGCAGAAGTCGGGGGTCAGGAACGTGTCGATGAACGTCACGTCGTTGTGGATCCGCCGGACCTCGAAGATCTTCTGGCGGCCGAGCCCGAGCTGCCGGTCCCACCTCCGCCGCACCTCGTAGTTGTCGCACTCGTCCCACTCGGGGCCGAACTGGCCCTTGTTCCAGCGCTCCTCGATGTCGCGCAGCAGCTCGATGCCCAGCTTGTAGGGGTTCAGCCTGCCGGGCTGCGTCGCCATGGTCCCGGAGTGGTGGTCGGCGTAGTCGACCAGCTCGGAGGGGTGGAGGATCTTCTGGGTCATGATGGTCGAGTGCCAGAACGACGCCCAGCCCTCGTTCATGATCTTGGTCTGGCCCTGCGGGGCGAAGTAGTATGCCTCCTCGCGGATGATGGCCAGGACGTCGTACTGCCAGGGCTTCAGCGGCGCGTACTCCATCAGGAAGAGGAGCACATCCCGTTCCGGCTGCTCGGGGAAGGACGTCGGCTTGGCCTTCTCCTTCTCGGACTCCCGCTTCCGGAGCTCGTCCTTGAGGGCCTGGGGCGGGTTGATGAACGAGTCCATGTAGTCCTTGCTCTGGAACTTCGCCGGGCCCTGCTCCTGCTCGGCCTCCCCGTCGGGCGCGAAGTTGTAGCGGTTGACCGAGTCGCGGCGCTTGATCAGCGGCGAGTAGATGTCGATCAGGTTCTCCAGCGAGAGGCAGCTGTCGATGAACCCCTCGACGGTGTCCTCGCCGAACCGCTCCATGTAGGACCGGATCCGGCTGCCGTGGTTTGCGACCTCATCCATCATCTTGCGGTTGGTCTGACTGAACCAGATGTTGTTCTTGAAGAAATCATTATGCCCGTAGACGTGAGCCATCACGAGCTTCTGGTCGACCAGCTGGTTGCAGCGCAGCAGGTAGGCGTAGCAGGGGTCGTTATTGATGACCATCTCGTAGATCTTCTGGAGCCCGTAGCGATAGCCCTTGGAGAGCTGCTGGTACTCCATCCCGAACCGCCAGTGCGGGTACCGGGTCGGGAAGCCGCCGAGGGCAGCGATCTCGGAGATCTCGTCGTAGTCGAGGACCTCGAAGATGGTCTCGAAGAAGTCCAGCCCGTAGGCCCGGGCGTGGTCCTCGGTCTCGAGCTGGATGGCCCGAAGATCGGCGGGCAGGTTGTGGGCGTTGACGATCGACATCGGGACTCTCTCGTTAACGGGGCGGTCGGTTCGTTCTCGTCTCAGGTCTCTGGATTGCCGGGCTCACGGTCCGGAGTGGGAAGCTTCGCCGCGAGTTCGCGATGCCGGGGGACGAGCACCTCGGCGACCCAGCGGCGAAGGTCCACGACATAGGCCAGCGCGTCGTCCAGGTCTCGCCTCGCCCAGGCGTGGATCTCGGCGGCGGCGAGCGCGGGCACGCCGAGGCTCTGTCCAACGCGGGCGTACCGTCCGTCGGCATCCAGCTGCAAGATGACGACCTGGCTCTCGTCGCAGACCCAGACCTCGGGGACGCCGAGGCGGCGCCAGGCCTCGATCGCATCGTCGGTGCTAGGGCTGACGACGACATCGATTGCCAGGTCCGGTGGAGGGTCGACCCGCAGGTCGATCTCGGTCTTGCCACGGATGCGTTCCCAGTGGCTCAGATAGTAAGTCAGGTCCCCCTCGACACCTCCTCGCTTCGCCTCCTTCCGGAACGTCGTCGAGCCCGCGGGGAGATGGCGAACTCCCAGGCCGATGAGGACCTCCGACAGGAAGGAAGCCAGGCGTTCCTTGATGAGTTCATGCGAATAGGATGGCGACACGAAGCTCACGCTCCCGTCCAGATACACCATCTTGGGATACCGGCGATCGCCCTTGAGCTTCAGGATCGTCTCGTACCCCTCCCAGCCGACGCCGGGCAGCACGACGCGCTGGTCGCCCGCGCGGGTCGCCGGGGCTGTCAGGGGGGCTGCGATGCTCATGGGACTGTCTCCGGGAACCCTAGCCGATGACGTCGCGGACGGGGACCCGGCCCCGCTCGCGGCCTTCCAGGACGATCGGCACCTCGTCGTCGGGGCCGAAGGTCGATGTCTCGCGGTAGGCCGGGGCATGCCCCCGGCCCGCCGGACTCGCGTAGACCTCGATCCGCTTCTTCGCCAGGTTGACGATCCAGTAGGTCGGCACTCCCGCCGCGGCGTACTTCCGCCACTTCATGCCCCGATCTCGGGAATACGACCCTTCGGAGACCTCGACGAGCAGCCCCAGGTCGGAGGACCGCGGGTCGCGATCGCGATATCGCTCTACGGGCCCCCGTACCACCGCGAGGTCCGGCTCCGGCCGTGAGGATCCCACCAGCACGATCGACTTCTCCTCGCGGGCATACCAATCCGGCGCCAGGAGCCGGTTGAAGGTCTGCCCCAGGAACATGACCGCGAAGTTGTGGGGAGGGTATTTCGTCATGATCGGGAAAAGCCGTCCCCCGAGGAGCTCGACGCGCAGGTCGTCGGCGAACACGCCCGCCTCGATCATCTTCATGTACTGGCGGACGCTCAGCCGGTAGGGCCTCTCGCGCCGTTCGGCCGGCGGCCTGGGTTCCAGTTCGGTGGACATCCGCCCTCCTCCTCGCCTCACCTGGTCGCCTTGTACTCTGCCTCGGCGTCGTCCAGCTCTCGCCGCTTCTGGTGCAGCGCCCGGACCTTCTTCTGGAACTCGGCCTTCATGCGGTCGGCCTCCGCGCGGCTCAACTGCAATCTGGCGTTCAGCACGGCACCGGCCAGCTGGGTGCGATCCTTCTCGTCATCGCGTTTGTGCAGGAAGTCGGCGAGGAGTCGCTTCTCGTCCCCGCTGCCCGCCGTTTCGACTTCGCTCGCGATCCGGACCCGTATCAACCAGGCGCCTTCGGTGGCGAACCCCTTTCGCTCCAAGCTGACCTGCTCAACTCGCCCCGGATCGCCGCCAGGGCGGTCGCCCTGTCCCCGAACTCAATCCGGCCGACCTTCTTCAAGCTCTCCACCAGGTTATCCCGCGCCGCCTGGCACTCGACTTCCAGGAACGTGACATCGACATGCAGGTCGGCGATCCTTGCCCTGAGCCTGGCTTCGGGCGAGTCGGCGGCTCCCCCGGCGAGGCCCGGTCGCGCGACCGCGAGGGCCGCGATCGTCCCCGACAAACCGAGCGCGAGGATCGCCCAGCGCAGCCGAGTCATGGGTGCTTCTCCCCGGCGTGGCTCACCGCCCCCGCCCCAGGAACTCCTTGATCGAATCGTAGATTCCTTCCTTGTTGCGGATCTCCGAGAGGGCCAGGTTCGGGACCTCGTCGAAGGCCTCCTCGAGCTCGCGATAGAATTCGCCGGAGCCGTAGGGGCTCTCCACCTGGCCGTAGCAGAAGAGGTTGCATTTCGGCAACAGGTGATCGCGGAGCAGGCCGATGCAGTTGCGGTTGTCCTCGCCCCAGTTGTCGCCGTCGGAGAAGTGGAGGATGTAGATGTTCCAGTCGGCCGGCGAGTGGGACTCCTCGATGATCTTGTGGGCCAGCGCGTAGGCGGAGCTGATCCGGGTCCCGCCGCTCTCCCGTGTGTGGTAGAAGGTGTGCTCGTCGACCTCGCGGGCCACGGCGTCGTGGATGATGTAGCGGGTCGTGACCCCGTCGTACTGGCTCTTGAGCCAGGCGTCGATCCAGAAGGCCTCGGTGCGGACGATCTCCTTCTGGTCGTCGGTCATGGAGCCCGAGACGTCCATCAGGTAGAGGACCACGGCATTGAACTGGGGCAGCGCGATCGGGTTCCAGGAGCGGTAGAGCTTGTCCTCGCGGATCGGGATGACCAGCGGGTCCCGCGGGTCGTACTGGTTGGAGGCGATCTGCCGCTTGAGCGCCTTCTTGTAGGTGCGCTTGAAATGCCGGAGGCTCTCGGGGCCGGCCTGGCGGATGCCGGTGTAGCGGTCCTTGTCCTCGATGATGTTGGCGCGGCCCTTCGGCTCGATCCGCGGCAGGGCCAGCTCCTCGCCGAGGATCTGGGCCAGGTCGTCCATGGTCAGCTCGACTTCCAG
This sequence comes from Isosphaeraceae bacterium, assembly GCA_046349995.1. Lineage (GTDB taxonomy): Bacteria > Planctomycetota > Planctomycetia > Isosphaerales > Isosphaeraceae > Aquisphaera. The sequence continues at coordinate 15,926 of JAXMBE010000057.1, read as the reverse complement.
GATGTGCTGCCCCGGGGCCTCGCCGGCCCCCTGGCCGGGCTCACCGTCGCTGGAGCGGCCGATCGGCGTGCCGACCTCGCCGGGCCCCTGCCCCACGCCCCCGCGGTTCTTGGCCCCGTAGCGGAACTCCGGGATCTCGATCTGCGGCAGCGGGATCGACACGAACTCGCCGCCGGTCTTGCCGATCATCTCGCCGTGGGTGATGTACTTGCGAAGATCGGACTTGATCTTCCCGCGCACGATCTGCTTGAACCGATTTGCGTCTCGATCGATTTTTCGCACCACGGCTACTCCGCCCCCGCCGTTGCGTCAATTGGGCTGCATCCCGGCCGGACCTGGTCCCGAGCCGGCCGCGCCGGCCCCCGGGCCGGCCCGACTGCCCCTCGGCCCGCCCCGGGGCGGATCAGCCCCCCGCCCGATCCCGGATCACGCCGCCCGACGGCGCCGCGCAGGGCGGCGGGCCGCGGGTCGGAGAGATCAACGATCCGACCGCAACTGAGATGGAAAAGAACGCGTGACTTGCCTATGGGCCCTGTGGGAGTTCGGCCCTGGGGCCAGGTTCCGATGGGGTGGTGATGAAGGCACTGTGCCGTCGGGGAGATCCTGTCCCGGGAACCTCTCGGTTCGACGAATTCAGTGTACAGCAAATCCTAGACCCATGCCCACCCCGGATTCAAGGGACAAAATCGCGCCCCGAGGGGTCACGCGCGGACCCGGGGCGGCCGCCGGGCCCCGACGGCCGGCGGCTACCCTCCCCTCCCCTCGCAGTGCCGGGCGGTCCCCCGGCGTGGGGCGATCGGGGCGGCTAGTGGCTCCCCCGCTTGACGTCGCCGCGGGCGAAGATGCTCGCGACGTAGTTCAGCACGTCGGTCGCCGAGTCCTCGTCGTAGCCGTAGCTCCGGATCAGCCGGGCCTTGACGATGTCGATCTTCTCCTGGGTGTCCTTGTCCACGACGCTCGAGACCAGGCTGGTGAGCTTGATCGTGTCTTTCTGGTCCTGGAAGAGCTTCAGCTCCAGGGCCTTCTGGAGCCGCTCGTTGGTCCGGTAGTCGAACTTCTTGCCGTCCAGCGACAGGGCGCCGATGTAGTTCATGATCTCCCGGCGGAAGTCGTCCTTGCGGCTCTCGGGGATGTCGATCTTCTCCTCGATCGACCGCATCAGCCGCTCGTCGGGCTCCTCGGTCTGGCCGGTGTACTTGTTCTTGACCTTCTCGCGCTGGGTGTAGGCCTTGACGTTGTCGATGTAGTTGCCGCAGAGCCGCGTCAGCGCGTCCTCGTCGGCGGCGATCGCCCGCTGCACCTCGTTCTTCACGATGTCCTCGTACTCCTCCTTCACCACCGAGAGCAGGTGCCGGTAGTGCTTGCGGGTCTCCTCGCTGTTGATCAGCGAGTGGTGCTTCAGGCCCATCTCCAGCTCGTTGAGGACCATGAACGGGTTGATCGACCGCTCGTTGGGGTGGGCGACCAGGGCGTTGGAGATCTTGTCCTGCACGTAGCGGGGGCTGATCCCCAGCATCCCCTCGCGCTCGGCCTCCTCGCGCAGCTCCTTGATGTTGTCCTCGGTGAAGCCGGGCAGCGTCTTGCCGTTGTAGAGCTTGAGCTTCTGCATCAGGGTCAGCCCGGCGTTCTTCGGCTCCTCCAGCCGGGTGAGCACGGCCCACATGGCGGCCACCTCGAGGGTGTGCGGCGCCAGCCGCTTGCCCCGGACCTTCCGCTCGTTGTAGTCCTTCTCGTAGATCCGGATCTCGTCGGCCAGCCGGGTCACGTAGGGGACGTCGATCTTGACGGTCCGGTCCCGCAGGGCCTCCATGAACTCGTTGGACTGGAGCTTCTTGTACTCCGGCTCGTTGGTGTGGCCGATGATCACCTCGTCGATGTCCGTCTGCGCGAACTTCTTGGGCTTGATCTTGTGCTCCTGGCTGGCCCCCAGGAGGTCGTAGAGGAACGCCACGTCCAGCTTGAGGACCTCGATGAACTCGATGATCCCGCGATTGGCGATGTTGAACTCGCCGTCGAAGTTGAACGCGCGGGGGTCGCTCTCGGTGCCGAACTCCGCGATCTTGCGGTAGTTGATGTCCCCGGTGAGCTCGGTGGCGTCCTGGTTCTTCTCGTCCTTCGGCTGGAACGTCCCGACGCCGACGCGGTCCTGCTCCGAGAGGATCAGCCGCCGCACCCGCACGTCCTCCATCACCCGCGACCAGTCGCCGCCGTAGCGCTCCATCCGGTCGTTGAACATCTGGCGGCAGAACGGGCAGAGCTCGCCCTCGATCGCCAGCTCGTAGGCGTGCCCGGGCGCCTCGGCGTTGAGGTGCCGCGTGATCTCCCCGCGGTGCTCGTGGGGGATCAGGTGGAGCGGCTCCTCGTGCATCGGGCAGCTGGTGTAGACCTCCTCCCCGTCCAGGCCCGCCTCCAGCCAGCCGAAGGTGAACAGCCGGCCCTCCTCGGTCCGCGAATAGCGCTCCAGCCCCTTCTTGAGCAGCCGGGCGATCGTGCTCTTGGAGCTCCCCACCGGCCCGTGGAGCAGCAGCACCCGGCGCTCCGTGCCGTATCCGTGGGCGGCGCTCTTGAGGATGTTGACCAGGCTCGTCAGGGTCCGCTCCAGCCCGAAGATCGCATCCTCGCCGCCGTTGTCCGGGTCCTCGAAGAATTTGTAGCGGACCAGCTTCTCCTTGTTGACGACCGTCTCTTCCGTACCCTTACTGATGATCATATCATAAAGGCGTTGGTAGGCCGTCCGGGTGACGTTCGGATCCTGCCTGACGATGTCCAGGTATTCGGCGAAGCTGCCGGTCCAGTGCTTCTTCTGGTAGTCCTCGAGGTTCTGGCGGCTCGCGATCAGCGAGATCAAATCCGTTCCGACGGACATGGGCTAATCCCTCCTGAGAGCTTCTTGTGCGTTTTCTGTTCCGGCTCGTCGACCTCGGGAGGGCGAACACCTCGGGGAGGAGCCGCGCCCGTCGCGTCCCTCAGCCGCGGGCGCGCAGGGCAGTTCGCTCCTCATTGCAGTGAGGGCTCGCCCGAATTGTCAACGCTTGCTATCACCGTGAGACGAAGGGGGACGGCCGATCGAGGGGGCTCGCTACGGCCAGGGAATCAAAGCAAGAGATCCGAAGATCGGACGAGGTGTTCTCCAGGTAAGTCCCGCGTTGGGACGCTGTCACGCCGCGTGTTGCCGGTGCCAATCCACGATTTCATTACAACTCCGACCTCGACCTCGTGTCAAGCGAACCAATGTGTAGAAAAGCCCCACGAGAACTCGCCCCGCGCGGGCCCGGACACGCCCACGGAAACACCTCGCGCGAGGGCGTGCAGCGCCGCCGCCGCGGCCACGATCCAGGCCGACACGCCCTGCCCGAGAGGTCAGCGAATTCCGAGCCGAACCCGGACATCTTCACCGAAGGTGCGAGGGAGTTTTACCGGCGTTGCGACCCGGCCACGGGATGGCGCCTAACCCCGATGTGGCGCGGCGGCGGAGGGCTCGGCCGCGACGACCTCGTCGCCCTCAGGGGCCCGGTCCCGCCCGTGGGACAGGCCGTTCGAAGGAGGGCCCTCGCCCTCGTCGCGCGCGAGCTGCGCCACCGGCAGCGACCGCTGGGCCAGCTCGATCAGGGCGGCCAGGGTCCAGAGCCCGGCGGGGAGCGTCAGGTAGTGCGAGTAGCTGTCGGCCGCCGGGAGGACCCAGCCGGCCGGCGGCAGCAGCAGGATCAGCGGGTAGATCATCGCGGCCAGCACGCAGGAGGCCGCCGCGGCCAGGGCCACCGCGACGACCAGGTGCCCCCCCTCGAGGCGCAGCAGGCGCCCGAAACCCGCCACGACCTCGCCCACCGATCCCCGGCTCCACGCCACCACCCCGATCAGCCCCAGGAAGACCAGCGACCCGGCCTGGAAATCGACGAGCCCCCAGCCGAGCTGCCAGCGGATGTACTGCCCCAGCGGGGTCGCCGTCACGGTCGTCGGCAGGTGCTGCGTGGTCAGCCACACCAGGGTGCCGACGTAGCGGGCCGGCAGCACCAGCACGCAGCCGAGCACGGCGGCCGGCATCAGCTCGAGCCCGAGCACGGGATGGGAGCGATCCTCCCGCCCCTCCTCGAACCCCGCGTTCCGGAGCTCGGCGAGGAGCCACGCCAGCAAGAACCCGTCGCAGATCGCCATCATCACGGGGATGAGCAGGGCCTCGACCACGAGGCAGCCGCCCAGCGGGAGATCCGTGCTGCCCAGGAAACGGGCAACCAGCCGGTAGAGGAGATAGAGCGCGCCGCAGCCCCATATGAGCGTGGACCAGCCCGTGAGGGAACCGGCGTGAGCCGACGCCCGCGACGCCGGCCGTTCCCCAGGCCGCACGCCGGCCGACTCCAGCGGCGGCAGCGTCCCCGAGGAGGCGCGGAAGACCAGGTAGACCGCGCAGAGCAACAGCGGCAGGTTGTCCGCCAGCGCGGCGAGGTCGCGCAGCGGGGTCAGCGCGGCGAGGATCCCCTGGTCCAGGGCAAGCTCCCCCGTGTCCCGCGACCGGGTCAGCAGCGTCAGGTCGGCACGCCCCTTCTCGGGCCTGTCGGTCAGGAACGCGAGCGTCTGGCTGCCCGTCCACGCGACGACCGTGAACGTGATCGCCGCGGCCACCAGCCGGCCGGCCCTCCACACCCTCACCGTGGCCCGCCGCACCAGGCCGACATGCGCCCTCAGGTGGAGGACCTGGCGGACCGTCGTCGCGAACCCCTGGAAGCAGACCGCGAGGATCAGCAGCGCGAGCAGCCCGGCGGCGAGAGCCCGGAGCCCGTGCAGGTCGGGAATCGCCTGCGGCGAGCTCAGGGTCTGGCCCGAGAACCAACGACGCAGGGCCAACGACGCGAGGGCCGCCGGATTGGCCGTCACCGCCGTCGTGCCCGAGCCCGGATCTCCGCCGGCCGCGCCAACGGCCTGTGCCCAGAGCAACGGCAGTTCGGTCGCACCCATCACTTGCCCTCTCCCGCGACGGCCACCATGTTCCCACCTCGTCGATGCTGCAATCTTAGCAGGATCAGAGACTTACCACGCTCCGAGGGCGGCCGGCCGGGCAAGCTACGACGATTGTACTCGACCCCCGGCGCCCTGCCAACCGGCAGCCGCCGGCCGGGGTCTGGCGCGAGGCCGACGGACCATGTTCGCTCCCGCCGAATCCAGTCAATGACTTGATGATGTCATGCTTCTCGCCAACCTGCCATACAAAGCAGGGTGAGGCCTGAATACAGGCCTGGGCCCACACGTCCGCTCAGTCGGGAGGTAATCAGGCAAATTCCTGAAGAAAAACCGGAACTGAGAGCGTTTTCACTTTCCCGACGCAGGAGATTAGGCCATATTGTTAGGCTGTCCTCGCTAGAAAAGCGATCCCGGCCGCGGGGATTTTGGAATCGTCGGTCCTGATCAAGGAACTCTCCGTCCGTGTCATCTCCGACACCAATGCGCCGCGGACCGCGCGGCCTGGGGCTGATCTCGTCTCAAGTCCATGAACCGCCCGACGAGCTGACGGTCCTGATGGAATTGCGCCTGGCCTTCGGGCCGGGGACGCGGCTCTGGGCCCAGCGGTCGCGGGAGGATCTCTGTTACGACTGGCTGCGATACAAGTCCCGGGATCCGGCCCCGAGCTTCCGGCGGTTCGCCCTCTCGCTCTACGAGGGAGAGGTCTGCAGGTCCTCGGGACATGGTGACCTGCGGGGCATCCGCCGACGGGTGGCGGCCGTGCTGCGATCCCACCGGATCAGGAGATCTCCGGCCGCATCCGCGCAGCCCCTGCCCGTCACGCTGAAGGCTCCGGACCCGGGTCCGAAGGCTCGCGGCGGGGTGAGCGGACCGGGCCTGTCGCTCGGGAAGGAGTTCCCGCTCGCCTCGGCGACCGTCGAATCCCAGGCTTCGTTGCCCTGAAATCGAGGGGGCTCCGGACCGGACGCCCGGCCGGAGCCCCGGGGTATCTTTCTCGCTCGAGCCCGGGATCAGCGGCCGGGGAAGGACCGCCGTCCCACGGTCGGCCTGAATCCCGTTCCTCGGCCCGTCGAGGCGGCACCGCGGCTCCGGCTCCGGGATTCCCGCAGCGAGATCGTGCAGGCGACGCCGGCCAGGGCACCGGCCGCCACGACACGCGGGGCAAGGCCGGCCTCCTGGGCCTCCGTCGCGTCTTCCGACCCGGATCGCCCGTCCCGCGGGCCGCGCACGAGGTCCTGGTCACCGGCCGGGGACTCGGGGAGTTCGTACTGGGCCGGCCCGACCAGCGGCCACCACCAGGACGTCAGGTTCCCCCCGACGTTGCCCCCCGGGGCGGCGGGCGGAGCCCCGCGCTCGATCGCCGGCGGCGACGGCTCGACCAGGTCGAACAGCGCGGAGAGCTCGTAGTCGGACGCCAGCCGGGGCCGGACCAGGGACGAGCTTGCGAGCTCCGACTGGCCGAACCGGCTGAAGACGGTCAGCTGTGAATCCAGCAAGGGCAGCGAAGAGTCGTCCGGCTGGACGGGCGCCGGCTGGCTGGATGTCGCGGTCAGGGTGTTGCTCGTGGCCATCGGCAGGATCAGGAGCACGCGGCCCCTGCCGACGACGACGATCACTACCACGCTCGACGAGGAGTCGACGACGCCCGACGAGTCGCTCGTGCCGGGGCTCGTCGCGTGCCCGCTCGGGGCAACGCCGCTGTCAGGGTCCCTCGACGTGACGATGATCCGCACGGGGAGCGACCGGAAGAGGCGGGCGAGATCCGGGGCAGACGCCGCCGCGCCGGGGTTCATCCCCTGGGACCGGAGCACGCTGGCCAGGACCCGGCTGGCGAGCGAACCGCCGGAGGCGCTTCCCGAATCGCCGAGCGACCCGGTTTCCCCGCTCGACGGAGACCCCCCGAGGCTGATCCGGATGGTCCGCACGGTGAACAGGTCCAATGACGCGAGGCTGGGGGAGAGGCGAGGCGAGCCGACGCCGGCGGCGGGGGTCGCCGATGCGGACGAACCCGGAGCGTCGACCGCGATCGGCGTCGAGACTTGCGGCGACTCCACGGCGGTCGGGCTGGAGACCAGCGCCGCGGCAGGCTCCGGTGCGGGCACCGGATTGGGGTCGGGGATGGCGACGGAGAGGAGCTGACGGTTCTCGAGCAGCTCGACGCGGTAACGCGCGGCCCGTCGGGCCGATCCGAGCGAGCGAGCCCCGTCCCTTCGCGATGCGCGATTCATGGATGTGAGAGCCACCGATCACCTCACTGGGTGGAATCCCTGGGAAGCGGAATTGAGAGCGTGATGGCGCAGGATTCTAATGGATGAGGTCCGATTCAGAAAGCAAAAATCCGGCGGATCTCGCGCGCGGCCCACGCCGGGCCCCCCGACGGGCCCGGCGGGAGCAGCCGGCTTCCGGGGAGCCCGCGAGGACGAGGCCGGAAATCCGGGGAGCCGCGGTGCTCCGTGTCCGGGCGGTCCGGGCGCTGCTATGCTAGCGCGTGTCGAGCGATTGGGGCTTCGACGTCCGCGTCGATGAAGGGACGGTCACCGCGATGATTCATCCATGGCACGATGTCACGCCGGGCGAACATCTCCCCGTGGAGTTCAACGCCCTGGTGGAGATCCCGATGGGGTCGAGCATCAAGTACGAGCTCGACAAGAAGACCGGGATGCTCCGCCTGGACCGCGTGCTCTACTCCGCGGTCTACTATCCGGCCAACTACGGGTTCATCCCGCAGACGTACGCGGAGGATGACGACCCGCTCGACGTCCTGGTGCTCTGCCAGGAGCCGCTCGCGCCCCTGACCCTGGTCACGGCCCGGGTGATCGGGTTGATGACCATGGTGGACAGCGGCAAGCACGACCACAAGATCCTCGCGGTCGCCGTCAACGACCCGGAGTTCAACAGCTTCCGCGAGGCGAGCGACCTGCCCCCCCATCGCCTGATGATGCTCCGCCGCTTCTTCCAGGACTACAAGCTGCTCGAGGGCAAGTCGGTGGAGGTCGAGGAGATCGAGCAGGCCGCCAAGGCGATGCCGATCATCGAGAGCTCCCTCCAGCGCTACAGCGAGAAGCGTCGGCGCGGCTTCCATTGAGAGGGGAGGCGGGCACGGGTGGGCACCACGGCACCGGAGTCGGAGACGGCCATGAGGGATCCCGAGCCGCCGCCGGCGTCGCTCCGCTGCGTCGTGATCGGCGGGTCGGGCCAGATCGGCGGCTGGCTGCTCCGCGGGCTCGCCGCGCGGGGCCACCGGGCTTTCGGGACCTACTCCACGGTGCCGATGCCGGGGCTGTCCCGGCTCGACGCCTCGGAGCGGGCCGAGGCCGCCGCCGCGATCGAGCGCCAGGCCCCCGACGTGGTCTTCTATCCCGCCGGCTTCACCTGGGTCGACGGCTGCGAACGCGACCCCGGGCAGGCCGTCGCGGCGAACCTGGAACAGCCGCTGAACCTGGCCGCCGCCGCCCGCCGGGTCGGCGCCCGGTTCGTCTACTTCTCGACCGACTACGTCTTCGACGGCCGCGACGGGCCCTACGCCGAGGATGCACCCACCAGTCCGCTCTCGGCCTATGGCCGGGCGAAGCGCGACGCGGAGCTGGCCATCCAGGATGAGCTCGGCGCCCGCCAGTTGACGGTCCGCACCTCCTGGGTCTTCGGGCCCGAACGCCAGGGGAAGAACTTCGCCTACCAGCTCCTGAAGGGCCTCGCGGAGGGGCGGCCGACGGTCTGCCCCGAGGACCAGGTCTCCAGCCCGAGCTACGGCCCGGACGTCGCCGCCGCGGTGGTCCGGCTGGTCGAGGAGGGGCACCACGGGCTCTTCCACGTCGCCGGCCCGGAGGTGATGGACCGGGTCGCCTTCGCGCGGGCGATCGCACGCGGCTTCGGCATGGACCCGGGCCTCATCGAGGGGAGGCCGACGGCGGAGCTCGGCCAGGGCGCCCCCCGCCCGCTGAGGGGCGGGCTGCTGACCCCTCGACTCGACGCCATCGCACCGGGCATGATGCGGCCGCTCGACGAGGCGCTGGACGACTTCCGCCGCAGGCTCCGGGATCCCGGGCTCCGCGACTGGGTGCGGCCGGTCGCCGGATTCTCCCCCCCGGCGGGCCCGGACGGCGCCGCCTCAGGCCACGACGGAGGCTAGTCCCTTGGAGCCGAGCGTCCCGGACCGCCCCGAAGACGGGTCGGACAACCTGACCCTCTTCGGCATCGACCCCATGCCGGACGACCCGACGGCCGGGCAACTGCTCCGCCGCGCCGGCGGCATGGGCGGGCTGCGGACGCTGGCCCTGGTGCTGATCACCGTCGCCACCGGGCTCTACCTCCTGGAGCGGCTGGAGCCGGTGCTCCGGCCGCTCCTGATCGCGGCCCTGCTCTGCTACCTGCTGCTGCCGCTCTACGCCTGGCTCCGCCGCTACATGCGGCCGGTCTTCTCGTTCCTGATCATCGTCGGGGGGATCACCCTGGGGCTCCAGGGCGTGGCGCGGATGGTCTACCGCGACGTGGTCCTGATCGACCGCCGCCTCCCCCAGTACCTCAAGCGCGAGGCCGAGCTGGAGAACCACGTCCGGGAGCTCTCGAAGTCGCTCCTCCCGCGGCTCCAGCGGCCCAGGCCCGCGGACCCGGCCGCCGTGGACGACTCGCTCACCAACGAGCTCTCGCAGCGGATCGTCCGCAGCGCGGCGGGCGTGTTCATGAACGTCTTCCTGGAGTCGATCGTCGTCGCCTTCTACATGATCTTCCTGCTCCAGTCGGCCTCGAAGCTCCCCCGCCGGATCCGCACCGCGTTCTCCTCGGAGCGCTCGCACGCCATCCTCGAGGTCACCACGTCGATCAACCGGGCGATCTCCGACTACCTGCTGGTGAAGGTGAAGGCCAGCCTCCTGGTGAGCATCCCGATCGCGCTGGCGTGCTGGGCCTTCGGCATCACCGGGGCGGTCACCTGGGGGACGATCACCTTCTTCGGCAACTTCCTCCCCTACGTCGGGGCCCTGGTCGCCATCGTCCCGCCGGTGCTGATCTCCTTCCTCGAATTCACGTCGCTCTGGCCCCCCGTCGTCTTCACGCTGGTGGTGCTCCTGATCCACGGGCTGACCGCGAACCTGATCGAGCCGGCCATGACCGGCAAGGCCCTGGGCCTCAGCCCGCTGATCGTGCTGATCGGGCTGGCCTTCTGGAGCCTGCTCTGGGGCTTCGTGGGCATGGTCCTGGCCGTGCCCCTGACGGTCATCTTCAAGATCGTCCTGGAGCACACGCCCGCCACCCGCCCGCTGGCGCGGATGATCTCCGAGGACGAATAGCCCGCCGCCCCTCCGGGGTCGGGGACGGCCGGCCAGTCCCCACGACGCTTTTTTTGTCCCGCCTTGACGCTCGGAGAGGCCCGCCCTACAACGTGCTCAGAATACGGGATGCGTCTGTGGACGTCGGGATCCTCGGTTCCTTCGGACCGCGAATCGCCTCCACTTCCGTGCAGGTTTCCTGCGCTCCCTCTCTGCCCCCAGCCCGTCCGTCGCGCGAGGACGCCGCGAGCGCCTCCCGGCGACAACCCCCTTGCCCGATCGAGTCGAGCGGACCGGAATGATCACCAAGACCAAGTCTCATTCGAAGCGCGTCCTCATCATCGGCGCGGGGCCCGGCGGGCTCGCCAGTGCGATGCTCCTGGCCGGCGCCGGCTACGACGTGACCGTGCTGGAGCGCCACAAGCGGGTCGGAGGCCGGACGACGACCATCGCCGAGGATGGCTTCCGGTTCGACCTGGGCCCGACCTTCTTCCTCTACCCGCGCGTCCTCCAGACGATCTTCGGGGCCGTCGGCAGGGACCTCATGGCCGAGGTCCCGATGATCCGGCTCGACCCCCAGTACCACCTCGTCTTCGGGGCCGGCGGCGAGCTGAAGGCCACGCCGGACGTGGCCCGGATGGAGCAGGCGATCGCGGCGATCTCGCCCGACGACGCGCGCCAGCTCCGCCGCTTCCTGGCGGACAACCGCGTCAAGATGAACGAGTTCCGGAGCATCCTGGAGTCGCCCTTCCTGCGCTGGCGCGACCTCCTGTCGCCTCAGCTCGCGAAGGTGCTGCCCCTGCTGCGTCCCTGGTTGTCGCTGGACGGCGAGCTCCGCCGCTACTTCCGCGACCCGCGGGTCCGGCTGGCGATGACGTTCCAGTCGAAGTACCTGGGCATGTCCCCGTTCAACTGCCCGAGCCTGTTCTCGATCCTCTCCTTCCTGGAGTACGAGTACGGCGTCTACCACCCCGTCGGCGGCTGCGGCGCGGTGTCCGACTCGATGGCCCGGATCGCGGAGGACCTCGGCGCCAAGATCTCGCTCGACGACGAGGTCCAGGAGATCCTCTTCAAGGGCCGGCGGGCCGTCGGCGTGCGGTCCAGGTCGGGCACGCACCACGCCGACGCGATCGTGATCAACGCCGACTTCGCCCGGGCGATGACCCGGCTGGTTCCGGACCACCTCCGCCGCCGCTGGTCCGACCGCAAGCTGAAGACGAAGAAATTCTCCTGCTCCACCTTCATGCTCTACCTCGGCATCGACGGCCGCTACGACGACCTCGCCCACCACACCATCTACCTCGCGAAGGACTACCTCGACAACCTGGCCGACATCGAGACCCGGCACCGCCTCTCGGCCGACCCCTCGTTCTACGTGCAGAACGCGTGCGTCACCGACCCGGGCCTGGCGCCGGAGGGCCGCAGCACCCTCTACGTCCTGCTGCCGGTCACGCACCAGCATCCGAATGTGGACTGGGAGGTCGAGGGGCCCAGGTACCGCGAGGTCGCCCTCGACCAGCTCGCCAAACTCGGCCTGCACGACGTGCGTTCGAGGATCCGCTACGAGAAGATGGTCACCCCGGCGCACTGGGACCGCGACCACCAGATCCACCTGGGGGCGACCTTCAACCTGGCCCACAACCTCTCCCAGATGCTCCACCTCCGGCCCCGGAATCGCTTCGAGGACCTGGAGTCGGTCTACCTCGTCGGCGGCGGGACCCATCCGGGGAGCGGCCTGCCGGTCATCTACGAATCGGCCCGGATCACGTCCCGGATCCTCGGGGAAGACCTGGGCATGCCGGTCGGGGTCGAGGCGTCCGGGACGGGCCGCCTCCTGCCGCCCCCGGAGCTCGAGGCGGTCGCGGAGGTCCCCCGGCTCATCGAGGTGGCGTAGCGGGCGCGGGGTCGATCCGTCCAAGATGGGGATGAAGTCGGAAGGCGCGGGGATCGCGGTCGAGCCAGAAGGATAGAATCACGATGCAGCGGAAACGATCGGGACGGATTGGCGTGATCGGCGGCGGCCTGGGGGGGCTGGCGACGGCCTGCACCCTGGCGGCGCGGGGCTATTCGGTGGTCCTGTTCGAGCGGAACCCCTGGCTCGGGGGCAAGGCCGCGGTCCTCTCCGAGGGCGGGTTCCGGTTCGACATGGGGCCGACGATCCTGCTGATGCCCTCGGTCCTGCGGCGGATCTTCGCCGAGGCCGGCCGCGAGCTGGAGCGGGAGCTGGACCTGATCCCGCTGGACCCCCAGTGGCGGTCCTTCTTCGCCGACGGCTCCGTCCTGGACCTGCACGCCGAGCCGGCGAAGATGAAGGCCGCGCTCGACGCCTTCGCCCCGGGCGGCAAGGCCGGCTCCGGCTACGACCGCTTCCTCGACCTCTCGAAGCGGCTGGACGACATCTCGCAGCGCTATTTCTTCTGGCGGTCGATCGGCTCGCTCCGCGACATGTTCGACCCCTCCACCGCGGCCAGCCTCTCGACGCTCGGCGACGTCCTCCAGATGCGGCCCTGGAGCACCGTGGGCGCCACGATCCGGAGCTTCGTGCCCGAGTCGCGCGTCGCGCAGATGCTCGACCACTTCACCCAGTACGTCGGCTCGTCGCCGGACCTCTCCCCCGCGGTGCTCTGCGGCATCGCCCACATGCAGACCGGCGAGGGCGTGTGGTACCCGCGCGGCGGCACCCGCGCCGTGGCCGAGGCGCTGGCCCGCCTGGCCGGACAGCTCGGCGTGGAGTTCCACCACCAGACGCCCGTGCGCACGATCGAGACCGACCGCGACGGGGCCGTCTCCGGGGTCGTCCTGGACGACGGCCGGCGGGTGGAGCTTTCGGCCGTCGTCTCCAATTGCGACTCGGTCTTCACCCACCGCGAGCTGCTCGCGGGCTCCCCGGCCGCGAGGCGATTCGAGAAGCGGCGCGGCTACGAGGCCGCCTGCTCCGGCGTGGTCCTCTACCTGGGGCTCGACCGCCGCTACGAGCAGCTCTGCCACCACAACTTCGTCTTCTCGCGCGACCCGCACGAGGAGTTCGACGCGATCTACCGCAAGGGCGAGCCGGCCCCCGACCCGACCTGCTACGTCTGCGCCCCGGCGGTCAGCGAGGCCGAGGTCGCCCCGCCGGGGGGCGAGGCCCTCTACGTCCTGGTGCACACGCCCTACCTCCGGCCGCACCACGACTGGAAGGCCATGTACCCGCGCTACCGGCAGACCATCCTGGACAAGCTGAAGGCCTGCGCCGGGCTCGACGACATCGAGTCCCGGATCCGGGTGGAGCGCTGGCTCACGCCCCAGGACATTCACGACCGCTATCACGTGCTCGATGGGGCCATCTACGGCCTGGCGAGCCACGGTCGCTTCACCGGGGCGTTCAAGCCCGCCAACCGGAGCCCCGACGTCCCGGGCCTCTACCTGGCCGGCGGCGCGGCACACCCCGGGCCGGGGATGCCGATGGTGATGATGTCCGGCTGGATCGCGGCCGACACGCTCGACAAGGATGGCCGAGTCGAGCGTCCGTCCTCGGGGCAAGGGCGAGCGATCTCCGAGCCGGCCCCGGCCGTCGCGGTATAATGGATCGCCGCGCGGCGGACCGTCGCGTGAGGCCCCTGCACCGAGAGGACGGATGACGTCGATCACGAGGGACTCGCCGGATCAGGAGCTGGACGGTACGCCGGGGAGGGGCCACGCCTCTCCCCCGCCCCGCCGGTCCGCCTGGCTCTTCAGGGCGTTCCGCAAGTACGCCCGGGGCTACGTGCGGAAGCACTTCCACGCCCTGCGGATCGACCGCGAGGGGCCGCTCCCGCCGATCCCCCCCGGGCCGCTGATCGTGCCGATGAACCACGCCTCCTGGTGGGACCCGCTCGTCGGGGTGATCCTCACCGAGCAGTTCACGCCCGAGCGGGAATTCTACGCGCCCATCGACGCGACGGGCCTGGCCCAGTACCCCTTCCTCGGGCGGCTGGGCTTCTTCGGCGTCGAGCTCGGCACGCGCCGCGGCGGGATCCGCTTCCTCAGGCAGTCGCTGGCGCTCCTCGACCTCCCCGAGGCGGCGCTGAGCATCACGGCCCAGGGCCATTTCGCGGACCCGCGCGACCGGCCCGTCCGGTTCAAGGCGGGGATCGGACACCTGGTGCATCGCCTCGGCCGGGGGATTGTCCTGCCCCTGGCCGTGGAGTACCCGTTCTGGAACGACCGCTGCCCGGAGATCCTGGTCCGCTTCGGCCGTCCCCTCGCGATCCGCGACGAGGCCCCGGGCTCGCCCGAGGGCTGGACGGCCCGGCTCGAAGCGGCCCTGGAGGAGACCCAGGACCGCCTGGCCGAGCGCGCCCGGCGCCGCGACCCGGAGCTGTTCCAGACGGTCATCGGCGGCACGGCGGGCGTCGGCGGCGTGTATGATTCCTGGCGGCGGTTCAAGGCCCGGCTCCGCGGCGAGTCGTTCCAACCCGAGCACCGGCTCCCGAATCGCGAGTCCGAGACCACCTGAAGATCGATGCTCACACTGACCCTCATCTCGCTGGCCCTCGCCCTGGTCTCCGCGCGACTCTTCCGCAACAACCTGGGCCTGTACACCGCACCGCCCCTGCCCGCCGCGGACGCGCCGCCGCCGGCCTGCTCGGTCCTGATCCCGGCCCGCAACGAGGAGAACGCGATCGGCGCGGCCGTGCAGGCCGCCCTGGCCAGCCGGGGCGTCGAGTTCGAGGTGATCGTCCTGGACGATCACTCGGAGGACCGGACGGCGGAGGTCGTCTCGTCGCTGGCCCGTTCGGACGGGCGTGTCCGCCTGGCCTCCGCGCCGGAGCTGCCCGCCGGCTGGTGCGGCAAGCAGCACGCCTGCTGGGTGCTCGCGGGGCTCGCCCGCCACCCCTTCCTGGTCTTCCTCGACGCCGACGTGCGGATCGCCCCGGACGCCCTGGCGCGGATGTCGTCGTTCCTGGCCTCGTCGAAGTCCGACCTGGCCAGCGGCATCCCCCGCCAGGAGACGGTCGGGCTGCTCGAGAAACTCCTGATCCCGCTGATCCACTTCATCCTGCTCGGGTTCCTGCCGATCGAGCGGATGCGGCGGAGCCGTCGGCCGGAGTTCGCGGCCGGGTGCGGCCAGCTCTTCATCGCCGACCGCGAGGGCTACGACCGCTGCGGCGGCCACTCCGCGATCCGCGAGAGCCTGCACGACGGCATCAAGCTGCCCCGGGCCTTCCGAACCGCCGGGCTGCGGACGGACCTCTTCGACGCCACCGATCTGGCCACCTGCCGGATGTACCGATCCCCCCGCGAGGTCTGGTTCGGCCTGGCCAAGAACGCCGGCGAGGCCCTCGCCGCCCCCGCGATGATCGTGCCGATGACGGCCCTCCTCTTCCTGGGCCAGGTGTTGCCCGCCGCACTGGTCGTCATGGCACTCGCCTCGTGGCCCCGCCCCTGGCCGATCTGGCAGACCGCCCTGGCCGTCCTCGCCGCGGCGGCGGCGTATTACCCCCGGCTGGCGGCGGTCCGGCGGTTCCGCCAATCGCTCCTGGGGGCCGTCCTGCACCCCCTGGGCGTCCTGCTCCTGCTGGCCATCCAGTGGTTCGCCTTCGCGCGGAACGCCCTGGGCCGGCCCTCGAGCTGGAAGGGCCGCCCCTACCCGAGCCCGGGCGCCCGGCCTCTCCCCGGCGAGCCGTCCCCGAGCCGGAGGAAACCGGCGAGCCCGTCGGCGACAGCGGCCCCGGGACCCGCCGCCGG
>JAXMBE010000056.1:0-56529 GCA_046349995.1 Isosphaeraceae bacterium | reverse complement strand
TGTTGCCGTTGTGCTTCTCGAGGACGGCCTGGATGTAGCTCATCTCGATGTCCCGGAGCGTCGGGCTCCCCTCGGGGATGACGAAGTGGGGTGAGCCGATCGGCGGGTGGGCGGGGGCGGCATGGGACGTCCGGCTCCGCGACGGGAACTGGGACGGAAGGTGCTCGGACCGGATCGTGTCATTCCCGGCCAGGATCGATGCGCGTTCGATCGCGTTGGCGAGCTCGCGGATGTTCCCCGGCCAGTCGTGGGCGGACAGCACCTCCAGCGCCTCCGGCGAGATCGACGGCGCCGGGAGGCCGCGCCGGGAGGTGTACCGCACGAGCAGGTGTCGGGCCAGCTCCGGGAGATCGGCCCGGCGATCGCGGAGGGGAGGCAGGCTGATCTCGAACGTATTCAGGCGGAAGAAGAGGTCCTCGCGGAACGTCTCGTTCTTCACCATCTCGCGGAGGTCGCGATTGGTCGCGCAGAGGACCCGCACGTCCACGCGGAAGGGCTCGTTCTCGCCGACGCGGCGGATCTCGCCGGACTCGAGGAACCGCAGCAGCTTCACCTGGACGCTCTTGTCGAGCTCGCCGACCTCGTCGAGGAACAGCGTGCCGCCGTTGGCGACCTCGAAGAGTCCCTTGCGATTGGAGTCCGCTCCGGTGAAGGCGCCCTTGCGGTGTCCGAACAGCTCGCTCTCCACGAGGTTCTCGGGCAGGGCTCCGCAGTTGACCGGGATGAATGCCCGGCTGGCTCGCTCGCTCTGCTCGTGCAGGCTGCGGGCGACCAGCTCCTTGCCGGTGCCGGTCTCGCCCAGGATCATCACCGTCGCCTCGGTGGGGGCGATCGTCTCGATGAGCCTGCGGACCTGCTGCATGGCCGGGGTGTCGCCGATCAGCAGCGCGGTCCCCTCGGCCTGCTTCAGCCGCGTCTCCAGCGCCGTGGTCTTGTTGGCGAGGTCGCGTCGCTCCACGATCCTCTGGAGCAGGACCTCAAGCTCCGCCCACTTGCAGGGCTTGGTCAGGTAATCGAAGGCGCCGAGCCGCAGCGCCTGGACCGCGGTGTCCACCGTGGCATGCCCGGTGAGGATGATCACCTGGGTGTCGGGGCTGAGCTGCTTGACCTGGTTGAGCACCTCGATGCCCGTGATGCCGGGCATGCGGATATCCAGGAGGGCCGCGTCGTAGACGCCCCGCTCGAGGGCCCGGAGCGCCGCGGCCCCGTCCGGACAGACCGTCACCTCATGGCCCAGCCTCGGCAGCTCCATCTGCATCAGGTCACGGAGGTGTGCCTCGTCGTCGGCGAAGAGGATCCGCAAGCCCGCCTGGCGTGACTTATCCATGCTCATCTCCTCCCTGAATCCCCATGGCCTGATCCGACGCGCCCGGGTCCGCCGTCATCCTGCCTGTGCCCCGGCCGCGGCGGGCGTGCTCCGCGGGGCCCTGGACCGCCCGGAGTCCTTCGGCTCCCGCTGCTCGTCGATCTCGGACGGATGGATCGGCAGGCGGACCTTGAACGTGGCACCCTTGCCCTCGCCGGGGCTCATGGCCATGATCTCGCCGTGATGCTGGCTGACGATCCGGTGCGAGATCGACAACCCCAGGCCGGTCCCCTTGCCCACCCGCCGCTTCGTGAAGAAGGGCTCGAAGATGTTCTCGAGCACCTCGGGCGACATGCCGCAGCCGTTGTCGGCGAAGACCATCTCGGCCATGCCGTGGTCGTAACGAGACTCGATGCGCAGGGTCCCCCCCTGCTCCATCGAGTCGAGCGCGTTGACCACCAGGTTGAGGACGACCTGCTTGATCTCCTGGGCGTCGACGTGGGCCATCACCGCTTCCTTGGGATGGAAGACGATGGACTTGCCGCGGTACTTGCCGATGTGCCGGATCATGTCCACCACGCTCTGGATCAGGCCGGCCATGTCGGTCCGCTCGCGCTTGATGTCGTTGCAGCGCGAGAAGTCGAGCAGCTTCTCGGTGATGCTCTTGCACCGGAAGGCCTCTTCCTGAATCATCTTCAAGTAATTGGTGACCACCCGGTGGTCGGCGTGCTCCGACGTGCCCAGGATGCCCCCCATGCGGTTCTCCAGGGCCTCCGAGCAGAAGGCGATCGAGGCCAGGGGGTTGTTGATCTCGTGCGCCACGCCGGCGGCCAGGAAGCCGACGCCCGCCAGGCGCTCCGAGCGCACGAGCTGGCGGCTCCGCTCCTGGACCTGCTGCTCGAGGTCGGAGTAGGTCAGGCTGATCCGGGCGGTCATGTCGTTGAACGCCTCGGCGAGGTCCTGCATCTCGTCGCCGGTGTTCAGCTCGATCTTGTAGTCGAACGCGCCCCGAGCCACCCGGCGGACGCCCCGCTGGAGGAGCCGGACCGGGTAGAGCACCCAGCGGTGGAACAGCGCCATCAGCCCGCAGAGCATGGCCAGGACCATCAGCGCCGAGGTCCAGACGATCGCCCGGCTGGTCAGGTACTGGCTCCGCGACATGACCAGCACCTCGTAGAAGTCGCCGAAGAGCTCCCTGGGGAGTGCCATGACCGTGTGGTTGAGGCGCTCGATCCGGTCCTTCAGGTCCTTGACCGGCTCGATCCGGGGCAGCAGCTCGGGGTGCTGGGTCACGTAGTAGGAGGTGCCCGGCAGGATCGGCTCGGCGGCTTCCAGCGTCGGGTCCAGCTCCTTGAGGATCTCCGCCAGATCGTCGTCGATCCGGAAGGCCAGCCCCAGCTCGTCGAGGCCGCTGTTGGCGCGATTGCCGCGGATGGTGTTCTGCTTGAGATGCCGGAAGTACGCGAGCAGGGCCACGCGCGCCTCGCCGACGCGGGCGATGAGCTCGTCGCGCGCCTCGGGCGTCCCGTCGCGCGGGGGGGTCAGCTGGACGATCCGGTTGATCATGTCCACCGAGGCCCCCATCTCCACCAGCTGGTCCGACTGGGTGAGGTAGCTCATGTGGAACGAGTGGAGCCCGAAGATCGAGCCGCCCATCAGGATCAGCATCATTCCCACGACCACGCTCAGTCCCAGGAAGAGCTTGATGCGAATGGGCCAGCGGACCATGACGACCTCCGTGTCGCTGCGGTGGGCTCGGGCATGCGGGATCCCGGGGCCTTCGGGCCGGGGCACGCTTATACCAGAAGACGGATTTCTGCTCAAACCGACTCTGTGAGGGTTTTCCCCAGGTGCCCGGGGCGGATCCCCGGCGACCAAGGGCGGGGCCTGAGAGTGGCGGCGGGTTCAGTAGGAGTGCATGCCGACGGCCAGCAGGAGGGCCGCGGAGAGGAACAGGACCAGGACGATTCGCAGGCCCAGGACACGCCGCTGGAACCCGGCCTCGCCGGAGGGGTCCATCTGCAAGCCCCTCAGGAACGCCAGCCGGCTGCGGATACTGCCATGTCTCCAGGAACGCGCGGCGATCTCGATCCCGTTCCGCTCGGCGACGCTCGCCAGCGCACCGCAGAAGATCTGGATCCCGACCGCGCACAGGGCCTGCGAGTTCGCCCCGCTCGGCGCCGCTCCCTCATCGATGTCGAAATGGGGCGGACAGTCGGCCTCGCCGCAGGAGACGACCCGGCACCCGAAGACGTCCGCCTGGCGCTCGAAGCGGCGAGAGAGGTACCCGAAGACGAACCAGAAGAAGAGGCCCAGGCAGGCGAGCATCGCCACCCCCTCGATCATCTCGCCGACCTGGGGGGCCTCGGACGGGGTCACCCAGGGGATCCAGGCGACCCAGGACGCGGGGATGGAGACCGCCTCGGTCGCCAGCGAGAGCATCGCCAGCGTGCCGAGGAAGAAGAAGCCGAAGAAGGGCAGATGGCGATGCGCCACGTGCCCCACCTCGTGCCCGAAGACCGCCGCCACCTCGGCCGGGTTGAGGGTCTCGAGCAGGGCGTCGGAGAGGAGCACATAGCGAAAGCCCGGCAGCACGCCGGTGACGCAGGCGTTGACCATCAGGTTGCCGGTGTCCCAGATCAGCAGGTCATTGAACCGGAATCCCACGCGCCGCGCCACATGCTCCAGCCTCCGGCGCAGCGGCCCGTCCGGCAGGCTGCGGGTCGGCCATGCCAGGCGGATGAACAGGGGCGAGACCATCAGGATCAGGACCGCCAGGGCGGCCAGCTCCAGCGGCTCGGCGAGCGCGGTCTGGTGCCACTGGGGCCAGAGCCTCGCGAACACGTCCTGCCGGAAGACGAAGATCAGCACGACCGGGAGGATCAGGCCGATCGACTGGCGGACCCGGAGCGTCAGGTAACTCCCCACACGGGGGAACGGCTGGTTCGCGTGCAGGGCCCGCTCGGCGCGGTGCTGCCCCGTCCACACCAGGAGCTGGATCAGGATGTAGGGCAGGAAGACGGCCAGGTCGTCCAGCAGCACGAGCCCTTGCAGCCCCCACCGCGACAGGACGAGGTCGGACCAGCCCGCGCGATAGAGGATCCAGGCGTAGGTGCCGAGCGAGAGGAGCGTGAGCAGGCGCAATCCCTGACTGTAGCGGCGATACACGCGGGCCGACGCGTAGCCCAGATGGGCCACCCGCCGGGCGACCCAGCCGCCCAGGCCCAGCGAGGCGAAGGCGACCAGGATGATGCCCCCTCCCGTCTGGAGCAACCGGCTGAGGGCGCTCCCTCCGGACTCGTCCGCAGGAGAAAGATCCAGCCCGTAGGCGATCAGCAGTGCGATGAGCAGAGGGATGGGCATCATGGATTCGCAGGGGACTCCGCCCGCCGGGCGTCGTTGAGATCAGGCGCCCTCGGAGGCCCCGACCAGGATGATCGTCACGGGATACGGAACCGATTTCGCCTCGCCCTTCACCGCCAGGTCGAGGGGGACCAGGACCCTCCAGGTATTCTTCTCCTCGTCGCGGATCATGGCCGGGACGGGAGAACCGCCCCCGGTCGTCGGCGCCGCCAGCATGAAGAAGACGGCCGGGTGGCTGGATCCGGCGGATTCGGAACTCTGGGTCTCGAGCTGCTTCCTGGGCAGCGCCCCCACGGCCTTGTCCTTATCGGCGGGCAGGAGCAGTACGTAGTCGCGGAACGGGCTGACGCCCAGGTGGTCGCCGTTGACCGGCTGGAGCCCGTACCGCATGGTGTAGACCCCCTTGGCGATCGCCTGGTCTCGATAGTCGTGGGCCTCCCCGAGCAGGTTCATCACCCCCAGCAGCTCGCTCTCCTGAAGGAAGGGGAACTGGATCACGCCCTTCGGGCCGGCCGGCTGGCTCGCGGCCGGGATCGACTTGCGAAGCCAGAGCTCGGCGAACGGCTTCCCCTGGTCATCCAGGACGCGATAGCCGCCCGGCTGGAGCACCGCGCCGATCTCCGGCGAGATCGACGCCGGCGGGGCCGTCTTGATCGCCTCGACCTTGTAAGCTTCCTGGGCGGGGAGACTCGCGGGGGCAAGTGCGGCAAGCAAGATCCACGCTGACGACGAACGCATCACTCGGGCACCTCTCGAATCTCATGAAGGGAGAGATCTCGGAATTCCCGCCGGCCGCCGGCCCGAGTCCCGGAAGGACCGGGCGCGACGCGGAAATGTCCCTACCGGATAACTATAGACATGAGCAACGCCGGGAAAAGCCGCAAGCGGGCCTTTCGCCGGCGTCGGGTCTCAACATCGTCCGCCGCGTGGCGGGACGACCATCCTCAGAGCGAGAACGTCCCCACGAAGCTGCTGCGGCAATTCGGGTCGTTCCAGCGGGTGTTCAACTCCTCGCCCTTGAACTCATGGCCCAGGGTGTAGGCGGGTAGGGCCTTGATCCCCTGCGACAGGGGCGAATAGGCGATCACTTCATTGCCGCAGAAGTGGTCGTTCTCGTCCAGGGGCCTGGTGATGATGTGCGCCAGGCCCGCCGCCCAGAACGAGGCCCGCGGGGTCTTGGGCATCGCGTGCGGGTGGTTCTCCGCGTCGGCCGCCGAGGAGTGGTCGGCCTCGAGCTTCAGGCTCATCGTGGCGACCTTGACCGCCGCCACGTTCCGGAGGCGGGCGCCTCCGAGCTCGCGGGCCATGGCGACCAGCGCCTCACGCTGCTGCGGGGTGGCCTTCTGGTCGACGATCACGACGGCCGCGGCGCGGGCCGGGTCGTCCTCGGAGAAGGTCGTGGTGCCGCGGATCGCGGCGGCGACGCAGAGGCCGCTCAGGTCGGTGCCCTTCCACGCCCCCCGGTTGACCTTCCACGCCACGACCGCCTGGTTGCCCGTCGTGAAGATCTCGGAGTTCGAGATGCATGGGCCGGTGAAGACGTCGGCCGTGCGGGCCTCGATGTATTCGCCCTGGATCCCCGCCGCGCGAGCGACGCAGGCGTTCAGGAGAAGCATGGTGCCGCACAGGGCTGCCAGCAGATTTCGCATGGATGGACGCTCCCGTTGATGGCGAAGCGAAGACTTGAAGGTTCGATCCGGTTCGAGCGATCTCAAATTATTCCCGCCGCGGCAAGACCCCGTCAAGGGTCGGTCCGACCGGGGATCGGCCGCTCGTTGGCCTGCCGGCGCGAGGGAACCCAGGCTCCTTGCTTGCCGTGGCGTCCTGGAGGGTGCGACTCGCCTTCCGCGTCATCCCCTCCCGCCGCCGACATGCTCGCCGCCGAGGCCGCGGGGTCGGACGAGGAGCGCGAGAGGCGCGGCGGGGCTGGCGGCGTATCCGGGCGGGGCGAGTCGTCCTGGGTCATCGCCAGAGGCCGGATCGAGCCGGGGAGGCTCGCCCGCAGTTCCTTGTAGGCGGACTCGAGACGGGAACGCTCGTCCTGATAGGCCTGGACGCTCCCCTCCAGCAGCCGGTTGGCCTCCTCGAGCTGCGAGATCCGCCGGACGTCGTCAACGGACCGCTCCGAGAGGTCCTGGTTCTGGCTCCGCAGGGTCAACACCTGGTCCTTGAGCTGCGCGTTCTCGGTGCGGAGCGACTGGCTCAGCTGGCGACATTCCTCGACCTGGTCGCGCGAGACCATGCGGCAGCCCGGCAGCAGCGCCAGCGCGGCGAGGATCAGCCCGGCGGTCCGGAGTCGGCCTGTGGTACCGGCCATCCCTGCCGGCTCCTTTCGGCGAAGGTCGGAGGATCTCGCGATCCGAGGATACGGCACGACCCGTCTCCCCCCGAGGTGGGGCGGAAACGGGTCGTCGAGGTGGCCGATCCAGGGATTCCCGGGCGTGTCTACCCGATCCTGGCCGCGATGGCAAGCCCAAGGAGCCTCGCTCAGCCGAACAGGCCGGCGATGCTCCGCACCAGTCCGGAGGCGACGGGCGTGTCGTTGAAGTCGTACAGGTTCCGCATCAGGTCGAAGGCGATGAACGAGGCGAAGAGCAGGCAGACCGTGGTGAAGCCCAGCAGGCCCACCCAGAGCCCACCCCACTCGGGCGCCGCTTCGCGAGAGATGACCATCGCCGGCGCGGATGAGCCCGAGGTCCCCTCGTCGGACTGCCAGGCGGTCGCCATCTCGCTGGAGACGGCCTCCTCGAAACCGTCGTCCTCCTCCTCGTCCTCGGCGAACGCGGAGGGCGCCATCGCGGTGGAGGCGTTCTGGTCGACGTCCTCCTCGTCGATCGCGAAGACCTCGGAACCGCTGTCGCTCTCCTCGAGCTCGAAGTCGCTGGCGGCCTCGAGCTGCATGGTCTTGTCGTCGGAGTCCATCTCCGAGCTCGGGACGTCGACCTCGAAGTCGGTGTCGTCGAAGATGTCCTTCTCGCCCTTCTTGACCGCCGGCGGGGGCGTGGCCGAGAGCGAGGGCCTGGGTTTGGCGGGTTGCGCCTTGCCCGCGCCTGCCTTGCCGGCGCCCTTGGCGGGGGCCTCCGGCTTGAAGCTCTTGAGCTCCTGGTCCGACAGGGGGGCCAGCTCGATCGAGTCGTGATGGCCCAGGTCGAAGTCGCCGGCGGTCTGGAGATTGATGCCGGAGTCGCTCGGCCGGGACAGGTTGATGCCCGAGATGTTCGGATCGGCCGCGGTGACGTCGGAATCGCTGGGCTTCAGCGGCGTCGACTCGAACTCGTCGCTGGCGTCCAGGGCGCTGAGCTCGAAGTCGCTGCCGGATTCCGGCTGGAGCACGTTGGCGAAGTCGCTCGACGGATTGAGCTCGAAGTCGCTGTCGGACTCGGCCGCCGGGACCTCGGCAGAGGAGCCGAGGCCGGGGCTCTGCCGGATCGCCGTGTCGCCGGAGCCAGAGGCGGGGGCGAGGAACCCGTGGTCGGCCGTATCTTCCTTGATCAGCGTGACATCCGAATCGCTCAGCCGCTTCTGCTCGGGGTCCGGGGAGGCCAGCCGCACGTCGGAGTCGCTCGAACCCTTGACGTTGTCCGGGAGCAGCCGGACGTCGGAGTCGCTGGGCAGCTTGCCGGTGGACTGCATGCCGATGATCACCGAGCTGGAGCCGGTGACCGGATTGGGCGGGACCGACAGGTCGTCGAACAGGATGTCGTGGTCCGAGCTGGCTTCCGGGTCCGGCTTCGGGGCGAGGTGGGTGGAGAGGTCCGTGGTCTCGGCGCCGAGGTCCGGCTTGGCCACGCCCAGGTGGAACTCGGAGAGGTCCAGGTCCTCGAGGTTCTCGCCGCCGGCGGCGGGGACCTCGAGGTCCGAGAGCCGCAGCTCGGCGTCGCTGCCCAGGCCGCGGCGCCGGGCCAGCTCGTCGATGTCAACCACCCGGAACCGCCACGAGCCGCCATCGAGGAATGCGCGGATCTCGCGTTGCTGCGCCTTGGACTTGAGCTCCTCGGGACTCATGCCCAGCACGCGGGCGGCTTCTTCGAGACTATAGAAATTGGCCATGGGAGATGGTCCTCGCGGTCGAGATCGGCCGGTGGCGGCCGAGATAGGGTCGATTCATGTCGGCTGGATGGAGACCGCGACGTCCCACTTGCGTCGGATGGCCGGCCTCCGGGTCATCGGGTCGTCGGCTGGGCCAGCGCCTTGACGGTCGATTCGATCGCCGCCGGCTCCGGCGCCTGATTATTGTAATGTTCGAGCTTCAAGTCCCACTGATACTGTCGCGCGGCCTCGAGCTTGACCGAGCCCTTGGGATTGGTCGGATCGACCCGATAGACGGCGAATGCCTGGGTCCGAGTATCGATCAGATAGAGCCACTGCACCGACCCGGAGGTCGAGGTCACCAGCGCCAGGGTCCCGTTCGCGTCCCCGCCGGCCAGCGGCCGGCCCGGTCCGACCTGTCCCTGCGGCTTGCCGACCTCTCCGGCCCTGACGTTCCCTCCGCTGCTCGGATCCCGCCCTGCCCTGGTCTGAGCCGCCGCCAACGGCTCGGGCCCCCCGGCCGTCCACGACAATGCCGCCCCGAGAAAGAGCCCGGGCAGGCCAAACCGGACCATCCCTCCGCTGATTCGAAGATTCATCGGACAGACCCTCCCTGATCGGCGTCCGACCCTGGTCCCCAGGGCCATTCGGGTTGCAGCCGCTCCGGGCCGCGATTGCCCCCGGCAATGGGCGCAAGCGCAACCCTGACTCGACTTCAGTCTACCATACCTTTTCAGCACCGGATCGACGCAACAAGAAAAGACGGGAGCCCGGCCGGGCCCCGGAGATGCGCTGCGGAACCTACCATTCCTATTCTATGATTTGCGCCACTTCCCGCAAGGGAGCCTGCGGCCGGCGCCGATCCACGGCGACGCCATGAAGGCGCGTCACCGGCTGTTGATTCCCTCCACGGGCACGGAGCTGCCGCCCATAACCGCCGCCGCCACGGTTCCGCGGCCGCAGCGATATCTCCACCGTGACCGGCACGATCACCGGCCCGGTCGATGCCTGGGCCATGCGCGAGCCATCGGAATCCCGAGGGGAGACGCGGGAAAGGGATGCGTGCATATTGGAGGCCCGGGTGAGCTGGCTTAAAGTGGTCTGATCGACTTCATCTCGGTAGAGAAGTGCCAGATCAAGTCCGCATGCTGGGGAGGTGCTCCCATGGGCGACTCTCGGCCCCGGGACCGACGATCGATCGAAGCCGGCGACTCCGAGCTCGACCTGACTTCGGCGGCCCCCAGGCCGGAAGGCCGCCCCGAGATCGAAAGCACCCTCACCGGAGAGGCCGACCCGGGCAGGATGGACGGCGGCGTGACCCAAGCATGCGTCGACTCGTGCGATTCGACGCGGCTTCATGATTCGACGTCCGCCGACCAGGCGCGACCCTCGCCGGCCCATCTCCCGGCGCCGACCATCGCCGGGTACGAGATCGAGCGGGAGCTGGGCCGGGGTGCCATGGGTGTCGTCTATCTCGCGCGGCATGTCCGGCTGAATCGCCCCTGCGCCCTGAAGGTGATCCTGGCCGGCTCCCACGCCGATCCGGTCATCCTGGTCCGCTTTCTGACCGAGGCCGAGGCCGTCGCGAAGCTCCAGCACCCCGGCATCGTCCAGATCCATCACATCGGCGAGGCCGACGGATTGCCGTTCCTCGAGCTGGAGTACGCCCCGGGCGGAAGCCTGGATCGGGCCCTCGACGGCACGCCCTGGCCGGCACGGCGGGCGGCGACACTGGTCGAGGCCCTGGCCGGGGCCCTCGCCGAGGCGCACCGGCGGGGGGTCGTCCACCGCGACCTGAAGCCGGGCAACATCCTGATCGCCGCCGACGGCACGCCCAAGGTGGCCGACTTCGGCCTGGCCAAGAGCCTGAACATGGAGTCCGGCCTGACGGCGACCGAGTCGATCCTGGGCTCTCCGACCTACATGGCGCCCGAGCAGGCCGAGGGCAGGGCGAAGGAAGTCGGCCCGCTCGCCGACGTCTACGCGCTGGGCGTGATCCTGTATGAGCTGCTGGTGGGCCGACCGCCGTTCCGGGGTGCCACAGTCCTGGAGACGCTCGAGCAGGTCAAGTCGGCCGAGCCGGTGCCGCCGTCGCGGCTGGTACCAGGCGTACCGCGCGACCTGGAGACCGTCGCCCTGAGCTGCCTCCAGAAGGAGCCGGCCAAGCGATACGGCTCGGCCGAGGCCCTCGCGGACGACCTGCGGCGATTCCTGGACGACCGGCCGATCCTGGCGCGACGGCCCGGCCCCATCGAACGCCTGGTGCGGTGGGGCCGCCGCAACCGGGGCCTGGCCGCCTCGCTGGCGGCGATCGCGACGTTGCTGACGGCGATCGCAATCGGCTCGACCGTCGCGGCGGTGAGGTTCCGGGCCCAGAGGGAGGACCTTCGCCATGGCGACTACGTCAGCCGCGTGGAGCGAGCAAACCATGAAGTCCTCGAAGACAACATGGGTCTCGCCGAGGAACTGCTCGACGGCTGCCCGACCGATCTGCGCGGCCTGGAGTGGTACATCGTCAAGCGCCTGGGGCATCTCGATGTCTCGCCGAAGTTCGCGGATGTCCGGCAGGGCGTCACGAGCCTGGCCTACAGTCCCGACGGCCGGTGGCTCTTCGCAGCCGAGGGGGAGATGTTCGCGGTCGACACCAGCAGCCACGCCGAGCTGGTCAAGCGAGACGCCGCCACCGGCAAGGTGATCCATCGGAACACCATCTCGGGGAGCATCCGCTCCGTCGCCCTGAGTCCCGGCGGTGATCTGATCGCGCTCGGCGTGGGCTCCAGAAACATGAAGAACGGGTCTTCTCGCGGAGCTGTCCTCTTCTGTGACACCCGGACGCTGGAGATCATTGGTCGTCATGAGTCCCCCGGACCCTGGTGGGCGAACTCGGTGGCGTTCAGCCCGGACGGCTCGAGGCTGCTCGTCGGCTACTCCGAGAATGACTCCGGCAGGACCGGAATCGCGGAAGTACTCGATCGATCCGGGAAGGTGATCCGACAGCTCAAGATCCCCGGAGAACGAGGCGTCACATCGGTGGCGTTCCATCGAGACAATCACACGGTCGCACTGGGCTCGTACGAACTCGTCGTGACCTGCGATCTCGACCTCAAGGAGGAGCCTCTGATCGTCTGGGAGCCACGACAGCGCGGCTGGCTCTACGCCCTGGCGTTCAGTCCCGACGGCCGTTACCTCGCCTCCTCTGGATGGGGCCGCTCGATCCATCTCTGGGAGCTGTCAACAAGACGGTTGGTCCAGCGCCTCGACGACCACCGCGGCTTCGTTCGCGACCTGGAGTTCAGCCCCGATAGCCGGCACCTCGCTTCGGTGGGCGAGGACCGATCGGTCCGCCTCTGGCACGTCGAGACCGGCCTGCCGGTCGGGCATTTTCACGGGCATGCCCGGTACACATTTTCCGCCGCCTGGCATCCTTCCGGCCGCTCGCTCGTCTCGGGCGGCGGAGACACGGCTATCAAGAATTGGGACGTGGAGAGAAGCCAGCCGATCGTCAAGTGGCACTTCGGCATCCCGTTCGGACTCGCGTTCGAACCGAGTTCACCACACAGGCTCATCGCGAGTCGGGCCCACGTCGAGGCAGGTAACGGCCTTCATCGTCTCTGGGATCCGACGACCGGGGAGGCGCTCGGGGGTGCGATCCTCGCGATGGACCCCGCCTCGGCCCCGACTTTCAGCGAGGCGGCCCGCGCGCAGGGCATGAACCTCGACCTTGACTTCAGCCCCTGGGTGGCGTTCAGCCGCGACGGCGGACTGTTCGCGCTCCAGACAGGCCCGGAGACCATTGAGGTCCGCGCGAAGGAGAACGGGGACAGGATCAGGACATTGAATCGCCCGGGGAGCCCGATCTTCACATTCGCCTTCCTGTCGGACGGGTCGGGACTCATCGCGGGTGGAGGCGATGGGACCATCACTCTCTGGGACCTGAACACAGGGCGAAGAGTCTGGCAGCAGTTTCAAGGGCGCGGCAGGGACCTCCTGGCCGGTGTCTCGGTCACCGTCTCTCCCGACGGTCGACGAATTGCGACGTCCGGCGGCGACACAGCCGTCGTCCTTCGGGATGTGACGAGTGGCAGGATCCACGTGACCGCGGATGACGTACCGGGGCATTTGCATTGGCGCTGCGCATTTGGCCGGGGGGGCAGTCAACTAGCCGTGGGATGCCACGATCGCGACACTCGCTCCTCCCTGGTAAAGGTGTTCGACGTCGCAACGGGCCGGAAGCTCTACGAACTTCCCGGCCACACCGATTTCGTCATGGACGTGGCATTCAGTCCCGACGGGAGTCGAATCGCCTCGGCCAGCCTGGACCGTACGATCAGACTCTGGGACACGACCCGGCGCGAGGTTGAGCTCTCGCTCCGCGGCCATTCGCAGGGAGTGCTCCGCGTCGCCTTCAGTCCCGACGGCAGCCTGCTCGCCTCGAGCAGCTTCGACAATACCGTCCGGATCTGGGATGGCCGTCCCCTCCCGCGACAGCCGGAAACCGCTGCACCCTTCGAGTGATTCGGGGGGGAAGGGCGGCGATTCCGTAAACGGAGAGGGCAGGCCGAGTCGGCACGTCACGATGCGTTGCCCTTTCCCCGGCTTGATGTCTCCTCGGATGTCGCTCTCGAACCGTGCGCAGTGCTTCTGTTACGGTAGATTCGATGGCGGCACGTGACCGTGCGCGGGCCGACGGGTGGGCGGTGTGCGAACCGAGGAATCATGGCGCTTCTGAGTCTGCGAGGTGTCAGTCTGTCGTTCGGCGGGCCCAAGGTCCTGGACCGGGCCGATCTCCAGATCGAGCCGGGGGAGCGGGTCTGCCTGGTGGGCCGCAACGGCGAGGGCAAGAGCACCCTGCTCCGGCTGATCAGGGGCGAGCTGGAGCCGGACGAGGGAGAGGTCCTCCGCCAGCAGGGCCTGCGGGTCTCCAAGCTGCCGCAGGACGTGCCCGAGGGCCACGGGGGGACGGTCGCCGAGGAGGTGGCCGAGGGGCTGCACGAGGCGGACCATCCCCTCGGCCCGGCGGACCACCGGGTCCTGGCCGTCCTCTCCCGGGTCGGGCTCGATCCGGACGCCCGGTTCTCCGAGCTCTCCTCCGGGATGAAGCGGCGGGTGCTGCTGGCCCAGGCGATCGTCGCCGAGCCGGACCTGCTGCTCCTGGACGAGCCGACCAACCACCTCGACCTGGACTCCATCCGCTGGCTCGAGGCCTTCCTGCTCCGCTACTCCGGCTCGATCATCTTCGTCACCCACGACCGGGTCTTCCTGGAGAAGCTGGCGACCCGGATCGTCGAGATCGACCGCGGCCGGCTGATGGACTGGGCCTGCGACTACCCCACGTTCCTGAGGCGCCGCGACGAGTTGCTCGCGGCCGAGGAGCGGCAGCGCGCCCTGTTCGACAAGAAGCTGGCCCAGGAAGAGGCCTGGATCCGCAAGGGGATCGAGGCCCGGCGGACTCGCAATGAGGGCAGGGTCCGCGCCCTGGAGGCGATGCGCAAGTCCCACCTCCAGCGCAGGAACCGCCAGGGCACGGCGGTGATCCAGGCGCAGGAGGCCGAGCGTTCCGGGACCCTGGTGATCGAGGCCGAGGACGTCGAATTTGCCTATGCCGACCAGCCAGTCATCCGGGGCCTCTCCACCGCAATCCTGCGGGGCGACAAGGTCGGCATCATCGGCCCCAACGGCTCCGGCAAGACGACCCTGATCCGGCTGCTCCTCGGGCAACTCCCGCCTCAACGGGGGTTCATCAAGCACGGCACGAACCTCGAGATCTCCTACTTCGAACAGCTGAAGTCGGCCCTCGACGACGAGAAGACCGTCCAGCAGAACGTCAGCGAGTACGACACGATCTCGATCAACGGCCGTGAGCGCCACGTCCTGGGCTACCTCCAGGACTTCCTCTTCCCCCCGGAGCGGTCGCGGAGCCTTGCGAAATATCTCTCGGGCGGCGAGCGGAGCCGCCTGCTGCTCGCCAAGCTCTTCACGCGCCCCTCAAACGTGCTGGTGCTCGACGAGCCCACCAACGACCTGGATATCGAGACCCTGGAGCTTCTCGAATCGCTGCTCGTGGACTACCAGGGGACGGTTCTGCTCGTCAGCCACGACCGCGCCTTCCTCAACGACGTGGTCACGAGCACCCTGGTCATCGAGGAAGGCGGCCAGGTCAAGGAGTACGAGGGAGGCTACGACGATTACGTCCGGGCACGCGCCGAGGAGCCCCCTGCCCCGTCCCGGTCCGGGGCCACATCTTCGCGGCAACAGTCCCCGCCCGCTCAGGCAGACGGCCCCCGGAAACTGAGCTTCAAGGAGCGCCGCGAGCTGGAATCCCTGCCCGCTCGGATCGAGGACCTGGAATCGAAGCTCGCCGGGCTCCACGAAGCCATGGCCGCCCCGTCGTTCTACAAGCAGGACAAGGACGAAATCGCGAAGGCGAAGGCCACGCTCGAATCAATGGAAACCGAGGTGGCTTCCGCCTACGAGCGTTGGCACGAGCTGGAAGCCCGAGAGGGCTGACGACCCGGATCACGGAATCCGCGCGTTCCATGGCGGATGGGAGTCTCTGGAGCATCGGTCATGGCCCGTGCCGACGCCGACCGTCATCTGCTATTCGGACTGATGGCCCTGCGGCACGGGCTGATCCGACCTCCGCAACTGGTCGCCTCAATTCGCGCCTGGACCCTCCGGAAGGATCGGGATCTCGCCGACTTCCTGATCGAGCAGGGAAGCCTGGACCCCTCGGACCGGTCCATGGTGGAACGATTGGTCCAGCACGACCTTGAGAGGCACGGGGGGGACGCCGCGACGTGCCTGGAATGGACTCCCGCCGGGACCTCGATCCGGAAGGCCCTCCAGGGAATCGGCGATCCGGACCTCGGCGCGAGTCTGGGGGCGCTGGGGAAACGGGCCGATTTCAATGGATCCACCGTCGAGGCCCGCCCGTTGGCGGATCTGACGACGAGCCTCTTCGAGACGCTGAACACCCCTGATTGCACGATCCCGGGGCAGGCCGGGAACTCCGACGTCTCCTTCTCCGGCCGCTACGAGCTACTCGGCGAGATCGCCCGCGGCGGCATGGGCGCCGTGCTCAGGGGACGCGACCCCACCCTGGGGCGTGAGCTGGCCCTCAAGGTGCTGCTTGATCAGCATCGCGATCGGTCTGACCTGGTGGACCGGTTCGTCGAGGAGGCCCAGATCTGCGGACAGCTCCAGCACCCCGGCGTGGTCCCCGTCTACGAGCTGGGAACGCTTGCGGATCGTCGCCCGTTCTTCGCCATGAAGCTGGTGGACGGGCGGACGCTGTCGGCCCTGCTGGACGAGCGCGACTCGCCCGCCACCGACCTCCCGCGCTTCCTTTCGATCTTCGAGGCCATCTGCCAGACGATGGCCTACGTCCACGCCCGAGGGGTGATCCATCGCGACCTCAAGCCGTCGAACGTGATGGTCGGGGCCTTCGGCGAGGTGCAGGTGATGGACTGGGGCCTGGCCAAGGTCCTCTCGATGGGCGGGGGAGGGACGGGCGACTCGGCCCAGCCCCCGCCCGACGAGAACCCCGTGGCCACGATCCGGAGCAAGATCGACAGCGACCTGTCCGAGGCGGGCAGCGTCCTGGGCACGCCGGCCTACATGGCCCCGGAGCAGGCCCGCGGCGAGACCGACCTCATCGATCGCCGGGCCGACGTCTTCGCCCTGGGTTCGATCCTCTGCCAGGTTCTCACCGGCGTGCCGGCGTTCTCGGGAGAGACGGCGTTCGAGATCCTCCGAGCGGCCGGGCAGGCCGAGACGACCGCCGCGCTGGGACGGCTGGCGGCCTGCCCGGCCGACGAGGACCTCCTGACCCTGGCCCGCGACTGCCTCGCGGCGAGGCCGGAGGATCGACCGGCCGACGCCGGGGTCGTTGCCTCGCGGCTGACCGACTACCTGACCGGCGTGCAGGAGCGTCTCCGGACTGCCGAGCTGGCTCGGGCGGCGGAGACCGCCCGCGCCGAGGAGGCCGAGGCGAAGGCGGCGGCGGAGCGACGGGCACGACGGATGACGCGCGCCCTGGCGGCCACGGTTCTGATCGCGGCCGGCATCTTCGGTGCAGGCTTGCGTTGGGTCGAGCTGGATCGGCTGAACCGGGCCGAGGAAGCGACGGACCGCGTCGAGGTCGCCATCCGGGAGGCGACCCGGCTTCGCGGCCAGGCGCAGGCCGCGGATGTGGGGGAGCTCGAGCCATGGAAGACAGCGGCGGCCGCCGCCGAGAAGGCAAGCGGCCTGCTGGTCGCGGAGGTCGATCCGGACGTCCGCAAGCACGCCGAGGATCTCGCGGCCGAGATCGCTACCGGACGCGCCCGGGCGGAAGCCGCCGCCGAGGCGGCCCAGCGCGATCGTCGCCTGCTCGACCGCCTGGCCGACATCCGCTCGGCCAGGGCCGATGACCGGCTGGGCGACAGGACTGACGCCGCGTATGCCGAGGCCTTTCGGGAAGCCAGCATCGACCCTGATGCCATGGGGCCCGAGGAGGCCGGCCGGCGGATCAAGGAGCGTCCCCCCGAGGTTGCCCTCGCCATCGCCATGGCCCTGGACGATTGGGCCGCCGTCCGCAGGGATCTCCTCGAACGGTCAGAGGGCGCGAAACGGCTCACCTCGACGGCCAGGCTGGCAGACCCCGACCCCTGGCGGAACAACCTCCGCGACGCACTGGAAGTCGCCGATCGTGCCGCGCGCCGCGACCGCCTCATCGCGCTGGTCGCCTCGGAGAAGGACGAGACGCTCCCCACAGTCAGCTTCGACCTGCTGGGTAAGGCCCTGGGCGACGCGGGTGCGAAGTCCGAGGCCGAAGCCGTGCTGAGGCGGGGGCGTCGCCTTCACCCCACCGACATCTGGCTGAACTACGACCTGGCGCGGGCGCTCGAGAAGCTCGGACGTCGCGAGGAGGCCATCCGCTACTACACCGCCGCACGGATGATCCGCCCCGAGACCGCGCACGAGCTGGCCCACGCGCTGGTGCGGAGGGGCGAGAGCGAGGAGGGGATCAGCGTCTTCAAGGACCTGACGCGGCTCCGGCCTGGCAACGGCCGCCATCTCCTCTGCCTGGGCGACACCCTCAGGGAGCGAGGACAGGGGGAGCAGTCGCGTCAGATCCTCTCCGAAGCGATCGCGGTACTCCGGAAGACGATCGCCGCCCGGCCGAACGACTTCTACGCCTACCTGAACCTGGCCTCCGCGTTGAGATACCTGAGCGACCTCGATCCCCCGCACTCGCCGGGGATGCTCGAGGAGTCCATGAAGCTCTCCCGCGAGGCCGCCCGGATCAACCCTCGAAATGTTCAGGTGCACACGTCGATCGGATCCGCACTGCTTGCGTATCACCGCCATGATGCCGCGGCCGCGGAATTCCGCGAGGCGCTGCAAATCGATCCCGACGACGATACGGCGCATCACGGCCTGGGGCAAGCTCTGGAGGGGCTCGGCCGCCTCGACGAGGCCATCACCTGCTACGAGGACGCCGTCCGGCTCGAGCCCGGCCGCGCCGATTCTCGTATCGCGCTCAGCACCGTCCTGGCGATGCGAGGCCGATTCGACGAGGCGACATCCGAGGCGCGAGAGGCGGTGCGGCTGATGCCGGGGCACGCCCCGACGCTCGCTCACCTGGGATTCTGCAATTACCGGGCAGGGCGCTTCGACGAGGCCCGGGAGGCGTATCGGGAGGCGTTGAGACGTGATCCCGAGAACGACTTCGCGACGAATGCGCTGGCCTGGAACCTGGCCACGGCCCCGGGTCACGAGAAGAACGACCCCCGCGAGGCCCTGGCCCTGGCCCGCAAGGCCGTGGCGCGTGCCCCTTCGCAGCAGACGAACGTCAACACCCTGGGGATCTGCCTCTACCGTGCCGGAGAGCTCGACGAGGCGATCACGACGCTGCGTCGCTCGTCGCTGCTCAATCGCGGCAGGGACGCGAGCGACTGGTTCTTCCTCGCCATGGCCCATTACCGACTCGGCAATCCTCATGCGGCGGCGGATTCCTTCGCGCGCGGGATCCACGCGTTCCGATCCTTCCCGCAGGAAGGACGCGAGTACGCCACGTTCTGGGCCGAGGCGTCCGACCTCTTCGGCGCCCTCGGCCCCGGACCCTCGCCGTCCCTGATCAAGGCCGATCCCGACCACGCGATGCTCCAACTCCGCCGCGCGGTCGCCGCGGGAAACGTGGATCGGCGCGAGCTGGACGAGTCGCCCGCATTCGAGCCGCTCCGCTCCCGACCCGACTTCCGTCGCTTGATTCCGCCGGTGAAGTCTCCGGGGCCTGGGCCGCGTTGAGGACGGCCAACCGATCCGAGACCGCTGCCGCCTGCACGCAACCACACGAAAATTGTTTGACTTTTCTTGGAGATCTCGGCATTGTCATCATATTGTTTAACATTCTGCCGCGCCCGCTGATCAATACTCGGCTCAAGCCAACGACCCGGACGGGGGACCGCTCATGCGCCCGTCCGTCTCGCCTGTCGAAGCCGCGAACTGGCTGGGAGGAACGACCGATGCCCGATCGAAGGACCTTGCGCCAGCCGATCGCCCGCTACTTCGTCGCGATCCTGGGCGGATTGCTCTCGGCGGCACCCGGGGCCGCGGCGGACGAGGCGGCGGAGCGACAGGCCCTCATCGGTCAGCCCACCTCGGTGACGATCGGACCGGAAAATCCCCCGCTGGTGGGTCGCAGGGCCACGCGGCAACTCATCGTCACGGCACGCTACGCGGACGGGACGGTACGCGACCTGACACGCGCCCTCGAATGGTCGAGCCTCGATCCGAAGGTCGCGGCGGTCTCGGATCATGGTCAGGTCGTGCCCAAGGGGAACGGGACCGCGACGATCGTCGCCCGGCACGGCTCGGTCGAGGTTTCGACGGCGATCAGGGTCGAGCGGATGGACCAACCCTCCCCGGTGAGCTTCCGCCGCGACGTGATCCCCGCGTTCAGCCAGGCCGGCTGCAACACCGGCGCCTGCCACGGGACGCCGACCGGCAAGGGGGGCTTCCGCCTCAGCCTCCGCGGCTACCTGCCCGACCAGGACTTCCTGACGCTGAGCCGCGACACGGCCGGGCGGCGGATCAACACCCTCGCCGCCGACAGCAGCCTGATCCTCACCAAGCCGCTCGGCGAGGTTGCGCACGAGGGAGGGCTGAAGCTGACCCGGAAGACGAAGAGTCATGAATTCATCCGCGACTGGATCGCCGAGGGGGCCAAGGATGACCCGGCAGCGGTCGCGCCCGTGAAGCTCGAGATCGTGCCCGAGTCGCGCGTCCTGAACGCCCCGGCGCGGACGCAGCAGGTCGTCGTGCTCCTGCACCTCGCCGACGGCACGGTCCGCGACGTGACGCCGATCTGCTACTACGACTCGTCCAGCCCCGAGATCGCGGAGGTCGACGCCGGCGCCTACGTCCGCTTCAAGAACCGCGGCGAGGTCGCGATCATCGCGCATTACCTGAACCTCGTCGCCAACATCCGGCTGACCCACCTGGTCGAGGTGCCCGGCTTCAAGCCCGCCGAGGTGCCGCAGGACAACGTGGTCGATCGGACGGTCTTCGGCAAGCTCAACCGGATGCGGATCAGCCCGTCCGAGGTCTGCACCGACGCCGAGTTCATCCGCCGGGTCTACCTCGACACGATCGGCGTGCTGCCCACGCCGGAGGAGGTCCGCGAGTTCCTCTCATCGAAGGCTCCGGACCGCCGTGATCAGGTGATCGCCCGGCTGCTGGAACGGCCCGAGTTCTACGACTACTGGACCCTCAAGTTCGCGGACGTCCTCCGCTCCAACGGCCGGCTGATCCAGCCCAAGGGGGCGTACGTCTACCACCGCTGGATCCGCACGGCCCTCGAGCGGAACATGCCGATGGACCAGTTCGTCCGCACGCTGCTGACCCAGGACGGCTCCACCTTCGCCACGCCCGCGGCCAATTACTTCCGGATCAGCCGCGATCCCGAGAGCGCGGTGGAGACGACCGCGCAGCTCTTCCTCGGCGTCCGGATCCAGTGCGCCAAGTGCCACAACCATCCGTTCGAGCGCTGGACCCAGGACGACTACTACGGCTTCGCGGCCTTCTTCTCGCAGGTCGGCCGCAAGAAGGGGAACCTGCCGGAGGAGGAGGTGATCTACTCCACCGGCTCCGGCGATGTCCGACAGCCGCGCACCGGCACGGTCATGAAACCGAAGGCCCTCGGAGGCCCGGTGCTCGAGGACGCCAAGGTCGACCGCCGCATCCGCCTCGCCAAATGGCTGACCGGCCCGGAGAATCCGTTCTTCGCCCGCAGCCTGGTCAACCGGGTCTGGTTCCACCTGATGGGCCGCGGGATCGTCGAGCCGGTGGACGACTTCCGCGACTCGAACCCCGCCTCCAACGACGAGCTGCTCGACGGGCTCACGACCTCCTTCGTGAAGGGCGGCTACCAGCTGAAGGACCTGATCCGGACGGTCCTCCGGAGCCGGACGTACCAGCTCTCGGCCCGTACCAATGCCCTGAACGCCGATGACGGCCTGTACTTTTCGCACGCCCTGACCAAACTCCAGCCGGCGGAAGTCCTGCTCGATGCGATCTCGACCCTGACGGGCACGACCACTGCTTTTGACGGCCTGCCGAAGGGCGCCCGCGCCACGCAGATCCCGGACGGCAAGATGGACAACGCCTTCCTGAAGACCTTCGGCCGGCCCGCACGCGAACTGGCCTGCGAATGCGAGCGCGAGAGCGACTCCAACCTCTCGCAGGCCCTGCAGCTCATCGGCGGCGCCACGGTCAACGGCAAGCTCCACGAGGACGGCGGCCGGATGAACCAGCTCGCCAGAAGCGGCAAGTCGCCCGAGGCGATCACGAAGGAACTCTACATGATCGCCCTCTCGCGCGAGCCGAACGCCACCGAGCTCGCCGCCGCGGTCAAGCACCTCAAGGCCGGTAAGGACCTGCGGTCGGCCGTCGAGGACCTCGGCTGGGTGCTGATCAACTCCAAGGAATTCCTCTTCCGGCATTGAGCCGCCCGGGGAGGCGTTTGAAGTTCCTTGCATCCGGGCCGCCGGAGTCGAATATCCGGCGGAATCCGCTCGTCCTTTCTCCAGTCATCGCCCGCCGGCGTTCCCGCGACCGCGGGGCTCTCGCGCGGGCCGTCCGCGGAGGAGGGACCCGGTCGTGCGATGGAGTCTCGCGGCCCTGTTCTGGATGGTCAGCCTGGCGATCGCCCCGGGACCAGCTCTGGCCCAGCACCCAGGCGGATCGACCCCCGACCGTCTCGTGCTGGTCGAGCTGTTCACCTCCCAGGGATGCGACATGTGCCCCGAGGCCGAGCGGATTCTCGGTGCCGTCGCGGCCGGGAATCCCCGAATCGTCCCCGTCGCCTTCCACGTGGACTACTTCAACGACCCGTGGAAGGACCCGTTCTCCGACAAGCTCTACAGCCAGCGACAGGCGGCCTACAACACGCTCTACACGAAGCCGAAGCACCCGGAGTACGGGCTCTATTACACGCCCATGGTCATGGTCGACGGATACCGGACGGAGAACGGACGCGACCAGGCCGGCATCCAGGCCGCCGTCCGCGAAGCGCGGGTGCGCAGGCCGCTCGTCGAACTGTCCGCGACCCTTCGCCTCTCGGAAAAGGGCCGCTCCGGCGAGGTCGAGGCCACCGTCTCGCCGCTGTCCGGTCGGGTCAAGGGCCGTGAATTGCTGATCTGCGCCGTGCTGCGCGACGACCGCGTCGTGACCGAGGTCGCCTCCGGCGAGAACGCGAACAAGGCGCTCACCGCCCGATTCCCCGCGCGGCTCACGCGGTTCGAGTTCACCACCCTCGACGAGTCGAAGTCCGCGACCCTCCGCTTCCCCTTCCCGCTCGACCCGGTGTGGAACGCCGAGAAACTCGGTATCGTGGTGTTCGCGCAGGATCGGAAGAGCGGCGAGGTCCTCCAGACGGCGTACATCCCCTGGGCCTCGCCCGAGTCGAAACAAACACCTGGTCGCGCGCCCTCCCGGGCGCGGCGATGAGTGCCCGGCCACGACCTGCGCGCCCGGAGGGTGAGCAGGCTGATGCGCGTCGTGTCTCTCAACGTCGGTCTGCCTCGGGAGTTCGCCTGGCAGGGCCGGACGGTCCGAACATCGATCTTCAAGGAGCCGGTCGAGGGATCGATCCGCGTTCGAGAGCACAACTTCGAGGGTGACGCCCAGGCCGACCTGACGGTCCACGGCGGGCCGGACAAGGCGGTCTACGCCTATCCCCTGGAGCACTACGACGGCTGGCGCGCGCGTCTGGGCCGCGACCTCGAGGCAGGAGGCTTCGGCGAGAACCTGACGACCGAGGGCCTGCTCGAAAGCTCGGTCCACATCGGCGACGAGTTCCGGATCGGCACGGCTCGCCTGGCCGTCACCCAGCCGAGGATGCCCTGCTACAAGCTCGGCCTTCGCTTCGGCGACCCGGCGATGGTGAAGCGATTCCTGGAGGCCGGCCATCCCGGGATCTACTTCGCCATCCGCGAGGAGGGGGTCGTCGCCCCCGGGGATCCGATCGAACGCCTCCACGAGGACGAGCGCCGGATCTCCGTCACCGACATGCTCCGCCTGATCCTCGACCGCGATGTCGACCCCGCGGCGATCCGCCGCCTGCTGGAGCTCCCGGCGCTGGCCACGGTGTGGAGAGAGGAATTCGAGGGGCGATTGACCCGCTCGTAGGTCCGGGACGGAGCCAGGACGTTTCCTGCTCGTGCCCCTCGCACGCTGGAAGGGAACCAGGCTCGATCCAGGTCAAAACGGCTCACTGAGTGCCATCTCCTCTCGATTCTCCCGCCGCGGAGGCTCCCATGAAAGACCGGATCGTCACCGTCGTGCTCTCGGTTGCCGCGACCTACGGGCTGATGAGGGAGACGCCGCAGGGCCCGAAGGTCCTCGAGGTGGACCGGCTGATCGTCAGGAAGGAACTGATCGTCTCCGACACGGGGAATCCCTGGGAGAAGGGCTTCGAGGCCCAGCAGATTCCCCGCGGGATTTACGCCCGCTCGCTCGGCGACGGACCCGGGGGCCTCTGGGTCCGGAGCCGCCTGATCAAGGGTGAGATCGACGATCCCTTCGACGACCGATTCCACGCCCTCGAGCGGGACGGCAGCCTCCGCCGCGCACCCGGTCACGTCTCGTGGAACGTCTGGCTCGACGGCGCCTGGCGGCAGATGGCGATCATCCAGGGCGAGGGGGTCGAATTCTCGGAGGTGCCCTGCTCCGAATGGAATGGATTGACTCACCCCGGGCGTCTCCGGTTCCAGACGTTTCGGCCGGGCCACGGCGAGCCGCTGACCGACGCGCTGATCGGCCAGGGCATGATGTCGCTCGGCGGGGGCGGCTACGGCGGAGGCGGCCTGCCCGCTGCCTCGGAAGTCCTGCAACTCTGGGGCGGCGTCCTGCGACAGGAGCCGCTCGCCGTGCCGGATGCCCCGGCCGTGGTCCGCGACGACGGCTCGGGGCAACACGAGTACGCGCTCATCGCCGTCGGCTCACAGGGACGCAGCACGGCACCATCCCGCGCCGTGCGAACCCGGGGCCTCGCGACCCTTCAGTGGGATAGCGTCCCCGGCGCCGATGCCTATCTCGTCGTCCGCGACGGCAAGCCGCTCCCCAGCTTATTGCGTATCGAGGGCTCGCGCAAGGAGTGGACGGACAAGGCCGGCAAACCCTGATATGCCCCGCGCGATGCCGTGAATTGCCCCACCGACCTGGCCCACCCGCACGGTCCGTCGCCGATCGATGCGTGTGATAGACTGGTGCTGAGGCTGTCGCGGGTCGGACGGGGGCCACGTCCATGACGCTCCAGGGGCAGGGATCATGAAGCGCGGGTCCACGCGGAGGAAGTTCCTGGGCTCCGGGGCTGTGTCCGCCGCCGGCCTGACCGCCGCCGGGGCGACGCCGGCCGCGGCGGACCGGCCCCAGCCCTTCCGGGATTACCCACGCGACCGCCCGAGCGCCGGGGGGCCGGTGGGAAGCCCGACCGACCGGGGCAAGCTCGTCCCGGGCCTGCGGCCGCCGGGGCTGCCTCCCGTCGCGGTGCACGGCCCCGACCTGACGAGGTTGCCCTTCGTGGAACGCGACGGTGCCAAGGAATTCCACCTGGTCGCGGAGCCCGTCCGGCGCGAGTTCCTCCCCAACCTCGTGATGGACGTCTGGGGCTTCAACGGCACGATGCCCGGGCCGATCATCGAGGCCAACGAGGGGGACCGGGTCCGGGTGATCGTCGAGAACCGGCTGCCCGAGCCGACCTCCATCCACTGGCATAGCTTCGAAGTACCCGTCAGCCAGGACGGCGTCCCCGGACTGGTGCAGGACTTCATCCCCCCGGGTGAGGGGCTCGTCTACGAGTTCGACCTCCACCAGAACGGCACCTTCTTCTATCACGCCCACGTCGCCATGCAGGAGGCGATGGGGATGATCGGCCTGTTCATCGTCCATCCGCGAAAAGCCCACGATCCGGTCGTCGATCAGGACCTCGCGCTCATCACCCAGGAATTCCAGATCCTGCCGAACACCTCGATCCCGAACAGCCAGGGGATGGACTTCAACTTCCTGACCTTCAACGGCCGCTGCGCGCCGATGACCACGCCGCTGGTCCTGAAGTTGGGTCACCGCGTGCGCCTCAGGTTCGTCAATTTCAGCACGGCCGACCATCACCCGATCCACCTCCACGGGCACACCTTCTGGGTCACGGGGACCGAAGGCGGGCGGATCCCCGAGACGGGGTGGATCCCCGGCAACAATGTCCTCGTCGGCGTGGCCCAGGCGCGGGACGTCGAGTTCATCGCCAACAACCCGGGCGACTGGATCATGCATTGTCATATGTTTCATCATACGATGAACCACATGGTCTCGATGGCCGGGCCGATGATGCGTGTCGGGCCGGGCGACCCCCGCGCCCGCATCCCGGGCTTCCCGCAGAACATGGAGGGGGGCATGGCGATGACCACGCCCGAGGACGACGCCAGCCGTCTCCCCCGCAGGGAGGCCCGGGGCATGCGGCATGACTGGTCGCACGTCAAGGGTCTCTCGACGATCGTCCGCGTCCTTCCGCCGGATCTCTACGATAAGGTGATGAACGGCCTGGAGCCGCTCCCGCCCGGTTCGAGCGTCTTCGGCCCCCGCCCCCGTCCCTGGCGTCCCGATTGACCCTGCGTCACCGCGGCTGCGGCGTGGCGTCGATGTGTCCGCCGGGCGTCGGCGGCTCGGGCAACGAAAGTCCGCCGACGAGCAGCATCCCGCGGATGGCGACCTCCGTCCTCCGCAACTCGAGGAGCGCCTCCAGGTACTCCTCGTTCACGTCGGAGTATGTCCGCTCGGCCGTCACGACATGGACCCAGGGCGTCCGGCGTTGGCGGTAGCTCCGGAGCGTTAGCTCGTAGGCCTCGCGGGCCTGGGGCAAGGTCTCGTCGCGATAGACCTGCACGGTGGCCAGCGCCGTCTGGTAGTGGGTGAAGGTCTCGGCCAGGCGGTGGCGCAGGACGAGTTCCAGGCGCGCGACCTCCGCGCGGGCGCGGGTCACCTCGGCCATCGCCTCGCGGATCGTGCCCTGATTGCGGTTCAGGATGGGCAGGCTCCAGCCGACCTGGACCCCGGTCGTCACCGCATTCTCCTCGAAGTTGTACCCGTTCTCCACCCGCGTGAAGATGTTGGGCACCGGCTGGACACGTTCGCGGCGAACCGTGATCTCGTCGCGCAGCACCTCGGCGCGGGCCACCTGGATCTCGGGACTGCAGGTCAGGATCTGATGCAGCGCCGCGTCCCACTCCAGGGGCGGGCCCTCTCGCTCGAGGTCATCCTCCAGGGCTTCGAAGGGCAACTCGGGGACGCCGATCACGGTCGCCAGGTCGACGCGGGACTTCCTCAGGCGGTTCTCGGCCGCCCGCACCTTCACGCGTTGGCGTTGGACGGCCACCTGGGCCTGGAGCAAATCGGGGCGGTTCGCCTGGCCGACGTTGACCAGCTCCCGTGTCGTGCGGGCCATCTCCTCGAAATTCGTCAGCAGGTGCCGCTCGACGGCCAGCATCCGCTGGGCGGCCAGGACCTCGAAGTAGCTGATCCGCACGTCATTGATGACGCGCAGGGTCTGGGCCTGGACCTGGATCTGCGCCTGGGCGGCCTCCTGCCGGTACTTGGCGCGGCTGAGCCGCAGCTTACCCCCGCGCGGGATCTCCTGCTCGGCGAACCAGCCCTGGGTCTCGCCCGGGCCGCCGCCGGTCCCCATCTGCTCGCTGACGTAGCCGGCGATCGGGTTCGGCAGGAGCCCGGCCTGGAGCGACTTGCTCAGCGAGGCGTCCACCTGCGCCCGGGCCTGCACCAGGGTGGGGTTGGTGCGGACGGCCAGCCCCTCCAGCTCGCTCAGGGGCGTCGCGGGGACGCCCGGCGGCGGGGTGATCCGCCCCCCGGGCAGCGTCGTGGATGTGACGGAGTCCATCGGCATCGCCATGGGCATCCGCATGGGCATCGGCAGGGCCATCGGCGTCCCGCTCGAGGTCCCGGCCGCCCCGGCGGGCGGGCGGGCACCGGGCATGGACATCGAACCGCCCCTGCGCATCGGCGGGGCTGGCTCCGGCTGGCGGCCGCCCATGGGCATGGACATCGCCCCGCGATCGCCCGGGGGACCCATCCCGGGCGACGTCTGGCGACCCGCCTCCTGGGAAAAGGCCGGCTCACCGGTGAGCAGAATTGCCACCAGTGCGAGACCGATTCGCGATCGCCTCGATTCCATGACCTTCCCCCGGCACGCGGATATTCCCGTGACTCACGTTTTATCGACGGTTAGGATGTTGCGGCTTCGGTCGGAGTTGAGGCTTTTCAACCGTGTCCTGCCGCGGATTCCTGGAGTGGTCGGACATGAACTGAAATGAAAGGAAGGGGGAAGCGATGACCGGACACGGTGACGGGCCTCACACCGGGATGGCCATGGCCCCGCGGGCGACGGGGCCGCAACTCGCCGCCGTCGGAGTCCTCTCGGTGCTGGCGCTGGGGGCGGGCGTGCTGCTCGCCCTCGTAGGAGCCGGGGCCCAGATCCGGGACCGGGCAATCGACGTAGCGCTCGGGCTCTGGTTCGCTCTGACCCTCGCCTCGGTCGCCTATGTCGCCTTGGATTCGTTCACGAGGACGCCCCAGCCGATGATCATGAAGTGGGGCTGGTTGCTGATGACGCTCTACACCGGTCCCGTCGGCGCCGCGCTCTACGTCCTGTCCTGTCAGGAGCCGGCGGCGGGCGCGCATGAGCGATTCGTCGAGCCCCTCTGGAAGCAAGGCGTCGGCTCCACGATCCATTGCGTGGCGGGCGACGCGACCGGCATCATCGCCTCCGCGGTCATTACCTCCGCGTTCGGCCTTCCGATGTGGCTGGACGTGATCCTCGAGTACCTGGCCGGCTTCGCCTTCGGGTTGCTGATCTTCCAGGCGCTGTTCATGCGCGGGATGCTCGGGGGCTCTTACCTGCTGGCCGTCCGGAAGTCGTTCCTGCCGGAATGGCTGTCGATGAACGGGGTCATGGCCGGGATGATCCCGGTGATGGTCCTGCTGATGCTGGCCGACATGAGGGCGATGGACCCGAGCTCGCCTCGCTTCTGGGCCATCATGTCGCTGGCGACGCTGGCCGGTGCG
Organism: Isosphaeraceae bacterium; assembly: GCA_046349995.1. Taxonomy (GTDB): domain Bacteria; phylum Planctomycetota; class Planctomycetia; order Isosphaerales; family Isosphaeraceae; genus Aquisphaera. The sequence goes on along the minus strand of JAXMBE010000056.1, from coordinate 28,217 downwards.
TTCGTTGCCTATCCCGTCAATCTCTGGCTGGTCCAGGCTGGCTACAAGCACGGCATGGCTACCGAACGGCGAGCGGCTGACGTCCCGCCTGGTGGCAGGCTGGAGACCTCGACGGCGGGGCCCGCGCTACAGCAGCCCGTCCTCGCCCCGGAACACGGTGGACACGGGGCACATCACGGCCGTTGAGCTCGACCGACCGGTGAGCGATCCTCGCCGTTCCGACAGGAGGCCCGCTCGTACCTCGATCAACTCCTGGAGCCTGCCGAGTTGCTCTTCGATCGAGCCCAGCGTCGCCCGGGCCCCTGCCCCGGCCGCGGTCGTATCGCCGCGACGATCCGAGGGGTCGGCATCCGGCAACGTGGCCGCCTTCCCCGACCGGCCCGCCGGCGCGCCCACGACGGGCTGTTGGGAGGCTCGCATCAACACGGACGCGCAGGCTCGACGTGGACCAGCAGGAAGACGATGGCCGCCCCCCCGACCGCTCCTCCTGGACTCAGGCGCTCGATGATCTCGCCGCAGAGCGCCTGGATGTCGCACATCTCACCGGCCGACTTGCCGCACTCGACCTCGCGCAGCTCGCGGCTGAGAATGGTGTATCTTCAAGATAGCGGAACCGCCGTGCGGCTCGCTTTGCGCGCCGGGTGTTGGCCGGATCGAGGAATGCCGGGCGGGCGATGTCACGGGATTTGACGCTCTCGGCAAGTTTCCCCCCTCCCCGCGATTCGGCCCTGGCATCCCGGCCGGGCGGCAAGGGCGATCCGAGGTGAGGAGTCTGCCCCATCCCCTGCGAATTCGAGGTCCTCGTGAGTGATCCTTCGAGCGAGCGTGTGCTGGTCGTCCCCGGGTCGGAGCTCGATCGGCTGGGCCGCTTCCAGGGCTTCCACCCGGATGCGGACCGCTATCTGAGCGCGTTGCTGGCGCCCGAGCTGATGGACTACCGGCCGAGGTCCGAGGTGGAGGATGACCCGAGCCTCAAGCAGATCATCCCGTACGTGGTGCTGCGTTGCCGCGACGCGGTGTTCTGCTACCGGAGGGGGAAGTCGCAGGGCGAGGCCCGGCTCCACCGACTGCGGTCGCTGGGCGTGGGGGGACACGTCGCGGAGTCCGACGCGGAGGGCCGGCGCGGGTTCGACGCCTACGCGATGGCGATGCGTCGGGAACTCGAGGAGGAGGTCGAGGTCTCGAGCCCCGGGAGCCTGCGGCTCGTCGGCCTGATCAATGACGACTCGACACCGGTGGGCAGTGTCCACCTCGGGGTCGTCCACCTCTACGAGCTGGAACGTCCGGGCGTCTCGCCGCGGGAGGAGGGGCTGGCCGAACCGGAGTTCGTGCCGATCGCGGATCTGCCCCGGATCAGGGGAGACTTCGAAACCTGGTCGCAGATCTGCCTCGATGCGTTTCTAGTGGAGCGTTGAGGCCGGCGCCCGCCCCCCTGACTGGGCGGTGGGCCGGACGGGTTGTCGGCGGTCGAGCCAGTCGATGATGACGGGAAAGATCTCCCCCGGCGCGTGGCGGCTCCAGGCGAGGTCGCAGTGGCCGTAGTCCGCGACGTGGCCGTTCGCCTTGCCGAAAACGACGAGCACCTTGTCGGCGCTGCCGATGGCGTCGAAGGTCAGCCGTGTGGACGGCACGTCGGAGATCAGGTCCGACGCGCCGGCGACCATGAGCGTCGGCACGGTCACCTCTCCGAGCCGGGCCGAGTAGTCGATCGCGCCGTCGGCCGAGAGCATATGGCCATGCTTCAGGTAGGGGGCGAACTGGAGCAGCGCCCCGGGGCCAGGGTCCTCGAGCGTGTAGCCGTAGAACCGCGAGATGGTGCGGCGGTCCACGTTCTCGGCCGTGTAGTAGAACCTGTCGATCTTCTCCATGCCGGGCATGCGGAAGAAGGTGAGCGGGCGTCCGAGGCGTCCCGGGCTGGCGACGTTCGAGAGGGCCCGGATCCCGCCGTTGGCCCGGAGCATCTGCGTCTGGGGCGTCTTCGCCTGGATGATGGTGGAGCCCATGCCCACGAAATTCGCGATCCGCTCCGGCTCGGTGCTCAGCTCCAGGTAAGGGAACATCAGCATGCCCCCCAGGCTGTGGCCGACCCAGTTAACCCGGCTATGGCCGGTCTCGCGCTCCACGTAGTCGAGGATGGCGGGCACGTCGTAGCGGACCAGGTCATCCACGGTCCAGGAGGACTCCCCCTTCTCGTGGAACGGCGTCCCGCGCAGGATTCGGTTGATCCGATCATGGCGACCGAGCTCGCCGTTCTCCCCCGAGCCCCGGATGTCGAAGACATAGACCTCGTAACCGCGGGCCGCGAGTTGCGCGGGGAGGTGGTTGTCGGTGATCGTCCAGAAGGTCGCGTTCAGCCCCAGGCCGTGACAGAGGACCACCGGGAGCTTGGCCGGGTCGGGTTGCTCCGGCCGGTAATGCCTGACCCCGAGCCGCCAGCCGTCCCGCGTGTAGGCATAGCCATCGGTACAAGGACGCAGGTCGGGGGAGGGAGCCTGACGCCTCATGGTGGCGCACCCGGGCGAGCAAGCGCAGATCAGAACCAGGACCCAGAGGTGTCCGGCGGGTCGGTTCATCGAGCGTAGGATTCCTTCCGGCGGTCGGAAGCCTCAAGGCTTCCTTGCCTTGGGGCGTGGCGGGATTCTATGCGATCCGGATGCTTCTGGGAATGGGAGCTATCCGGGCCATTCTCCGAGGACAATCATCGCCGGATGGACGCCCTCACTTGCGTGCTTCCGGCCCCGGCGCCGGGCGGTGATGACGATCATAGCGGTCCGGTCGACCATCCTGGATTCCGCGATACGTCGTCTGTTCGGACTTGATACGCCGGCGCGGACAACACAAGATCGTGGTACGTCGGTCGGGGCGGACGCTGGCCGAGACCCCACAAGAGGCAGGGACGCGAGGCGCTCATCGATGAGGACTCCCGTACCATGACGGGTTTGACGTTGGTCCTGCTGATCGTGGCCGCAGTCGTCGTGGGTGCGCTGCTCTGGGTGGCCGGAGCATACAACACCCTGGTGGCCCTGAGCAACCGGTTCAAGACCGCGTTCAGCCAGATCGACGTGCAGCTCAAGCGGCGGCACGACCTGATCCCGAACCTGATCGAGACGGTCAAGGGGTACCTCGCCCACGAGAAGGGGACACTCGAGGCGGTGACTCAGGCCCGAACGTCCGCCATGACGGCGGTGCAGAAGGCCGCTGCCAGCCCCGGCAATCCCGCCGCACTGGCGGGCCTGGCGGCGGCGGAGTCTCAGCTCAACGGCGCGCTCGGTCGGCTGTTCGCGGTCGCCGAGTCGTACCCCGAGCTGAAGGCGAACCAGAACATGATCGCCCTCCAGCAGGAGCTGAGTGCAACCGAGAACCAGATCGCCGCGGCCCGACAGATCTTCAACAACAGCATCATGCAGTACAACACGACGCTCCAGAGCTTCCCCACCAACCTGGTGGCCAACGCCCTGGGATTCGCCCCGGCGCAGCTCTTCGAGCTGGAGACCGAGAAGGAGCGGCAGGTCCCGCAGGTGTCGTTCTGACGCGGGAAGTCAGGGACGCTCCCGCTCACGCCGGCCCGGCATCCGGATCCTGACAGCCCGCGTTCACCCAGGCTGGCCGTCCGAGATGTCCGACTCTCCTTGATCACGGGAGATCCGCGCGATGACCTTGAACCACCTGAATCTCACGGTGGACGACGTGGTCGAGGCCCAGGAGTTTCTGTCGCGTTACTTCGGGTTAAAGAGCGGTGGCGGGAACAGGAACATCGCCTTCCTGACCGATGATGCCGGGATGATCCTGACGCTCACCAGCATGAAAGTCGGCGGAGAGTCCGAGGTCAGATACCCCGCGACCTTTCACATCGGTTTCGGGCAGAGGAGCGAGGAACAGGTCAACGAGATCAATAGGCGGCTCAAAGAAGATGGGTTCGCGGTCCCGCTCCCTAGCCGGCAGCACGGTTCGTGGACCTTCTATTTCCTCGCCCCGGGCGGATTCACGATCGAGGTCCTGGCCTGAGCGATCCGAGGCAGTCCGGTCCGCGCGGACGCCACTTCAGGGTCCGGGCAACCTCGGTCCTCGAGAGAATCCGGCGCCAGCCGCCGAAGCTCTGTTCAGGCGCTTTCCTTCTTCCGCTCCGACGCCGACTTGGTGCCGGTCATGGGTACGGGGGGCGTGTCGAAGAGGTTCTTCTCCTTGCGGACGACCTCGGCCGTCACGATGAACTTGCCCTTCTCCTTCGCCGTCCGGTCCGGCAGCTCGAACATGATGTCGAGCATCAGTTCCTCGACGATCGACCGCAGGCCGCGGGCGCCGGTGTCCTTCGCCTTGGCCATCTTGGCGATCTCGAGCAGGGCGTCCTGGGTGAACTCGACGTCGGCCCCTTCCATGTCGAAGAAGCGGCGGTACTGCTTGACCAGGGCGTTCCTGGGCTCGGTCATGATCTGAACCAGGGCGTCGACGTCCAGCGGGCTGAGTGGGCAGATCACCGGAAGGCGGCCGATGAACTCGGGGATCAGGCCGAACTCGAGGAGGTCGTCGGAGGTGACCTTGCCCAGCAGCTCCCCCAGTTCCATGTGCTGCTCGGCCTGGGATTGGCTGCCGAAGCCGATGGTCTTGCGCCCGACGCGGCGGGCGATGATGTGCTCGAGCCCGACGAATGTCCCGCCGCAGATGAACAGGACGTTGCTGGTGTCCATCTGGATGTACTGCTGCTCGGGGTGCTTCCGGCCGCCCTGGGGCGGGACGTTGGCCACCGTGCCCTCGAGCATCTTCAGGAGCGCCTGCTGAACGCCCTCGCCCGAGACGTCGCGGGTGATCGAGACGTTGTGGGTCGTCTTGCCGATCTTGTCGATCTCGTCGATGTAGACGATGCCGCGCTGGGCCGCCTCCAGGTCGAAGTCGGCCGCGTGCAGCAGTTTGAGCAGGATGTTCTCGACGTCTTCGCCGACGTAACCGGCCTCGGTGAGCGTCGTTGCATCGCCGATGGCGAAGGGAACGTTGAGGATCCTGGCGAGCGTCCGGGCGAGCAGGGTCTTGCCGCAGCCGGTCGGGCCGATGAGCAGGATGTTGGACTTGTCGAGCTCGACTTCCTGATCGGGCTCCTCGCCGTGCACGAGCCGCTTGTAGTGGTTGTGCAGGGCCACGGCGAGCACCTTCTTCGCCCGATCCTGGCCGATCACGTAGGCGTCGAGCTGGTCCTTGATCTCGCGCGGGCTGGGGATGTCGGTGAACAGCGTCTTGGGAACGCCCCGGCGACGGCGTTCCTGGTCGAGGATCGACTGGCAGAGCTCGATGCACTCGCCGCAGATGTAGACATCACCCGGGCCTTCCACCAGCGGGCCGACGTCGCGGAAGCTCTTGCGGCAGAAGGAGCAATAGGCGTTCTTCTTGGGGCCCCCGGTCGTCCCAGGAGTCATCCCTCCGCCGCCGTTCCTCTTGCCCCCGCCTGAACCGCCCCCCGAGATGTCCTTACCCGATGGCATGCAAGACCCTTTCCGCCGAACATAAGAACTGGCTGACCGATCCACCCCGCGAAGACGCGACCGGACGTCGCCGGGGCGTCGGGTTCTCACGAAGGGCCGTCACACCACGGCACCTCGATTCGAGAACAATCGCAGACCTCGAGTTCGGATACCGTCAGGAAAACGCGGGCAACAAGCATCGTGCCGAGGCGAGGGATTGAGCGCGAAATCTCCTTCTGAAGAAGATCGACGGCGACCCGGTGAGGACGATTTCTCAACCCCTTCATTCACGTGATCGACAGAGGATTCCATTCACTATTCTAGAGCGATCGGACCCTCCGGGCAAGGCCGCTCGCCGAAGGCGGCGTTCGCGCGGCCGATGCCTCTCGGCGTCACATCCATGCGGCATCGGCTCCGACCGCCGATGGTCAGGACCGGACCATCTTGAGGACCGTGTTGGATCCCGGCCGCCAGCTACTCTCCCACACGGACGCCGCTCCGGGAATTCAACGTCCCCCCGGCCAGTCGAGACGACCGGGATCCTGATCGATCCACGCGAGAAGCTTCCGCCCCGGCCCGTTCAGCGTGAGCTCGCCCAGTTCCCGCGTCGTGACCCAGCGGGCGGCAATGTACCCTGGCCCCGGCCTGGGTTCCAGCCCAGGCCCCCTGGCCAGGTAGACCCGCAGCGTGACGCGATGCCTGGTTACGGTGTAATTCAGGCTCCTGGCCTGCGGGCCCAGCGTGATGGGTATGCCGGTGGAGCGCTCAACCCCCTCGGCCAGGCCAACCCTCCCCTCGCGGGCGCGACCGGCGGGATCCGCCCCTTCCAGATTGACGGTCGGGAACTCCCAGAACCTCGACCACAGGCCGCCCTCGCCTCGCTGGACCACCAGGACCCGCCCCTCGTTAACGACCAGGGCACAGGCCTCCACGACCGAGAGGAGAGACTCCTTGGGGGCGATCACGGGCAACTGGTCCTGAAGCCCCAGACGCCTCGCCTCGCAGAGAGAGGACAGCGGGCAGATCAGGCATCGCGGCTCACGTGGCGTGCAGATCAGGGCCCCCAGGTCGATCAGGGCCTGGTTGAAATCCCCGGCGCCCTCAAGCGGGACGAGAGCCTCAGCGGCGGCCCAGAGCTTCTCTTTCGATGAACTTCGTTTCAGTTCGTCCCTCAAGGCCACGAGTCGAGCGAGCAACCGCTGCGAATTCGCTTCGAGGATGGGCGCAGGTCGGTTGAAAGCGAACGAAAGGATGGCCCCCGCCATGTAACGCCCGACGCCTGGGAGAGCGTGGATCGCCTGCAAATCCGGGGGAATCTCACCTCCGTGCTCCTCGACGACCTTCCGGGCAGCTGCCTGTAGCTGGCGAGCTCGGCGATAGTAGCCCAGCCCCTCCCAGGCCTTCAACACCATCTCCTCGTCGGCCGCCGCCAGTGTCTGCGGATCGGGGAATTGCTTCAAGAATCGCTCGAAGTACGGGATCACGGCCGCGACCGTGGTCTGCACGAGCATCATCTCGGAAACCAAGACGCGGTAAGGGTTAATTTCCCGTCTCCAGGGCAAATCGCGTCGGTTCCGGGCGTACCATTCCGCCAGCTCACGTCGGACGGACGCGACCCATCCCTCGTCAGCCGTGAGGAGGGTTTCTGTTCGGCGATCCGCCTGTGATGTGTCCTCACTGAACGGTGCCGATCGGGGCTTGCTCATTCTCGCGGCCCGTCTCTCCATGCGAACCCCGCGCGCTAGGGTGATTCCCTAATTGGGGATAGACTCTGTCGTGAGCCGTCACACTCTCGCAGGAAAAGGCTAGACAGCACACTACATAACTCTACCTAATGTAGCCAACTCTCGGAATTTGTATCCTTGACTTCCCTTTTCTAACCCTCAAGATTAGGAGTGGCGGCTATATTTAGCAGGACATCCCGAGAACGGGAGTCCCAGCGACCATCACGAAGGGTTTGGTCGGGGCCCCACGCCGCAGTCGGGACCCTCGTTGATCGTCGCTCCGGACGATCACGACTTCATCGGTTGAAGTGAACCCTCTCCGTCCGCCGCCAACTCGGAAAAGGAACGATGCGATGGTTCCTACCAAGTCCCCGTCATGCCCGAGCCCGCGCGTGCCGGTCAGCGTGGTTCCGGGCGATAGCTCCAGCCCATCCCCCGCCCTTATCCCTATCTCGAATAGGGAACCGCAGGTCGCCGTCCGACCGATCTTCCAGATCGCCGAGCACCTTGTCCAGCTCTGGATCTGGAATGAACAGGAGCTTGGCAGCTTGGAACTGCATCGGCGGAGGCTGGGCCGCGCACAGGCCTACGCCGCGCGGAACGGCTGCAATCCCGTGCTCGCAACCGCCTGCCTGACGCGAATCCGCCAGGCGATTCGAGACGCCCATTCTCGGCTCTGTACCAACGCCCAGGCAGCGAAGTCGCTGATCAGGGAAGTGGGGCTGGACCGGCCCCAGTGGAGAGCCATTCCAGGATCGATCCGGCAGCCGGGCCTCCATCAACGGCGATCCGGTTGATGCCCTGCCTGTGTAGTCTCCCGCGACGGGCGACGTTGCCCGAGGTCGCCGCATTCAGGTGGCGATGCTGCCCCCGGACCGAGCACGACTTGCATCGTGCTCCCCCAGACACTCGGCAGAAGGCTCTCGACGACGAGGTGCACCATGGATCACACATCCCGACAGGCCCGAAGATGCTCCGCCCCGTGCGAGGCATTCCCCCTCCGTTGCCATCCCGAGCATCGTAAGGATCCCAAGGGACCGGACGCAGGCCGCGTCCCCCGACAGGTGCCGGCCTACCCCGCCCGGTGCAGACCGGAGCGACTGAGGCCCCCCCTGGATGATCGCCAGCGAGGGCTGGCAACCCACTACCTTCCGCTGGCCAGGTCCCTGGCGCGGCGGATGACGACTTACCACCCCGAATGGCGAGACGAATTCCAGTCGGCGGCCTTCCTGGCACTGGTCGAAGCCGCACAGCTCTACGAGCCGGAGCGGAACGTGGATTTCTCGACCTACGCCCGGCACCGCATCTGGGGCGCCGTCCGCGACACCCGCCGTCAGCTCATGAGGAACGGCTCGCCGGGGAGCGAGTCGGCCCCGCGGACCGTCATCCGGATGAGCGATGTCCTGGAACGGCACGGACGGGTCGTCACGGCCGAGCCAGACGAGCCGGTCGGGACCGAACTTGAGACACACGAGACCGTGGCGGCATGGATCAATCGGCTGCCGCGGGCGCAGGCACAGGCCCTGCGGCTCATCTACATCGACGGCCGCACGCAGGAGCAGGCCGCCGAGGCGGTCGGCTGCTCGAAGGCCAGCATCTCCCGCCTGCATCATGAGGGGCTGAGCTGGCTCAGGCACGGTTATGCGACCGGCCGCCGCTGGCAGTCGGCGGCCGGCGCGAACGTCGAGGCCTGTGCATGACCGGGAACGGCCGATCCGCGCCCGGGCGCCGCGGCGATGGGCTCAGGCGGCCCTCTCCGTCATCAGCGACGGATAGGCATGCTCCTCGATGAACTGATGAATCGCACCGACGACGTACCTTTGCTCGGCGTCCGTCAGCTCGGGATACATCGGTAGCGCGATCGTCTCGCGGGCTGCGGACTCCGCGCGGGGGAAGTCGCCGGGGCGGTGTCCAAGTGCCGAGAAGCACACCTGAAGGTGCAACGGGATCGGATAGTAGATCTCCGTGCCGATCTTCCTGGCCGTGAGCTCCTCCCGCAGCCGGTCGCGCAGGATCGCCGGGACCCGGATCACGAACTGGTTGTACACATGGAAGTGCCCCGGGCGTTCGCTGGGCAGCCCGAGCCGTCCGTCCAGCCCATGAGACGCGAACAGGTTCCGATAGCGCTCGGCCACGGCCCGCCGTGCGTCGGTCCACTCGTCGAGGTGGCGGAGCTTGACGCGGAGCACGGCCGCCTGGAAGGCGTCGAGCCGCGAGTTGAACCCGACCTCGTGGTGGTGATATTTCGGCTCCATCCCGTGGACACGCAGCCGCGCCATCCGGCGGGCGAGCCCCGGATCGTCGGTCGTCATCATCCCCCCGTCGCCGAACCCACCCAGGTTCTTCGACGGATAGAAGCTGAACGCGGCCACGTCGCCCAGCGTCCCGGCCCGGCTGCCATGGTAGGCGGCACCGATCGCCTGCGCCGCGTCCTCGAGGATTGCCAGGCGATGCCGCTGCGCGATCTCCCGGATCGGGCCCATGTCGGCCGTCTGGCCGTAGAGGTGGACCGGGATGATCGCCCGGGTCCGCGGCGTGATCGCGGCCTCGATCAGCTCGGGGTCGATGTTGTAGGTATCCGGCTCGACGTCCACGAACACCGGCCTGGCGCCCGTCCGCCAGATCGCCCCCCCGGTGGCGAAGAATGTGTAAGGCGAGGTAATCACCTCGTCGCCGGGGCCGATCTCCAGGGCCATCAGCGGCAGCAGCAGGGCGTCCGATCCCGAGGCGCAACCGATCCCGTGCGCCGCGCCGCAGTAGTCGGCGACCTCGGCTTCGAGGCTCGCCACCTCCGGCCCGAGCACGAACATCTGGCTCTCGAGAACGCTCCGAACGACCGGCTCGATCTCGTCACGAATCGTCTCGTACTGCGCCCTCAGGTTCAGGGCGGGGACACTGACGGACTCGAAAGGAACGCTCATCGGCGATCACTCCTTTGACGCCTCGGCAGTGCGCAGAATGCGCATGCGTGCGAAATGCACTGAAGGCGGGGGTATCCGAGGAATCTCCCTCCCTGGAGAAGATCGGACGGAGCACGCTAGCCCTTCGACTCATTTGTGTCAATGGCGGTCCGCGCGCCGATCGATCGGCATGCGCCGTGCCAACGGGCGCACGAACTTAACGATCCAGCGGTGCATAACGATTCTGCATCTCCTGCGCGGATGAAGTGATCGGCGCGGCCTCGCCGCTTCCGAGCTCACCGATCCGGGCGGCGACCAGGTGGTCCAGCAGCGGGTGGGGCCCCAGTGGCGGCCCGAGGCGGAACTCGACGGCGGGGAAGCTCCGCGCCAGCTCGTCGCGGGCCGAGGTCAGGTCGCGGAGCAGGTGAACGCCTGCCGACAGGAAATACGGGATCATCAGCACGCAGCCCGCGCCCCGCTCCACGCACCGCCGCCCACCCGCCGGGATGTCCGGCTCGGCCAGCTCCAGGAAGCAAGGCTCGACGATCGCATGCCCCATGCGACTCGCGATCCTCTCGGCCAGCGCGTGGAGCTCGTCATTGGCCGGCTGATGCCGGCTGCCGTGGGCAATCAGGAGAACTGCGGAGGTGCTCGTCGAAATACCCATTCTGAGATGGCCTTTTCTCAATTCCCGGAACCTATGAATCCCTTCTGAAGTCGTCGAGCGTGCTCGTCGGTTCATCCGGGATCCAGCGGATCACCACGAGCCCCAGCGCGTAAATCACTGCGCAAATCGTGCCGACTCGAGGATAGTCGCCCCCGAGGGCGGTGAATAAGGCACCCGCCGCCAGCACCCCGCCGGCGGTTGCGAACCGGCCGCAGTTGTAGGCGAGGCCGCTCCCGGCGGCACGCACACGTGTGGGGAAAAGCTCGGGCAGATAAAGGGCCAACCAGCCGAAGAAAAGGGTGGACACGAGTCCCTGAAAGAAGACCAACGCGTGGAACGACTGCCGCAGGGGTGCCGTTAGCTGAAACATGGCGACGGTGGACAGGGCCGCACCGATGCTGATCCACCGATAGCTGGCCCGAGGTCCCAGCCGGCCGGCGACCTGGGCGCCGACGAAGCTGCCCAGCGTGGCGCCGAGTGCCCACCAACCCTGTGTCACCGCTTTGTAGTCCGGATCCGCGGTCCCGGCAACCTTGTCGGCCCAGGGGATCATCCACTTGCTGGCGGCCCACGCGCCGACCATCGGCACGGCGCTCGCGGCGACCGCCGCCAGCGTGATTCGGATCAGCCCGGGGCCGAACAGCTCGCGGAGCGGCGGCGAGGGCGTCCGAGCCGCGCCTCTCGCCGCCAGCCACGCCGGCGACTCCGGCAACGCGACCAGCACGATCACGCCGAGGACTGCCGGCGCGCCCGAGAGCCCGAAGATCCAGCGCCAGGAATCCGGCGTGATGGGCCAGGCGCGTGCCAGCTGCGAGAGCATCAGGATCCCGCCGTTCAGGCCGGCCATCATGGCGCCGGATACGAGCGGCCGGGAGGCCCTCGGCCAGCACTCGGCCACCAGCGCGACGCCGTTGGGCCAGAGCCCGCCCACGCCGAGGCCCACCAGGAACCGCAGCACGAGCATCTGCTCCTGGGTCTGCACCCACGCCCCGGCCGCCGCGAAGATCGAGTAGAGCAGGACGCTCAGACCCATGGCCCGGGTACGCCCCACGCGGTCGCCCAGGGCCCCCAGGGCGGGCCCGCCGATCGCCGCGCCGAGCATCAGGGCCGCCGTGAATCGCGCGAACCAGTCGCCGCCGAGCGTGGGGGTGAACCCGTCCCCGAGCAGGCTCTTCGAGACGGAGAGCGAGGCGACCGGCATCAGCCCGAGTTCAAAACCGTCGAACAGGAGCCCCAGCAGCACGGCCGCCAGGACCACCGCCCGCGGCCCGGGTGCGAGGGGCGAGGCGGTCATGGACGCGACCCCCGAATGGCGTTGATGACGGCGCTGTTGTCCAGGTCTCCCCAGCCGTCCGCGTCGGCCTGCTCCAGCAGCCGGCGGTGCGTTTCCGAGAGCGGCAGCGATTGCCCCGCCTCGCTGGCCTCGCGAAGCATGAGCCGCACGTCCTTCAGGTGCTGAGAGAGTCGGGCCTGCGGGGCGAAGTCGGCGTCGAGCATCTTCTGCCCCTTGACGTCCATGACCCGCGAGTAGGCCATGCTGAGCCTGAGGACCCGCAAGGCAATCGACGGCTCCACGCCCACGGCCTCGGCGAAGGCCAACCCCTCGGCCAGCGCCGCGCGGTTGAGCCCGAGGACCAGGTTCGTGATCAGCTTCATCCGCGCGCCGCTCCCGGGCGGGCCGCAGTGAATCAGCGTCCTCGTCAGGCACTCGAGGATCTCTCGACAATCCTCCAGCGGCTCGGCGGCGGCCCCCACCAGGAAGACCGCCTCGTTGTCTCTCAACTGCTGGCTGCTGCCCGAGATGGTCGCATCGAGATAAGCCACGCCGCGGCAAGCCAACCGCGCAGCCTGCTCGGCGGCCGCGGTCGGTGCGCCGGTCGAGGTGTCGAGGATGAACTGACCGGCGTGCAGCGGGACGTCCGCCGAGCGGAGGACGTGCGCCACGACCTGGTCGGAGGGCAGGCTGAGCAGGACGCGATCGCACGAGGCGACGACCCCGGCACTCCCTTCGGCAAGCGTGCCACCCATCGCGGTGAGGGCCGAGCGCCGCTCGGGGTCGACGTCCCAGCCGATCACGCGATACCCCGCCCGCAGGAGCCGCTCGGCGATGGCGGTCCCCATCAGCCCGATGCCGATCAGGCCGACCGGGCCTCCGCCCGATTCGGTTGGGGACCGCCCCGGAGCCTCGCCTCGTGTCCCGATCATCGCAGGAGCTCCCGGGTCGTCACCGCGGCATCACGAACGCCGCCCGGACCGGAGGCGGCATCGGCGAGTCGACCCCGCGGACGGCTTTCCAGATGATCTCGTTGAACAGGATGTCGTCGGCGCGATCCTCGATCTCGAGATCCAGCCGCCGCGAAGCCTCGGCCATCGGAGCATTCCGGGGATTGACGGCATTGAGATCCACGCCGGGCGGACGCCGGACGTACGGCGCCACGTCGGGCTCTCTGGTGAAGGACGCATACATCGGACGCGCCGAGGCGTCGAACTGGCTCATGGGCTCCAGTCCCAGGATGAGCTCCATCGTGCGGAGCATCGAGGACGTGCTGTACATCGTCGAATCCACCGTGTGCCGCCGGATGTACGGGCTGATGGCCAGGGCCACCGTGCGGTGAGCATCGACATGGTCCGAGCCGTTCTGGGCGTCGTCCTCGACCACGAAGATCGCCATCCGGCTCCAGAAGCGGCTCTTGCTGAGCCCCTCCACGACCATGCCGAGCGCCAGGTCGTTGTCGCCCAGCGCCGCGAGGACGGTCGGCGAGCCCGGCTTCGTGCCGGAGGTGTGGTCGTTGGGGAGCCGCATGACGACGAGCCGCGGCATCTCGCCCGCCTTCTCGAAGCCTTCCAGTTCCTTGAGGAACCGCTCGGCACGCCGGACGTCCGGATAGTCCATGTCGAAGGACCGGAAGAATGGGTCGAAGTGATCCTCCAGGACCTTGACCGACGTCGTCCCGGGATCTGCCGGCGTCTTGCCATTCTTGATGAACTCGCCGTAGCTGCGGTAGCTGACCCCCTTCTCCGCGGCGCGGTCCCAGAGGTAGCCGCCCGCGGGGCGGGCGATCGCGAAGGCACCTTCCGACGGATAGGGGACGCGGCGGTTCCCGCGGTACGCCAGCGGCCAGGTGCGCTCGACGAAGTCAGTGGCGTACGCCCCCATCGTCCATTCGTGCCCGTCGGCGCTCACCTCGCCGTCCACGTAGAAGTTGTCCAGGAGCACGAATTCGCGGGCCAGCGCGTGGTGGTTCGGCGTCACCGACTCGGGGAAGAGGCAGAGGTGGCGATCACCGTTCCCCTCGGGCATATCGCCGAAGACCTGATCGTAGGTCCGGTTCTCCTTGATGATATAGACCACGTACTGGATCGGAGAGGCCCCGCCGACGCGTCCGGGGATCGGATGGTCGGGCGGCGGCTGTTCGCCCCGGACGCCCGCCGGGACGCCCTTCTTGACGGGGCTGCACTCGTAGACCGTGCGCGACAGGGCCGCCATCCGGTCGGGCGTCGGCATGGGGATGACCGAGAGGGTCCCCTGGAAGAGCCCGCCGATGTACTCCCGGATGGTTCGACCCTCGCCGGCGGCCAGCGGATTCGGGCCGTCGCGATTGGCCCGCGAGCTGGTGCCCTTGCCGTTGGCCACGTGGATCGTCTTGCCGTCGCGCGAGACCCTGACCGACGTGGGATACCAGCCGGCGGGGATGAAGCCGAGCGGCGTGCTGCGGCCTGCCTCCTTGACGTTGAAGACGGCCAGGTGGTTGGTGTTGGCGTTGGCGACGAGCAGCATCGATCCGTCGGGTGTCAGAGCCAGGGAGCTGGGCGTGCATCCCGCCGGCGCCTGGGGATCGATCGCCGTGTTGATGGTCTCGATCGACTTGCCCGCCGAGGTGTCGATCACCGAGACCGTGTTGCGGTTCGCGTTCGCGACGTACAGGATCTTTCCGCCCGGCGCCAGGAGCAGTTCGTTGGGATGCTCCTCGGTCGCGATGCTGGCGATCACCTTGCCGGCCTCGGCATCGACCGCCACCACCATCGCCCGGTTCCAGAGGCTGACGTACAGGCGGCCCGTCGCGGGATCGTGGGCCAGGCCGTAGGGATAGGAGTCCGCCTCCAGGGAGACCAGCTCCCGCGCCGTCCCCTGCTCCAGGTCGAAGCGGGTCAGCGAGTGCCCCTGCACGTTGGCGACGTACAGGGTCTTGCCGTCCGTCGAGAGGGCCATGCCGCCAGGCACCTGCGGACTTCCCTGTCCCTCCGGGCAGGCGAGACGGACGCGGTTGGAGAGGAAGCCCTCGGCATGATCGAAGCGGTAGACGCAGTCGGCGTAGCCCCCGCCCGCGAAGAGTTTCTTGCCATCGTGCGACCAGACCAGGCCCGCGAAGGTCTCCGGCACGGTCACCCGCCCGATGACCTGGCCGCTGGCGGCGTTCGCGGTGATCACCTCGTGCTCGCCGTACCCGGCGTGCAGGATCGCCAGGACCGGCTCGGTGGGATGGACCGCGATCTGGACGGGGAAGTCGCCGAGCCGCACCTGCCGGCCCGCCGGCTTCAGGGACCAGCCGTTGGGCAGCAGCACCGAGCCTTCCGAGGTGAGCCCCGGCCAGGTGGCCCGGGGTCTGGCAGGCGGCCGGGGCACCTCCTGCGATAGGGCCGGCCACACGAGGACGACCGGCAGGACCGCGACGACGAGGCGGGCGAAGCGACCGTGGCGCATCGGATGGGCTCCGGGAACAGGCCTGGGCGGCGGGACGAACGGCCGGCACGGCAGGTCCGCCATTCTCGGGGACGGCGGCCGGCTTGTCGATGCCCGGACGCCCGCCGGGAAAGCTTCCGTTAAGAAATTCACGGGAATTTCTTGACGCGTTCATCGGCCCGGCCGTATGCTCCAATCTGGTGTTAACGAATTCACGGGAGGCGGCATGGCGCGATCGCCGTCGGAGACCCTCACGGCCCGTGAGGCCGAGATCATGGACGTCCTCTGGCGGCTCGACGCCGCGACCGCCGAGCAGGTGCGCGAGGCACTGCCGGCGGCGATCCACGACTCGACGGTACGGACCCTGCTGCGCGTGCTGGAGTCCAAGGGCTGCGTCCGCCGCGAGCTTCGCGGCAAGGCGTACGTCTATCGGGCCGCGATCGCGCGGGCGAAGGCGCAGCGGCACGCCCTGCGGAGCGTGCTGGCGAGGTTCTTCGGCGGCTCGGCCGAGGACCTGGTCCTGCGGCTGATCGAGGACGAGCAGCTCACACCGGAGCAGCTCGACGCGCTGCGGCAGGCTCCGCCCCGATCGCGGGGCCGGTGCGACAAGAAAGGGTCTCCTGGAGGAAACGACTCGGGAGCACGATCATGAGCGATCTTCTCCGCCTCGCGGGCCTCATGTCGCATCCGTCGTCGACCGCGCCGGGGCTGGCCGCCCAGGCGACGGCCTTTCTGGTGGCGGCCTTCCTCGGCCATGCCCTGCTGGGGCGCCGTCGCGCCGCGGCCCGCTCGGCGCTCTGGAACGCCTGCCTCGCCGGCCTGCTGATCCTGCCCGCCTGCGGCCTCTTGCTGCCGCGGCTGCGACTGCCGGTCCTGCCCGCCGCCATGGTTGAAAAGCGTCCCGAACTGCCCCCGCCCGTCCTTCCGATCCCACGACAAGACGAACCGGCCCTCCCGCCGATCGCACACGGTCCCGCCGTCTCGCCGGCCCAGCATTCCGCCCCGCCATCGGCGCGCAGCTCGATTTCCGTCATGAGCACGGCGTGGCTGCTCTACGCGGCGGTCGCGGCCTGGCTGGGCCTGCGCCTGGCCGGCTCGCTCGTGGCGGTGGCGAGGCTGAGGCGGTGTTGCCGGCCAGTCGAGAGAGGCCCCTGGAGGATCGGCCTGGAGTCGTGGCGGTCCCGGCTGGGGATCGCCCAACAGGTGAAACTCCTCGCCTCCGATAAGGTGACGATTCCCCTCGTCGTCGGCTGGTGGCGCCCGGCGATCATCGTCCCCGAGGCCCTGATGGACGATCCCGATGCCTCCGTGATGGACGCCGTGCTTGTCCACGAGCTGGCTCACGTGCGCCGGGGCGACTACCTCTGGAACCTGGTCCGCAAGGGGGTCGAGATCCTCTACTGGCCGCACCCGCTGGCCTGGCTCGCCGGGCGGGTCGTCGCGGGGGTCCGCGAGCAGGCGTGCGACGACCTCTGCGTCCACTTCCTGGGCTCCGCGCAGGCCTATCGCGCCTCGCTGCTCACGGTCGCCGCCCACCTGCTCGCGTCCCGACGTCCGGGCCCTGCCCTGGGGATGGCCATGGCGCGCACCTCGAAGCTCGGCCGCCGGCTGGCCTGGATCGACCGCTCGGGAGGGGCCCCGCGCTGCCTGGCGCGGCGGCCGGTCCGGCTACTCATGGCCATCGCGATGGCCGCCCTGGCCGGGCTGCTCGGCTCGATGCAGCTTGCACGGGTGACCGCGGAGGCACGGGCTGATGAGCCGCCCGTCGCCAATCGTCCCCCGAAG
This sequence comes from Isosphaeraceae bacterium, assembly GCA_046349995.1. Classification (GTDB taxonomy): domain Bacteria; phylum Planctomycetota; class Planctomycetia; order Isosphaerales; family Isosphaeraceae; genus Aquisphaera. The sequence continues at coordinate 11,010 of JAXMBE010000056.1, read as the reverse complement.
CAGCCGGCCCTCGTCGAGGTCATCGTCCGCGCCATGGACACCGGCCAGCCGCTGGCGAACGCCCGTGTCCGCGCCTGGTACGCGATGACCCAGACGTTGAAGACGACCGGGCCGGACGGGCGTGTCCGCGTCCTCCTTTCCGCCGGGCCACGCCCCGTGGATTCCCTTTCGCTCGACGTCTGGGCCGACGGCTACGTCCAGCAACGGCTCTTTTTCTCGCAGCAGGATCGGCGCCACCCGAAGATCCCCGGCCAGGTGACCCTCGATCTCTTCCCCGGCGAGCAGACCCTCGGCGGCAAGGTGGTCGATGAGCAGGGCCGTCCGATCGCGGGGGTGAAGGTCGTGATCTGGGGCTACCTCGGCGCCAAGAAGAACAAGGATGAGCTGTGCTTCATGGTGGACGCGGTCACCGACGCGCAGGGCCAGTGGCGCTGCCGGTCCTTCCGGGACATGACGTTCGCCTACCTGTATCTCTCTCACCCGGACTACCTGGACGACACCGACGCCCACCCGCGGCGGCACGGCAAGCCCCTGCCCTCGGAACGGCCCGACCCCGACGAGAAGCCGATGGACCCTCTCCGCGACTTCTCGGACGTCCAGGTGCTAACCCGCGGCGTGGCGATCGCCGGCAACGTCCGCGACGCGCAGGGCCAACCGGTCGCGGGGGCCGAGGTCGGCTGGCTTGAGGATGGCAAGCAGGACACGTTCCACGACGACATGCCAACCACCATGACCGACGCCGCCGGCCGCTTCCGCTTCCCGCACGCACGACCCGGGAGCCTGGTCCTCGTCACTCAGGCGAAGGGGCACTCGCCGGAGATCACCCCGGTCGAGGCGAAGGCCGATGCGGCCCCGGCGGTGATCACACTCGGGCCGCCGCACACGATCCGCGGCCGGGTGCAGGACTCGCAAGGCCGGCCGATCGCCGATGCCTTCGTCGGCGTCGATACCTGGCGACGGTTTCGTTGCCTTGGCGTCTTCCTGACGCCCGACGAGACGGGCCGCTTCCGCTGGGACGATGCGCCGGCGGACGCAGTGCTGATCAATGCCAGCCAGGTCGGCTACAAGGGGGTCCATCGCCAAAGCGTCGTGCCGGGCGAGGAAGCCGTGTTCACCCTCAAGCGCAGCCTGTCGATCTCGGGCCGGTTCCGCGACGCGAAGACGGGCAAGCCCATCGACAAGGCCGACGTGAAGGTTGGCACCGCGGACCCGAAGACCGGCGAGGTCGCGTGGGCCGCGAAGCTCGGCGTCTTCGCCTCGCAGGGATACCTCCAGGCCGACGTGGACGTGGAGCAGGCGCCCGAGTTCCGCCTCCGGTTCCGTGCCAAGGGGTACGAGCCGTTCGAGTCGCGCCTGTTCCGCGGCGACGAGCGGCAGGTCGAGTACGACGTGACGTTGACGCCGCTCGACCGGCCGGAAGTCGCCCCTGTGGTCGAGGGCCAGGTGCGCCGCCCGGACGGCATACCCTTGACCGGGGCGGAGGTCGCCATCACCTACCCGATGAGGGACGACGAGATCGAGCGGCTGCCGTACGTCTCCATCCGAAACGGGAAACTGATCCGCCAGGGCTCGCTAGCCGTCGCACAGACCGATGCCGAGGGGCGGTTCCGGCTCGAACGCGAGTCGGACCCCGAGGGGAAATCGTTTGCGGTCGTCGTCGTCCACCCGGATTTCTTCGCCGAGGCGAACCGGTCCGCGATCGAGGCCAACCCGGTGATCACGGCCCGGCTCTGGGGCCGGATCGAGGGCGAGGCGCGGGTCGGCCCCGGGCCGGCCGCCGGCGCCTTCATCCGCTCGTTCACCGATCGGACGGGCGGTCGGGACGAGCCATACGTTGCCGCCTCGGGGGAGACCCGGGCGGACGACCAGGGTCGATTCGTCCTGGAGCGCGTGGTGCCCGGCGAGCTACGAGTGACCCTCGGGTCAGAGTTCAGTTCTTCCTACGGCTCTCTCCTGGAAATCCGTCCGGGTGAGACCACCCGCGTGACGGTCGGTGGCAAGGGCCGCCCGGTCGTCGCCCGGATCGCGCCGCCCTCGGGGTTCGACCCCGATGCCGATTATGTGTCGAGTTCGCTCTTCCAGATCGTCAGCGACCGGCCGGTCATTCCCTATCCCCAGGATGTGCTGAACCAGGGAGAAAGCACCAAGGCCCGCTGGTCCCGGCAATGGTGGGGGTCCCCCGAGGGGCGTGCCTATCGCCGGGCGTATTTCGCGATCTTTGGGGTGCGGCTCCAGCCCGACGGGACGCTCCGCGCGGAAGACATCCCGCCGGGCGAGTATCGCCTGAACCTGTGGTACACGGCCGCCTCTCAGCGGGGGGTCGAATCCTCGACCCAACGGGTCGCCCACGCGACGGTGTCCTTCACGATCCCGCTCATCCCGGGCGGCCGTAGTGACGAGCCGTTCGACCTGGGGGTCATCCGGCCCGAGCCGAAGCCCGGCGACGGGCAGTCCGGGGCTCCGGGCCGCTGAGGCGTCCCGTACGGCTCAACGCCTCGGGAACCGGTACCAGACGACGTTGTGGGTCGAGCCGCCGACGGCGACGACGTCGGGCGTGCCGTCGCCGTCGAGATCTCCCCCGCGCAGGTCCTGGGCGGCGATGTCCTTGTCCAGGACGGTCCGCGTCCATTGAGCTGACTTCGGGTCAAGGTCATACATCGAGACCCGGTGGTCCTTGCCGCGATGTCCGGCGAAGACCTCGTCGTCGCCGTCGCCGTCCACGTCGGCGACCCAGAGTGCGTGGCCATCGGCGAGGGTCGCGTCGATGACCTCGCGCGAGCGGGCCCGCGGGCCCTTCCCGTCCAGGTAGACCACCACCTCGCTGCCGTGCCACGGCTCGATTGTGGCCAGGAACTCGCGGCCGTCCTTCAACCGGCCGAAGTGGACCTCGCTGGCGCCGCGCTGGGGCGGCTCGCCCTGGTGCCCGTCCACGAGGGGGGCAAAAGACCACTCGTTGAAGAGCCCGATCCGCAACTCACACACACCGAGATTGCTCGCCGAGTAGATTTCCGCGAAGCCGTCTCGGTCCCGGTCGAGGACGTCGATCGCGTGCAGGACGGGGAATTCCTGATCGATCCGATCTCCTGAGTAAGACAGGACATCGTCCTCCCGCTTCAGGTAGTAGACGGCGACCGCGGCGCCTTGCTGCTGATAACCCGGAGGCTTCGCCGCGGCGCCGAAGATCGGGGCCACGACCAGGTCCGGTCGCTTGTCGCCGTTGACGTCGCCCCAGCGGAGGCGATGGATCGAGCCGATCTCGGCGATCGGCGCGAGCTGCCAGGGCTCGTCGAGCCCCTTGCGCGCGTCCTGGGTGGCCAGCAGCAGCTTGCCCTTCTTCGGCTCGTTCATCGCGAACTCGTAGGCGATCGCGATGGCGGCCCGGCCGCTGCCCAGCAGGTCGATCGTGGCGCTCGAGATGATGCCAGGCGTCCGGTCCGGCCCGCTGACGACTCGCTTCTTCCAGGTCGGGTTCTGGTACCAGGCGCACGTCCCGCCGCCCACGGCGATGATGTCCGGCCGTTTGTCGCCATCGACGTCGGCCACCTCGACCTGGTAAGCCCCCGGGAAGTCCGGGTCGATCACCCGGCGCTCGAAGGCGGGTTCCGCGGGCGAGGCCGTCCTGCCCGCGGCCAGTAACAGGAACGCCCATGCCAGCACCGCCGCCGCCACGCGTGCCCGGGACGCTCGTACGCAGCTCATGCTCCCCCCTCCGACGCCCGAGGTAGCTCCCACCGACGCGCCCATGATGGCCAATGCCAGGTGCCGTGGGAAGCAGGTCGGCCGCCCGGACCATAAATTCATCGATTCGAATCCATCAATCCGGAATCTGCTTTTTCGTGCTGTAGATGAATCATCGGGGTCGTTTCAGGCCTTGGCGACGGCCGGCGAGTCGATGAGGGGATCGATGCGGGTCGAGAACCATGACCTCGTCGACGATGTTGCCGTCGCCGGGAATTTCTCCGTAACTCTTCGGAGAGACGCCGACTCTTCTCTCTAGCCGGGCCGAATTCGCCCTCGGCCAAGCGACATACCATGAAGGAACAAGGGCAAACTCAGAATCTCATTGAGGTCATGTGTAATGCGCGCACTTATCTTCAATCCGACGGTCAAGGTGCTCTCTGATGAACAGGTTGAGGTCATGAGCCGCGCGGGATCCGACGTCGCGTCCGGAGCGAGGCGGCGATCCTTCCTCCGCGACTCGTTGGCCGGGGTGGCGGCCTCGGCGCTGGGCGTGGCCGGGGTGCTCGGCGGCCCACGCGAGGCGAGCGCGGGGGAGAAGCATGGGCATCGGCGGCTGCCGAGCCTCTACGCCAACTGGAACCGGCGAAATTTCCGGGAGATCCTGGCCGACGAGGCCTCTCACGTCGAGATCATCTCGACGCTCCTGGACGACGAGGACAATCCGCTCATGCCCAAGATCCGGGCGATGCCGATGCTCAGGGACCTGGCGATGCCCGACGAGGTGACCTTCGCCGAGGCCGCCGCGACGTTCGAGAACACCGGCACTGGCGTCTATGCCGGGGCACTGTTCGCGATCCAGCAGACCGACGAGTACTTCCCCACCGCAGCGGGACTGACGACCGTCGAGGCGCGTCACGCCGGATACCTGAACACCCTGCTCAACCAGGCCATCGTCCCGAGCTTCGCCGCCGTGGACTCGCCGATCCCGCAGGCCGTGGCCCTCTCACGGGTCGAGCCGTTCATCGCCGAGCTCAACGGCTCCGTGCCGTCGTTCGATCCCGTCAATGCCTCGGACGCGAACAACTTCCGCATCCTCGACTTCCTGCTCCTGCTCGAGATGGTCGAGACGGCATTTTATCAAGTGAACGTGGCCCGGTTCTTCCACTAATCGGGGCCTCCGACACGGCACCGCACCGCCGGTCCCGAACTTGGGGCCGGGTTCGGGAGGGCCCGCACACGGGATGGCCCTTCCGGTCGTTCACCGGCGGCACCCCCATTGCGTAGAGCGATCTGAGCTGCGACGGGCTGGGCCGCCGGGGCCACGCTCGCTTATGCAGATCTGCTCCCATCGCGACGGAGAGGGGTATCGTATGCTGGAGATTATTCCCACCAGCGTTCTCTGAATGATAGATTACGCCATGGGGCTGCTATTGATCGTCGCCCCCTGACGCTTCCAGGTCGGGCCGGGCGCGCCGACGTGAATCGTGGTGATCCTGGGCGTCGGCGCGATCGGCTACAGCCTGATTACGGACCATGAACTCGGGGTGGTCCGCCTGATCAGCATGCCCGCTTACCTCGCCATGGACGGGGCCAGCGGGCTGGTACTCGCGCTCTTGGCCTGGCTCGTCGAGTCCTCCACGAGAGTCTGGACTCCACACATCATCCCGGAGCACCCCGAGGTGGCCGCGGCCGCCGCGACCCAATCCCGACCGGCCTGCAGTCCGGTCGCCGCGAGCGGGATGGGCCGCGCGGCGGCCCCGCGGATCTGATCCGGCGGGCGAAAGCCTGTCATTGGGGGGCGGCGGGGCGAGGACCTCACGTCGACTTGCCAGGCTTGCCCCAACCGGTCGGCACCCCCGCGGTATCCTCAGGCTTCACGAGGACCTGCGAGAGATCGACGTCCTGATTGAGCTCGTTCTCGGCGAGCTTGATGCGGTTCTCGAGTTGGGCGATCTTCTGCTCCAGGATCACGACGCGAGCCTCGAGCTCGTCGGGGCGGCGAAGCCGGGGGACCTCGGGGTAGCCGAGCTGACGTTGCAGCGCCGAGAAGAGGTAGAGCGGGTCGCGTCCGCGATTGGCTCGTGCGATCTTTCCTTCCCTCTCGCCGAAGAGCGTCGGGTACTTGGGCTCGAAGTCGGGGTTGCCTTTCCGCCGCTCCTGGACGAAATAGTCGGAGCGGACGAAGATCAGGTCCGCGAAATCGACGTCCCCCAGACGGGCCTGGAGGGTGTGGACGTAATCGCGCCAGGTGTCGGTATAGAACGGGTCCTGGGCGATGGCCGTCAGCCCCCGGGTGTAGCCCAGGCGATTCCGCGAGAGCGACTCGAACTGAAAGATGAACAGGCCGGCCAGGGACAGGTTCTCGGACTTGTACTTGGCCTCGCGCTCGAGGATCAGCAGGGCCTGCTCCATGGAGAACCGGCTCATGGCGATCTCGGCCTGGCTGACGACGTGGCTCTGGAAGGCCGTGAAGTAGTGGCCGATGCGGGCCATGGCCGGGGCCATGAGGCCGGAGCCCTTCATCTCGGCGTTGAGGAACGAGACCGCGAGCGGCAGTTTTGTCGTGGAGAGCAGCTCCTCTCCGATCCGCGAGAGGATCTCCTGGGCCGGGAGCCCGTCCATCAGGCGGTCGCGGAAGGTGTGGAAGAAGTACGCCTGCTCGATGTACTCTTCGCGCTCGAGGACAGGCATGAGAGACTCCTGAGGCTCGGTGTGCCGGGCGAGTGCGGGGACTGGCCGGGGACGATCGCTTCCGGCGAACGTCCGGGATTCGATCCTAACATCCGCACGACGCCGGCGAATACGTCCGGCTCGACAGACCGCCCGTCACAGGGTGGCCGCCGGGAAGCATGGGTCCGCGATGACCTGCCGTGCCGGATGAGGTCCGTGTCCACCGGCTTGACCATGTCCGGACGAGGCTCCTGACCAGCGCCAGTCCGCCCTCGCCGCGAGAAAAGCTGGAGTCGATGCAACCGGACATCTCGAAGATTCTGGACAGACCATCGGGCGGGATGGCTTGCCGTTGTCGCGGAGACGGATCTCGACGTGGCCGTCTTCCGGGTCGGCGGTGAGGGCGATCCGCCCCCCCGGCGGCGTGTCATTGATGGAGTTGATGAGCAGATTCCAGAGTACCTGCTCGAGCCTCACCGTGTCGGCATTAAGGACAACAGCACCGTTTCTCAGGATCGCAGATCGCCCCGCATCCACGAATTCTCCCGGGTGGAATTGCTTGCAGCCTGTGGGAAGAACCGAAGATTCGATTCGCCCGCCCCGCTCGTGCATCCGTTCGTGGGACGAAGGTACCCGGTGCGTTCCTATTCCGAGCGGTTCGAGATAGCCCGGGGAAGTCCGGAAGCGTCCCAACTCGTCGCCGCGAGGGCTCCGACGTCGATCACTTGGGACGATCCCGTCGATTCCGCGCCGCGATGAACGACGCCTCCACGAGGATGCCGTCGGTCGCGATGCCCGCGCCTGGCATCAGGCACGTCCGCACCGCGCCGCTGCGCGAGAAGTGGGGCCGGTAGACCGCATTCATGGCGTCGTAGTCCTTCATGTCGCGCAGGTAGACGGACCCGGAGACGAGATCGTCGATCCGCAGCCCCGCCGACTCCAGCACGGTCGTGTGATTCCGCGCGAGCTGATGGACCTGGTCCGCGAGCTTCCCCGCGGAAGCCCCCTCCTCGAACGTGATGCCCGGTAGCTCGGAGACGTACAGGGTATCTTTCGCCCAGACGCCGGGACTGGCCGTCACGGAGCCGAAGGAGGGACCGGACCTCAGGCCGGTTGGGCGCACGACCTTGCGCGCCGACAGGTCGGTGGTGGCGATGCACGTCACCTCGACGTGGGAACCGCCGGGGATCCAGTCGACGAAGACCGTGGCGCACGCGGGCTCGGCGCCCTCCTCGAAGAACTCCCTGTAGACCCGATCGGCGGCCTCCAGGTTCTCCCGCTTGTCGAGGAAGACGTGGCTCATGACGACGTGCCGGAAGTCCAGGCCGGCCTCCTTCAGTGTCGCCTCCACGTTCCGCATGCACTGCCGGACCTGCTCCTCGAACGTCGACGGGTGGGTGCCGTCGGGGAGCTGGTCCCCCTTGCCGGACACGTAGAGCGTGTCGCCCGCCAGGATCCCCGGGCTGTAGGGGAAGCCGGGACGCGGCTTCCCGATGACCTTGCGCTCCGAGAGGTCGCTGTAGGCGATGCAGGTGATCTCGAGCCGGGACGGGCCGGGGACCTGGGCGACTCCGAGCGTCGTGCGGGCGGGATACGCGCCCTCGAAGAATTCCCCATAGTATTTATTCATTTCAGCATACTTATCGGGATCTTCGAGGTAGACGAACGATTTCACGACGTTCCGAAGGTCGAGGCCCGCCGATTGGAGCGACTTGCGGATCTCTCCCAGGCAGTTCTTCACCTTCTCGGGGAACGCGGCGTCGGGCCGATAATCGCCCTTGCCCGAGATGTAGAGTGTCTTGCCGACCATCACCCCGCCGGCGAACAGCGCGGGCGGCCGGTCTCCCTTCGTGGCGGCGGATTCCTGCCTGGCGACCTGGCCGAACGCCGCCTGCGCGAACCCGAAGGAAACGATGACGGATGCGACGATCCGCAAGCCCGAGTCTGACATGACGCTCATCCCCGTTGCAGCCCGATCGATGAACCCTTTAGCCACGCTGGCGACGAGTTTATCAGATCTGCGCAGGCGTATTCCATCGACGACCCGCGCAAAGTTCGGATGACCAAGTCCCCACGATTGACCGCTTCCGGGACCCCGCGCACAATGAAGGCCCGTCGATGCGAAGTCGGACGGAAACCCAGATGAGGCAACCCATGAGACCCACCCAGGGCCTGGTCCTCCTGCTCCTCGTGGGCACCGCCTCCGCACAGCAACCCTACGACCTCCTGCTGCGCGGCGGCCACGTGATCGATCCAAGGAACAAGCTCAGCGGAGTCCGGGACGTAGCCATCCGCGCCGGCAAGATCGCGGCCGTGGAGCCGAGGATCGACCCGTCCCGGGCGCTCAAGGCGGTGGACGTGGGCGGCCTGTACGTGACGCCCGGGCTCGTCGACATGCACGTCCACGTCTTCGCCGGGACGGGCGAGCGGAGGTCCTACGCGGGCGACAACAGCGTCTATCCCGACGGGTTCACGCTCCGCTCCGGTGTCACGACCGTGGCCGATGCCGGCTGCGCGGGGTGGCGAAACTTCGAGGACTTCAAGTCACGGATCATCGACCGAGCGCGGACCCGCGTCCTGGTTTTCCTCAACATCGTCGGCGGAGGCATGCGCGGCGTCCTGACCGAGCAGAACCTGGAGGACATGCAGCCCGGGCCGACGGCCGAGATGGCCCTCCGCCACAAGGGGCTGATCGTGGGGATCAAGACCGCCCACTACATGGGCAAGGACTTCGCCGCCGTCGACCGAGCGCTCGAAGCCGGCAAGATCGCCGGCATCCCCGTCATGGTTGACTTCGGCCGGGCGTATCCGTCGAAGTCGCTGGCCGAGCTGCTGACCCACAAGCTCCGCCCCGGCGACATTTATACCCACGTCTACTCCGGGTTCCGGGGAGAGCTTGACCCCTCGGGGCACGCGAACCCGGCGCTGGCCGAGGCCCGGCGACGCGGCATCATCCTCGATGTCGGGCACGGGGCGGCCAGCTTCACCTGGCGGGTCGCCGTTCCGATCATCCGGGAAGGCTTGCTCCCCGACTCGATCTCGACGGACCTGAGCACCAACTCCATGGTCACGGGGGCACGGGACATGCTCACCGTCATGAACAAGTTCCTGGCGATGGGACTGACGGTCGACGACGTGATCGAGCGGTCCACCTGGAATCCGGCCCGCGCGATCGGCCAGGCGCACCTGGGCAACCTCTCGGTGGGCTCCCCCGCGGACGTCGCCGTGCTGCGTCTCGAACAGGGCGAGTTCGGCTTCCTCGACGCCTATGGCGCCCGGCTCCGGGGCACCCGGCGGCTCGCCTGCGAGCTGACCGTGCGCGACGGCAAGATCGTGTTCGAACTCAACGGACTGTCGCGGCCCGACTGGACGACGCTTCCCGAAGGCTACCGGGCCACCGGCGACCCCCGATGGGACGGCAACCGGAGCTCCAACGGCGGCCTGATCCGCCTGCTCCGCGACACCCCCGACGGCAAGCTCGAGCTGGACGACGACAAGTGAACCACGCATCCCACGGATCGACCGATCCCCAGAAGACCCGGAGAACGCACATGGGCCAGCTTCCCACCAGGCGACGGACCTTCCTTTCAGCTCTCGCGGGCATCCCCGGGCTGCAGTTCCTCGCGGGAAGCGCCGAGGGTCGGGCGCAGGAACCTTCATCGGGCCGGGACATGATCGCGGATCTTGGCGTCCGTTCGTTCATCAACGCGGCCGGGACCTTCACGGCGCTGACCGGCTCGCTGATGCGCCCGGAAGTGGTGGCGGCGATGCAGGTTGCCTCGCGCAAATTCGTCCGCCTGGAGGACCTCCACGACGCGGCGGGCAAGCGGATCGCCCAGCTCCTCGGCTGCGAGGCGGCTCTGGTAACGGCCGGCTGCGCCTCGGCGCTCTCGCTGGCCACGGCGGCCTGCGTGGCTGGCAAGGACCCGGTGCGGATCCGCCGCATCCCGGACACGCAGGGGATGAAGAATGAGGTCATCGTCCAGAAGTCCCACCGCGTGGGCTACGACCACGCCATCCGCAACGCGGGGGTGACGATGATCGAGGTCGAGACCCGCGAGGAGCTGGAGAGCGCCATCGGCCCTCGGACCGCGATGATGTTCTTCCTCAACTTCGCGGACCCCAAGGGCAGGATCCGACGTGAGGAGTTCGTGGAGATCGGCAAGAAGCACAACATCCCGACCCTGAACGACGCGGCCGCGGACGTCCCGCCGGTGGAGAATCTCTGGAAATACACGAAGATGGGCTTTGATCTCGTCGGCTTCTCCGGCGGCAAGGGCCTGCGCGGGCCTCAGTCCGCGGGCCTGCTGCTGGGCCGCAGGGACCTCATCGAGGCCGCCCGGCTCAGCAACAGCCCCAACGGCGACACACTCTGCCGCACCAACAAGGTGAACAAGGAAGAGGTCATCGGCATGCTCGTGGCCCTGGAGAGCTACCTGAAGGAGGATCACGCCGCTGTCTGGAAGGAGTGGGAGGCGCGGTGCCGGCGGATCATCCAGGCGCTGGAAGGGCTCGCCGACGTCCGGGCAGAGGTCCACGTGCCGGAGATCGCCAACGCCGTCCCCCACCTGCGGATCACCTGGGATTACCGCAAGCGCGGGGACGTCGCGAAGATGGTCAGGAAGCTCCGCTAAGGCAGCCCCAGCATCGAGGTCTCGC
>JAXMBE010000055.1:0-57534 GCA_046349995.1 Isosphaeraceae bacterium | reverse complement strand
CGACGAGCGCCGCGTGCGCCGATACTTTGGCTTGCCGGGCATCTCGGCCTCGGTTCAGGACGGACGAGTCCAGCGTTAGGAGATAATGGAATGTCTCAGCCATCCCGACCGCGGGCAAATGGCCCAGCGCGGCGCAAACGTGGGGTCAAGCCCGATACGCCGATGCCGCTGGAGGACCGCTGCCTGCTTGCTCCGTTCGTGCCGACCTTCCCCCGGACGGCGGTCTTCACGGCCGCCACGACGCCGACCAACGCGTTCCTCGGCACCGTGACGGTGACCACCACGACCAGCGGCACGATCCTGACCCCCTCGCCGATCACCTCCGTGGCCGAGCTGACCCCGCTGAGCTCCTTCGGCGGCGACATCGTCCGCATCAAGGCCGGCCCCGGCGGCGACTTCGGCAAGGGCGTGTACGCCATCTCCCGAGGCGCCGGGGCCAACACCGGCGCCGTGAACCGGCCCGGCGTGATCTACCGGGTCGATCCGGCGACCGGCAAGGCGAGCGTGTTCTTCGACCTGAACACGGTCATGAACCAGATCGACCCGAACGCCCTGTCGACCGACGGCACGAATCCCGCGGCCAACTCGATGGGAGCCTCGACCGGGTATGTGAACTGGTACGACATCGCCTTCGATCCGGAGGGCTATTACGACGGCAAGCCCTCCATGTTCGTCAGCACGGTGGACCGGAACGACCCCGCCAAGAATGCGATCTACCGGATCGGGCCCGACGGCTCGTTCATGGGTGCATTCGTCACCTTCACCGAGGGCCTGGCAGCCACCCGGTTTACGGTGAACCCGACCGGCATGGTGATCCCCGGGCCGGAGATCCAGCAGTTCCTCCGAGGGCTCATCGCCGGCAGCGGCATCAGCACGACCAACGGCACCTTCGGCGCCCTGTTCTTCAACTCGAATCAGTACTCGCCGGGACAGGTCATCAGCAACGGCACCCTCCCGAAGGGCGTCACCTCCACGGGCATGACCCTCGGGACCATCGTCGGCATGACCCAGTCGAACGTGGACTACATCTCGCCGGTCTACTCGGCCTTCACCGACTTCGGGACCCCCGCGCAGGGTGGGATCCCGGCCCGGCCCGGCTCCAGCGGCGTCCAGGGCTCCAACGGTGAGCTGCTCATCGGCAGCCTGATCTCCGCCACGACGACCGGCACGAGCCTGACCCTCGACCAGACCGGCGCCGTCAGCAGCCAGCTCCGACGCCTCCAGGACATCTCCTTCGACCAGTACGGCTACTTCTCGCAGAACCTCCAGCTGAACGCCACCGCGGGAGGCGGTGGGACTGGCGGCGGGACCACCGGCACGACCGTTCAGGTCGTCATCCCGCCGACCTACGCCGGCAGCGTCTTCGTCTCCGACCTGGCGACCGGGCTCTCCGTGACGGTCACGTCCGTCGAGGATACCGCCGCCGGGATCCCGGGCGACGTCGAGGTCGTGGTCCCCGTCCAGGGCTCCGGGCCGATCGGTATCCGGCTCCAGGACCCCACGCAGCCTTATGACCCGGTGAACAACCCACTGGTGCCCATCACCACCGGCGGGTCTGCCACCGTCGGGAACCTCGGCGGTCGCGTGGTTCGCATCGATCCCTTCGGCGTGGTCAACCCCTTCGCCGAGGGCTTCGACACCTCGGGACGCCAGGACGCCCAGTCGTTCATCGATTCCGAGCTCTCGATCACCTTCTCGGCCGACGGCACGACCTTCTACGCCTCGGACAATGACGCGATCTGGCAGTTCAAGACGACGGCCAGCCTGGCCGGGTCGACGACCGGCACTCTGATCGGCCTGAACGACCTGCGGACCCTGGGCGTGCCCTACGAGGGGCAGAGCAGCGCGGTGGCCGTGGTGGATACGGGTGTCGACGCCCTCTCTCCGCCGTTCCGCGGAAGGGTCGCCCCCGGCAAGAATCTCTGGACCGGCGGCGCCGGCAACAAGGACCTCACCAGCTCGGGAGCCGGTGCCACGACTGGCGGGACCGGCGGCGGAACCGGAGGGGGCACCGGCGGCGGAACTGGCGGCGGGACGACCACGGGCAACGTGCTCACGACCTCCTTCGACGGTCACGGCACGCCGGTCGCAGGCGTCGTGGCCCAGTTCGTCCCGCAGGCGACCATCCTCCCGGTCAGCATCTTCCAGCCGTTCGGCCCCGGAATCTCCCTGAACCAGGGGGGTACCACGGGTGGCGGGACGGGTGGCGGGACCGGCGGCGGCACGGGAGGGACGACCGGGGGAGGCTTCGTCGGCATCTCCAACGCCCTGACCACCACCAACGCCGTCTACAACGGCATGCGGTACGTGGCCGCGAACCCGTTCGTGAATGACCCGGTCCGCCCGGGGCGCGTCAGCCGCGTGATCGCCTCGACCTTCGCCTTCGGGACGACCGAGACATTCCCGACCGAGGCCCAGGCCTTCAAGAGCTACCCGCAGATCATCCTGGCCCTGAAGAACGCGATCCACCGGATCCGCAAGGTGGGGATCGCCCCGATCGCGGCGGCCGGCCAGTTCGGCGCCCCGCTCGGAGCCGGGGCGTTCGGCGGCGGCACCACCGGCGGCGGCACCGGAGGCGGCACCGGAGGCGGCACCGGAGGCCAGGCCGGCACGCTGATCGGCGGCTACAACAACGCGGACAACGCGTCGCTCGGCGACACCAACGGTATCGCCCTGCCGGCCATCCTCAACGAGTCGATCTCGGTGACGGGCACCTATCCGTTCCCGTACACGACCGATCCGAGCTCCACTCCCAACGACCCGTCGATCGGCGTGATCCCCGACCCGTTCGGCCCGATCCTCGTCTTCGGCAACGCACTGACGATCGGCGGCACCGCCGGCAACAACCAGGGCGGCACCGGAGGCGGAGGCGGCGGCACCGGCGGCGGAGGCGGCGGCACCGGCGGCGGAGGCGGCGGCACGGGGACCACCGGAGTCGATGCCAACGTGGCCGCAATCTCGGCCGCCGACTTCACCCTCACCAACGACAGGATTCTGGGCGCCGTCAACCGGAACGTCCAGACCGACTTCGCCGCCCCGGCCATCGACGTCCCGACGTTCCGCCGCCGGTTCACCCTGATCGGCCAGACCGGCACCGGCGGCACCGGCGGGGGGACCGTCTCGGCCGGCGACCCGGCCAACCACCTGACCTACTCCCAGGTCGGGACCTCGATGTCCGCGGCCATCGTGACCGGGGCCTACGCCACAGTCGCCTCGGCGCTCGACTACTGGAGCAACCTGTCCCACAATCCCGGCGTGACCGTCGACGCCTACCTGACGCAGCCGGTCGGCGTCCGGACCCTGAACTACCAGCAGCACGACATCAAGGACCTCTCGGCCTTCGCCACGCCGGACGGCATCAACAGCATCCTCGCCTACACGGCGGTGCCGGCATTCGACACGAACAACCTCGACTCACTCTCCACTCCGCTGCTGCTCAGCTCGTTCGACCGCCAGTACCAGTTCAAGGGAGGCATGGAGGCGCCGGCTTACGCCCGCGTCGACATCGGCAACGCCATCGCCTCGATCGAGGGGACCATCGCGATCCAGTACCTGCTGGATCACCACATGTTCCCGGTCATCGACGGCAACAACGACGGCCTGATCTCCGCCCAGGAGGTCCAGAACTTCGTGGACACCGCCTCCACGAGGGGCCTCGCCGAGGCCGGTGCCATGGCACGGTTCCTGGGCGGGACCTCGACCTACGCCCAGCCCGAGCGCGACGTCAACAACTCACTCTTCAACGAGAACCCCGACCAGCCGGCCGTCCTCCAGCGGCGGTTCAATTACTTCGACTACCTGGCCAACGGCCAGCTCAAGGGCGGGATCAGCATCGACTCCTTCAAGATGCTGTCCCAGACCCTGCTGCCGCAGCCGGACTCCAACGTGATCATCGACCGCCAGCGGGCCTCGGCAAACGGCTTCCTGGTCGACCCGGTCGCCCAGCGCAACTTCGTGGCACTGCAGCACCTGATGCCCAGGTACGTCTGGGTGCCGAAGTCCGCGAGGGCCTCCTGGAAGTCGCTGGCGAAGTACCGCAACATGACGCCGTTGCGGCTCGGGGTGGATCGCAACGTCCAGCCCGGCTCGACGTTCCCTCTCTTCACCCTGTTCAAGAGCGCCCGGACGTTCCCGGTGACCACCGGCGAGGCCTCGGCCAAGACCGCGGCGGTGGACGGCCAGCGGCTGTCGCGGACCCTGCGGCCCCTGCTGGGAGTCGCGGCCCAGCCGACGACCACCGCATCGACGTCTCAGGGCACGACGGCTCAGAACGCGGCGTCCAAGCCGGCGACGACCGCGACGCCGACTCCGGCTGCGAGCGCGACCACACCGTCCACGCCGACGACGGCCACCACCACGACGGCCGGCTCGACCTCGTCGAGCAGCGGCACGAACAACTCCCAGGCCGTCATCGATGCCCTGCGGCAGCTGGCCCTGAGCCAGAATGCGTCCAAGCCGGCGGCCACCCCCGGGACGGTCTCGCCCGCCGGGACCCTGACGCCGGCCACGACCCAGACCGCGACGACGCCGGCCGCGAGCCCGACCACTTCGAGCACGCCGGCGGCGACCGCCACGACCCCCGCGACCACCACGCCGGCCTCGACGGCCCAGGCCGCTCAGCAGGCGGTCCCGACCAAGCCCGCCCAGAAGCACGTGGTGCAGCAGAAGAAGCAGAACATGTGGGACGACCTCTGGGATTCGGTCAAGAAGCCCTTCAGTTGATCCCCGGTTCCCGCTCCCGGGACCCCGATCGTAGGTTCGACCGGCCCCCGCCGACATCGGCGGGGGCTCGTCGTTTTCGAACGAGCGGCCGGACGATCCGACGAGCGGCCGTCTCGCGAGGTCGAGCGTGCCATCCCGAGCGGCCGAGCGGCCCGGCCGACCTCGGGCGGACGAGCGGGCCTCCGTGGACGGGTCGTCCTCGCGGCGGTTCTTCCGTAGAATGGGAGACCGAACGTTGGACCTCGGCGGATCGGCGGGGAGGTTCCGCTGCGCCGGTCCAAAGCGATGCCCTTTGAGGTCGAGCCGCTTGATCGAGAGCCCCTCCGCCCCCGTCCGCCGGTTGATCTTCCTCGGGACCGGCACCTCCACCGGCGTGCCCGTGCTGGGATGCGACTGCCCGGTCTGCAGCTCGAGCGATCCCCGCAACCATCGCACTCGCCCGAGCGCGCTCCTGGCCCTGCCGGCCGGCAACCTCCTGATCGACACGACTCCGGAGATGCGCATCCAGTTGCTGCGGGAACGGATCCGCCAGGTCCACGCGATCGCCTTCACGCACCACCACGCGGATCACCTCTTCGGCCTGGACGACGCCCGCCTCTTCCCCAGGGGGATCGGCGGCCCCGTGCCGGTCTTCTGCGAGCAGGAGACCGAGGACTGCATCAAACGCGTCTTCTCCTACGCCTTCCGAGAGGGGACCGAGCACTGGCCGGCGGGCTTCGTCCCGAAGATCCACTTCGTCCGGATCGGCCCCGGCGTGCCGTTCGAGGTCCTCGGCGAGCGGATCCTCCCCATCCGGCTCGACCACGGGGCCGTCTCCGTGCTCGGCTTCCGGATCGGCGACCTCGCTTACTGCACGGACGTGAACCGCATCCCGGAGGAGAGCTGGCCCGCGCTGGAGGGGCTCGACACCCTGATCCTCGACGCCCTGCGGATCGAGCCCCATCCCACCCACTTCTCGCTGGACGAGGCGTTGGCGGTGATCCGCCGGCTGCGGCCCCGGCGCACCCTGTTCACGCACCTCTCACACGGCCTCGACCACGCTCAGGCCGAGGCGGTGCTGCCACCCGGCGTCGGTCTTGCATACGATGGCCTGCAAGTGGAATTCTGACCCGTCGCCGGGTACATTGCACTGCGCGGAGGGACGTCGTGAGCGGAGCCGAGGACCAATCCGGATCGCGACCGGTCGAGCCGCGGGGCACGAGCCGATCCGGGTCGTCAGGAGAGGAGCGACGGATTCGATGACCCCGACCCGGCCCTGGCCGAGCGGCTGGAGCGGCACGGCCAATCACACCTGCTCGCGTTCTGGGGCCGAGGGACCCAGGCCGATCGGGCCCGGCTCCAGGCCGAGATCGCCTCGATCGACCTGGACCAGCTCGACCGGCTGGTGGCCGAGCTGGTGCGCGAGGAGGCCCAAGGGCAATTCGACTTCGAGCGGGTGCGCCCGGTGGAGATGATCCGCCCGCCACAGACCGACGGAGAGCGAATCGTCCGTCGCCGCGCGGCGGACCTTGGCGGCGAGATGCTGGCCGCCGGGGAGATCGGCCTCATCCTCGTGGCCGGCGGCTCCGGGACCCGACTGGGCTTCGAAGGACCGAAGGGGACCTTTCCGATCGGCCCGGTCTCGCAGGCCAGCCTGTTCCAGATCCACGCCGAGAAGATCGTCGCGCTGGGCCGCCGCTACGGCAAGGCGATCCCTCTGTATGTGATGACCAGTCCGGAGAATCACCAGGCGACCCAGGCCTTCTTCGAAGCCCACGGCCGCTTCGGGCTGGAGCACGTCCGGTTCTTCGTCCAGGGCCAGATGCCGGCCGTGGACCGCGAGACCGGCAAGGTCCTGCTCGCCTCGCCCTGGCACATCGCCCTGAGCCCGGACGGCCACGGCGGCACGCTCGCCGCGCTGGCGGCGACGGGGCCCTCGGGCGGGCCGAGCTGCCTTGTCGAGATGCGCGACCTCGGCATCCGCACCCTCTTCTACTTCCAGGTCGACAACCCGCTGGTCCAGATCGCCGATCCGGCCTTCCTCGGCCTGCACCGCCAGGCCGACGCAGAAATGTCCTTCAAGGTCATCGAGCGCCTGAGCCCGGACGAGAAGCTTGGGGTGGTCGTGACCGTCGATGGCGTCCCGCAGGTCATCGAGTATTCGGACCTACCCGCCGAGCTCGCCAGCAGGCGCGACCCGGACGGCCAGCTCGAGCTCCGCGCCGGGAGCATCGCCATCCACGTGCTCGAGCGATCGTTCATCGAACGGCTCGTCGGCGAGGAGCGGCTCCCGTTCCACCGGGCGATCAAGAAGGTGTCGTTCGTGAATGAACGGGGAGAGACGGTCAAGCCGGCCGAGCCCAACGCCGTCAAGTTCGAGCAGTTCATCTTCGACGCCCTGCCGCGCGCCGCCCGCTGGTCGATCGTCGAGACCGACCGGCCGACCGAGTTCGAGCCGCTCAAGAACGCCGTCGGTCCGGACTCCCCCGCGACCGTCCATCAGCGTATGAGCGACCTCTTCGGCAACTGGCTGGAGCAGGTCGGGGCGACGGTCCCGCGCCGGCCGGACGGCTCGGTCGCCTTCGGCCTGGAGATCAGCCCCCTGTTCGCGCTCGACGCGCAGGAACTCAAGACGAAGATCGAGCCCGGACTGGTCGTCGAGCGCCCGCTCTACCTGAGATGAGCGGCCCGCCGGCGCGGGCGCAGGCCCTCAACCGGGGGGCGGGCGGGCCGTCTGCCCTGCCTCCCGCAAACGGCAACGAAGCCCCAGCACAAGGACGTCCCATGCTGCACGCGATCATCATGGCCGGCGGGAGTGGAACCCGTTTCTGGCCCAAGAGCCGACGCGACCGGCCCAAGCAGCTCCTGCGCCTCTTCGGCGACGCGACGATGCTCCAGCAGACCGTCCGGAGAATCGAGCCCCTGGTCCCGAAGCAGCGGATCCTCGTCATCACGGGGGCCGATCAGGCCGAGGCCACCCGGGCCCAGCTACCCGAACTGCCCCCGGAAAATGTCGTCGCCGAGCCCTGCCCGCGCGACACGGCCCCCTGCGTCGGGCTGGCCGCCTGGCTGGTCCGGAAGTCGGACCCGACCGGGACGATGATCGTGATGGCCGCCGACCACGTGATCCAGCCCGTCGAGTCCTTCCTCCGGTCGGTCCGGGCGGCGGTCTCGGTCATCGACGCCGACCCCACGACCCTGATCACCTTCGGCGTCAAGCCGACCCGGCCCGAGACCGGCTACGGCTACATCGAGCGCGGCGAGGAGCTGGGTGAGCCGAACGGCATCCCCCTCCATCGGGTCGAACAGTTCCGGGAGAAGCCGGACCTCGCCACCGCCGAGTCGTTCCTCGCCGCCGGCCGGTTCGTCTGGAACTCGGGGATCTTCGTCTGGCGGGCCGGCACGATCCTCGCGGAACTCCAGCGCCATCGCCCCGAGCTGGCTGCCGCTCTGGCCCGGGTGGGCGGCGTGCTGGGCACACCCGAGGAAGCCGCGACGATCGCCCGCGAATACCCGAACATGGAGAAGGTCCCGATCGACAAGGCGGTCATGGAGAAAGCCGGTAACGTCGGCGTTCTCGAGGTGCAGTACGACTGGAACGACGTGGGCGACTGGCGGTCGCTCGCCAGCCTGCTGCCGCACGACGACCAGGGCAACGCCATCCAGGGAGACGTCGTCGCACGCGACACCAGGGGTTCGATCATCATCTCCGACGACGGCGGCCTGATCGCCGCCCTCGGGCTGGACGACATCGTGATCGTCCAGTCGGGCAAGGCGACGCTCGTTGCCCGACGCAGCGAGATGGACAGACTGAAGGGGCTCGTGGAGGGCCTGGGCGGGCAAGGCTACTCGTCGTACCTCTGACGTCCTGGTCGAAGGGGCATCGCGACGTCCATGGGGCGGATCCTGGGCCTGGACTTCGGTCTCCGACGCGTCGGCGCCGCGATCAGCGACCCCGGGCGGTCGATCGCCTCGCCGCTGGAGTTGTACGAGCGCCGCGACCCGACCCAGGACGCGCGGCACTACGCCAGCCTCGTCCGCGAGCACGACGTCCGGAGGATCGTCATCGGCCTGCCCGTCCACACGACTGGCCGCGAGGGTGAGCTCGCGGCGAGGGCCCGCGAATGGGGGGCGTGGCTCGCCGGGGTCACCGGCCTGGCGGTGGCGTACACCGACGAGCGCTACACCTCCATCGAGGCGGACAATCTGATGATCCAGCAAGGGCTCAAGCGGCAGAAGCGCAAGGCTCTCCGCGACAAGCTGGCCGCCCAGATCCTGCTGCAGAACTACCTCGACCAGGGCGCCCCCGAGGGAGCCGCCGCCCCGGGTCCGCTCGCCGATCCGGAGGGCCCGGATCCGTGAGCACCCTGATCGTGGGCTGCGGCTACCTCGGCCAGCGCGTCGGGAACTGGCTGTCTCGCCGCGGCGAGGACGTTTACGGGACGGTCCGCTCGCCGAGGCGTGCCGAGGAGATCGCCCGCCTGGGCATCACCCCGATCATCGCCGACGTCCTCCGGCCCGATTCCCTGACCGGCCTGCCCGAGGCCCGGCGGGTGCTCTACTGCGTCGGCTACGATCGCAGGAGCGGCGCGGACCGGCGGGCCGTCTACGTTGACGGGCTGAGGAACGTCCTCCAGCGCCTCCCCGGCTCCGTCTCCCGCGTCGTCTACACCAGCTCCACGAGCGTCTACGGGCAGACGAGAGGCGAATGGATCGACGAGGACTCGGCCACCGAGCCGGAGACCCCGTCGGGCCGGATCTGCCTGGAGGCCGAAAACGTCCTGCGAGGCTGGCCCGCCAGGATCAGCCTCTCGCGGATCATCCTCCGCTTCTCCGGCCTCTACGGACCCGGCCGGGTGATCCGCCGGGCCCTGCTCGAGCAGGGCGAGCCGATCCCCGGCGAGCCGGACCGGTTCCTCAACGTGATCCACATCGACGACGCCGCACAGGCCGCCGTGGCCGCGCTCGACGCCGCGCGGCCCGAGCCCGTGTACGTCGTCAGCGATGACCACCCCGTGCCGAGGCGCGAGTATTACGCCCTCGCCGCCCGCCTCCTCAACGCCCCGCCCCCGCAATTCATCCCCGCCGCCGGTCATTCCGTCGAATCCCGCGGCGACACGACCAACCGCCGCGTCCTCAACCGCCGGATGCGCGACCGCCTGGGCGTCGACCTGATCTACCCCGACATCACGTCCGGCCTCCCCGCGCGCTGGGGGTGAGCCCGATCTCCGAGCCCTCTGGCTGAGGGAACTCACCGTCTCGACGACGAGCGGTCAGCCGGACTCGAGGCCACGCCGTCCGGGGTCAGACGGTGATCGTCTCCCACAGGCGTGCGTCCAGGAACCGGGACAGATGCCCGACATTATCGGTGGCCACGGTTACCAAGTCGTCAGGGCCGGCGGAGAGAATCGCCTGCCCCGCGAGGATGCAATCTCCGTCAAGAGATTCGGGCGCGGCCGTCGGAAGTCCGGCACTTCGTGCCCAGGCCCACAGCTCGGCGGCACGGAGCACGACCTCCGTGGTGAGGGGAGCGTAGTCGAGGGTCGCCTTGACCAGGTCGAGACGACGGATGCCGGCCGTCGCCCCGAGGTGAATCAGCTTGCGTCGGACCTCGTAGTCGGCGATCTCGGGGACGAAGACCCGGACTCCGGCAGTCGTCAGGTCCCTCAGCCATTGGCGACACGAGGCCGACCTTGCCCGGGCACGCGGATTCGAGATCAGGCCGAGGGGCCCGGAGTCCAGGAAGACGAGTCTCAAGGTCGGAACCGCCTCCGAGGGGACAGCGGCTCCCGGTCGATGTCTCGTGTCAGCGCATCGAGTGTTTGCCTCTGCTCTTCCTCGTCGCCGATGTTGTCGAGTGCATCCAGGCCTTCCAGGATCCTCGCCGCACGGGCGAGGATCTCCTCCCGGCTCATCGGCAAGGCCCTGCCGGACGCATCGACGGAGCGGTACGCAGGGACCGAGATCATTCCGGCCATCAACTGATCCTCATTCCTGCCAGGACCGAGCTAGACCCTGAGTCGCTCGCCTGATCATTCCGCCGGCTCGATGTAGCAGCGGAGCGAGCACTTGGAGCGGCCCAGCCGAGGGTCCGGGCCGTACGAGCGGACCTGCTCGCACTTCAGCTCGGCCTTCTCCTTGTGGGTCGTGTAGACGATGGCCTTGCCGCGCGAGTGGATCTGCCAGGTCAGGTCCTTGGCGCGGGTCACGCTGTGGGCGAACAGCTTGATGAGCATCTCGATCACATAGTCGAACGTGTGATCCTCGTCATTCAGGATGATGACGTGGTACGGCGGCAGGCGGCGCGTACGGGTCTCTTCCTTGACTTCCGGCTCGACGACCGTGCTGGTGCTTTCCGATTCACCCGACATGACTCACTCCTGGTAGGCGTTGTCGCCGCCGGCTCGCCTCCTTACTCTATATAACTCATGAGCCGAAAAAGCGAAACGAAAAATGAACGCCCGGCCACGGGCGGCGAGGCCCGATCATGCCCGAGATGACCCCGGCGCTGGCCCTGCGCGACCTGAAGCAAGTCCATGCCGGACTGAAGAAGGCCCGGCAGCTCGTGACCCAGGCCCGCGAGAGCCCGGCGCTCGCCCCCGCAGCCCTGGACACCGGCTGGGAGAGCCTGGTTCGGGCCCACCGGCTGATGGCCTCGATCCCGCGGTCCGCCGTCGACGAGGCCGTCCTGGGCCAGCAGATCTCGGTCCAGCGCTACGCGACGGCCCTCCTGGTCCGGCTCCGCCGCCTGCTCCGGCGCGAGGAGGCCGACGCGGGAGACGACCTCGCCGACGACCTCGACGACGAATGACGAGTTCCTGAAGCGAACCGCTCCACCTCCGAACACGGATCACCTCTCCCCCGATGGCAAGAGCCCCCCGCCCACGCGCAGTACCCCCCGGCCCGTCGCCGATCCCCGACCGCAGCCTTGTCCCCGAACCGACCCTCCCGACGGTCGCGGTGCGCGCGGCGGGCCAGCACCCGTTCATCGTCCGGAAGATGATCATCGGACCGGTCGGCTCGGCGATCGCCAATCCCGGCGACCTCGTCCGGGCCGTGGACCGCGACGGCAAGCCCCTGGGCTACGGCCTCTGGAATCCCCGCTCGCAGATCAGCCTCCGGCTCCTCACCCGAGAGGCCGAGCCCCCCGGGCCGGAGTTCTGGGACCGGAAGCTCGCGCAGGCGGTCGACCTGCGGCGGCTCCAGCTCGGCCTCGACGAGCAGACGACCGCCTACCGCGTCGTCCACGCCGAGGGCGACGGCCTCAGCGGGCTGGTCGTGGACCGCTTCGACGACGTGCTCTCGGTGGAGGTCTTCAGCCTGGGCATGTATCAGCGGATCGGGCCGATCCTGGAGCGCTGCGCGCCCCGGCTGGGCACGCGGCATTTCCGCGTCAACGTGGACGAGCGGGTGGCGATGCAGGAGGACTTCGCGGGCCGGCCGGTCGCCAGCCCCGAGCTGCCGCCCCGGGTCACGATTCATGAGCACGGGATTCGCTACCGGATCCACTTCGAGGAGGGCCACAAGACGGGCTTCTTCTGCGACCAGCGCGACAACCGCCGCGACCTGGCGCGCTTCTGCGCCGACCGGTCCGTGCTCGACGCCTGCTGCTACACCGGCGGCTTCGGCCTGAACGCCCTGATCCGCGGCAAGGCGAGGGAGGTCACCTGCGTGGACCTCGACGAGAAGGCCGTCGCGATCGCCCGCGAGAACGCCAACGCCAACAGCGTGCGGCTGAACCTCGTGCACGCCGACGCCTTCGGCTACATGCGGCAGATGGCCGTGAACGAGCGGCGCTTCGGCGCGGTCGTGCTCGACCCGCCGAAGCTGATCCACGACCGCGACGAGGTCCCCTCGGGGAAGCGGAAGTACTTCGACCTGAACGTCCTGGGCATGGGCCTGGTCGAGCCCGGCGGCCTGCTGCTGACCTGCTCCTGCTCGGGCCTGCTCCCCGCCCCCGACTTCCAGGCGCTGCTCCGCGCCGCCGCCCGCAAGGCCTGCCGGAGCGTCCAGCTCCTGGCCATGACCGGCGCCGCCGCCGACCACCCCGTCGCCCTCGACGCCCCCGAGGGGCCTACCTGAAAGCCGCCTGGCTCCGCGTCGGCGACCCGGTGCCGCCGTTCGAGGACGCCTGAAGACCTGAGGATCCGGCCTCGGGACCCCGGGCCGGCAGCACCATGGGGTTCGGCAGGCGTCGCCCCGGTCCGCCGAACGCGACCGGATTCAGCCCGCGGACTCGTCCCCGATCCCGAACAGCTTCTCGAGGTACGCGACCGTCGCCCGATCGTCGGCGCGACGGGCATTTTGCAGGGCCTCGACGAGCATTTTCGCACCTTCCTCACTCTGTCCCGACTCGAATGACAGGAAACCCAGGCGGATCTGGGCCTGAGCGATCAACTGGGGATTCCTGAGTTTCTGGAATGCGGGCAGAACCTCATCCCGCCAGATCCGCAGCGCCTCCTCCTGCTCGCCGCGGGCCTGCAGCACGTCGGCGATCCGGCCCATCGTCACCGCCTTCGAGTGCACGTCGCCCAGCCGCTCGTAGTCCGGGATGCACTCCTCGCGGCGGATCCGTAGGGCCTACTCGTGCTCGCCCGGAGGATCTTCCCCTCCTCCTCGAAGGCCAGCTCCCGGGTCCCTTCCGGGCTGGTGGCCATGAACAGGACGTTGAGCGCCCGGTTCTGGGTGGCTCGATGACTGACCTTCTGCGGCCGCCAGCGGACCGGCAAGACGGCGGGGTTCGCCCCGTGGACCAGGAATGAGGTCCCGTCGTGGAGCAGCTCCCAGGGGAGATGCCCGAGCCGCTGCCTCGCCTCGATGGCCAGGGCGATGACGGGATGGCCGATGTCCTTGAAGGTGCGGACCAGCCACCGGTCGGTGCCGTCGAGCCAGCTGAAGAGCTGCCGGCCAATCTCGGCCGGTTCCAGCCTGCGATGCGATCGCGAGGTCAGCAGCCGTTCCGCGCGATCCGACACCGCCTCCGCCGCTGCCGCTCCCGACTTCACGGGCCCGCCGTAATACTCGGTCTCGGCACGCTCCACCAGGTCGCCGATCTCACGCAGCGACAACTTCCGCGTGCGAGCTGTGTTGGGATTGTCGGTCCAGTAGCGAAGCTCGACCTGATCGTTGCCGGTCTCGGTCAGCGAGACGTGGACATTGCCGACGGCCATGGCGACTCCCCGCAGTCGAGGCAACAGTGCCGGATCCCGATCCGCCCGAACCCAATCGTCGTCCGATCAGTCTCGCACCCGAACTCCCAGGACGCCAGGAAAAACCTGAGCAGGATATCATGATCCCGCCGATTCAGCCCGATGGGCGACCGAGGGCAAGCGTCGCCCGGCTCCGGCCCCCACGACACCGGTTCCCGCACGCCAGTGATCGCGTGACACGATGTCATCTCACCGTAGGGGTCACTCCCGGCTCTCTGGCAATCCGGCGACGGCGGCAGCCTCGGCAAGCACACTCCAGCATGCCCAGGGAGGGAGATCGGCCGATGAACCGTGGTGACCGGGATTCGGCCGTCGGGATCTCTCCCCTCGGACCTCGCCGACTCCTGTCTCCCACCGGGGCGGCCGCCAGCCGGCGGACCCTTCTTTCGCGATTGTATGGGTCCAACCGGTCGTAGCGGTTCGACGGCCAGGAGGAGGCGCGCGACCGCCGGCTCCGGCGACCAAACAAACCCAATCTCCCAACCCAAAGCGATCTCTGTAATGAATTTATGGCAACCCTGAGAAACCGGTCGCCGGGCATAGAAGGATGAGATGGAGGGCATCGAGGTGCTGGTCAACCGCGTCGTGTCTTCTCGGGGATGCCTTCCCTGTACCCGAACCGTGGGTCTGCTTTAGGATAGGGAGCCTGGTCCTGAGCACCGCGTCCGGGGTGAAGTCGTGGCGAGCCTGACCGTCGAGAACTACGTGAAGACGATCGCCCTGATCGCCGCCCGGCGGGCCGAGGCGATGGTGGGGACCGGTGAGCTGGCGCAGGCGCTCCGGGTCTCGCCCGGGACGGTCACGGGGATGCTCAAGACGCTCTCCGAGGCGAATCTCGCCACGTACACCCCGTATGAGGGGGCGAGGCTCACGGAGTCCGGGCAGCGCCTGCCGCTGAAGGTGATCCGCCGGCACCGGCTCCTGGAGCTGTTCCTGTCGCGGACGCTCGAGATGACCTGGGACGAGGTGCACGAGGAGGCCGAGCACATGGAGCACGCGGCCTCGGAGCGATTGATCGACCGGATCGAGGCGTTCCTCGGCTATCCGACGGTGGACCCGCACGGCGACCCGATCCCCCGGGCCGACGGCTCATTGACCGAGCCGGAGGGCCTGCCGCTGGCCCAGTGCCCCGGAGGCAAGTCGTTCGAGGTGGTGCGGGTGATGGACCAGGACCCGACCTTCCTCCGCTACCTGTCCGAATGCGGGCTCGAACTGAACGCCACCGGGGAGGTCCTGGAAACCGTCCCGAGTCGGGCGCGGTCGTCTGCCGGCTCGGCTCGCGGAGCGTGGCGCTGGGCCTCGCCGCGGCGGCGAAGGTGCTCGTCCGGCCGCACGGATGATCCGGGTGAACGCCGGCCGTCGGCCCGTTCAGGAGCGAAACGCGTCGTCGACCGGCTGGGGATCGCGGTCGGGACGGAACGGGGACGGGTCGATCCGGAGTGGCCGGCCGAGCACCAGGTCGGCCACCAGCTCGGCCGTGGCCGGCGAGAGCTGGAGCCCGGCGCGTTGGTGTCCGGTGGCAAGGACGAGGTTGCGGAAGCCGGGAGCCGGGCCGATGTAGGGCTTGCCGTCGATGCTGCCGGGCCTGAGGCCGGCCCAGGTGGCCTCCACCCGGGCATCGGCCAGGACGGGGCAGAGCCGGATGGCGCGATCGAGCAGCATTCGGTAGGAGGCTTCCGTGGGCCGCGTGTCGAAACCCGCGTCCTCCTCGGTGGCCCCCACCAGGATCCGGCCGTCGTCGCGAGGGACCAGGTAGTCCTTGCCGTGCTCGACGATCCGCCGGAGCAACGGCCGGTCGTCGCGCAGGAGGACGATCTGCCCCTTGACCGGCGGCGTGGGGGCCCGCACCCCAACGTGCTCCAGCAGCCGGCCCGACCATGCGCCCGACGCCACAACGACCCATTTGCAGGGGAACTCGCCTTGCCTTGTTTGGACCGCCGCGACCCGGTCGCCTCGGCGGTCGAGCCGCTGGACCTCGTGATCGGGCAGGAGCGTTGCGCCCCGGGAGGTGGCCGCGGCGGCCAGCGCGCGGAGGTGTCGTGGATTGCGGATCTGGGCCCGGTCGGGGAGGAAGTATGCCAGCGGGAGGTCGCGATTGAGGGCCGGCTCGACGCGGGGATAGTCCGCCGGGGCCAGGCGCTCGCAGGCGATGCCCTCGGCCCGCCAGCGGCCGGCGTCGGCGCGGAGGGCCTGGGCCTCGATCTCAGTCCAGGCCACGTCCACCCCGCCGCAGCGGCGATAGCCGTTGTCGACCCCCGTCTCCTCCCGGAGTGCTGCCGACCAATCGGAGAAGAGCGAGGCGCTCCACGATCGCAGGGCCGCGATCGGCACGCGGGACGGCCGCCGTCCCTCGTCGCCGGTCGGCGGGATCAGCCCCGCGCCGGCCCCGGACGCCTCACCGCCGAGCCGGCCGCGATCCAGGACCGTCACCCCGAGGCCCTCGCGCGCCAGGACATAGGCGATTGAGAGGCCGATGACGCCCCCTCCGACGATGACGACGTCCCGGTTCACGGCCCTTGGTCCCTCGCGCGAGCGGACCCAGACGGGAGGGGGCCCTGGGGCGTGGAGGGTCGGGATGCGGACCGGTCCTTCCAGGCCTTCTCGGGGATCCGCTCGAGGCCTCCGCCCTCGCTGGCGAGGATCAGGTCGAGGCCGTCCCAGGTGATCGCCTCGATTTCCGCGAACGGATAGCGGACCTCCGACAGGAGCCGCCATTCGTCGTTGCCGCCTCGCTCGTACACCCGCGTGATCGTGTAGGAGCAGGCGGCGAGCCGGCTGCCGTCGGCCGAGAGGCTCGTCCCGGTCACGGGCTCGACGAACCGAGGCAAGGTGCCGAGCCTCAGGGGCATCGCGGGACGGAACAGGGGGGCGGGACGGTCGGACGGGATCGAGTAAAGCTCTGCCTCTCTGCCATCCAGGCGTTTGGATACAATGATGATCTTCTCGCCCCCCCCGGCGAGGTAGAGCCCCTCGGCGTCGAACCGCCCCGATTCGGGGAACCGATAGAACCAGGCGGCCCTCGGACGCAGGGGCGTGGGGCGAGGCTCGCCCGGATTGGGCTCGTCGAACTGGTAGACCGCCCGGACCGCCATCAGCCCGCCGTTATTGCCGATGTCGGCGAGGTAGAGGTGCCCCCGGCCGTCGGTCGCGATGTCTTCCCAGTCCAGGTTGGGCACCGCGAGCGGGAACTCGCGGACGACGCGGCCGTCGGGGCGGATCGCGAACAGGATCGGCGGATTGCCGGAGTCGTTGTGGACCCACAAGATCCCCGGGTGTTGCCGGCTCCGGACGATCCCGGAGACTTCCGGCAGGGCACGGAGGTCGAAGCGGCCGAGATCGACCAGCGGCGAGAGGGGGCCGGCGACCGACAGGGTCAGGGCATGCGATCAGGGGAAGCACGGGCATCGGGGGAGATCCCTCAAGGGGCGAGAGTCTCCCCGATCGTAGCAGGTCGGCGGGCGTCGGGGCCACAGCGGTCGTGGTCGGCCGCTGGCGGGTGTCGGCCGGGCCGCTGCGCGGGGCGGCCCGGGACCGGGATGGCCGGGTCACTTCCGGGCCCGTTTGGCCCCCATGGTCGCGATCGCCGTCAATCCGCCCATCTGGGCGTCCCAGGCGGCGAGGGCCTCATCGACGGCCAGGAGCCGGGGCGAGGCGACCGTCGAAGCCGCGGCCGACCACCGTGCCTCACCGCCCGTCGGCGAGAGGATCGCCAATCCCTCATTCAACGGCGCGTTCGACGTGGATGCGCTGGGGGTGGTCACGACCACCACGTTGCTGTACGCCGAGTAGGTCGTGCCCTTGTAGGCACGCACACGATAGGAGTAGGTCCTGTTGCGGCTCACCGTGGTGTTGGAGTAGCTGGTCACGTCCCGGCCGACCGTGGCGATCAGGCTCCAGCTTCGTCCGTTCGTGGTGGAACGCTCGATCCGGAATCCCGTCTCGTCGCTCGAGTTATCGGTCCAGGTCAGGTCGACCCTGGATCGCGTGACGGCGGTGGCCTGGAGGTTCGAGGGGGCCGCGAGGGCCTGGGACGCCGCGGGCGTCGTCACCGTGACCTGGTTGCTGGGGTCCGAACTCCCGCCGGCGTTGGCGGCGCGCGCCCGGTAGCGGTAAGCCGTATTCGGGCTGACCGAGCTGTCCGAGTACGATGTCACTCCCTGCCCGACCGTGCCGACCTGGGACCAGGTCGTGCCGTCGAGCGAGCGCTCCACGAGGTAGCCCGTCTCACCCGTCACGTCGGTCCAGGAAAGGTCCACGCGGTTGGAGGCCGCAGCAGTTCCGATCAGGTTGGCGGGGGCCAGGGGGACCGTGGTGGCCGTCGCCAGGGCGGAGTAGCTGGAGGTCGCCGAGGCGTTGAAGGCGCGGACCCGGTAGGAGTAGGTCGTTCCCGCAGACGCGGAGGTGTCGCTGTAGGAGACGGTGTTGGCGGGGAGGTCTCCGCCGAGCTGGCTCCAAGTCGTGCCGTTGCTGCTGCGCTCGACCCGGTAGCCGGTCTCGTTGCCGGCGTTGTCGGTCCAGGAGAGGTCGATGCAGGTGGTCGTGATGTTGGTCGCCGTCAGGCCCGTGGGCGTGCTGATCGCGCCCGCCGAGGTCACGATCGTGCCGCTGAGTGAGTACTGGCCGACGTTGAACCCGTAATTGGATGTCGTGCTACTCGAGCTCCTCCCGTTGCTGGCGACGACAAGCCGGTACGAGCCGCCCGCCGGCAGCGAGACCGAGATCGAGGCCGAGAAATCGGTCGCGATGGGGCCGGCCGATGCGATCAGGGTCGCGCCGTCGGCGCCGCGGAGCTCGAGCTTGGGTGAAAGATTGCTGACGCTGGCGGGCACGGTCACGGTGAAGGTGACGGTCCCCGGGTCGGTGCTGAACGAGTAGTAGTCCAGGTCGGACATCGTGGTGATGATGCCCGAGGCACTCGCGGAAGTGCCGGAGAGCGTCAGTGGGGCGGCAGTGCTCGCGGAGTCCCCGGCCTCATCGCTGCGATAACCAAAGCCGTTGTTGGTGCTGGAGATCACGCTCAGGTCGTTCTGGAAGGTCGAGACCGAGGTCGTGGGGCCGTACCACCAGAGCGAGCGGCGTGGGCTGTAGCTGTTGCCCATCAGGGGCGCGGTGCCGTCGCCCGGGCCGGTGGAGTAGTCCGCCGTCTTGATGCCGGAGGAGTTGTAGCTGCTCTGGTGCTTGAGGCCGAATCCGTGCCCCGCCTCGTGGGAGCTGGCGTCGCCGACGTACTTGGCGTAGCCGCCGCCCAGGTTCGCCGGGAAGACGAACGCCACGTTGGGCCCGGTCCTGAAGCTGCCGACGTAGGCGATGCCGCCGTAGGTGCCCCCGGTCCAGGCCCCGCCGCCTCCCACGACGACCTTCATGGTCGTGCCGGGTGCCAGGCTCGCGGGCTGCTCCGTGGTCACGTCGATCTGGAACGGGGCGTAGTCCTCCGCCACCTGCCTCCAGATGTTCCGGATCGAGGTCAGCTCGCCGTCGCTGAAGGAGCCGGCGTCGCCGTCCTGGTCGTAGGCGGGGGTGGTGATGCTGCCGTAGGTGCCCCACTGCGCCTGGTAGTCGCCGTCGAAATCCAGGTAGAGGAACTTCGTGCTCCCCGGGAGGCTGTGGAGGACGGGGATGCTCGTGAGCGGCAGTCCTCGGCGACCAGGACGGGGAGGCCGACGTGGTTCCGCTCGACCCCGCGACCGGGTCGCCGACCTCGGAGGTCAGGGCCCCGTCATCCCCTCGAGCAGCTCCTCGGCGATCAGCTCGCCGAGCTCACCGTGGTCGTGGTCGCAACCCGCGTGCATCAGCAGCGCGACTCCAGAGCCTGGACCGACGGCGAACGGCGTCGACGCCGCGCCGACCTGGGGGCGGCGTCCCGGGCGCGCCCGCCCGTCGAGAGGACCGGGCCGCCGACCCGCAAGAGGACCGTCGCGACGCGCGATGCGGACATCGTTTGATCAGTTCTCATGACACTGACTCCGGTTGCGGGCCATGATGCCGTCGGGGCTCTTCGATCGAGCGCGCCGACCTCCGAGTCGCTCGCGGCTCCTGTGCGCCGCGAAATCCGGGACCGGCCCGGGCGCGCAGGGGACGCGGCGGGCCCGGCCGGCCGTGGCAAGGGGCATGCTTCAATGCACGCCCGTAAACACAGAGGCATTCTTTAAACAGGGATCAGGGCGAGGTATCAAACTATGTGAGGGCTGTACTTCGTCATGCGAGATTGACGCATCTTAATGGGGGACTCACAGCAAGTCTAGGTCGTGCCTGCCGAACGGTTCGATTCGGTGTGGATTTCCCCAGGATACATACAGCGACGCACACAAGCACACTGGCGGCCAGAGCACCCGAACCGGACCGCCCAGCGAGCCATCCCCGCCGCGAAGCACTTCCCGTCCGGATCTGGCACCTCGGCGCCGGCTCTCCCCACGCACCCTGACCCCGGAGGACCTCGCGAGGTGGATTCGCCGGGGGGGAATCGGTGCGGGATGCACTCGCGGAGGAGCGCGGCGCATTGCCCCCGTCCGAGCGCCGCCCGCCATGGGGCGTCTCGGTGGATCCGGGCCATCGGTCGGTATTGGAGATTGCGTCGGGTGTGACAGTGTGGAGGTTCCGAAGTTCCTATCTCGCTGTCTTTTCGCCTCTTCGTTGACTGGCCGACTCGAGCCGTTGCTCCACGGAAGCGTGTTTCAGTCAATCCATCACCTGATCCATTTCAGGCGCCATAATCTGAGTGTGCGAACCGATGACGGCGTCGGCGGCCCGGGTCTGACAAGGGCTGCGGACGGACGGCCTGAGCGACCGGAACACACTCGCGACGTCCGGCGACAGAGTGGAAGAGGCTTGCCGGCCGGGTCCGCATGCCCGGCCGGCGCTCGAGGTGAGGACGTGCGCGTCCCCTGGTCGGGCTGCGCCCGCGTCACCTCATCCCAAGATGAATCCTCGTAACAGGACCGAAGAAGAGCATGATTGACAGGCGATTTCGGTGGGTGGCACCGGTGCTGGCGCTCGGCTTCATGGCGTTCGGCGGCACGGGCCGGGCCAGGGCAGATGCGATCTATGCGTTCTCGAGCGGATCGCGGTCGGCCTCGGCGAACTTCAGCCTGGTCAACCCGACCACGCTGCGCATCACGCTGACGAACACCTCGTCTGCGGATACGCTCGTCCCGACGGACGTCCTGACCGCGCTGTACTTCCACCTCGCAGGGGCGCCGACCCTGGGCAAGGTGTCGGCCGTCATCGCCGCCGGCTCGACGGTCTTCTACGACAGCGACGGCCAGCCAGCCGGCGGCGTGGTCGGGGGCGAGTGGGCCTACAAGAGCGGCATCGACGTCGAGGTGGGCGACCATCATCATGAGCGGAAATACAACGAAGGCATCAGCTCCACCGGGCTGGGCATCTTCGGATCCAGCAACCGCTTCCCCGGCCTGAACCTCGCGGGCCCGTCGAGCCCCGGCGGAGTCGAGTACGGCCTGGTCACCGCGGGCGACGACAGCGCGACCGGAAACGGCGGCATCAAGGGCAGCGGCGGCCTCATCAAGAACTCGGCGATCTTCACGTTGCAGGTCGCGAACGGCTTCAGCCTGAGCCAGCTCGGGGAGACGGTCGGCTTCCAGTATGGCACGGATCTCTGCGAGCCGAGCTTCAACGGCTGCCTCGTGCCGGGGCCGGATTTCGGCCCGGCGGCCGTGCCCGAGCCGTCGTCCCTCTTGCTGGCAGCCATCGGTGTCGGCGGCGCGTTCGGCTATCGTACCTCCCGGAGCCGCCGTGCCGCCTGACGTGCCCGCCAGCTCCTTCGTCAGGATGCGGGTCGCGGGCCCGATCTCAGGGCTCGGACCGCGATAACCCTAGGTGTTGAACGAGGAGGGGTGCCCGCGCCCGGCGGCGGGGGCCACCCCTCCTGTCTTTCGCCGGCCGATCGGAGCGGGTCGGGGCCCAAGGTGACGACCGCCGGCCCCCTCCGCTCACTCCACGGCGGCCGCGACGACGACGCGGGGAGCGGCGTCGGTGGAGATCAGGTTGCCGCCCCGGTAGTAACGGACCGCGAGAAGCGTCATCGAGGTCACCCGGTTCGATTGCCAGCTCACGCCGGACTTGGAGGCGGAGTATTCGGGCCGGTAGGCCCCCAGGTCGGTGATCGAGCACGTCGCGCTCACGCCGAGGGTCCCCTGACCCTGGCCGAACTTGCCCCAGGTCGAGGACTCGCCGTTGATGATGTTGTAATTCAAGCTCCCCCCCGAGATCCGGAGCTTCTGGGTCCAGGTGATGGTCTCGCCGGTCGTCTGGCAGACCTCGGCCCCCTGGCTGTCGGAGCCGAGGACGGGCGGATCGGCCGCGGGGTCGTCGGGAGTGCCGTACACCTTCACCTGGAGGCCGCCCGGCTGCCACGTGGGATGGTCGCGATAGTTGAGGTAGAAGGTGACGAAGGGTGACGCCGGATCGGAGTTCGGGCTCATCACCGTGGTGATCTGTGGGCCGACCGCCAAGGGATCCGGGCTCGCGAGGACGACCGTCCAGTCCTCCTCGACGTGATCGGGCGGCGGCGGATTCTCCGGCGCGAAGCCCATCAGGCAGACCAGTGCCATCAGGGTCGCGCCTCGCTTCAAGATGGTGGAGTAGGTCTTCATCGGTGCACCTCGGCCGGGAGTCGTGGATGATTCAATCTGGTCTGTCATCGATTCCTGTCAGCGTGACAGGAAGACCATGGTCTTGCCGCCACTGGTCCAGGGCTGCACATTACCCGTGACCGCCGTGGGATTTTTCGTGAGGCAGGGCTGGATGATCACGTACTTGTTGCTGCCCTGGAAGTTGACGGCCACGATCCGGGCCGGCTGGAACGCGATCACCCGGTACCAGGCGTTATTCCCGTTGCCCCCGTTCTGGTCGTAGATCGGGATGGACCGGGGCTGGCCGATGATCGCCGTGAGGTCATCCTTGATCCCGGCACTGATCCCCGGGTCGCCGGTGAAGGTGATCGACGGGGGTGTCTTCGTGGTGTCGAGGGCGATCGTGCTATTGGTAAAGGTCGCGAGCTGTGCCGGCGTGATCCCGTAGCGGATTTGCGCGCCCAGGACCGATGTGCTGTTGCTCTTGACGCCGACGTTGAGCGTCCCCCAGTTGCCGGCCAGTCCGGCGTCGACCGGGTAGAGGACGGATTCGTGGATGCTGTCCGGCCCGGAGACCACCGTATTGGTCGTCTTGTCGAAGGTGAACTTATCTCCGGTCGTACTATCGTTCTTGAGCATCCTGTTCCAGGTGTCGATGTGCATGGTGATCGGCAGGAGGTCCGAGTTGAATGAGCCGCTGGACTTGAAGCCTTTCACCGCATAAACCTGGACCGAGGCCGTGCTCTGGACGGTGACGTCGGACCCCGAGTGGCCCAGGACCCGGCCGAAGATCGTCGGGACGGGGCCCCCGTGGCTGGCGTCCCGAACCGCCCTCACCTGCACGGAGTTGAATTTCGCCGTGTTGGACGACGACGTATCGAGGCTCGAACTCGGATTCGACAGGTCGAGGTAGCCGACCTGGATCTGTCCCGTGGCGGAGTTGTATGGGTTCGTCGAGACCACGGGCGCCGCACCGAGGACCCGGTTCGCCTGGGCGAAGGACTGCGCCAGGTTGTTGGCGGCGGTCATCTCCGCGGCCAGGTCGGTGGTTCCCCGGACGCGGTTCTCGCTGGCCAGCTGCTGGGCGCCGGCCAGTGCGGCGGCGTCGGCGGCCGTGCTCAACTGGTTGCGCGCCACCGCGATCATCGAGACGTCGACCGCGAGGGCGACGAAGCCGATGAAGACCGGCAGCATCATACCGAACAGCACCACCGCGACTCCCCGGGGGAATCCGGCGGGATGAGGAAACATGGCACGCATGGAACACCAAGCCCTTCTACTGGAGGGAGACGCGGGAGGCGGTTCGGGGGGGATGGCGGCCGGGGGGCGAGGGCCGCGGGGGGGCGTGCCTGCGACGGCCGGCTAGGGGCGTTCGCTCGACATCGTCGCCGAGCTGGAGACATTCGCGGTCTTCAGGAAGTAGGGCACCGGCAGCCAGCTCACCGCCGAGTAGGGGACGCTCAGACTGACCGTGATCGGGGTCCCCGCGGGCGCCGAGGTCCACGAGGTCGCCCCCGTGCAGGTCGGCGTGACGGTCCCAACCGAGATGCCCGAGCCGCCGAGGACCGCTTCCACACGGTTCTGGACGTCGGCCTGGGTCGAGTTCTGGATCACCGCGACGCGACACCCTTCGCGGGCGGCGGTGGACAGCAACTGGGCGACCATCCCTAATCGAGACGATTCGATGATGCCCAGGACGAGGGTCAGGAACACGGGCGCAACCAGCGCCATCTCCACGGCGCTGGCCCCGCGCCTGGCGGCAGTCTTGCGGCAGTTCACCTCTCTACTCCTCTCGTGTCGAGGTGATTTCACGATTGCAACGGGGTCCCTCGCCGTGCGGCGGAGGACCATCTACTCAACCCTAGATTGGTCGCCCGGGCGCACAAGTCGCGCGGCCCGCGGCCCCCCGTCGCGGTGACTGGGGACATCGCGGGCCCGCGCCCTGTTGCCGGCCGCGAGCAACGATTCCCGGACGCATCCCCCAGTCGAGCCGGGAGATCCCCGGCGCTTGACTGGCTCGGTCCGCGGGGCTAAGAGGAGAACCCCGCGGGGCGCCTCGCCCCGAGGACGCGGGCGGGCGATCCGGCTCAGCGGACGAGGGTGATGGAGACGGGTCGTAGGTTCATGATGGTCTGGAAGGCCTGGACGAGCCTGGTCTGCCGCTGCTCCAGGGTCCCGATGCACCACTTGAATCCGTTGGTCGAATCCGAGGCGCTCGACGGGAAGTTCGTGCCCCCGATGGTCGAGATCCGCTGGAGCAGGTCCACGGAGCTGGTCAGCGTGGCCGAGGGGGTCTCGAAGATCCCGCCGAAGGCCAGGCAGTGGATGGTCACCGGCTTGCCCGGGGCGCCGAAGCCCGGACGGTTCTGATTGGGCGAGTAGGGGGAGATCCCGGCGCCACTGACCGCGTTGCCGGTCTTGTCGTTGCAGATGTTCTGGATCGTCTGGAGCAGGGTCTGCTCGCTGTAGCCGGCGGAGCTCAGGGGCTGGCCAGGCTGGATGCGGTAGTAGGAGTCGTAGTTTCCACCGGTGGCGAAGCCGTTGCCCGGCGTGCTCCCCTGATTGGCCATCCCGTCGGTCTCGTAGATGATCATCCGCTGCGCCCCAACGCGGCCGCGGCCGCCGACGCCCGGGCTCGACGAATCGTCGAGCGACTTGAGGGTGGTGCTGGCGCTGAGCTGGTTGTAGGCGAGCATGAACCCGTAGCTGGACGCGGTATTGGAGGTCCAGTCGGCGAAGGCCCGGGGCGTCTGCGAGCCGTTGGCGTCCCAGGGTCGGACGTCGCTCACGCCGCTGTTCGGCGGCACCCAGAGCGAGCGGATCATCGGCTGGACGTCGTTGGTAAGGCTGTACTGCGCCACGTTGAAGGCCCCGGTGCCGCTGGCACCGCCGGTGTAGAGCGGGCGGCTGAAGAGGATCATCGCCACCTGATCGTTCGGGTGGTTGTTCTGGATGTCCTCAAGCGCCTGCCCGATGCCGAGCTTCATCGGATACATGGAGATGTCGTGGGCCGTGCCGGGGAGGATCCCGGTGTCGGACATGAACTGGACCATCGTCATCGGGCCGAACCAGAGGCGATGTCGGGGACGCTCGGGGTTGTCGTCGTAGACCATGTAGCGGGTGTCGGTGCCTGAAGGCGGCGCGCTCACCTTGATCGTGCCGACCTTGTAGTCCGGCCCGTAGCTCATGGCGGGGTTGCCGGGGTGCTGGATGGTCCCGGCGGGGTCACGCCAGACGCCCACCATGTAGTCGATGTACTCCTTCCAGAACCGCTGGTTGGCATCGCCGATCGCGGTGTTGAGGTTCGAGTGGGTGTAGGCCGAGGAGGGGACGTCGGAGGGGATCTGGTCGTAGTAGA
The DNA here is from genome assembly GCA_046349995.1 of Isosphaeraceae bacterium. Classification (GTDB taxonomy): domain Bacteria; phylum Planctomycetota; class Planctomycetia; order Isosphaerales; family Isosphaeraceae; genus Aquisphaera. The sequence continues at coordinate 31,678 of JAXMBE010000055.1, read as the reverse complement.
GGATGTTGCCCGACCTCAGCCGGCTGGGAAACGGGTTAGGGCCTGTGTTCTTGATCCAGTCCAGGATGTTCTTGTAGTTGATGGTGTAGTACCCGCTCGGGTCGCGCCAGTTGCCGCTGCTGTCCCAGAGCTTCGTGTTGTCGCTGGTGCCGAAGAACTTCTGCCTCCAGTCGCTGACCTTGTCCGGGGGCCAGACGAAGAAGGTCTTGCCCCAGTAGCGGGGCCCGAGGGTGAACCCGCTGAAGTCGTTCGTGGTGATCGACTTGTACCCCTCGTTCTCGAAGGCGGAGTTCCTGCTGGTGCTCCCGAGGGCCTCGGAAAGCGTGTTCGCGAACGTGCTGGTGTTCTTCTTGAAGAGGTAGTTGTCGCCGCCCGCCCGGTTGTAGGCGTCCAGCGCCGAGTCCGGGACCGGGGCGAACGCGCCGGCCCCGGAGTCCCCCCGGCCGTTGGACCAGAAGTCGTTGACCATGGCCGGCACGCCGAGGGCCGGGATCGAGGCGTTGCACTTGCCGATCCGCGGGTCCCCGGTCAGGGGATTGGAGCCGTCGGCGACCGGGGAGAGCAGGTTCGCGTAGTTCGTGTAGTTCGAGTAGTTCTTCTCGTTGCTGTAGTGCCCGAACTTCGGATAGACGGTCTCCCGGTTGTTCGAGGTGTTGTTCGGGTTGCTGGACGAGGACTTGCCGTTGTCGAGATAGCCCTCGTTGTTCCAGAGGTCGCTCTCGTTGTTCATCGACCCGGAGTAGTCCAGGACGATGCAGATGTCGCGCGGGCGATGCGCCGCGGTCGCCGTGGCGGCGACGTGAAACATCGTGACCCCGAAGGCCCGGGCGAAGGTGGTGGGAGCCGACTTGTTGACCGTCACCTTGGTGAGGTTGTAGTTCTCGCCCGACTGCAGGTCGAACGCGGGGTTGAAGGCCTTCGCCGTCCGGTCATATCGGTAGGTCCCATGCCGGACTTCCAGGTCCGCGGCGGTGATGGGCTGCCCCATCACGGCGTACCTGGCCGCCGCGGTCTGGGCGTTGGCGGTCGCGGACGAGAGGTCCTGGGGCATGATCCCGTTCAGGGATCGCGCGCCGGCCATCGCGGCGACGTCGGCGGCGCTCTGGCACTCGAGCTTGGCGACGGCGATCCGCCCCACGTCGACGGCGAGTGCGACCGCGCCGCAGAGCCCGACCAGGCCGATTGCGATCAACGGCGTGATACTCCCTTCCCGCCGGCAGATTCTTGGAAGGTTCATCGTCGTTCACCTTTCGTATGGGGAGCCGAAGGAGGGGCGGGGGAGCGCCGGAGATCGGGGCGTGGCCAGGTCGCGGGTCAGTTCGCCTCGCTGCGCATCATCGAGACGACGGTCATCGGCATCGGGTTGGGGATGATGCCGAGCGTCGTGGGTGCCATCGGCCGATAGGTGCCCGAGAGCTTGACGACGATCGCGCCGCCGTAGGGCGTCTGGTCCCACCCGCCGAGCCTCGCGCCGGTCGCGGGGTCGGCCTGGTAGATCTCGATCGCGATCTCCTCGAGCGCCTGCCCGGACATGAGGGACGTCATCAGGGCGTTGATCTGCTCCGTCGTCACGTCGGGCGTCGTCGCCGTGCCGACCACGGCCAGTCGCGCGCCCTCGCGGGCGGCGTTCTGCATCAGTTGGCGGATCATCAGGATCCGGCCGTACTCGAAGACGGCCAGGAGGCAGACGAGCAAGAGGCTGAGCACCAGGGCGGTCTCGACCACGGCCGCCCCGCGGCGGGGCGGACGCTGGCCCCGGACCCCCTTGTCCTGGAGGGCTCTCATGTCATGGTCCAGTGCGGTTCGCGAGCCGGGCCGATCAGCCGGTCGGGGGCTCTGGCGGTGTGGTCGGGTACGGGAAGTTCTTCAGCGAGACCCACGTCGCCTTGCCCCGGAGGGTCGAGGCGGACGTGATCATCGGCAGGTTGATCCAGCGCACGTCGGAGTAGGGAATCGAGACCGTGACTTCCAGCAGGTCGAGCGGACCGGCCTCAGAGACGTCGATCTCGGTGGGCGTGTCCGGGCTGGAAGTAAGGGAGACGCTCACCTCCACGGAGAGGTTACCGGTCATCGTGCCGTCTTGATCGCCGAGCGCCTGGCGGACGTAGGCGATCGCGATCTGCCTGACCTCCTCGTTGTTGAACAGCCCGGAGCTCGCCTGGCGAGCGGCCTCCCGCGCCCCGACCTCGAGGAACTGCTGGATCTCCAGGATCCGCGCGACCTCCCACGTCCCGATCAGCAGCATGAGCAGCAGCGGCAGGCACAGGGCCATCTCGACGGCGGCGATCCCCGGGCGGGGACGCCCCCTTGCGATCCGGGTGGGATGTCTCATCGTCGGTCGCTCCGGGTGGGCGAGGAGTCGGTGGGGGCTCTACTCCTAACTGAACCCTACCTTCGGCCCCGCGACCCATGAGCCGGATTCAGAGGATTGACTCACATTCTTCAAGAAATTGTTTGTTTCTCGAAACAGATTGCAGTCTCGTGCGATCTGGTCAACAGCACGATCATCACTCCGCATCGAGACCCCGGCCGGAGTGATCCGGGATGGCTCGACGCTGAGCCGCATGCGCAGGGCACTGCCGACTTGCGGAACCCGCCGCCGGCCGTCAAACTTGGTCGAGTCGAGTACGGACGATCCAGGGGACGATCCCTCCCGTCCGCCCTCCGTAACTGAGAGTCCCGAGAGAAGTTACCTCGCCATGCAAATGCCCCAGGTCCGGCCCGGAGCCGTCCAGAGCCCGGAGAGCAAGCTCCGGGTCGTCTCCTTCTTCCACAACGCCGCGGAAGGTAATCTCGCGATCCAGTTGCTCACCGCGTTGGGGATCCCCAATGACCGGCTGGGCGTCACCCCACCCGAACAGATCGAGGGGGGGCAGGGGATGGTCCTGTCCATCGGATGCCCCGACGAGCGGGCCCTCGCCAAGGCGGAAGACGTCTGCCGGAAGCTCGGCGGCCGGCTCCACCGACAACGAGTCTGAGAACGACACCGATGCAAACCCATCAGACACCGCGCGTCGCCTACCGAATCACCGCGTGCCTCTCGATCGCCCTCGCCGGCGTGGGCCTGGCGACCGACCGGGCGAGGGCCCAGTCGCCCCCGGTGCCGGGCTTCGCGCGGGACGTCCCCTCGGTGCGCACCGGGCCCCCGGTCCTCGCCTTCAACGGCAAGGACCTGACGGGGTTCTACACGTACCTCCACGACCACAAGTATGAGGACCCCGACAAGGTCTTCTCCGTGCGCGACGGCCAGCTCGTGATCTCGGGCAAGGAGTTCGGCGGGATCACCACGCGCGACGAGTATCAGGATTACCACCTGATCACCGAGTGGAAGTGGGGCGGCAAGACCTGGCCCCCGCGCGAGAAGAACACGCGCGACTCCGGCATCCTGCTCCACTGCGTGGGGCCCGACGGCGCCGCAGGCGGGCACTGGATGCAGTCCCAGGAGTGCCAGATCATCGAGGGCGGCTGCGGCGACATGATCGTGGTCCCGGGCCAGTCGAAGCCGAGCCTCACCTGCGAGGTCCGGATCGGGCCGGACGGCCAGCCCTACTATCAGAAGGGCGGCAGGCCGAAGACGCTCACCGGCGGCCGGTTCAACTGGTGGGGCCGGGACCCGAACTGGAAGGATGTCCTGGGCTTCCGCGGGTCGCATGACATTGAAAAGCCGGCCGGCGAATGGAACCGGATCGAGGTCATCTGCGACGGCGACACGATCACCAACATCGTCAACGGCGTCGTCGCCAGCGTCGGCACGAAATCCAGCCTCACCCGGGGCAAGCTGATCTTCCAGTCCGAGGGGGCCGAGATCATCTTCCGCAAGATCGAGATCCGGCCACTGGTTAGGTAGGAGAGAGCTCTCGCAAAGGCGCGAAGATCGCAAAGAGCTCAGGAGGCGGACGGAGGCCAGCCTACGGCATACTCCGATGGCTTACGACCTGATCGTCTGGAAATGGGCAGGCGGTAAGGAGGGCGCCGACCCGTCTGAGATCCTCGACGCGATCAGCGAGGATGATCCCCATCCCGCCCTGACCCGCTTCGACATTCAGGAGTTCGAGTCGGCCCTCCGGGCGAGATTCGGCGACGTCAACGACGACCAGGGCGGTCCCTTCCTCTACGAGGTTTCCGATTTCGCGGGAATCCCCGCGAACTGGATCACATTCTCTTTGGCCTGGTCTCAAACCGAGAAGGTGCGTCCACTCCTCGTCGGGATCGCCAGATCGCACGGCCTGGCCGTCTACGACCCTCAGGAAGACACAATGGTCTGATCCCCGCCCCCTTCATCGCTCCGTGGCCCTCGTGCTTCCATTTCCTGCTCCCGGTATTCCTCTGCGTTCTTTGCGCCTTTGCGAGAGACGCTCCCTCAATAGCCCATCGCGCAGCCGTCCTTGCGCGGGTCGGAGCCGCCGATCAGGACGCCCCGTTCGAGGTCGATGCGGATGGCCTGATAACCGCCGAAGCCGCCAGGCGAGTCCGGGGCCAGGCGGTGGCCCTTCACTTCGAGGGCCCGGCGAACGTCCGGGCCGATCCCCGATTCCAGGCTGACCGAGCCGCCGCCGAGCGCCGGCTGGCCGGTCGGCTCGGACGATCCGAAATGGCGGAATCGGGGCGCGTCTCCCGCCTCCTGCACGTCCATGCCGAAGTCGATCAGGTTGCAGATCACCTGGGCGTGCCCCTGCGCCTGCATGTCGCCTCCCATCAGGCCAAAGCTCAGCCAGGGTTGGCCGCCCTTCGTGACGAAACCCGGGATGATCGTGTGGAACGGCCGCTTCCCGGGCTCCAGGTGATTGGGGTGGGCCGGATCCAGCGCGAACAGGCAGCCCCGGTTCTGGAGGACGAAGCCGAGGCTCCCCGGCACGTGCTGCGATCCGAAGCCGTGGAAGTTGCTCTGGATCAGGCTCACGCAGTTGAAGTCGCGGTCCACGACGGTCATGTAAATCGTGTCCGCCTGGAGCGGGTCGCCCGCGGTGGGCGCGGGGTTGGCATGCGAGGGGTCGATCAGCGCCTGCCGCTTGGCGGCGTAGGACTTCGAGATCAGCTCCGCGACCGGAACCCTGGCCTTGTCGATGTCGGCGTAGTAACGGGCGCGATCCTCGTAGGCGAGCTTCTTGGCCTCGATCATCAGGTGGAGCGCCTCGGCCGAGCCGAAGCCCATCGACCTCAGGTCGTGCGGTTCCAGCAGATTGAGCATCTGGAGCGCCGCGATCCCCTGTCCGTTGGGGGGCAGCTCCCAGACGTCGTAGCCCCGGTAGTTCACCGAGACCGGCTCGATCCATGTTGATGTATGCGAGGCGAGGTCGGCCGCGGTCAGGAGCCCCCCCACCGAGCGTGAATAGGCGGCCATCGCCTCGGCCAGCGCCCCGCGATAGTACGCGTCTCGTCCCTCCTTGACGATCGCACGGAGCGATTTGGCCAATCCCGGATTGCGGTAGACGTCGCCAGCCGCCGGTGCCCGATCGCCCGGCAGGTAGCAGGCCGCCGACGTCGGGATCGCTCGGAGCGCCGGCGACGAGGCCTTCCAGTCGGCGGCGATGATCTCGCTGACGGGGAACCCGTCCTCCGCGTAGGCGATCGCCGGCTCCAGCAGCTCGCCCCAGGACCGCGTCCCGAACTTGCGGCGAAGCTCATCCCAGCCGTCGACGCAGCCGGGCACCGACCAGCTCAGGGGGCCGGAGATCGGGATCTCGCGGAGCCCACGCTCGCGGAAGAATTCGATCGTGGCGGCCGCCGGGGCACGACCGCTGGCGTTGAGCCCGTGGAGTTTCTTGGTGCGCGCATCCCAGACGATCGCGAAGAGATCACCCCCGATCCCGCAGGACATGGGTTCGACCACCCCGAGGACCGCGCTGGCCGCGATCGCCGCATCGACGGCGTTGCCCCCCTTCTGGAGCACGCGGATCGCCGCGGCCGTCGCCAGCGGCTGGCTCGTCGCGGCCATGCCGTTGCGGGCCATCACCGCGGACCGCGTCTTGTGCAGCGGCCCGGAAGGCCGGTCCGCCGCGAGGGCGAGACCGTGTCCGCCCAGGCCGAGCGAGATCAGCGTCAAGAGGAGCAGCGCGGCGAACACGTCGTCAGCTCGAGCGGGCATGCGGCAGGTCCTCGATTTCACGGCGTTGCGGCAGGGCAGTCTGGGCACCGGTCCTGGTCGTGGCGAGGGCCGCCGCGGCGACGGCCCAGCGGACGGCCTCGACCAGCGGCCGTCCTTCCCCGAGCGCGACGGCCAGAGCGCCGTTGAAGGCGTCTCCGGCGCCCACCGTGTCGATCGCGTCGACGTTCGGCGCAGGCACGGTCCGGATCGAGTCCCCCTCGGCGACGAGGCAGCCCTCGGCGCCGAGCGTCACCAGCACGGCCCGGGGCCCCAGGGCCAGCAGCCGTCGAGCGCAGCCGGCCGGGTCGGGACGACCGCCCCCGCCGGTCCCGGCAAGCATCAGGGCCTCCACCCGATTCGGCGTGGCGATGTCCGCGACCGAGAGCAGCACCTCGACCTCCGTCTGGGAGAGCGAAGGCGCGGGGGCCGGGTTGAGCACGACCGTCATGCCCGCCGCCTTACCCCGACGCATCGCCCGGATCGCGGTCGGGATCGGAATCTCCAGGCCCGCCAGCAAAACGTCGCCGGACCGGAAAAGCGTGTCGGGGAGACGGTCGATGTCCGGTGGGCTCAGCGCATGGTTCGCGCCCGGCGCCACGGCGATCATGTTCTCGCCGTCGCGCCCCACGAAGATGAGGGCGACCCCGGAGGCGGTCTCGGGGACGATCTTGATGTGATCGACGACGATCCCTTCCCCGCGGTAGCCCGCCAGCGCCTGGCGGCCGAGGTCGTCGTCGCCGACGGCCGCGATGAAGACAACGTCGCCGCCGGCCCGCCGCGCCGCCACCGCCTGGTTGGCACCCTTGCCGCCGGGAGAGATCGCGAACTCTCCGCCCAGCACGGTCTGGCCCGCCCCGGGCAGGTCGGGGACCCGGACGGTCATGTCGGTGTTGCTCGAGCCGAAAACGATGACCCGGGGCATGGGCGGCGGCCTCGCTCAGAGATAGTCCTCGCGGATCGGGTGGAACACGTCAAGCGCCACGGCCGGACCGTCCAGGGCCGCGACCCGGTGCACCACCCCGCCGGGGATCCGCCAGAGGTCGCCGGGTCCCAGAACCTTCCGCATTCCTCCGACGACGAACTCGAGCCGCCCCGAGATCAGCATGCCCATCTGCTCGTGCGGATGCGAGTGGTCCTCGACGATCGAGCCGGGCTCGAAGGTCACCAGGGACAGCATGATGCCCCGGCCCGCGTTCGTCAGGATCTCGACGCCGGGGAAGATCCGGTGCCGCGACCCCGCCCCGGCCGGGATGTAGTAGGGCGTGTCGTCGGGGCCGGTCCCTGACGGCTGCGCTCGCTCCGCCGGCGGGTCTGATGGACGCTCGGTCATTCGCCTTGTCCGTATTGCCGGGCCACCCATTCGCCCGTCGAGTTCAGGAAGTCCTCACGCGACACGCCGTAGGCGGCCTCGAGGGCGTCGTCGAGCTTCTCCTTCCCACGGCTCATCCCGTCAAGGAACACGGGGAACGCGGCCCGGAGGTCGGGGGACAGGAGGTACTCCACGATGGCCAGGCCGATCCCCCGGAGGTCCTCGGCGGTCGCCTGATCGGTCTCGCCCAGCACGTCCGTGGCGCGGGTGATCCAGCCCTGGTCGTAACGCTGGTGGGCGTGCTGCCTGAGCCTGCGATGGTAGGGGCTGCGGGGCTCGGCCTGGGCCCCGAGGAAGCCTCCGAACCCGTACGCCAGCCACCGCGGAGACTTGCCCTCCGCCGCGATGGCGGCCTCCCCGAGGCTCGAGGCGACCAGCCCGATCAGGGAGCGGGTCGGGCTGTCCGGCTCCTTCTCCTCCGCCCGCTTGCCGCGGGGCTTGCGCCTGGCCGCGGCGGGATCCTCCTTCTTGCCGCCGAGCGGATCGACGACGGCCAAATACGGCTGGGCCACGGCGAGGTTGCCGACCGACACGGTATCGGCATCGATCTCGCGGCCGTCGAGTGATCGGGTCAGCTCGACGAGGTCCTTCCGGCTGTTGAAGACATAGACGCTGACCTTCTCGGCCCAGTTGGTCGCCGAGGCACCGAGCAGCCGCCTCAGCAGGCCGTGCTGGGCCTCCACGGACTTCGCGAGGTGCGAGGCTCGCTCCTTCGGCAGATTGCTGAAGATGATGAAGTGCTCGGAGTGGGCGATCTCGGGGGCGAGCCTGGGGTTGGCTTTCTTCCAGCGGTCGCGGCCGGCCTTCTCGACGAGCTGGTCACGTTCCCTCGCGCTCATCCTGGCGAGCAGGTTGCGGCGGACCTGCTCGGGAGACGACGCGTACGTTTCCATGGCCGCCTTGGGATCGATCCCGGCGTCGAGGACCGCCCCGGCCCGGATCCATCGCTCGATCCGCCCGATGGCCTCCTCGGCCAGGCCGTTGTTGTTGCCCCCCTGGGGCATGCGAGGCGTCTCCTCGCCCCGGATGCGGCGCACGAGGTGGCTTTCATCCGGCTTGCCCGGCGTGATCACCTTCTCCCTGGGCGTCCCCGCCATCAGCCTGGCGAAGGACGTCATGTCGAGCTTGCCGCGAGTCAGACCCGGTCGGCCCGGGCTATGGCAGCCCACGCAGTTGGCGACCAGAATCGGGCCGATGTCCTGCTTGAAGCTGACCGCCTGCGGACTCGACGCCCCGGGCCGGTCCTTCTCGCCGCCGTCCTCGGGTCCCGCGCCGGCGGACTTCCCTGCGGGGGCGGCTTTCCGGGCCGTCTTCGGCGTCGCGGCCCTGGGCCGGCGACCACGCGGAGAGCTCTCGCCCGCGTCCCCGGACGGCCTCCTCCCTTCCTGACCAGCTTCCTGCCGCGGAGTGGGGTCCTGGACTGCCGGGTCCTGGGGACCGCCAGTTCGGGCATGGGCGAAGGAGGTCAGGGTTACAGCCAGCGCCGCGACCGTTAACGCAGCCGCCACGAGCAGAACGCCGCCCAGCGTGCGGAACCGCCGATACGAGCTCATGAGATGCGTCCCGGGGCTCGGTCCGATGAGGGAGAACCGAACTCATTCTCGCGCCCGGCGAGGGGATTCGCAAGCAGCCCCGATCCATAAATCCCGGGCCGCCTGCCCGAGGCTCGAGGAGAGGTTGAAGGGACCGGAATTCAACGGACGACCGAAAGGGGGAGTTCGGCCGATGCGGTCTGGCGTGCGACCAGGTCCGTCTGGATGAGCTTCAACCGGTAATCGCCCGGGGCCAGGGAATCCGGCAGGACCAGCCGGAAGCCCGCGTAGTTGTCCCGGCGACGGCTCCGCACTCGTCCTCGGCCTCGCCGAGCGAGTGCTCCCAGACGCGCGAGCCGTCCCCCGCGTAAAGCTCGACGCGCGAGGAGAGTCGCGACACATAGCTCCTCTCCCGGCGCTGGTAGCGCAGGCCGCTCAGCTCGCAGTAGACGAGCACGGGTCGTCCGCTCCTCAGCCTCCCCGCCTCGATCGGCTCGAACGCCCCGAAGCCGTGGATCTTCCGGCAGAGCCTCGGCTCTCCCACGGCGAACGGCAAGCGGTCTTCGACCGCGGGTGCCGTCGGACGGATTGCCGCGCCCTCTGGGCCGATCGGCGGCTCCACGGCCGTCGTCGCGGGCCTGACCGCGGTCGGCCTGGGAACCAGCGCCGCCGCCCTGACGACCGCCGGATCCGGAGGCCCGACCAGGTGCGGAGGCCCGACGACCTGCCCCGCGGGCTTCGCCTCAGGCTGCGGCGGGGTTGCCCCAGGCTGGTCCGGCTGCGGCTGCGCCTTTGAGGTCTTCACCGCCGGACCGATCTCGACCCGGGCCGGAATGACCGAGCCATCGAGGGGAGCCGGCGAGCCGGCCGAACCCTGCCTCTTGGTGAGCAGGCCGAGGAGGGGATCCGAGGCCGGCGAGTGCACCAGATCCCCCGGGCGATCCGCGACGACGTCACGAATTTGCCGCGGCCCCAGGGAACCGGCCGGCGATGGAGGCGGGACCTTGAACTGGACGAGTTTCTCCCGGGCGGCGATGTCCCCGGTCGGCGGTGGGATCACCGAGGCGGAGATCTTCGGGATCGGAAGTCGGCCCGACTCGGCCTCCTGCAAGGGAGCGGCGCTGGGGCGAAGGCGAGTCGGTGGCTGACTGCTCGCGACCGGCAGGCCCGGCCTGACTGGAGGAGCCGCCGCGGTTATCGGACGACTCGGCGGGACTTCGGCCCGCGTGCGCTCCACGCCGAGGGCGGACGTTTTTTCCTGGACCTCCGCCCGCTGGAGGGCTCGACTCAGGCCGGGCGTGGCTCCGGCGTTCATCGCCACCGGCTCGGTCCGGAGCATCGGCAGGCTCGCCATCGGCGGGCCGACCGGGGTCTGCGCGGGAGGATTCGGGCCCGGGGCCGCGACAGGCGTAGGTGGGGTGCCGTTCGGGATCGCCGAGGGAACGGCTCCGGCCCGCATCGACGTCGGAGACCCGGCGGAGCCTGCCGTGTGGTTCTCCACCAGCCGATGGAGCGGGGACCGGCGGCATCCGCAAGCGCCGGCGGCAGCGACGCAGACCAGCACGGCGACGAGGCGCCGCGTCAGGCGACCATGCGACATCGATCGGCCCCTGGACTCGTAACGTTGGGCGCCCCCCCGAATCCGGAGGACCCGGAGCCGAGGGCAGCTCGGAAATGAGTTCGGTGCAAAGGTCTACACCAACCCGCCCGATCCGGCAAGGGCAACCCAGGTGTCCCTCGGGGGACCGGGGACCGGGGCGAGACGGCGCGCGGGGTCACACGGCCACGGCCATGCTGGCGACCCGCACGAGCAGGGCCCGATGGGCCCGTCGGGCCTCGCGGTCGAGGCGACGGGCTTCCCCCACGGAGACTTGCTGGAAACGGATGTGATCGCCGGGCCGAAGCTGGCCCACGCGATCGAGATCGGCCGAGATCACATGAGCGACGTGCGGGTAGCCTCCCATGGTCCCGCTCGCGACGCCCAGGATGATGAGCTGGCCGCCGGCGAGCTGGACCGCCCCCGGGGCCACGGGGGCCGAGAGTCGCTCCGGCCGGCTCGCCGTCGCGATCGCGGCGGATTCGAGGTTCAGCCCCATGCGGTTGCTCCGCGAGCCGACGCGGAACGAGGGGCCGCAAAGCGATTCCGGCTCGATCAGGTCCCGGGAATCCGGCCCGTCGATGATCCGGATCGGCCGCGAGGCGGGAGGCTCCCAGGGCGCATCGGCGAGCGATCGGGACGGGATCCGGCTCTCGGTCGTCCTGAGGAAGTCGCCGCGCACGAGGGGCTTCTCGCCGGAGCGGCTGCCCAGCCTGAGAGGGACCGCCAGCCCGCCCTTGACCGCCAGGTACGTGCGGGCGCCCTGGGTCGTCCGACCCAGGACGAGCCGTTCCCCCGGTTGCAGGGTCAGGCTGGAAGGGACCTCGACGGGCCGCTTTTGCCCGGCGGTGCCGGCGACGTGGCCGTCGATCGGGGCGCCGGCCAGGCCGATGGCCTGGGGGCCCAGCGCCTCGAGCACCCCGCCCAGGAGCGTGAACTCGAGCACCGCGCTATCGAGCCCGTTGCCGACCAGGGCATTGGCCAGGTCCGCGGCGCGGCGGTCGAACGCACCGCCGACCGGGACGCCCCACTCGCGATAACCCGTGCGGCCGGAGTCCTGCACCGTTGTCCAGAATCCCGAGTCCACGACCATCAAGCTCATGGATTCGACCACCGCTGGCTCACGTCAGGAAACTCCGGACCACCACCCCTCGCTGCTTCAGAATTCGCCGGACCAGCTCCGCGTTCGCGACCGCCGACGGCTCATCGCCGTGGATGCAGATCGTCGCCACTTGCCCCTCCTCGACCAGGCGCACGACCTGTTGCTCGATATCCTGGGGTTCGTGCAGGACTGCGCCCGGTTCGGACCGCGGCACGAGCGACCCATCCGCCCGGGTCCGCCGGTCGGGGAACCCCTCGGGGATGAACGCGAGGCCCGCCTCGGCGGCCATCGCGGCGAGCGGTGTGCCCGGCTGGCCCAGGAGGGGCAGGCCGAGCCGTCGGGCCGTGGCGACGACGCCCCGGGCGGCCTCTTCCTCGCGCTGCGCCTGGTTGTAGAGGGCACCGTGAGGCTTGAGGAAGCGGATCGAGCCGCCGCACTCCCCGGCGATCCGCCCGAGCGTCTCGACCTGCTCCGCGATCAGGCACTCCACGTCATCGGCCGTGACCATCCTGGGCCGGCGCCCGAAGGTCTCGCGGTCGGGATAACCGGGGTGAGCCCCGACGATCACGCCCCGCTCGAGGGCCGCCGACAACGTCGCCCGGACCGAGTCGGGGCCGCCGGCATGGGCCCCGCAGCAGACGCTCGCGGAAGAGACAATCCGCAGGAGTGCCTCGTCGTTGGGGCAGCCTTCCCCGAGGTCGGCGTTCAGGTCCAGTCCCCGCACCATCGGGAGGCGGGCCTCGCCCGCGCGGGATTCAGAGTCGCTCATCGCGGCGGGCCTCGAACTCGGCGTGATCGATCGCGTGGAACCGGATGCGGTCTCCGGCGCGAATGGGGAAGTAGCCCGCGTCCGCGTCGGCGATCCGGAGCGGCGTCCTCCCCAGCAGGTGCCAGCCGCCGGGCGACTCTCGCGGGTAGATGCCGGTCTGACGCCCGGCGATGGCGACCGAGCCCGCCGGGACCTTCAGCCTCGGCTGCTCGCGCCGAGGCAGTCCGCAGAGGGCCGGCGGCAGGTAGCCCGCGTACGGGAACCCCTGCAAGAACCCGATCGCGTAGACCTCGTAGACGGCCCCGGAGTGCAGCGAGACGAGTTCCTGGACCGCCAGGCCGAGCCGCCGGGCGACCGGTTCGAGGTCGGGACCGTCGTACAGGACGGGGATGGACAGGATGTTGCTCTCGGGGACCGCCTCGTGGCGCATCTCGATCGTGGTGAGTTCCCTTTCCAGCATGTCCGGGTCGAGGACATCGGGGTCGGCGAAGACGGCGGCCGACTGGTAGGCGAGCACGACGTCGGTGATCCCCCGGATGGCCTGGCGGCGGACCGCGGCGACCCAGAGGGCGGCGTCGCGCTCGGTGTCGAAGTGGGCCAGGACCGCACGATCCCCCAGCGGCGTGAGGTCGACCTCGTTGCGTCCATGCTCAAGTGCCCGGGACATGGGATGGACCCCCACTCGCCCAGCGATAGAATCAAGAGGCACATCCTCCAGTCTATACCCTGATCGAGGGCGGTGGTCATCATGATCTGGGGAGTCCTCATCCTGTCGGGCGTTCTGACCGCGGCCCAACACGCTCGCACCGCGCCCGAACCCAGGTCCGAACCGGCCAACGGACCCGCCATCGCCGCCGACCGGATCACGCTCCGAGATGGGTCGCCGGTTTTCGGGCTGGTGACGTCCGTCACGGGCGGGCCGAAGGGTGCCGTGGACCTGATCGTGCGCCGGGAGTGGGCCAGGCAACACCTCCCGAAGTGGGCCCCCCGGTGGGAACGCAACGTCGAGAGCGGCCTGCGACAGGCCACCCGGCAGCGTATCGAGCGGCTCGCGGCCTGGCAGGTGCAGCGAGCGATTGGCCGGCCTGAGGACGATCGGATCCTCGCCTGGATCGACCGCGAACGGAAGCGGCTCGAGGATCCCCGGGGCAATCCTCCCAGCACGCTCCTGCCCGTCCACCTCACCCGTGGGGAGATCCGCGCCATCGATCGCCGTCCCCCCGGTCAGGCCAGGCTGCTCCAGCTCGGCTGGCTCTGCGGCCTGCCCGACGTCGAGGCCCTGACGCTCGATGCGCTCAGGGACGCCCTCGAGGGACGGGGATTCTCCCCGGACGGCGAGAACACCCCTTCGCTCGACGGCCTGTTGCCCCCGACGCCCGAGCCCGAGGTCACCTGGCTGGCGCGGCGGGCCGCCACCGAACTCGCCATCGATCCCGACCTAAGGTACGTCCGCCATCGCACGATGGTCTTCCCCGATCCGGGGGCGAGGCAGGGAGGGGAGGCCCCTGGCCTCGGCGAGATCGGCCTGCCGGCCGTCCTGGGAGAACTCCGACAGTTGCTCGATCCGGATTCTCCGCGAGAGGACCCGCTGGTTGCGGTCTTCAAGAAGATCGGCGAGAGCGGGAGGGCCGGCGCCGTGGTCACGCGGCTCGACATCCCCGAGGACCTCCGCCATGCCGCGGTTGAGGCCACGCTCTGGGTCCGGCTCGGGCCCGAGCGATGGGTCCCGTTCGTCAGCCGGTCTTCCGTGGCCCGCCCCGAGGCCATCCCGCAGGACGCTGGGCGCGACCTCGCGGAGGATCCCCAGGTAAAGACGGCGTTCTCGCTCGTGGAAGCCCTCGGCCTCGGCAAGGTGGCACCGGAGATCAAGGACCGGAGCCTGAAGATGGGAGCGGCCACCCAGGCGGCCCTCGGAGAAGCCCGCGCCGCCCTGAGCCATGACCTGAATCGGCTCTCGCTGCCGATCTTCGAGCCGGGCGGCGAGACGCCCGCTCCGGTCAGCGATCGATCGGCCGATAGACCGCCAGCCCGGGATACTGCTGGTCCAGGCCCCAGCGGCCGAGCCTCGGCTCCGGGGGGCTCGCGGCCGGCCCCTTGATCCCGACCGCCAGATACGGCTCGCCCTGGAGCGGCTCGTTGAGCGCATCATCGGGATTCGTGCCGGCTGGCAGGATCCGGCACGCGGGCGGGAGATAGTACCGGGCCGTCTCCACCTCGACATTCCGCGCCGGGTCCGCCGAACGTACGAGGACTGTGAACGCGGCGGAAGGGTCGCGTTCCAGGCGGCTCGCGAGCGCGCGGCCGAAGGATCGCCAGTCGGCCTTGAGCCCCGTCGCGTAGACGGTCGTGCGGAGCGACTGCCCGGCAAGCACGAGGATCAGGAGCCCCGCGGCGCACTGAAGCGGGCGCGGCAGCCGAGCCAGCCCCTGGGCCACCAGGATCAGATATGCCGGCGCCACGAAGAGGGTGTACCTGGCAGGCCCGAAGATCGGGCTGCCCACGAGCGAGTAGGCGTAAAGGAGGGACGGCGGGACGGCCAGCCAGATCAGCAGTCCGGCGAGTGCCGAGGGCTCGGGGCGCCGCCCGACAGCGACACGCCGAAGCAGCCCGAGTGCCGCCAGCCCGACCAGCCCCGCCAGGACCAACCCATTCCCGCCGAGGAACCCGATCGGGGTCCCCAGCAAGAACTTCACCGGGAGACGCCCGGTGAGGAACTCCGGCGCGTGATCGATGTAGCGGGGGAGCCATGGCGCGGCCAGCAGGATGGCGGCAACATGGACGCCCACCCATCTGCCTCGCGTGCCGAAGAGCCGCCGAGGCCCCAGCGCCGTCGCCAGGAACAGAGCCCCGGCCATCAGCAGGCCGAGCGGGTGGGTGTAGAGCAGGGCCGTCAGGCCCAGGGTATAGACACAGAGCCGCGCCTTTCCGCCCCTCCCGCTCAGTGGGCTCGGCGCGGAGAGCAGTGCCCAGCAGAGGCACGTCAGCAGGACCAGGAGGGCGTACATGCGGGCCTCCCGCGAGTAGTAGACCAGCAACGGGCTGATCGCGGCGAGCCAGGCCGCCCAGAGGCCCGTGGAACGATCGAACGTCGCCTCGCCGATCCGGGAGACGATGTAGACGGCGGCGACCCCGCAAAGCACGCTCAGCGATCGTGCCGACGCCTCCGACGGCCCGAAGAGGCGGATCCAACCCTGGAGCAAGAGCGGATGGAGCGGGGCGCGGGTCGCGTCGATTTTCCCGAGCTGATCAATCAGGTCCGCCGGCCCCGGCGTCTCCGCCAGGCTCATCGTCACGACCTCGTCGTACCAGAAGCTGAGCGAGCCGAGGTCCCAGGCGCGCAGGACGCCGGCGGCGACCAGGATCAGCGTCAGGACGCCCGCGGGTCCGACGCAGGGCCGCCGGGCTTCCCGGTCCGAGTGGTCGAGCGTCGGTGATGTCTCGGCCGCCCGGATCATCGGGAGGGGTCCCTGGCGGTCGCGGCGCGAAGGCGAGCCTCGGCCTCCTTCTTCCTCTGGTATTCCAGGTGGTCGAGCAGGTCGTTCTTGAGGTCTCCGTGCGAATCGAAGGTCCGGGCCCGTGCAAGGATCGTCTTGTGCCAGAAGATCTCGGCGGCCTCGCCGTAGATGAACAGGGTTGCCAGCAAGAGCGTCGCCGGCCAGCCGGTGCGCCGGCCGATGGCCGCCATGCCCTCGGCCATGGGCAGCAGGAGCGCGGGGACGAGGTAGATCAGGAGCCGCCCGTGGAAGGGATAAAGGTGCAGGGCCGACGAGGCGAGGGCCAGGGGCAGGGGACCGGCCACGATGAGCAGCCCCCCGGGCCAGCGGAGACCCAGCGAGAAGGCCCCGAAGAGCCAGAGGATCGAGGCGAGCGCCGCCGTGTACGGCAGCGGCAGCGGGCTAAGGATCCCGACCGGATTGATGAATACGTTGGCGAACGTCTCGCCCAGGAGTGACAGCTCCGCGAGGGAGCGGGGGGGGATCGGGAGGAAGGCGAAGTTCCACCACACCCAGATGAAGTCACGGCGGCTGAGGATCGATCGGCTCAGCAGGTAGCATCCCGCGAAGCTCGCCACCCAGGCCAGCCCGATCGCGGTCATCCGGATGGCAGCCCCGCGCTCCTTCAGCCGCAGGCGATTCAGCAGGATCTGCGACCCCACCGCGGCGAGCGCGAAGACGACCGGAAACGAGAACCAGGGGGCGACCAGGCCGAAGACCGCCAGGGCCCTGAACTTCTGCGGGCCCATCTCGCCGGGAGGCGGCGGGGCGGCCAGCAGGATCGCGATCAGCGAGAACATCAGGTCGCAGGAATACTGCTTGATCTCCGCCGAGTAATAGAGCAGGTGATCGCTCAGCGCGAAGAGGGCCACGGCGATCGGGACCGCCCGGGGGTCCAGGTATCGACGGGCGGCGGCATACGTCAGGAACACGGTCGCGACGCCGCAGAGGAGCGGGAAGAGACGCCCGGCGGCCTTGACCGACATCGGGAGCCGAACCAGGAGACGTTCGATCACGAGGAAGGCCGGCGGCGCCATCTGGTCGTCCTCGAGCACGTGCCGGAAGTCGAAGATCGACCGGCCCACGATGTTCTTGAGGAGTGACCCCTCATCCATATAGATCTGCCGGAACTCGAAGTACTCCCAGATCCGCAGGGCGACGCCGATCGCGACGAAGGCACACGCCAGGGCCCCGTAGCTGGGACGGAAGCTCCGGGGGCGGAGCATCCAGTCCACGATCCCGCGAATCGTCCGGCGGTCGGCGGCGGCTCGGACCGGCTCGTGATTCATCCTTCCTGGCTCCGATGGGGTCGCTCGAGGGCAACGGGCTCGCTCGCTCCGGCGTGCGCCCTCGCGGCCGAAGTCGAGGTTGAGCGGGCCCGGGAGTCCGGGTATTTTACAGCCTTCCGGGCACAGGTCGATGAGGCCGAGGCGCCTGAACTCGTGCCGACGGGGTGAAGGGGGTCGCAGATGGGCTTGTTCACGGGGAAGAAGGGCCTGGTGCTGGGCGTCGCCAACGACTTCAGCATCGCCTGGGCGATCACGCGGAAGCTCCTGGACGAGGGCGCGGAGCTCGGCTTCACCCACCTGCCCGGCGACAAGATGGAACGGCGCGTCCGCAAGCTCGTCGACCCGCTCGGAGCGAAGCTGGTCGTCCCCTGCGACGTCCAGAAGGACGAGGACGTGACCCGGACCTTCGACCAGGCGAAGGAGACCTACGGGACGCTCGACTTCGTCCTCCATTCGATCGCCTTCGCCCCCCTCGATGACCTGAAGTGCTCCTTCGTCGACTGCAGCCGGGAGGGCTTCAAGACGGCCATGGACATCAGCGTGTACTCGCTGGCCGTCGTGGCGAGGAACGCCGCGCGGGTGATGCCCGAGGGCGGCTCCATCCTCACGCTCACCTACTTCGGCGGGGAGCGGGTCGTGCCCGGCTACAACATGATGGGCGTCTGCAAGGCGGCCCTCGACGCGTCGGTGAAGTACCTGGCGTACGATCTCGGGCCGAGGAAGATCCGCGTCAACGCCGTCTCCGCCGGCCCGGTCAAGACCCTCGCGGCCTCCGCCGTGGGCGACTTCGACGAGCTCGCCGGGCTCTATATCGCCGTCTCGCCGATGCAGCGAAACGTCACCCGCGAGGAGGTCGGCGCATCGGGCATGTTCCTCCTGTCCGACCACGCCAGCGGCATCACCGGCGAGATCCTGCACGTCGACTGCGGCTACAACGTCATGGGCTCGCCCGGTCGGGCGATCGAGGCCGCCAAGGCGGGGACGCTGTGAACCTGCGGGGTCCCGGGGCGTGGTCAGAGCCCCGACGGTCCGGAAGTCGGCCGGCGGCATGAACCCGTCCAGCGAGTCCGGTGCGAAGCCGACCTGCGTCGGGATCGGGATCATCCGCCGCGGCGGCGAGTACCTGGTGAGGCTCAGGCCGGCCGGTACGGTCTACGCCGGATACTGGGAATTCCCCGGCGGGAAATGCGAGCCGGGCGAGTCGCCGGCCGAGGCGACCGCCCGGGAATGTCTGGAGGAGACGGGCCTCTCGGTGCGAGTCGGACGGCTCCGACGCGTCATCGAGCACCGCTATCCGCACGGCCTCGTTCGGCTCCATTTCTTCGACTGCGAGCCGGCCGACAGACAGGCCGAGCCGCCGCCGAATACGGGCTGCCGATGGGTCCCGGCTGCGGAGCTGCCGGGACTGCGATTCCCGGAGGCCAACGAGCCGATCCTCGAGGAACTGGCGCGGGCCGCCCATTGAGGCGGCCCGCTCACCAGATGTTCCTGTCGGGATGCCGGCAGGTCAGACCCGCTCGGGGTTGACCGGGAAGTTGGGCGCGCGATCGACGACGTTGTCGATCAGGCCGTATTCGCGCGCCTCATCGGGCCCCATGAAGCGGTCGCGGTCGGTGTCCTCCTGGAGCCGTTCCAGCGACTGACCGGTGTGCTTCTGATAGATGCCGTTGAGCTGCTTCTTCATGCGGATGAACTCCTCCGCATGGATCAGGATGTCGGTCGCGGTCCCCTCCATGCCGGCCAGCGGCTGGTGGATCATGATCCGGCTGTGCGGCAGGGCGTTCCGCTTGCCCTTGGCGCCGGCGGTCAGGAGCAGCGAGCCCATGCTGGCGCACTGGCCGATGCAGTAGGTCGCCACGTCGCAGGGAACCCACTGCATCGTGTCGTAGATCGCCATGCCGGCCGTGACGCTGCCGCCGGGGCTGTTGATGTAGAGGTGGATGTCGGCCTTCGCGTCCTGGTGGGCGAGGACCAGCATCTGGGCGACGACCAGGTTCGCGACCGTGTCGTCGATGGCGGTGCCGAGGATGATGATGCGGTCCTGGAGCAGGCGGGAGTAGATGTCCATCGCCCGCTCTTCGCGACCGCTGCGTTCGATGACGATCGGAACCAGTGGCATCGTAGATAGACCCCTGCAAAGAAGTTCGCTGGCTGCCCGTGGCGTTGCGGCGAGGCTGTACGGAGGCCCCGGCATCTCGGGGCACGCGGCGCTAAGGGCGAAGTCGATCGTGTGGCGGCGAGGGCAGCCCCGATTACTTCGTGTCGGTCGTCATGGACCCGGGCGGGGTCACCGGCGGCAGCTTCTCGCCCCCCGGGATCCGCCCCACGACCTCATCGACCAGGCCGTATTCCTTCGCCTGGATGGCGGACAGATACCGGTCGCGCTCGGTGTCCCGCGCGATTCGTTCGATCGGCTGGCCGGTGTGCCGCGCGAGGATCTCGTTGATCACCTGGCGGCTCTTGACGATCTCCTCGGCCTGGATCTCGATGTCGGAGATCTGGCCGCCCACCTGCCCGTAGGGCTGGTGGATCATGATCTTGGAATGAGGCAGTGAGAAGCGACGGCCCTTCGACCCGCCGGCCAGGAGCACGGCCGCGCCGGAGGCCGCCAGGCCGATGCAATAGGTCGCCACGGGGCACTCGATGAACTGCATCGTGTCGTAGATCGCCAGGGTGCTGGAGACGCTCCCCCCGGGGCTGTTGATGTAGAAGCTGATCCCCTGCGTACGGTTCTCATACTGCAGGTAGAGGAACTTCATCACGGCCAGATTGGCCACGGCGTCGTTGATCACGCCCTCGAGGAAGATGATCCGGTTCTCGAGGAGCAGGTCGCCGAGGGTCATCTGCCGCTGACGGGCATAGTCGCGATAGCGCTGGAGCCTGGGCCCTTCCAGCGGATGGTCGAAAGCCATGTGGCGGTCCTATCCGAGATCGTCGTACCCGGGGTGCGGCGGAACGTCTCCGCCTCCTCGGGAGAATTGTATGACAGTGGAAACGACGTGACGGCAGATCGCTCGTCCCGCGCGGCGGAATCGCCGCGCGGGACGGGGATGATCGAACGTGCTCCGGATCACTCCTTCGCCGCGGGCTCCTCCGCGACGGCTGGGCTCGCGGTCTGATCCACGGTCTCGACGGCCGTCTCGGGCTCGTCGAGGGCAACGTCCTCGGTCTCCACGTAGCCGAGGATGTGGTCCAGGGCCTTGCGCTCGAGGATCTGGGTCGCGAGGGAATCCCCCAGCCCTTCCTTCTCGATCCGCGCCCGGATCCTCCGCGTGCTCTCGTCGCTGCGGGCGGCCAGGGCCTCGATCTCCAGGTCGATGTCCTCCTCCTCGACCTTGATCCCCGCGTCCTCGGCGACCCTGGCCAGGATGAAGAACTCCTTCAGGGAGCGGAGCGTGATCTCGTGCGCGTTGGCCCGGATCTCGGCCTCCCGGGCCCGGATGTCGTTGTCCGAGAAACCCTCCCGGCGGAGTTCCATGACCAGCCGGGAGATCGTGCTCTTCTCCTGCCGCGCGACCAGGTCGGAGGGCAGATCGAACGGGGTCTGGCCGATCAGGTGGTCGAGCACCTGGCGGCGGATGGCCTGCTTCTGCTGGGCATCGTGGCGGCGCTTGAGGGCGTCCTGGACGGCCTCCCTGAGTTCCTCGCGGCTGTCGAACCCGATGGAGGCCAGGAACGCGGGATTGACCTCCGGCAGGCGGACCTGCTTCAGGTCGTGCACGGTGACCCGTACGTTGACGCCCTGTCCGCGGAGCCCCGGGTCGGCGGCCGAGGAGCCGAGCTTCGCCTCGACCTCCCGGACGTCGCCGGGCTTCGCCCCCTCGATCCCGCGGCCCATCTCCGGGATGTGCCCGTCCTGGAAGCGCAGCTCCGGCTGGAGCCGGAATTCGATCTCCTTGGCGTGGCTGAGCACGCTGCCGTCGGGCCGGAGGAATTCGAGATCGGCCGTGATGTAGTCGCCGATCCTGGCCTCACCATCGAGCTTGGGGACGATCTGCGAGTAACGCTCGAGGAATCGCTCGAGCTGCGCCTCGACGTCGTCCTCGCGGATCGTCTTTACCGGCCGCTTGACCTTCAGCCCCTTGTAGTCGGCCAGCGCGAAATCGGGACGGACCTCCACGTCCATCTCGAAGGCCATCGGGCCGTCGTCGGGGAGGTTGATCGCCTCCAGATCCAGCTTCGGCTGCGTGATCGGGTCGAGGTGATAATCCTCGTCGATCTGCCCGAGCGAGGCCATCAGCAGCGACGACTTCACCTGCCCGGCGACTTCCTTGCGGAAACGCTTCTCGACCAGCTGCTTCGGCGCCCGACCGGGACGGAAGCCCGGCACCTGCGCGTCGCGCTGGAAGCTCCCCAGGGACTCATCGAACTGCCGCTCGATCTCGTGCCGCGGGACCGTGACCTTGAGGTGCTTCTTGCACGGCCCGACGTCCTGGATCTCGACCGAGATGTCCAGCTTCCGCTTGGACTCGGCCTCGGGCTCTTGCCCGGCCTGATCTTCCTGGGGCTCGGCTAGGGTGGCCGAACGATCGTGTTCTTCGCTCATCAGAGGCTTTCCCTCGGATCACACAGGCTGGGACGGCTTGATCCGCCATCACGCAACCAACGCGCTCGAGCGAAAGGCCAACCCAGGAAGCAACACATCAGAGCGGGAGATGGGATTTGAACCCACGACAACCACGTTGGCAACGTGGTGCTCTACCCCTGAGCTACTCCCGCGATTCGGAATGCGAGCGGCGCAGACGGACGCTCGAATCGTGGCGATGATTCTTCATCGACCGACGATCTCAAGTATAGGGCGGTCACCCTGGATTGCAAGGCGCTTCCTCCCAAAAGTGCCCCCCGGGAGGACTGCCCGCGAAACCGCTTTCCATTTGCGTGCCGGCACGCCGGAGGTTAGCCTGAAACGGGATGCGGCCTCGCTCCGGTCGCCCTGCACTCTTCTCCCACTCGCTCCCTGAGTCGTCAGCCCATCGGGATTGCCGCGATCATGAACTACGCTCTCCAGGTCGTACGAGGCCGCGCCGGCACCAGCACGATCAAGCTGATCGACGGCGTCAACAGCATCGGTCGCCACGACGACTGCCTGATCCGCATCCGCTCGTCGCAGGTCAGCCGCCGCCACTGCGAGGTCCTCGAGGACGGCGGGGCGCTCCTGCTCCGGGACCTGGGCAGCTCCAACGGCACGTTCGTCAACGGTAAGCGGGTCCTCGGGCAGCAGCGGCTCTCGCCCGGAGACGTGA
Organism: Isosphaeraceae bacterium; assembly: GCA_046349995.1. GTDB lineage: Bacteria > Planctomycetota > Planctomycetia > Isosphaerales > Isosphaeraceae > Aquisphaera. The sequence goes on along the minus strand of JAXMBE010000055.1, from coordinate 9,198 downwards.
TCGCGGTCGGCGGGGTGACCCTCCGCGTCGAACAGCTCAATGCCGCGGCCAAGCCGGCCGCCGCCGCGCCGGGCGGCCTGTCCAGTGACACGGCCGAATTGCAGGCGGTCCCGGATGACGAGGACGAGGACGCCCTCCCGGTGGCAGAGGACGAGTTCGAGGTCGCCCTCGAGGACGACACCGAGCACCTCGACCTGATCCCGCTGGATGACGAGCCCCCGCCTCCCAAGCCTGCGCCCAAGGCCAAATCGGCGGCGGCGAAACCGGCGTCCAGGTCCCCGAGCCCCGCGAAGGAGGACACCGATAGCGCAGCCCCGGCGCCCGCCTCGAACGCGGAGGAGGACGCCGCTGTCGCCCAGTTCCTGATGGACCTGAAGCTCGACGAGGAAGACTGAGCTGTCCCCGCGAGGCGGTCGACCCGGCCGGGTTTCGACCGCTACGCGCCCCGGCGCGCACGCCCGGGGAGCGCGATCGTCGACGGCAGCCGGCCGCGGTTTTTTCGCATCTGCAGCGGCCGTGCATTGATTTTCGCCAGTCATGCGCCTTAAATAGCTCTATACTCGGTGCGGCTCAGTTGCGGTCATGCATTGACCCGCTGCACATCTGGTCGAGGACCAAGCTAGGATCCCCGCAATGGCTCGCCGGAAAACGCTCCCCGACTCGCTTCGCGCCAAGCTCGCGCTCGCTGGACGGCTTGCCAATCTCCGGCTCGAACTCTTCGGCGAGCGGGGCGGTCCGGAGATGGCCCGAAGGCTCGGCATCCCGGTTCGCACCTGGTACAACTACGAGGGGGGCGTCACCGTCCCCGCCGAGGTGGTGCTCAAGATCATCGAGCTCACCGCGGTGGAACCCTCGTGGCTGCTGCACGGGAAGGGCCCCAAGTTCCGCGCCGCGGGACGATCGGACCAGCGAGACCCGGGATCCAAGCCCGCCCTCACCGTGGGCGCGCTGCTCCGCACGGCACTCCAGTTGCTCGAGGGCGAGGAGCCGGCGTCCGGCGCCGCAGCCGTCAACGGGGAGTCGGCCGCCACGAGCGGCGAACCACCCCATTTCGAGATGCCGCTCTCCTCTCCGGCCCGCAACGAATGGCTCGAGGCCCAGCAGGAGAATCGCTGCATCAAGGTCTCCGGCAACGCCATGGCCCCGATCGTCGCCGACGGCGCCTACGTGGCCTTCGCCCGTCAGGAGGAGGATCTCGCCCAGCTCGACGGCAAGATGGTCGTCGTCTGGCTCGGCGATGAGCCCCAGATCCGCTGGTTCCGGCTCTGCGGGCGATACGCCCTGCTCCGGGCGGAGAATCCGGAGTCCGTCCCTCAGCAGCAACTCATCGATCTCGAGGCCGAATCCGGGAAGCCGCGGTGGCGGCGGGTGCTCTGGATCGACACGCCACATTGAGCGATTGGCGGCGCTCGCCCGAGCCCGGAATGCCGGCCGCCAACTCCCCGGCGGGGAGTCCAGGGCTACCATTGCAGGGTCGCGTCCAGGCAGCGGACGATGAGGATCTTGCCGTCTCCGATCCTCCCGGTCCGTGCCTGGCCGACGATCGCCCTCACGGCCGCTGCCTGATGCTTCTCCTCGACGAAGATCCTCAACTGCACCTTGGGCAGGAACGACGCATTGTACTCGCTGCCCAGGTACTGGCCGAGCCGGTTCTTCTGACGCCCGTACCCCATCACCTCGCGCACCGTCCCCCCGAGGATCTCGACCTGCTCCAGTGCCGCAAGGACCGCCGGCACGCGGAACGGCTTGACCAGAGCGACGATCTCGACCGTCGGGCCGCGTCGGACCAACGGCCCGCTCCCGGGATCCAGTTCCATCCGGCCCTCCCCGACTCGGCTCGGCTCGCTCCCCCGATACGCCCCTGAAGGACACTGGTGCTGGCGTCGCGTCCGAACTACGATAAGCCTATCAGTTGCTCGACGGACTCGGGAAGACAGGACAATCGGCAGGGATGCCGCTCCCGCCGGCCGGCGGGGGCCATCCCCTGCGAGGAGTGAACCATGAAGCGTGTGGCGACCATCGCGATCGGCGCGGTCCTGCTTGTCGGCTGCGGCGCCAGGGACTACGACTACCGCCTGGATCGCACACTCGACAACATGCGGTACACCAAGCGGCTGGATGACAACCTGTCCACCCCGGCGACCAAGGGTAAGCTCCAGGAACTCCAGATCTTCCTCCGCCCGCCCCTGAACATGACCGGCCCGACTCAGACCTTCCAGATGGCCGCCATCGAACCGGGCCGGTTCGATGCCGAGTCCAGCTTCCTGGAGCCCGAGAAGCAGAGCCTGCACGTCCTCGCCAGGGTGAAACGCCCGAAGACGCCTGCCAAGAAGGGTGCTCCCCAGCCCGAGCCGCCTCCCCGGGGCGACTTCGCCGCCGACGTCGTCGAGCTGGTGAAGAACGCCTACGGCGCCGACCTCAACGTCGGCGAGTTCAAGGAGGAGAAGAAGCGAAACAACACCTTCAGGCACAGGCAGATCGATCTCGAGGCGAAACTGGTCCAGATCTACCTGTATGGGGGCAAGACCAACCCGCATGAGGTGGCGCTCATCTTCGAATACCCCAAGGGGGAACGCAACGCAGTCGACCCGAAGATTGGGCTCTGCCTGGAGTCATTCGCGGTCGGAGACCGGGCGAAGCGGGCCTTCGCCGGAGGAGAAGTCGAAGAGGAGGGTGGGGAACTCGGGGCGGAGGAAGCCGCCCAGCCGATCGCCTTCTGACGGACATGAGCATAACCTGGCCCATGCAGGCCCTCTTCTCGATGCCCTGCATGGGTCGTGCTGCGATCGGGTTGTGCTCCTCGACAAGCCCAGCGATGTGCGCGTCGCACCTGCGACCGAACGTGACAGGGTGCCTAAACCGAGACGATCTGAACCTCCGGCGCCTCGCGGTGTCGAGTCCCGCCCCCCTCTCTCGTGGGGTCCAGCAGTTCCTCACGCAGGATGGTGAAGCCTTGGGGAGCCTCGATACCGATCCGGACCTGGTTTCGCTCGACCTTCACGACGGTGATCTTGATCTCAGAGCCGATCATGATCGACTGCATTGGCTTGCGGCTGAGCACTAGCATCCTGACCTCCTGCTCCCCACGCATTTTCCGATAGTACGGCCACTTGCGGCTATCTTGTCATCCCGGTGAGATTTATTTCGGATTTCCCGGCCGTTGGCCGACACAGGTCCGGGGAGTCGAGTCCGGGCCGGGCTCTCCACGCGCCGGGATCTGCCTCCACCTTTGGTTGCTGCCTGCGCCCCGGCGGTGACCGGGGTGTCGAGCCGCGGAACAGGAGCTTCACAGGACGTCGCCATGTCCGGAGATCGACGCAGAAGCACGTTTCGCCCGCTCAGGATGGGAGCCATGTTGGGGGCCGCGGGATTCGGCCTGCTCTCCTTCTCGTTCGCCGACCTCCTCTATTTCGAGCGAGGCGGCGAGGTCCACTCCCCGGCGGTCAGCGAGGGCGATCGGCTGGTCATCGAACTCCCGGACAGGATCTACTCGTTTCACATCAGCGATTTCCGCAAGCGAGTCCCGGGCTTCGATCCGGCAGGGGAGGTCGCCGGGCGTTTCCGCCAGGCGCGGGCCGCGGGGCAGCCGGCACGCCACGCAGCCGTCTGGTGGGCGATCGAGAACGGCCAGATCGAGCCGGCGGCCGAGGAACTCCGGAAGCTCCACGAGGAGGAGCCGCGGCACGCCCCAACGTCCCGGATGATCGCCGCCCTGGACGCGCTGTCCCGCCCCTGCACGGACCCGGACCTCGGCCCGTTCCGCAAGGCGCTGCGGGTGCCGATGGACGCCACACGGGGCCCTCACATCGTCCTGCTCCACCAGCGCGACGCACGAGAGGCCGAGCACCGAGTCGCGCTGCTGGAGAGGGTCATCACCGGCTATTACCTGTTCTTCGCCGCGCAGGGGATCGAGTTGACGCCGCCGGCGCGGAGGCTCGTTGTCGCCTGGTTCAACGAGAAGGACGATTACCTGACGTTCTTGCGGACGCAGGACGCGGCCGTCTTCTCGACCACCCGCGGCTACTTCCACCCCACCTGGAACGCCGTCGTCGGCTACGACGCCCGGAGCACCGAGCGCCAGGAGACCGGGCATCAGGCGACTGCCGCGCGGCGTGACGAGCTCCGGCGATTCCGGGAGACGGTCGAGCGGATGCCTCCTCGATCCAGGTTGCGGGTGGCCCTGACCGGCGAGCCCTCCCGCACCCTCGGCAAGAACCAGGCACTGGAGCTGGCGGTCCGGCTGGACCGGGAGATCGACCGTGAGGAGTTGCTGCTGGATCTGGAACGGCGCGCCATCGACGAGGGCACGGCGGCCCACGAGATGATCCACCTGCTGGCGGCGAATAGCGGCCTGCTCCCCCGCCACGACGCCTTCCCCAGGTGGCTTCAGGAAGGTCTCGCCATGCAGTTCGAGCTGATCCGCGGCGGCCGCTGGGCCGGCATCGGCCGGGCCCACGACCTCCGGCTCCCGGATTGGAGGAGGATCCAGCCCCCCCCTCCGCTGGAGCCGCTGGTTCGCGATCGTGACTTCAACCGCGGCTACCAGCGCGACGCCTACGCCCAGGCCTGGTCCCTGGTGTATTACCTCCGCGATCGCCACCCGGCGAAGTTCCTCACGTTCCTGGACCTGCTCCGAAGCCCCGACACGTCCCTCGCCGAACTGCCCGCCTCGGACCGCTCCCTCTCGGCCTTCCGTCGCGCCTTCGGCGACGATCTCGTAGGCCTCGAGCACAACTGGAACACCTTCATGAGCTCGATGCGAACCCCCCTCGAACAAAACGCCCCGCCCGCCTCTCCCGGTGGATCACCAGCCCCACCGGACCCCGGCCTCGCTCGTCCCGCTCCGCGACGCTCGCCGCAGCTTCGTTGAACCCCAACGGTTTCGATTGACAGAAAGCCCATAATCGTTGAGAATGAGACCCTCTTGAACGGGGCGTAGCTCAGCTTGGCTAGAGCGCACGGTTCGGGTCCGTGAGGTCGGAGGTTCAAATCCTCTCGCCCCGATTGACGCAAAGCTAAATGCAGCAACGAGTTGCAATCAGCCTAGCGTCGAGTCAGACAGGTCGCTGAAACCGGTTTGTCCGCTTTCATGTCCGTATACCGGGACGAATGCGGGCAAGCCCAGGTGAGAATGGAACCCGGTGCGAGGCGGTCAGCCCGCCAAGACTTGCCCACCACGCGCCGGGCTCGGGTGCTTCACGACCAAGAGTTCCTCTTGTTTGGGAATGTGAGGGCCACCGGGAAGACGGCGGTCATCACAGGAAGGCCTCGAAGGACCGCTACGTCCTCGGCGAGAGCTTCTCCGCCGCCCTGCGCTCTCACTCGCCGCCCACCCGAGCAACCGATGCCTCTTCCAGACCCAGAGGCACGGCAAGTTCTCGACCTGGCGTGTCCAGCAGATATTCTCGAAATACGCTCAGGAGGCGGGGGTCAAGGCGGCCCCTCACAGCTTCCGACTCCAGGCGACAAGCTGGCTCCGTCCCCCTGGCACTGGGCTCCTTGTGGGGGCTGATCCCGGCCCTGCTGATGTGTGCCCTCCTGCTCGTGCGGACGGTGCTGGAGAAATGGATGCTCCAGGCGGAACTGCCGGGTTACAGAGAGTATGCCCGGCGGGTCCGGTACAGGCTGGTGCCAGGCATCTGGTCGCACGCCACCTGACCAACAGATTTGTCATCTCGATGACGATTCGTGCTGGGCGTCAACTCGGAGTGCGGCGAGCATCATCCTCACGACCCGCACCGGCCAGTCCTGGGGGACGCCCTCGCCGCTGAGGTAGCGGGCGTAGAACGAGCCGACCAGCAGGTTCACGGCGGCGTCCAGGTCGGCGTCGGCGTGCAGTTCGCCCCGATCCCTGGCGGCTTTAAGGATCGCCAGCAGGCCGTCACGACGTGGCTTGACGATCGTGTCACGGAAGAGGCGGATCAGCTTGGGGGTGTGCTGCTCCTCCGCCAGCAGCGTCCCGATCATCGCCATACCGTTGGGCCGCAGGAGCTTCCGCTGGAAGTCCCGGAGCAGGGACACGAGATCGTCCTCGGTAAAGCCGGTGGGCCTGGGTTGCTCATGGACCTGATAACGACCCAGGGCGGCTATGGCCAGTTCCTCCTTGCCTGACCAGCGGCGGTAAATCGTCGGCTTGGTCGTGCTCGCCTCGGCGGCAATGGCGTCGAGCGACATGCGGGCGTAGCCGTGCTCGGCGAGGTGGCGTAGCGTCGTCACCAGGATCGCCTCGTCGGTCTCCATGGACCGGGGGCGTCCCGCCGATTTCCTGGGCTCATCCGCTGACCGCTTCATCGCCCCGCCTCGTCACGCCCGGCCAGTTGCCTTGACATTCGTTACGCTACCGTATAGTAATTCTGGCCGCAATGATGGTCGCCTCCTGGCCGCCGATGGCGGATTGCGGGGCGAGGAACCCCTTCGCCCCGAGGAGCATATCATGAAGATCGCCTTCATCGGATACGGGCAGGTGGGCGGTGCGCTGGCGGATCGGCTCCAGCGTTCGGAGCACGAGGTCACGCTCGCCGCCCAGGACGCCGGTTCGGAGAGCGTGAAGAGGGCGCTGGCGAGGAATCCCAGCCTGAAGGTCGCCCCGCCCGGAGAAGCGGTGAGCGCCGCTGACGTGGTGTTCCTGGCGACCCCGTTCCAGGCGAACGAGGCGGCACTCAGGCCGCTCGTCGGGGAGTTTCAGGGCAAGATCCTCGTCGATTGCACGAACCCGGTCGGCCCGAACCTGACGCACGGGCTGAACAACGTGCAGTCCGGCTCGCAGATGGTCCAGGGCCTCGTACCGGGGGCTCGGGTCGTGAAGGCGTTCACGATCTACGGCTTCGAGAACTTCGAGGACAACGCGTTCCCCGGCCACGGCGTGAAGCCGGTGCTGATGTACTGCGGCCAGGACGCCGGGGCGAAGGAGACGGTGGGGGACCTGATCTCAGACCTTGGCTGGGAGCCGCTGGATGTCGGCGGCATCGAGCAGGCGTTGCACCTCGAACACATGACCCTGCTCTGGATTCGCATGGTGCGGCTCGCCGGTCGATCGCCGCACACGGTGTGGGCCGTGCTGAGTCGATGAACCAGCGGGCTCGCCACAGCGTCGATCCCGGTACTGCTGTCGTCTTCAAGGGGCTCGCCAATCCGAGTCCCCCCTCGCCTCACTTCACGAGCACGACCGCCGGCGGCTTCCACGTCCCGTTAACGGCCTCCTCCTTCGGCCAGTAGATCCGCATGACCACGTAGATCGGCCCGTCCGGTGCCGGGAGCCAGTTCGACGCCTTGTCCTCGCCCGGCGAGTCCTTCTGTATGTAGATCGTGAGCGAGCCGTCCTCGTTGGTCTTGAGGTGGGGCAGCATGGGCGAGTTGATGAGGTATCGGCGGATCGGGTTCTCGACCAGCAGTTGCGTCTTTGCGTCGTACATCGTCACCGACCAGAAGGCGTTGGCTGGCGGGAACTCGCCCTTCGGGAAGGTGAGCGTGTAGCGAGCCTTGCTGCAATCCGGCCTGTTGCCCTCGCTGTCGGAGGCGAGCATCGGGTAGATCGCCTCGGAGGCGTTGTTGCCGTAGATGCCGCCCATCGCCGCCGCCGCACGGAGAGTCCAGTCCCCGTTGTAGAAGGACCGGTCGCCGAAGAGACTCCCGATTCGCCAGCCGTTCACCTCCTTGCCTGCGCCAGCAAGCTGCCGCTTGATCTTCTCCATGCCGCTCTTCACGCCCGCTGCCAGTTCGGCCCTCTGGTCCTGGGTCAGGTGATCCGTGGTAAACGGCTTGCCGGGCTCGATCCCGATTCGTGCGAACCGCTGGCGCAAGGGCTTCTCGACTTCGGCCATGCCCACGGCGGGACAGAACTGGAGCATGAGATTCAGGTAACGGAACGGGTTGGCTGCGCCGAGGTTCTTGTCGATCTTCGGCCAGTCGATGGCCGCTGGTGCGGGCGGGGCGGGAGTGCCGAGGAAAGGCGAGAGCGGCTGGACCTTGTATCCGGCCTGGATCGCCTTCACGTGTTCCAGGTCGCCGGGCCCGAACAGTTGGGTGCGGTAGATTGCCAGAGAGAACTCGGTCTCGCAGCGGATCACCTGGGCGATGCCCCTGGGTGTCTCGCCGTTCCACGAGGGACCGGCGAGCATGTAAGAGCCGCCGCCGTTCCCCGTCGTACGGGTGCCGAGGTAGCCGAGGTTGTGCGTGTAGAGATCGACCAGTTGGACGGAGAAGTACCGCCCCTTGTCGATGGGCGGGACGGTGAGGACGACGGGCTCTGCCCGCAGGTCCATCCAGAGGATCGAGTAGGGCGTGTCGCTATTCGGCGTGACGATCGCCGTATCCTGCGGCGTGAAGACCCTCGCCGTGTTCGAGATCCGGTTGAGCGGGGCCTTGTACTGCGACGAGGACGTGTCGATGGAGTACTCGTACATCGTCCCGTAGTTCATCACCATCGGGAAGCCGTAGATGAACGCCTCCTCGGCGATGGCCTGGACCTCGCCCCTCGGGAGATCCTGTCGGGCCAGGCTCGGAACGGTCATCGTTCCGGCGATAACCAGCGTAAGAAACGAGCACGTCGTCGGCCTCGACATGAGCGGAACCCCCGTGAGACGCCGTGGGGATCGCAAGAGACACCGTCCACGGCATTTCGTCGGATTCTACTGCCTCCGTGGTTTCGCTGATAGGTGGCGGGGGCGGGCTTTTGACGTACGATGAGGTGGCCGGGAAGAGGACGCTGCTCGACACGACTCGACGAGTGGTGCTTGCCGGATCATGAAGGGTGGGCGGCGGGCATATCGTTGTCTGGTCGAACATTCAGGGCACGATCCAGGATTTCCGTAAACCAGTTCGGCCCTCGCCCGCCACTGGAGACGAATGGATGATCCGACCGATCCTGCCCCAGGACACTCCCGGCATCCTCTCGGTTTGCGAGAGCATCGGACTGTTCCCACCTGATGAGATGACCGTGCTCCAGAAGCTCTTCGACGACTTCCACGGGAAGAACGAGCACGGTCATCGAGCCCTCCTCGGCGACGAGGGGGACACACCGGTTGGGATCGCCTACTTCACGCCCAAGGAGATGACCGACCGCACCTGGGAACTCCTGATGATCATGGTGCATGCCGATCTCCAGGGACGGGGCATCGGCAGTCGCCTCCTGCGGGCGGTGGAGGACGAACTGAGGGCTGCGGGCGGTCGGATGCTCCTGATCGAGACCGCTTCCGTCCC
>JAXMBE010000054.1:0-59143 GCA_046349995.1 Isosphaeraceae bacterium | reverse complement strand
GTTCGTCAACCCGTCGGAGACCTTCCCCGAGGACCAGTTCCAGTTCTGCTGCGATCAGGTGGCCCTTTATGATCCGCTCAACGATCTGATGATCTGGTTCCTCCAGTACGTCCAGGACGGGCACCAGAACATCTTCCGCGTCGCGGTCGCGCAGGGGCCCCAGGGCATCTCCAGCCAGGACTGGCACTTCTATGACTTCTCGCCCAAGAGCGTCGGCAACTGGGACGACGAGTGGTTCGACTTCCCCGACCTGGCGCTCGGCAAGGACTTCCTGTACGTGAGCGTGAACACCTTCGCGACCAAGGGGACGGTCACCTCGAACGACGACACGTTCGCGAGGGCCGCGATCGTCCGGATCCCCCTGAGCGTGCTCAAGCAGAAGGGCGAACTGGGCGCGGAGGACGTCAAGGTCTTCTCCAGCGAGGAGTCATTCAGCCTGCGCCCGACCCAGGGCGCGCGGGGAGGCCTGATGTACTTCGGCGGGCATGATTTCTCCGACTTCGGTGGCCGGATCGAGCTCTTCGCCTGGCCGGAGAGCGGCACCCAGGTGGAGCGCAAGGCCATGGTCGTCGAGGACTGGAGCGAGGAGGACTACGACTCGACCGGCAAGGACGGGAATCGCTGGCTCAACCGGGCGGACCCGCGGATGACGGCCGCCTGGGCCTCGGGCGATCGGATCGGCTTCGCCTGGAATGCGGGCCGGGATCGGCGGTTCGACGAGCCGCATGTGCGAGTCGCGGTCGCCGGGCTGGACGGCCAGAAGAGGCCGAGCCGGATCGTCGCCCAGCCTCACCTGTCGAACCCGAGGTTCGCCTACGCATACCCGGCTGCGGGGGTCACGCCGGACGGAACAGTCGGCCTGGCGGTCTGCTTCGGCGGCGGGGGCCGAGATCAGGGCAGGAATCCGGGCATCGCCGTCGGCCTTCTCAATGCCGGCCAGGGCGACCAGCTCACCTGGGACCTCGTCGAGGTGGCGGAGGGGACCAATGGCCCCTCCCAGGCGATCTGGGGCGATTACCTCGCGGTCCGTCCCCACGGGCGGCAGGACAACACCCTGGTGGCGACCGGTTTCGTGCTCCAGGGCGGGACGACCGTCGAGAATGTCGTCCCTCGATTCGTCCACTTCAGCCCCGCGGGGACCGTTTCCGAGACGGGTCCGGATCTCCAGGAGCTCCGCAAGCAGGCCGTGCGGATCAGGGACGAGGTCCAGAAGCTGATCGAGCTGATTGACCGAGCCGGCGGAACACCGGGCGCGTCGCCGCAGCCGTCCCCCGCGCGCCCCGGTGCAGCACCACCGGCATCGGGGGCGGAGCGTCAGCCCGGGACTTCCAGCTCACGCTGACAGTCCATTCGATCCGCCATGATCGATCGCACTGATCCAGGAGTGCCGCAGGAAGTGAGGCTGGGGGAACTGGCAGCCCTCGATCATCACCGGCGGCCCGCCTCGGTTCCAGGCAATGTCCCAAGCCGGTCGGGGGGCATGACGGTTTGGGAAAACTCGCAGGATCGAACGTATAACTAGAGGAGGGAAAAGCAGCCGAACCGATTCCGTTCCAGGCGCTGAACGGGGGGATTCGATGAAGGTGCTCGGACCCGTCGTCACGATCATCCTCGGGCTCCTGGGGCCGACCGAGGTGGGATGCTGTCGCGATGGCCAGGCCCCGAAGAAACAGCCCGCTGCCGGTCAAACGGTCGGTCAGAGCCGGCCCGCGTCTCGACCAGTCGTACCCGGCTCGAAGCCCATCCGCCAGGAGGACGCAGTGATGGCAGCGAGGCTGATTGAACTCCTCGGGAATTACCGAGGCCAGTGGGAGAACCACCCCAACGACCCCGTGGTGTACCAGCGCCATGCGGTCGCACTTCGCCGGGAGCTAACGAGCCTTCGCGACCATCTCAAGACCGAATCTGGTGGCTCGGATCACGTGTCAACCGCCAGGGGTGCGGCAGCTCCGGTCAAGCCTCGGAGCGCCAGACCCTCGATCGTCCGTCCCCCGGCCGATGGAGCGGCGATTCACCGGCAGGATGAGCGAACGGACGGAACGTATCGGAGTCCCGACCCGGCGGAGATGAAGCAGCGGATCGACGCTCGGGGAGCAAGCCGAACGGCCCAGGTGACCGTTGCGGAACGCGCGTTGGAGATCCTCGGGCAAATCGATCAGCAGGCTTCCGGGCCCAGGCCAGACCGTGAGAAGCTGGGCAGGCTCTTCGGAGACCTCAAGGATGTCTTGAGTCAGCTGGGGAAATCGAGAGACGGCGGGCCGCCGGCCGAGCCGAAGCGGGCCCCTCAGGGACCTTGACCGGCCACCCCCCGCCCTGCCACGACGCCCATGCTCACTTCCCGACGCCGAGGGTCAGGACGGGCAGGTTGCCGGCGACTCCGCCGCCGCGGATCTCGATGTTGAACAGCTCTTCGAGCATCCCCAGGGTCGCTTTCGATTCCAGGTCGTCGTCCGCGATGGAATACCAGTAGCCTCGGTAGCTCACCGCGACGAAGGCGTGGAGGGGACGGATCCGTGAGACCTGGACCCGGAAGAGGCCGCCGAGCAGCGCATTCCAGTCGAACGGACAGCCCGAGGCGTCGCGCGTGACGGTCACCAAGCCCTGGCGCACGTGCGCGTCCGGCACCTCGACGTTCTGGGACAGGTAGTACATCATCTCAATCAGCGACCTCGGCTGGATCCCGAGATCTGTCCTCAGCCGCGGTGAGTGATCCGGATGCACGATCTCGGCCGGAACCGGCGGTGTCGGAGTGCCCGGCGGGAGCGGATCCGGCAGTGGCGGCAAGGGACCGCCTTCCTGAGAGGCCCTCAGGACCTTCCGGTCGAAGCTAGCCAGGATGCGCCCCCGTTCTCCGGACGAGAACGAGTAGATTCCCCGGCCCTGTTCAAGATTGAGCATCTCCCGGAGCTCGACCACCGCCTGCGACTCGAGGAAATCGGGATGGATCGCCAGGACGTAGTCCTTCTTCGGCCGGATCAGGACGAGCTGGTCCCCGTTCCGATCGAAGCGAAAACCCTTCTCGATCGCGTTCAGCACGAAAGCCCCGTCGAGCTTGCCGACGGACATCGGGACCTCGATCCGCTGCTCCGTGTCGGCCGAGACGAATTCGATGCCGCGCGTCGCCTGCAACTGCCGCAGCAGCGCGGTGGCGTGCAGGTACGCCTCGAATTCCGGCTTGTGAGCCGGAGTTGGGCCCCCAGCGCTGGTCGCGTTCTCGAGCAGGTTGATCGACCGGACGGCCACGCGGAGGATCCGATCGACGCTCCAACCCTTGTTCGCCATCATCCCGATTGTCAGGGTGCTGACCGGTGCGAGCAGCCGGGTTTCGAAGTCCTTGCCGCGGAGGGGAGCGTAGGTGATCGTCGGGCGCTCGGCACGGCCCAGGGAGCCCCCGAAGCCGATCCCTCGGAAGTTGTCGATGAAGTCGAAGAACTTGCCGCTGGCGTCGGCCGTCGCCTCGAAGTTGTACTGGGCGGCCACCCCGCCGATGTCCACGAACTCGGGCGTCTCGCGATACTTCATCCGCACGAGGTTCAGGAGCAGCTCGCGGTCGAACGACTCCTTGATCGCCCGGTTGTACTTCAGATGGCCGACGTCGATCTGTTTCGGGCCGAGCACACAGCCCGCCGGCAGTCCCGCGAGGGCCGCCACCAGGAGAAGGCGGATCGATGGTCGTGAACGGGTGCGAGTCGCGGTCTGAGCATCCATGCCAGGACCTTCATCGCCCGGCGTCGGGAGCGGGGCGAGATTTCTCGGGGTGGTGTCTCACACGCGGCGTGAGCACAAGCCGCTGCGGGCTCGGGAACGTACGGGACGGTCTTTTATCACAATCCATCGACGCGGTGAAGGGGACTTGGATGGACCGGGAGGGCGGACGATTCCGCCGCCGGATCACTGCTCCGCGGGTTCTCCAGAGGGCGTCAGGACCAGATCCCGGATCGGCTTCGGCGTGACCTCCCACGATGCTAGGTAGGTCTGTTCGAGGGGCACGTTGACGTACCAGCCAGGCGCCAGGAAGAGCGGGGCTTCCGGAAGCGGCTCGCCGACGGCGATAGCGTCGACATAGGCGGTCAGCGGATCGCCGGCATCAAACGCGGCGATCACGCGAGACTCGCCCGCTCGCAACGGCTCCAGCGGCTCGTCGGCCAGGCAATCCCAGATCGCCTGGGCGATCCCGCTCGGATCGCGATGTCCCGGCGGAAACGGATCGATTACCAGGAAATGGATCCCGTTGCGCACGAATTCAACCGCCTTGTCAACGAACGAGGCGATCGCGCTCCTGGAGTCCTTGTTGCCCGGTGAGACGATCTCGATCATTGCGATAACCTGGCCGAGCTTCTTCCGGATCGCGATCCGATTCGCTTTTCTGGCGTAGAGTGCGGCTTCTGACGGGGCTTGAACCGCCTGTCGAAGCCGAGGCGGTGTCTCGGCCACCATGAGCCCACCGGTGGGCTCGGGTCCTCGAAGACGCAGCGCGATGATGTCCGGTTCCGGACCGACGACCCTCTGGTCGGCCATCGCGAAGTACCCTTCGGGCAGAACGCCGCTGTTCAGTCGATTCCGGATCTCGATTGTCCACCCCTGGTGGAAGTCGTGGTAGATGCCGGCCGGAACTCGGGTCCAGTCGTGGATCGGCATGAGACGTCTCCTGGATGTGCTCATTTTACCCAGTGCGAGGTGCAAGCGGCACGCCACTTCGCAGATCCCGCGGGCCCGGCGGCCACTACACGTCGATTCCGTCTTGCGATAACTTGAATCCGACTGATTCGCCCTCCGCGAACCGCCCTGCTCTCCAGGGCGAACGCCCCGGATTCAAGGACAACGCACATGACCTGGCCGTCCTCGATGCGGAGTCTCCCGAGCGCCTCGCGCCCGTCGCGAACGAGCACAATCGTCGCGTGCCTTCTGATCGTCGCCGGTTGCCTCGGACGTGTACCCGTTCGGGGCGAGCCCCCGGCCGAGAAGCAGGCGAGCGCCGCCGCGCAGCTCTTCGCCCGCGACAACCTGGTCGCATGGTGCATCGTGCCGTTCGACTCCAGGAAGCGGAGACCGGAGGAGCGGGCGGCGATGCTCCAGAAGCTCGGCTTCAAGCACTTCGCCTACGACTGGCGGGCGGAGCATATCCCCACATTCGATGCCGAGATCGAGGCGCTCCGGCGGCACGGCGTCTCGCTGGACGCCTTCTGGCTGGCACCCGGCGAGCTGAACCGCGAGTCCCGGCTGATCCTCGACATCCTCGAGAAACATGGCGTGAAGACTCAGCTCCAGCGCTGCTCGACCTCGGTGCCGACAGGGCGAGCGGCGACGAGCAGAAGCGGCGGGTCCAGTCGGCCGCGGTGAAGTTGAAGCCCCTCGCAGACGAGGCGGCGAAGATCGGCTGCACCGTGGCCCTCTACAATCACGGCGGCTGGTTCGGCGAGCCGGAGAACCAGATCGAGATCGTCGAAGCGCTCAAGGCCCAGGGCGTGAAGAATGTCGGCATCGTGTACAACCTGCACCACGGGCACGACCACCTCGATCGCTTCCCCACGCTGCTTCAGAAGATCAAGCCCTACCTCCTCTGCCTGAATCTCAACGGCATGGACCCCGGAGGCGACCGGGTCGGGCGGAAGATCCTCCCGCTGGCCCAGGGTGCGCGGGACCTGGAACTGATGATGATCATCCGAGACAGCGGCTATCGCGGCCCGATCGGGATCCTCGGGCACACGATGGACGACGCCGAGCAGCGCCTTCAGGACAATCTCGACGGCCTGGACTGGCTCTTACCGCAGCTCGAGGGCAAGCGGCCTGGCCCCGCCCCGCGTCCCCGTACGCCCGTGCCCCCGCGGCCGGTGTCCTCGACATCAGCACCTTCCCAAGAGGCCCTCGAGGCGGCCGCGCTGGTGGAACTGGCCAGGAAGGAGGGTGATGCTCGGCGTGGGGCCGAGGTGTTTCTCGACCCGAGGTTCAGTTGCAGCTCGTGCCACAAGATCGGCACCTCCGGCGGACAGGTCGGCCCGGAGCTGACCGCCGCGGGCGTGTGCCTCCCGCCCGATGAGATCGCCGAGTCGATCCTTTATCCCAGGCGCAAGGTGAAGCCCGAGTTCGAGGCCGTGGCCGTCGCGACCGAAGACGGCAAGGTGCTCCAGGGTTACGTCCAGCACGAGTCCCCGACCGAACTGGTAATCCGCGAGGCGACGACCGGCACCGTCTCGACGCTCTCGCGGGGCTCGGTTGAGGAAGTCCGCCACCTCGGGACGTTGATGCCCGAGGGCCTGGCGGCCAGCATGACGCCCGCCCAGCGAAGGGACCTCGTGCGGTTCCTCCTCGACCTGGGCAAGCCGGGCAACGCCGCCGCGGCCCTGGTCGCCCAGCATCCTCATGGCCCGGCGACCTTCGCGTACGACCGAGCACCGCTGTTCCCGGAACGCTGGCCGAACTGGAAGCAGCCCGTCAATCGCGAGCGCATCTTCGATTTCTACGCGAAGGAAGCCGAGTATTTCCGGTCGAGGTCCCCGGTCCCGCTCCTGCTGCCTGCCTTCCCCGGTCTCGACGGCGGGACCCAGGGCCACTGGGGCAACCAGAACGAGGAAGTCTGGGCGGATGCCCGCTGGAATCAGGCAGAGCTGGGATCGGTGCTCTGCGGAGTGTTTCACGGTGCGGGGATCGTCGTGCCGAAGGCCGTCTGCGTGCGGCTGGGTGACCGCGGGGAACTGAGCGCCTGCTTCAATCCGGAAACGCTCTGCTACGAGGCAGTCTGGCGGGACGGATTCGTCAAGTTCTCCGCAACCCGTCACGGCTTCCTGGATGGGCTGATCCTGGACGGGACTCCTCTGCCCCGCCCGGAGGGATCCAGGCCCGCCGAGGCGTTTCATTATCACGGATTCTACCGCCACGGGAACCGCGTCATCTTCGCGTACCGCATCGGCGAGACCGAGTATCTCGATTCGGCCTGGGTCGAGTCGGGGCAGTTCCAGCGGACGCGCGTCCGGTCCGGCAATCAGGAGATGAAGTCCCTGACGCTGGGAGGTCCGATCCGGTGGCCCGAAGAGCTGGCCACGCGCGGGCGGCTCGGGACCGGTCGCCCGTACGCCATCGACACGATCGAGCCGCCGTTTCAGAACCCGTGGAAGGCGCCGCTGTTCTTCGGCGATCATGACTTTCTCCCCGACGGCTCGGCCATGCTCTGCACGATGCAGGGAGACGTCTGGCACGTCACCGGGCTGGACGGAACGCTTGAGAAGGTCCGCTGGCGGCGATTCGCCTCCGGCCTCCATCAGGCCCTTGGGCTGGTCGTCGCCGACGGAATGGTGTACGTCCTGGGGCGAGACCAGATCACCCGGCTCCACGACCTCAACGACGACGGCGAGGCTGACTTCCACGAATGTGTGAGCAACGCCTACGAGACTTCCCCGGCCGGCCATGACTTCATCTGCGGACTCCAGCGTGACGCCGAGGGAAGGTTATACACCGTCTCGGGGAAGCAGGGGTTGATCCGCATCAGCCCGGGGGCGGCCCGTCCGGTCGAGGTTCTCGCAACCGGCTTCCGCAACCCGGACGGCCTCGGCCTGACCTCCGCGGGGGTGCTCACCGTCCCGAATTCCGAGGGAGACTGGGTCCCCGCCTCGATGATCTGCGAGGTCCGGCCTGGAGGACACTACGGCTATCCCGGTCCTCGCGGGAATCGGCCTCCGGACCTGCCGCTCGTCTACCTGCCCCGCGGGATCGATAACTCGAGCGCCGCGCAGGTCGAGGTGACGAGCGATCGCTGGGGACCACTCCGCGGCCAGCTCATCCACCTGTCCTTCGGTGCGGGATCATCTTTCCTGGTCCTTCGCGATCAGGTGGACGGCCAGCCTCAGGGCGCCGTCGTCCCACTGCCGGGCGACTTCCACTCGGGGGCGCACCGCGGACGCTTCAACCCGCGCGATGGCCAGCTCTACGTGTCCGGCATGGCCGGCTGGGGCACCTACACCTCCCAGGACGGCAGCTTCCAGCGCGTCCGCCACACGGGCGATCCCGTTCAGCTCCCGCTGGCGTTCCACGCCCACGAGAACGGCGTGCTGCTCTCATTCTCGGGTCCGCTGGACCGTGCCGTCGCGGAGCGAGTTGAGAACCACTTCGCCCAGGCCTGGAACTACCGCTACCGCAACGGCTACGGCTCGCCCGAGCTCTCGCCCAGGCACCCCGGCATGCCGGGCCACGATCCGCTGGCGATCCGCTCGGCCCACGTGCTGTCCGACGGGAAGAGTTTATTTCTGGAGGTCCCCGATCTCCAGCCGGTCAATCAGCTCCACCTATATCTGAAGGTTGATGGCGGCCCGCCCCATGAACTGTTCGCCACCGTGCACAAACTGGCGGCCCCGTTCACGGGCTGGACCGGTTACCGGCCGTGGCCCAAGACCATCGCGGCGCATCCGATCCTGGCGGACATGGCTGCCCTGAATACGCCGAAGGTGCCGAATCGCTGGCGTGCCCCCCTCCCGGGGGCCCGCGTCATCCAGCTTTCTGCCGGCAAGAATCTGAGCTATTCGACCACCGCGCTGAAAGCCCGGCCTGGAGAAGCGATCAAGCTGGCGTTCTCGAACCCAGACGTCGTCCCGCACAACTGGGCCCTGGCCCGGCCGGGGACGCTGGGCAAGGTTGGTGACCTGGTCAACCGGATCATCGCCGAGCCGGATGCAGCCACCCGGCAGTACATCCCCCGGACCGACGATATCCTCGTCTACACGGACATCGTCGAGCCGGGGAACGACTTCACGATCTTCTTCCGCGCCCCGGCCGAGAAGGGTCGCTACCCCTACCTGTGCACGTTCCCAGGCCACTGGATGGTCATGAACGGGGTGCTCACGGTGGAGTGAGCCATGCCCGACGGCCGCGTTGCCGACCGACTATGCCTTCAAACCCCGGAGGTCGACCTCGAGCCGTTTGTTCTCGCGGAGGAGTTCGTCCATGGTTAATCGTGCGTGCCGGGCCGCGGCCTCACGGGCGAGGATCGTGGCCAGGGCCCCGTCGACCGATCGGCGGACGGTCTCGGTCTCGTAGCGACCCTCGATGACCTGGCGGTGGAACGTGGCGATGTTCCGCATCGCCCCGGCCTCGTAGAGGTTCTCGACAGAGCCCTCGATGTGCACGCTCGCGTCCGGGCTCGTCACGCCGGCACGGCCCCAGTAACCGATCGTGGCCGAACCGGTCGTGCCGTGAACCCGGCAGCTCAGGTCGTTGGCCACCTTGTTCGGCAACGCCTGGCTGAAGTGGTTGTGCACCAGCCCGCCGGCGTACTCGAGGACGACCGAGCAGACGTCGCGAGAGTCGCCATGTGGATTGGATCGGCAGATCCGCGAGCCGCCCGAGGCGGCGATCGGCCGGGCGTCGAGTACCCAGAGGGCCAGGTCCACGGCGTGGATGTCGTAGTTGACGACGTAATCGCCGCCCAGGGCGACGTCATTGACCCAGATCAGCTTCCTGAGCCGGCTCTCGATCGTGCCGGTGAGCGGCGGGTCTGCGAAGCCGCCGCCGATCCCGACCGTCGCGACCTGCGCGATCGAGCCAACTTTCCCCCGGTGGACGGCCTGGACAATTTGCTGGTTGATCGGCTCCGTCGGGGCCTGGTAGTCGACGAGGAAGCAGTGGCGCTTCTCCGCGGCGATCGTCGCGGCCGCCTCGACCTTGAGACAGCCCGGCACGTCCACCGCGACCGGCTTGGCCATGTAGACGTGCAGGCCCGCGGAGGCCGCCGCGTGGGCCTGTTCGGGGAGGAAGTACGGCGGGACCTCGAGCGCGACGGCGTCCACGCCCGAGTCGATCACCCGCTTGTATCCCGACAGGCCTGAGAATCGCCGCTCGCGCGGCACACCGAGCGCCTCGCCGCAATGGTCGGCGACCTCGGGGAAGTAGTCGGCCACGGCATGCATCTCGTACCCGCCGTGCTTCCGGAAGAGCCCGGCGATCCAGGCGCCGCGGCCCCCGTTTCCGACGACGCCGAGCTTGATCATGGGCTGCGTCCTGCCGGCCCCCGCGACGCCAAACGCTGTCGGCAGGCCGGCGGTGGCGAGGGTCCCCCTCACGAATGATCGACGCGAGGCTGTTGATCGCATCTCAATCCTCCCCGGATGTCCCTTCATCGGGAACGGCGGCCAGCCGGTGTCTTCCACCGGCCTGATCGGGCAGAGAATTCCGCACCGACCCAGCATGGGACGCATCCGCCCACGCGAGTTCCGCTCCCTCGATTGGACATGGGCCCCACAGGGTGGTCAATGAGGCATCGGGCCTGCCCGGTCCGAACTCCGAGCCGGCGACGTGCCTCCCGGGCGGCGAGATCGACTCACCGGGCGTCGGGGCGACGAGAGACCGGTTCGCCATGGCTGGGGTGGCCGTGAACCTCCGGGTGATTCAGGGTCTCCAGAGCAATCAGCGGCTCCATGGGGGCGATCACCAGGATCGTGTCTCCGGCTTCCAGACAGGCGTGGTCGCCCGGGTTGACGTCGACGCCATGGCGCCCCTGGTGCATCACGACGTTGATCCGCATGTCCGACTGGAGTTCCGAGATCCGCATGCCCACCAGTCGGCCCTCGGGACAGACCGTGAGGTCGGTGAGGTGGACGAACTGGCCGGAGAGCTGGAACCCCTGATAGACCTTTCGACCCGTGGCCGCCGCGATGAAGGCCGGCGCCGCGACCTGGGACGTCGAGATCACCTCCATCCCGAACGGACCGGCCATCTTCGTGGCCAGGGTCTCGTCGAACAGCCGCAGCACCATCCGGGCCCTGGGGTTCAGGTCCCGGGCACTGAGGGCCACGTCGAGGTTCGTCAGGTCGTCGCTCGTCGTGATGATGACGGCCTTGGCGACAGCCACGCCCGCCTGCTCCAGGATCGCGGACAGCCGCGCGTTTCCCTGGATCACGGGGATCTTGCGGTCGTAAAGCTCGCTCAGGAGGAGGGCGTCGCTGGCCGACTCGACCGCGACGACCGTCTCCCTGAGTTCCAGCAATTCCTTGATGATCTGGTAGCCGATCCGGCCGACGCCCACGACCACCACATGGTCCCTGCAGAGCGAGGCGAGCATCCGATTCCACTCCGGCTGGTTCTGCTTGCGGCTGAACATCAGGAAGGCGAGGCGGATCACCGAGTCGGCCACCGCACCCAGCCCGACGATCGGGATCAGGAAGAAGAGCGGCTGGAGGAACCACTGGTCGGGGAAGTCGATCGAGGACTCCAGGAAGATCATCAGGAAGACGACGTGACAGGCGCGCGCCAGGCTGAGGGTCTCGTGATTGTTATTGTAGAAGGCGTGGAGGATCGCCCCACCGACCAGCACGAGCGCGGCGAAGATGCCCAGGGCCCAGCGGAACTCCCAGAGCAGGTAGACCACGAACCGGAGATAGATCCGGATTCGAGCGGGGATGGGTAGATGGGGGAGCATGCGACACGTGTTGTATTTCTTGTTCGGCCTGGCAAGCTCAGCCGTGAACCTTCGTTCCCAGCACCTCGCCCAGGCTCCTGTCCAGGATGCCCACCATCTCGTCGACCTGCTCCGGGGTGACCGTCAGGGGCGGGCCGAAGGCGATCCAGTGCGGGTCGAACCGGCAGAGGAGACCGAGTTCCAGGGCACGGCGGCCGACCTTCACGCCGACGGCGTCGGCGTCCGGGAATCGCGTGCGGGTGGCCCGATCCCGGACGAGCTCGATCGCCATGAAGAGCCCCTTCCCGCGGATGTCGCCGATCGCGGGGTACCTGGCGGCCAGTTCCTCGAACCGCCGCCGCAGCCTCGCACCCTGCCTACGGGCGTTGCCGCAGAGATCACGCTCGATGATCTCCCTGAGCACGGCGATCGCCCCGGCGCAGGCGATCGGGTTCCCTTCGAAGGTATGCCCCTCGACGAAGCCTGGGTTGGTCGCGATCGGCCCCCAGAAGACGTCGCCGATCGGCTTGCGGCAGATCATCGCCGAGATCGGGACGTAGCCCCCTCCCATGCCCTTGGCGATACAGAGAATGTCCGGCGTGACCCCGAAGGTCTCGGCGGCGAACATCTGCCCTGTCCGGCCGATTCCCGTGATGATCTCGTCGAAGATCAGGAGCACGTTGTGCCGGTCGCACACCTCGCGGAGGATCGGTAGGTACTCGTCCGGCGGGTCGATCAGGCCCCCGGTATGCCCGATCGGCTCGACCATGACCGCGGCCACGGTGGCGGGATCCTCCATCTCGATCACCTGCTCCACGATCGTCGCGCAGGTGATGCCGCAGTCGGGATGAGCCTTCCCGAACGGGCAGCGGTAGCAGGTGGGCGGGAAGACGTGCAGGAAGCCCGGCGCCAGCGGCTCGTTGACCGTCTTGCGCGACTTCAGGCCGGACGCAGAGAGCGAACCGAGCGTCGAGCCGTGCCACGACTGGTATCGACTGATGATCTTGTACTTACCCGGCGAGCCGGTCAGCTTGTGATACTGCCTGGCCAGCTTGATCGCCGCCTCGGTCACCTCGGAGCCGCCCGTCTCGAACTTCACGGCCGTGAGGTCGCCGGGAGCCAGTTCGGCGAGCAGGTTGGCAAGCTGCACGGCCAGCGGGTTGGTCCCGTGCATTGGCGGCGAGAACGCCAGGATTTCATACTGCCTGCGGATGGCATCGATGACACGCCGGTTGTTATGCCCCACCGAGGCGACATAGATGCCGGAGATCGCGTCGAGATAGCGATTGCCGGAGACGTCCCAGTAATAGACGTCATCCGCGCGTGCCATGATCAGGGGGTGCTTCGACCACTCGGCCATCTGGTCGCGCACGAAGATCTGCCGGAGGAAGGCCTCCTCGGTCGTCTGGGCGTCGGCGATCAGTTCGGGGAGGGTGGCGGTCGTCATGCCGGGGGCCTCGTTGTGGTTCCTGGGTCGAGCGGGCAGTATTCGGCGGCGACGGCCGCGTAGAGCAGCGCGACCCGCTCGAGGTCGGCGATATCGACCCACTCGTCCACCGTGTGCTGTCCCCCCGCGCGGGGGCCGTGGGTGATCGCCGGGACCTGGGCGATCCCCCAGAAGCTGTTGCCGTCGTCCACGAAGGGCTTGGGGCCCGAGCGGCAGGCCTCGCCGTGATCGCCCGGTAGGTGCGGCGGAAAGACGCCCACCAGCGGGATCGGCCTGGTCGAGGTGGAACGCGTCTCGGATGAACTGCCACTCGACGGCGGCGTTCGTCCCCGTCCGCCCGGCAACCAGGTCGGCCAGGAGGCGGAAGTCCTTCTCCACGATCCTGGGATCGGTCCCGGGCAACCAGCGCCGGGTGCCTTCCAGCCAGCACTCCTGGGGATACTGGTTGAAGATCTCGCCGCTGTGGATCTGGCCGATGAACACGCTGGGCGAGCCGCAGACGGGATGGACCTCGCCCGCGAGTTCCTCCCCAAGGCGCCCGATCAGGTTGATCATCGCCCCACCGGCGGCGATGACGCTCGGCTCGTCGCGGGGACGCATCACCTCGTGGACGGGCGGTCCCGGGCGGAGGAGGTGTACCTTCCAGGTCGCCGAACCCCGGCCGTCCACCGGCAGGGCGTCGCAGAGCGGCTCGGGCAGCAGCACAGCGTCGCCAGAGATCCCCTCGCGGATCATCGCGTCCAGCTGCTGGCCCCGGCCCCAGGGCGCCTCGTGCAGGTCGTGGGCGGTCAGCAGGACAGTGCCCCCGCCCAGGGCCCTGGAATCTCGCAGCACGCGCAGGGCCTCGACGGCCGCCGCCGTGCCCCCCTTCATGTCCGAAGAGCCGCTGCCGCGAAGCAGCCCGCCCTCCACCCTCGGCGGAACGAACGGCAGGTGGACCACGTCCAGGTGCCCATTGAACTGGAGCACGCGCCCCGGCTTGCCGGTATGGTAACGGGCCACGACCGCCGGGGCGTCCGGATGGCCGCCCTCCGGACGCTCGACCTCGAAGCCGTCGGCGGTCAGGATCTCGGCCAGGCGGTCGAGCACCGCGCCGGCGTCTCCCGTCGGGCTGGGGACCTCCACGAGCTGGATCGCGGTTTCGAGCAGGCGATCGCGGTCCACGAGCGAGGCAAGCCGGTCGATCGAGGCAATCCCGGTGTTCATGACGCAATCATAGCGGCTCCATGTCAGAGACTCCACCACGCGATCCGGGACGAGCCGAGGCGGCTCGGGCTTCTGCTATACTGCCCGATTCTCGTTCCCCACGAAGGAGATTCAGACCTGATGGGCCGCCTGTTCACGGGCCGGGAGCACGCCGATCCGGCATCGAGTGCGACACCGAGGGACCTCGACCTCGCCGCGCGGGTCGTCATGCTCGTTGCCACCGCGCTCGTCTGCGTCGGACTTCGCGTCCGGCACCTGGATCGCGACAGCCTCTGGTACGACGAGGTGGTCACGATGCGGCTGGCGCGGACCGCAAACCCCGTTGAGCTGATCGTGCTGCTCGGCCGGATCGACGGGACCCGTGCCCCGCTGCACCCGCTGTTGCTCCAGGCATGGGTCCGGGTCTTCGGTCCCTCCGAGCTGTCCGGCCGGTCCTTCAGCGCGGCCTGCGGCGTGCTGACGGTCCTCCTCGTGTATGTCCTGGGGCGAACGCTCCACGACGAGTCGACCGGCCGCTGGGCCGCCTGGCTGGCGGCCGTCTGCCCTCCGCTGGTCTACTACTCCCAGGAAGCGCGGATGTATTCCTGGCTGGTCCTGCTGACCTGCCTCTCGTGGCTCCTCTTCGCCCGGTTTAGGGAGAAGGCCGGTCTCGGCTCGATGCTCCTGTACGGTCTGATCCTCGCGGCCCTTGCCTACAGCCACCCGCTCGGGCTATTCATGATCGCGGCCCATGGCGCGGCCTACCTGCTCGTCCGGAAGTCCCTGGCTCTGAATTTCCGCTCCTGGATCGTGATCCAGCTTGGCGTCCTCCTCGCGGTGTTGCCCTGGATCCGTCGTTACCTCGACCATGGGACCGACTACCCTTTGCCTCTCTACTCCGCGCGCTACCTGTTCGCCGTCCCGATCGAGTATGTCGGTGGTAACGGCCTGGTCCTGCTGGCCTGTGTCCTGATCATCGCCGCCGGTCTTGTTTCGGGCGCGACGACCACGAAGGCCGCGGAGTCGAGGATCCTCCTGACCTGGCTCGCCGTCCCGCCCGTCGCCATGTATCTCGCGTCGTGGATCGTCCGGCCGATCTTCGGACCGCCACGCTATCACCTGTTCATTGCTCCCGCGTACCTGATCCTCCTCGCACGGGGCCTGTGCGTTCTGCCCGCCCTCGTGCGCTGGGTGCTCGCCGCCGTCGGCCTCTACCTCTCACTCATGCTGATCGAGGCGAATGTGTATAGCCAGGTCGCCAAGGCGGACTGGCGCGGGCTGGCTCGCTGGATTGATGCGGATCGTCGCCCGGAAGCAACCATCGATGGTTCGCGCTTCGTCGTGGTGGTCCATCCGAGCGACACGCGGTTTCCGCGCGACCAGATCGAGGCGGCCCGATACTACCTGGAGCCGAGGACGACCGTCCTGCCGGGAGATACGGAAGAGACGGCGCGACGGGTCCGTCAAGAGGCGGCAGGCGGCACCCACGTGCTCGACGTCCACTGTCTCCCGGCCGGGGAGTCGCGACGGCCGGAACCGCCATCGTCGGGGGACAGACCGGGCGACGGCCCGCCCCCGCTCTACGGGCTGGACATCCGGCGCCGCTGATCCGGACGGGGTGAGAGACTTGTTGAACATCCGTGCCGTTCTGGGGCAGCTCCGCTCTTGATCCGCCGGCTGCCCCACCCCACCCAGACGACGCCGTTGCCCCGGAGATTCCGCGTGTTCGCCCTCACCCGCATCCGACGGCCGTCCCTCCTGGGGCTCGGCTTACTCGTCGTCTTGCCGCTGCTTCCCTGTTCCGCCGAGGAGCCGATCCGCTTCTCCTTCAAGGACGGCGATCGGATTGTGCTCGTGGGCGACACGCTCATCGAGCGGGACCAGCGATGGCCGCTACCTCGAGACCATGTTGACGATCGCGAATCCGAGTTGAATTCGACGTTCCGGAACCTCGGCTGGAGCGGTGACACGGTGCGCGGAAGCTCGCGGGCGGCCCGACTCCGCCCGAGGCGGGCTCGGGAGCTGGTCAAGCAGGTTCTCGCCGCGAAGCCCACCGTGCTGATCGTCGGTTACGGCATGGCCGATCTGTTCGACGGCGAGGCCGGGCTGCTGATCGAACTGGGTCTTGAACCAGTTGCTCGACGCCGTCGCCTCCACGAACGCCCGGCTGATCCTGCCTTCCCGTCCTGCACGAGGAGATCCGGCCTCCTTTACCTGACCCTGATTTTACAACCGTGACTTGCTGCTTCCACGCCGAGGTCATCCGCAAGGTGGCCGATGAGAGGAAAGCTCGCCACCAAGGTGCTGCACTGCTCAACCCGCGGGAAAGCGAATTCGGCCTGTGTGACGGACAACGGCATCCATCTCACCGAGTACGGCTACCAGAGGTTTGGCCGCTTCATTGCCCTTCGATTGAGCCGGACGGAGCGAGACCAAACTGGCCCATCGCAATCCGAGCCGACGGCGAGGTCCGGGAGGCCGAGGTCGAGATCACAGACATCCACGTCGTGCCCCCCGGTCTTCAACTCACCATTCGTGGTCCTCAACTTTCGATGATGCTGATTCGCGTTCCTGCCCCCTCCTTGGAGATCTCGGGACTGGAAGCCGGCACCTACGGCCTGAAGGTCGACGGCAAGGCCGTCGCCAAGGCGACTGCCAAGGAGTGGGCCAGAGGCATCGAGCTCCGGGCCGGACCGGAGCAGGAACAGGTTGAGCAGCTTCGCAGGATGATCAACGAGAAGAACCTGCTGTTCTTCCACCGCTGGCGGCCGCAGAACCAGACATACCTCTTCGGGTTCCGCAAGCACGAGCAGGGGAACAACGCGATCGAGGTCCCCCAGTTCGACCCGCTGGTGGAGGCCAAGGAGCGAGAGATCGCCCGGCTCCGCAGGCCGGTACCGCACGTCTACGAGCTGATCCGGGAAAGCGAGGTGGCGAGATGAAATGGGACAGGTACTTCGTCGTCGTCATCGCCCTGATGCTCGGCCTGCTCACTTCCCCGGCCCACGCCCAGCGTGCCCCCTTCCCGATCCCTGATCCCGATCCCGAGATTGAGCGGCAGTCGTTCATCGTCGCCGACGGGTTCGAGGTGAACCTGTTCGCGGCCGACCCGCTGATCGCCAAGCCGATCCAGATGAATTTCGACCCGGCGGGGCGGCTCTGGATCGCGAGCTCCGAGGTCTATCCTCAGATCAAGCCCGGCCAGGTGGCCAACGACAAGGTGCTCGTCCTGGAGGACCGCGACGGCGACGGGCGGGCCGAGAAGACGACCGTCTTCGCCGATGGCCTGCTTATCCCCACCGGCGTGGAGCCCGGCGACGGCGGGGCGTATGTGGCCAACAGCACCGAGCTCGTCCACCTGAAGGACTCTGATGGCGACGGCAAGGCGGACCGCACCCGCGTGGTCCTGTCGGGGTTCGGCACCGAGGACACGCACCACATCCTGCACACGCTCCGCTGGGGGCACGACGGGATGCTCTACTTCAACCAGTCGATCTACATCCACAGCCACATCGAGACGCCCCACGGCGTCCGCCGGCTCGGCGGGGGCGGCATCTGGCAGTTCCGTCCCGAGACGATGGAACTCGAGGTCTTCATCCGGGGGCTCGTCAATCCCTGGGGCCACCACATGGACCGCTGGGGCCAGTCGTTCGCGACCGACGGCGCGGGCGGCGAGGGAATCAATTACTGCCTGCCGGGGGCCTATTACGTCACGGCCCCGGACGCAGTACGCATCCTCCAGGGCCTCAATCCCGGCAGCCCGAAGTACTGCGGGCTGGAGGTCGCGAGCGGCCGGCATTTGCCGGACGACTGGCACGGCGACCTGCTGACGAACGACTTCCGCGGCAACCGCGTCTGCCGGTTCAAGCTGAGCGACGACGGCGCGGGGTTCGCCGCCCGCGAGCAGGCCGAGCTCATCAAGACGCGTCACGTCGCCTTCCGCCCGATCGACATCAAGATGGGGCCCGACGGCGCGATCTACATCGCCGACTGGTACAACCCGATCATCCAGCACGGTGAAGTGGACTTCCGCGACCCGAGGCGCGACCACACCCGCGGACGGATCTGGCGTGTGACCGCGAAGGGCCGTCCCCTGGTGCCCCGGCCCAGGCTGGTGGACGCCCCGGTCGAGGCCCTGCTGGACTACCTGAAGTCGCCGGAGGACTGGACCCGGCATCGCGGCGCGCGTGCTCAAGGAACGTGGCTCGAAGGTGCAGCCGGATCTGGCGGCCTGGGTGCTTCGTCTCGATCCGAAGAACCCGAATCCCTGCACCAGCGGCTGGAGGCGCCTGGACGTACCAGGCCTCGACCTGCCGGAGCCGCGCGCCTGCTGGCCGAGTTGCTGGATTCGGCCGGACTTCCGCGTCCGGGCGGCGGCCGGAGGGTGCTCGACCACTGGTCGAAGCGTCTGAGCAACGCTTCCGAACTCCTCGCGACCCGAGCCTGGACGAGCACCCCCGGGTGCGTCTCGAAGCGGTTCGGGCCCTGGCCCATGTGCCCGGATTGAAGTCGGCAGAGTTGGCCCTCAGGGGCGTTGAACCAACCCATGGATAAGTTCCTGGACTACGCACTTCTGGCTGACGGGCGCGCGACCTCCGCCCGTCCTGGCTGCCGGGAGGTCGCGCCGGCCGGTTCGACTTCTCGGCGGCGACCCGAAGGCGCGCTCGTCTCGCGTGTTGCAGGCCGTCGGCTCCCCCGGACGTCCTCAGGCCCCTGCTGGCCCTATCCCGATCGGGCAAGCTCCCGCCCGAGAGCGACGAGAGCGTGCAGACGCTGATCGCATCGCTCGGCGGACCGGCCGAGCTCGGCGTCGTGCTCGACCTCGTGGAGAACCGCGCGTGCTGCCCGAGGATCCGGAAGGCCAATCTGCTGGCCGGGGTGATCCGCGGCGAGCCGCCACCGCAAGGTGCGGCCTGCCGGAGACCTGTCTGCGCTCGCGAGCCTGCTCGACGGCCGGGACGACTCGCTTCACCGCCGCGACCGAAGCCGCCGGCCTCTGGAAGTTGGCGCATCGCCCGTGCACGGCGATCGAGCTCGCGGAGAACGCGGCCACGACCGAGCCGCTCCCGCAGGTCGGCCATCCGCCCTCGTCGAGATGGGTGACGAGGAGAGCCGGAAACGGGTCGAGGCGCGCTGGCCGAGCCGCGGGCCGTCCCCCGCCGTCCAGGGCCTAGTTCGAGGGGCTGTGGTCCTTCCCGACGCCGCGGCCCGTGCGGCCGGCTGGCTCTCGGAGCGGACCGACGACCAGGCCGCGCGCTGGCTGGCCGCCTCGTCGCCCGGCTGCTGGAACGCCGCGACGGACCCGAGGCCCTGGCCCGTGCCCTCGCGGGCAAGACGCCTCGCTCCCGACGTCGCCCGGCTCTGCTCTCCGGACCGTTCGCGGCCGGCGGCTCCGCGGAGTCGCTGGGCCAGGCGATCACCCGGGCGGGCCGGCTGACGGCCACCACCCGTGCGTTCTCCTCCGGTGAGATGCCTGCGTTCCTCGGCGAGGTCGCCCGGAACGGCGATCCGGCCCGGGGGGAGGCGATCTTCCGACGAGCCGAGCTCAACTGCCTGAAGTGCCACGCCATTGCCGGGGCGGGCGGGCAGGTCGGGCCGGGGCTCGAGAGCATCGGCGCCAGCGCCCAGCCCGACTACCTGGTCGACTCGCTCCTGGAGCCGGGAAAAGCGGTGAAGGAGAACTACCACGCGACGGTCGTCGCCACCGACGACGGGCGGCTCGTGACCGGGATCCGCGTCCGCCAGACCGACACGGAACTCGTGCTCCGCGACGCAGACGATCGCGAGGTGGCCATCCCGACGGCCTCGATCGAGGACCAGAAGCCCGGCGGGTCGCTGATGCCGGCGGGCCTGACCGAGACGCTCACGCGGAGCGAGTTCACGGACCTCGTCCGGTTCCTCTCGGAACTCGGGAAGATCGGCCCGTACTCGGTGAGCAAGGACCGCGTCTTCCGCCGCTGGCGGGTCCTCCAGCCGTCGGCCGACGCCAGCCGGGCCCTCTCCCGGACGAGCCTCGACGCCGTGGTCCAGGATGCGGCGTCCCTGACCTGGGCTCCCGTCTACACGACAGTCGCCGGGGCCCTCACCGACCTAGACATGCCCCGGATCGCCCGCGGCAAGGCGGCCCCCCCGGTCGCGCTGGCATCGACCCAGTTCGAGGTATCCACACCGGGACAGATCCGCATCGGGGTCAGCACTCTGGAAGGGCTTACCTGCTGGATCGACGGTCGACGTGTCGAGCCGAGGGCCGGGCCTGCGCCGGGCTTGACGGCGGACCTCCACCGGGGCGTGCATACGCTCACGATCGCCGTGGAAGGTGACGTCGGGACTCGGGCCCCGCGGTTCATCCTGGAAGACGTGGCGGGTTCTCCGGCCAGGGCGCAGGTTGTCCTCGGCAAGTGAGCCGGATCGCTTGCGGTCGTCCGAAGGCAATCCGTAGGATGGTGAGCGGCCTGACCACTCTTGCCGCGGGACGCGTCATGGACCATCAGAAGCTCCCCGACCCGCCAACGTCCGCCCCACGGGAACGTCCCTGTCCTCCGGCCTGTCCCGTCTGCGGAGGGGAGGCTGATCGAGCAACGCGGCAAGCTGGATCTGCTCGAAGTGCCACACCATCTGCGAGACCTGCTGCGAAGGCGGGAGGGGCTGAACGAGCGGTCGGGCCGGGAAGGAGCCAGTGTTGATGATCTGCGTCTCGAGCTGTCTGGTGCTCACCCTTGGCCTGCTGTCACAGGCCGCCAACGAGTCCGACTCGTGGTCCCAGGTCGACTCCGAGGATGGTCGATACTCGGTGGTCTTCCCGGCTGATCCGAGTTCGAAGGTTCAGGACCTGGACACCGCGGCGGGAAAGGTCCATCAGGAAATCCACTTCTGCCGTCTGGACGGCGCCCTGTTCACCGTCCAGCGCCTGCGGCTCGAGTCCGCTGTGCCGGCCCCGCAGTCCCGCGGCTGGCTCACCGCCCAGAGGAAGGGCTATGTCGCGCGAGACGCCAAGGTGCTCGACGAGAAGGCACTCGACCGCGAGGGGGCCATCGGCGAGGAGTTCGACTACCAGGGCAAGCCCCCCCGCGGCGAAGGCACGGTCCGGTCGCGGACGCGCCACTTCCTGAGCGGTCAGGATTACTTCTCGCTGACGGTGATGTCCGCCATCAACCAGCCCTTGCCCGCCGAGACGGCGCGCTTCCTCGATTCGCTGAAACTCAACCGATCCGAAGGACAGGCCTCCGGCACCCCGAAACCTGCTTCCGGCGCGGCGGGACGCGCCCCGGTGAGGATCGCGAACGCCACCCCGGAAGAGGCACTCCGGACGTTCATGCTGGCGATGATGACGCACGACGAGGCGTCTCTCCGCGAGGTGACGCTGCCGGCCGAGGGGTTCGAGTGGCTCCTGGCGGGCCAGGCAGCGCCGGCCGAGGCCGTCGCCGGGATGAAGGCTCAGCTCGCGAAACAGCCGGTCCGGCGTCTCAAACCGGGCGATCGATTCTCGTTGCCTCGCGGCAGATCCGCCGTCGTTGGCAAGGACGAGGTCGGACCGGACAGGGCGGTCCTGATTCCCGAGGGCGCACCGCTCCCGACGCGGCTGGAGAAGGTCCAGGGTCGCTGGAAGGTCGACGCGAGGCCGTTCATCGCCGGTCGCAAGGCGGCCGATGCGGCCCGCCGGAAGGCCGAGGCGAGGAAATCCGGCGGTGCGGGCTGACGGCCCCGGGGTCCCTGCCCGAGACTCTTCTGGAAGCGTTCCCATGCCCGCAGAGCAACTCTCGCAGGCCCTCCGGGGGCTCGATCCGGCCGGACCGCGATACGCCACCGAGGCCGTGGACCGGATCCTCGCGGCGGCCCGCGCCGCTGGGGCCAGCGACGTTCATCTTCAGCCCGGTGCCGACGGGCTCGAGATCCGCTGGCGGGTCGACGGCGTGCTCCATCACGTGGCCGTGCTGCCACCCCGCCTGGCCCCGAACGTCGTGGCAAGGTTGAAGGTGCTCGCAGAGCTGCTCACCTACCGGACGGACGTCCCCCAGGAGGGGCGGATCCGATCGACCCCGGCCGAGGTCGAGGTGCGTGTCTCGACCTTCCCGACGCTTCATGGCGAGCGGGCCGCCGTGCGCCTCTTCGCCGGCCCGGGGCGGTACCTCCGGCTGGGCAACCTGGGCCTGCCCGACGACGTCCACGACGCGCTGTCCGCGGCCCTCGACGAGACCTCCGGGGCGGTCATCCTGTCCGGCCCGGCCGGCAGCGGCAAGACGACGACGATCTACGCCTGCCTTCGGGAGCTCGTCGCCCGGACGAGCGGCCAGCGCAGTCTCGCCAGCCTGGAGGACCCCATCGAGTCGGCCGTGCCAGGCGTGTCCCAGTCGCAGGTGAACGAGGCCGCCGGCCTGACCCTCGAGTCGGGGCTGCGAGCGCTCCTGAGGCAAGATCCCGAAGTCATCGCCATCGGCGAGATCCGCGACCGGACGACCGCCGAGATCGCGCTCCAGGCCGCGCTCACGGGGCATCTCACGCTCACCACGCTGCACGCCGGCAGCGCGGTGGAGGTCATCGGCCGGCTGCTCGACATGGGGCTGGAGCCCTACGCCATCCGAAGCGGCCTGAGGATCGTCATCGCGCAGCGGCTCGTGCGACGGCTCTGCGAGGCCTGCGCGACGCCCGCCGACCGGCCGGAGGATTTCCTGGGCCTGCCAGTCTCGAAGGCGTGGACCTCCCGCGGTTGCGAGGCCTGCGGCCGGACCGGCTATCGCGGTCGGATGGTGCTCGCAGAGCTCTTGCTGCCCGATCGAGGGGAGATCGGCGAATCCGTGCTGGCCCGCGCCGATGTCCATCGCCTCGAGGCGCTGGCCCGAGAGGCCGGCATGGTTGGCCGCTGGCGGCGCGCCTGCCAGGCCGTCGAGGCCGGGCGGACCTCGCCCGCCGAGATCCGCCGCGTGCTGGGGATGTCCAACCCTCCGTCGTAGCGATTCGAGCGATGACGGCCAGGTCTACCGCGTCTCCGGTACCTCGACGCGGACGCGGTAGGATTCGAACTTCGATTTCCCGATCGGCTCGATCGCGTCGGTCAGAACGCGACAGGGCCGCTTCGCCCTCATCGGTCGCTCCTTCCGCCTCGGGATCCGAACTCGATCCGCCGACCGTCGCGATTAACCGGCGGTGCGGCGAGATCAATGGGGCGCTCGACCGAAGGGGCTGACGAAGAAATGAAGGCGAGCCTGCCGACGCCGCCGGACGAACCACCGACGCCGGGGCCTGCTCGAGGGGAACAACTCGTCTTCGCCGTCTTGGCGTTCGGCTCAGTAGGTGTCGGCGCTGATGACCTCGCCGCCGTTGATGGAGCCGAGGGCCTGGTAGACGCCCGGCGAGAAGCCGGCCGCCGCGTTGGTGGTCCAGCCGTTGCCGGTCAGTCCGGTTCCGACCGGGTAGCCGGTGGTCGGGTCGAGCTGCCAGCTCGCGATCGAGTCCTTGACAAACCGGACCGAGCCGTCGCAGAAGGCGAAGTTGGCACCGCCGGGGTGGAAGCTTGACGCGGCGTTGACGAACGCGCCGCCGTCGGTAACGCCCGTGTACTTCTGAGCCTTCTTCTGGACGTTGAGCGGGTAGAAGACGGTGAACGTGGTGTCGCCGTAGTTGGCCGAGAGCCACCAGTGCCAGTAGAAGTAAGAGCCGTCATCCTTGCTGAGCAGGCCGTGCGCCCGCTCGCCGAAGCTGATGGTATTGCTCGTGCCGTCGGTGACGGAGGAGATCTTGACCACGCCCCGCGAGGCGCCCGGCAGGAACGGCGAGGCCCCTATGGAGACGATCGCCCCGTTATTCTGGTTCAACGACGCGGTGATGCAGGAAGGGACCGACGGCGGGTTGGTCTGGGGCGGGGCGGCCGATCCGAACCAGTAGCTGGCCCACTGGCCATAGCACCCGGCGTAGCTGCTGAAGGTCCAGTTGGTCGTGCCGTTGTGATAGGTCCCCGGTCCCTCGCTGAACTTGTCGCCGACGATCTGGCCGTCGCTCGGGCACCAGAGGGTGGAGATGCCGGCCCCGGCCACCGTCGAGTTCACGTCGTCCTGGGCGCTGAGGCTGGAGTTGTAGGCGGCGAACAGCGGGGCCTGCTCAAAGAACGGGAGCATCGAAGCGAAGCACGACGGGCCGAAGGCGAGACCCGCGTTCAGGTTCACCTGGAGGCTCGTGGCCGGCGGGTAGCAGCCGTTGGCGCTCTCGTAGTTGGCCAGGGCCAGGCCGAGCTGCTTGAGGTTGTTGGTACACTGGGCGCGGCGGGCCGCCTCGCGGGCCGACTGCACCGCCGGCAGGAGCAAGGAGATGAGGACGGCGATGATCGCGATCACCACCAGCAGCTCGATCAGCGTGAAGCCGCGTGCCTGGCGGACGGGTCGACTCTGGGCCATGGAGAGGTCCTGAAGAGGGACGAGGAGTAAGGATCAACGCACGAGACGGCCCCGGCGTCTCGCACGGCGGTCCGGCTCAGCGGGTCTTGCCGACGGCCGTGCCGGGGCGAACGCCTTTCTTCGCCTTGACGAGCGCCTGGTCCGACCTCGGGCCGGCGGAGATCGAATTCTCCGCGGGCTGCGTGCTGTCCTGGATGCTGCACCCGGAGAGGCAACTCAACGCGAGGACCGCCGCGACGGCCCTCCTGGACAACTTGCTCATGACCGCTCCACCGGAGAATCAGACCGCTCATGGTCTCTTTGGGCGACTGCCGGGAATACACGACGATCCCGCGCGAAGGCCGCGCCAGGACCGGGCCGCCCGATGGACGCTCACAGCATCAATAATACGAATCCACATTGAAAAACAAGGGAGCCTCGGATCGCGTCGTCAGAAATCCACCCAGGATCCGCCGGCGGGGTGTTTTCCGGGAAAGCGGAGAGGCCCCTTGACGACCTCGGACAAATGTGGTGAGATCGGTCTGTCACAAATGTCGTAGGTTGCCGACCGAGCGGCGCGACGGGGGTGGCGGATGGCGGACGCGGTGGCCGGTGGTTCCGACGGCGGCGGGCGGATCACGGTGGAGCAGCTCGAGGCGCTGAACGCGGAGATCGCCGCGCTGGTTCGGGCCGGGGTGCCCCTGGACCGCGGCCTGCTCCGCACGGGCGAGGACATCGGCGGCAGCCTCGGCCGGATCAGCGGCGTGCTCGGCCGTCGGCTCGGGCGGGGCGAGAGCCTGGAGCAGGCCCTGGAGGCAGAGGGGTCGTCGATCCCTCCCCTGTACCGGGCCGTCGTGCAGGCCGGGGCGCGCTCCGGACGGCTGGCGACCGCGCTGGAGGGCTTCTCGGGCTACCTGCGAAGCTACTCCGACGCCCGCTCGGCCATCGGCGTGGCGCTCTGGTACCCGGTTCTGGTCCTGACGCTCGCCTACGTTCTCTTCCTCGGACTGGTCGCCATCCTGATCCCGCGCCTGGTGGTGTCGTTCGAGTCCCTGGACGTCGCTATCGCGGCGCCGCTCCGCTGGCTCGAGCGGTTCGGCGAGCTGGCGACCTACTGGTGGCCCATCGGCCCGCTGCTGTTGCTCCTGCTGCTCCTGGCCTGGTGGCGTTCCGGCAGCGCCAGCAACTTCCAGGACCATTCCTGGTCGCTGTTGCGGCTCTTCCCCTGGATGAGCAGTCTGCTGTCGGACTACGAGTCGGCCGGCTTCGCGGACCTGATGGCGCTGCTGCTGGAGCATCGGGTGCCCTACCCCGAGGCGATCGCGGTGGCGGCCGACGCGACCGGAGACCCGGAGATGTCGCGCGGGGCCAGGCAGGTCGCCTCGGAGGTCCGGCGCGGGCGGCCGCCGTCGGAGGCCCTGCGCGAGCTGCCGCCCGGCGCGTTCAGCCCGCTCATGCGGTGGGCGCTGGCCGCCGAGCCCGAGCGGGGCGACCTGGTGGAGTCGCTCCGAAGCCTCGGGCCGATGTACCGCAAGCGGGCCGCCTACCAGGCCGAGAAGCTCCAGGTCTTCCTGCCGACCCTGCTGATGCTCGGGCTCGGCGCCTCGGCCACCGCGATCTACGGGCTCACGCTGTTCATCCCGCTCTCGGCGTTGCTCTCGGGCCTGGCGTTCCCCTGAACGGGCGCGGCGAGTATGCGGACAGAAGGAGAACGGGTGCATCGATGTCGGATCATCCATCTAATCCCGGGGTGTCAGATCAGTTGACGCGGGCCGAGGCCGCGCGGCTGACCGGGGAGATCTCGGGGCTCACTCGCGCCGGACTGCCCCTGGGACCAGGGCTCGCCGCCCTGGCCGGCGAGTTGCCCCGCGGCCGGCTCAGGTCCTCGGTGGAGGGGCTCTCGCGGGCGCTGGAGCGGGGCGAGCCGCTGGCCCAGGCGCTGGAGGAGCAGCATCACCGCATCCCGCCCCACCTCCGCGGCCTCGTGCTGGGCGGGCTGAAGTCCGGCCGCCTCGGCGACATCCTGGGACGCTTCTCGGCCTACATGGCGGTGGGGACGGAGCTCAAGCGGCGGCTCTGGCTGAGCCTGGCCTATCCGCTCGTCTCGATCGCGGCGGCCGTCGCACTGTTCCTGTTCATCCACGTCGTCGTCGTGGCGATGTTCGAGACGATCTTCCTCGATTTCGGGATCGCCCTGCCCCGGATGACGGTCGGGATGGTCATGGTCTCGCGAGGGGTCAGGATGGGCTGGCCGGTCGTGCTGATCCTGGTCGTCGCGGCGCTCTCGGCGTGGATACTGGTGCGGATCTTCATGTCCGCCGCCGGGCGACGGAGCCTCGCGACCCGGATCCCGTTGATCGGCGGCGTCTGGCGTTACATCTCCTGGGCCGAGTTCTGCCACCTGCTGGCCCTCCTGCTGGAGAGCCGCCTGCCGCTGCCCCAGGCCCTGCGGCTGGCCGGCGAGGGCGTCCAGGACGCCGACCTCGATCGGGCCTGCCTGCGCATGGCCGAGGACGTGGAGGGCGGCTCCACCCTGGCGACGGCCATGCTCGCCCGGCCCGAGTTGCCGATGGGCCTGCCGCGGATGCTGCGATGGGCCGGCAGCAAGGACGCCTCCGCGGAGATCCTGCACATGACCGGCGAGATGTTCGAGGCCAGGGCGAAGAGCCAGGCGATATTCGCGGGCACGGTGATGGCGGTGATCGCCGTGGTCCTGGTGCTGTGGGTCGTCTTCGGGATCATCGGGGGGCTGATGCTGCCGATGGTCACCCTGATCAGCAGGCTATCAGGCTGAGGGCCATTCGATGGCGGGGGGTGAGGCGTGATCGGCGAGCCGTCGAATCCGGCGCCCGAGGATGTGTCGACGGGTCCGCTGGAGAAAACCGGCGACTCGGACGACTGGCTCGGCAGCCTGATGGCCAGGCAGGCGGCCGAGGCCCGGTCGGGGGGCTGGCGGCTCAGCCACTTCATGTGGCTGATCGTGGGCGTCGCGCTGTTGCTGTGGCTCTACGTGATCTACGGCGGGGTCGTGATCGCCGGCGGCCTGGTGATCCTGTTCGCGGCGGCCGTGGGCCTGGGGGTGATCCTGGCACGTCGGCGGATCAGCCAGCAGGACTCGCTGCTCTGGATCCTCGCCATCGCCGCGGAGCGGAGCATGCCGCTGGGCCAGACCCTGCTGGCCTTCGCCGACCAGTACGGCGGGCGGGTCCACCGGCGGATCCATCGGCTGGCGAGCCTGCTCGAGGATGGCGTCCCGGTCGCCGAAGCGCTCGACCAGGTCCCAAGGCTGATCTCGCGCGACGCCCTGCTGCTGGCCCACGTCGGCCAGCGGACCGGGCGCCTGCCCGAGGCCCTGCGGATGGCGGCCTCCTCGCGATCCTCCCAGTTGCCCATCTGGACGGCCATCGCCAGCCGATTCGCCTACCTGCTCTTCATCCTGATTTCCATCCAGGGAATCTGCGGATTCCTGCTCTACTTCATCCTCCCCAAGTTCGAGGCCATCTTCAGGGACTTCGGCCTCCCGCTGCCGACGGCCACGATCGGGCTGATCGAGGGCTCCCACTGGCTGCTCCGCCTCGGCCCCCTGCTCGCGCTCGTCCCGCCGGTCGAAGTGATCCTCCTGGTCATGATCCCGTTCTCGTTCGCCGGCTGGGCGAACTACGACGTGCCGTTCTTCGACCGCATGCTCAAGCGCCGGCACTCGGCCCTCATCCTCCGGGCGCTCTCGCTGTCGGTCGCCGGCAAGAAGCCGATCGAGTCCGGCATGTCCACCCTGGCGGACTACTACCCGACCTGGTGGGTCCGGCGCAGACTGATCCGGACCGAGAACCACGTCCAGCACGGGGCCGACTGGATCGACGAGTTGCGACGCCAGCACCTGTTCGAGGAGAGCGACCGGGAGGTGCTGGAGGCGGCGTCGGCCGTCGGCAACCTGGAGTGGGCGATGAGAGAGCTTGCCGAGACAAAGGAGCGCCGCCTGGCCTTCCGGTTCCAGGCGGCCATCCAGACCCTCTTTCCCCTTGTCATCCTCGCCATCGGAGCGGGGATCTTCCTCCTGGCGATCGCCTTTTTCGCGCCGCTGGTGGAACTGATCCGGAGGCTGACGTGATCGCGGCGACGAGACTCATCCCGGCGGGTCGAGGCCGGGCGGCATTTCGGGGCGGGCCCGGCGCGAGGCGCCGGGGCTCGCTGCTGGCCGAGGCGGCGATGTCCGGCGTGATGCTCGCGATCGCCATGACGCTGACCGTCAAGGTGATCGGCTGGGCGGCGATGGAGCGGCGGGCCGCCGACCGCCGCCAGTGGGCCACGCAGGAGGCCTGCAACGTGATGGAACGGGTGACGGCGCGGCCCTTCGAGGCCGTTACTTCCGAGTCGGTCGGCGAGGAGGCGCTTTCTCCCCAGGCCCGGCAGCTCCTGCCCGGGGGCGAACTCCGGATCGAGGTCGCGGCGAACGACCCCGCCGGCGGAGAGGTTTCCAAGCGGGTCGGGGTCCAGGTCCGCTGGCGTGACCGCTCGGGCGGGTGGGACACCCCGGTCCGGCTCACCTCGTGGATCTATCGCGGGAGGCCCGGCTCATGACCCCGGACACCAGCGGGCGAGTCCGCCCGTCGCGGGCACGCGGGATCACGATCGTCGAGACGATCGTCCTGATGACGGTCGTGGCCGCGATGCTGGGACTCTGCGTCCTGATGCTCCAGCTCCTGCTGAAGCTCGACGGGGCGAGCCGCGAGCGTCTCGACGCGGCGTCCGCTCTGGCCCGCCTCTCGTCCAGGTTCCGCGAGGACGTGCACGCGGCGCGAGCCGCGGCCGCGATCGACCCGCCCGCGGGGCCCGGACTGCGGCTCGAGATGCCGGGGGGCCGCACGGTCGAATACCAGACGCCCGGCAGGTCGGCGGTGATCCGCCTCGAGTCCGAAGGGGGCAAGCCCGTGCGCCGGGAGCGTTATGAGATCCCCCGGAGCGGACCGATCACCTCGACGCTCGACCGTGAGGGCGGGGTCCAGTTCGCCCGGCTGAGCATCCCGCGTCGGGAGACTCGGGGCGGGGAGGAGCCGCCCCGGATCTTCGAAATCGTCGCGTCCCTTGGGCGGAACGGGACCCCACCGGCCGGCGGAGGCAAGCCATGAGAGGTCGCGACGCACGAACCCGCCGGCGCGGGCTGACCTCCGTCGCCGTGCTGGTCTGCCTGGTGATCATCACCCTGATCAGCGGGGCCCTCCTGAAGCTGGGCGTCGCCCATCGCGGCCAGGCGCGCGCCCAGGAGCGGCGGCTCCAGGCCGAGTGGCTGGCGCAGGCCGGGCTCGGGCGCGCCCTCGCCCGCCTGGCCGCCCGGCCGGATTACCCCGGCGAGTCCTGGAAGATCGCCGCTGCCGACCTGGGCCTCTCGCCGGGTTCGTCGGCGGATCCCGGCCCGGCGGCCGTCGTCGCGATCGTCGTCGAGCGACCTGGCGGCTCCTCCGGCCAGAGGCTGATCAAGGTTCAGGCTGATTTCCCCCCCGATCCCCCGCGCCGGTCGCGACATTCCTTGCAGATGCTCGTCGATCTCGGGCCGCAGAAGACAGGAGCCTCGCGATGATTCCGGACCTCCGAATCGAACGAACTCGCCCCGGCGCCCGGACCATTCGCCGGGCGTTCACGCTGATCGAGCTGCTGGTGGTGATCGCGATCATCGCCGTGCTGATCGCCCTCCTGCTGCCGGCGGTGCAGTCGGCCCGCGAGGCCGCCCGCCGCAGCCAGTGCGTCAACAACCTCATGCAGCTCGGCATCGCGCTACAGAGCTACGAGTCGGCGCACGAGGTGCTCCCCCCAGGTGTGGTCGACTCCTCCAAGGGGCCGATCCTCGACAAGCCCACGGGCTACGGCTTCGGCTGGATGACGCAGATCCTGCCCTATTACGAAATGAGGAACGTCTACAACCACTTCAACTTCAAGGTGGGACTGTACGAGCCGGACAACGGGACGACCCGGACTCACCTGATCCAGGGCTTCCTCTGCCCGTCGGACGGAAACCCGGCGCGTGACCCGAACCGCATCGCCCTGACGAGCTACGCCGGGGTGCACCACGACGTCGAGGCCCCGATCGCCGCCGACAATCACGGCGTCCTCTTCCTCAACAGTGCCGTCCGCTATGAGGACGTGACCGACGGGACGTCGCAGACGCTCTTCGCCGGCGAGAAGCTCAAGGACACCACGGAACTGGGCTGGGCCTCGGGGACCCGCGCCAGCCTCCGCAACAGCGGGCTGCTGCCGAATGCGGCGGGCCAGGGCCGTGCCGTCGCGCCGAACCCCGGCGCGCTGAAAGCAGCCGGCCCGGCCGACCTCGGGCCCGACTACGTCGGAGGCTTCTCGAGCCGGCATCCTGGGGGGACCAACTTCACCTTCGGAGACGGCTCGGTGAGGTTCATCAAGAGCACGGTCTCGGGCGCCGTCTATCATCGCCTGTGCCACCGGGCCGACGGCGACGTGATCGATGCCGACCAGTACTGAAATCCCGCCGGCCGAGGGGTACGAACGGGGCATTCACCGATGTGCGATCGCCGAGGTTTCTCCCTGATCGAATTCCTGGTGGCAGTCGGGATCATCGCCACCCTCTGGATGTGCCTGGCCCCGGCGCTGCTCTCGGCCCGGAGCGCCGCCCACAGGGTGAATTGCCTGAATAACCTCAAGCAGATCATCCTGGCCCTCGAGGGCTACCGGACGACGTATCAGGCGCTCCCCGCGGGATCGTTCGCCCCGGAGGGGCCCGTGCCGAGCGAGCCGGGAGGGTACCGTCTGAGCTGGGTCGTCTCGATCCTGCCCTACATGGAGCAGACGATGATGTATCGCAGCTTCAACTTCAACTTCGGAGGCGACGCCCCGGAGAACGGGACGGTCGTGAACACCAGGATCACCACGCTCACCTGCCCGAGCGACGGCGGCGAGCCTGGGACATCGTCGAGATGCTGGATCGACGCTTACGCCCTGGGGACCAACAGCGCGCCGGCCGCGACTACGACGTCGAGGCCCCATCGACGCCGACAATCACGGCGTCTCTATCTCAACAGCAGGATCCGGATCATCGACGTGACCGACGGGCTTCGCCCAGACGATCTTCCTGGGCGAGATGCCCTGCTCGCCCTTGCACTGGGTGACCGGGACGCGTTCCACCCTGTGAATACGGACACCCCATCAACGGCGTCGACCGCTCAGCGGTGAAGCGGACCTCGGCCCGGTGAGGCTCCGCTGTTCGAGGATCTCACTCCGCTCGAGCTTGAGGCGATGATCGAGGGATCGCGGGGACTTCCCCTACTTCGTCGGCGGCTTCGGCAGCCGGCACCTTGGCGCCGGGGCCAACTTCGCGTTCGGAGACAGCTCGGTCCGGTTCCTCAAGCAGACGATCGACAGGGCCGTGTATCAGCGGCTCGGACACCGCAGCGACGGAGAGGCCATCGATGACGACGCGTACTGAGCGAAGCCGGACGGGCAAACGGCCCGCGGGCTTCACGATGCTGGAGCTCGTGCTGGTCATCGCGATCATCTCGATCCTGATCTCGCTCCTGTTGCCGGCCATCCAGTCGTCCCGCGAGATCGCCCGGAAGACTCAGTGCGCCAAGAACCTGATGCAGATCGGCCTGGCGGTCGGCAACTACCACGCGACGAACAAGGTCCTCCCGCCCGGCGTGGTCAATCCGACCGGCCCGATCTCCAGCCTGCCCAGCGGCTATCACTGGGGCTGGGAGGCCCGGATCCTGCCGTTCCTCGAGCAGGCGAATCTCTACAACCAGCTCAATTTCCTCCACGGCGTGTACGAGCCGGCCAACGACACCTCGCGCACGCGGCGGCTGAGCGTCTTTCAGTGCCCTTCCGATGCAGGGCCCATGCTGACGAGCTACGCCGGCTGCCACCACGACGTCGAGGCCCCGATCGCGGCCGACAACCACGGCGTGCTCTTCCTCAACAGCCGTGTCGGGTACGACGACATCACGGACGGCCCGGCGTCCACGATCCTGGCCGGCGAGTTCCGCTCCAGGACCCAGAGTCTCGGCTGGGCCGTCGGGACACGCTCGTCCCTGCGCAACGCGGGGAGCCCCATCAACGCCGAGCTCGATCTGTTCCTCACGACGAAGCCCCTGTCCAACCTCGGCGACCAGTCCAGGGATCTCGACGAGGTCAAGGACCTGATCGATTCAGGGGAGCTCGGAGGCAGCTTCAGCGGCGGCTTCTCCAGCCAGCACTCCGGCGGATCCAACTACGTCATGGCCGACGGCTCCATCCGGTTCCTCACCGAGCGGATCCGCCGGGATGTCTACCAGTCCCTCGGCCACCGCGCGGACGGCAACCTGATCAGCAGCGACGAGTATTGAGCAGGTGATCGAGGGGCGGTCGGCCGGGTGATGTCGAACTCGCACGCGACGATCCACGAGCAGGAGGTTCGCCGGGGAGCCCGGCCGCGGCAAGATGGCCGAGGCTCCGTGAGTCGCGCCGCGGTGCGTCGCCGGATGGCCCTGGTCCGATACGGGGCGAGGTGGCCCGAGGCACGGCCTGCTTACCCCGTCGCGACGGTCACCGGCAGACTGCCTGGCTTCGACCACCCGAAGGCGCCTACAATTGGCATGGAGGCCTCTCCGCCGACCGTCGGTCGGAAGGACCGGGGGCCCGATCCACCCCATCATCGCCGCACTTCTGATGCACATGCCGCCCCCGATCGCCCTGCGCCTGGCCGCGCCCCTCGTGGCCGTCAGCCTGCTTCTGCTGGCCGTCGGCGTCGCAGCGGCGTGGCACGTCCACCGGTCGGACCTGGAGATGGCCAGCCTCCTGACGCACGACATCTCCAGCGCGAGCGCCGCCGAGGAGCTGGTCATCGCGACCAGCCAGGTTGAGATCAAGTTGGACCAGTACCTGCTCACGGGCGATCCGGTGCACCTCGATGCGGCCGCCGCCCTGCGGGGGGCGATCCAGAACGCGCTGGCCGAGGCAGGGAAGTTCGCCGAGCCCCCGCCCGAGCGGGCGATGCTCCGGGGGATCGAGTCGGAGGATGAGCGATTCTGGGCCGAGCTCGCCGCGCTCAGCCGGCGCGCCCGCGGCGGAGACGTGAGGCGAGAGATCCGCGGCCTGAGCTCGCTGGTGCTCACGCGAGGGGTCCGGATCCCGGCCCAGGCGTACCTCGACGAGCAGAAGGCCCAGGTCGCCAGCGCCGTCAACGAGAATCAGCGAATGCCCGGCCGGATCGCGGCCGCCTTGCTCGCGCTGGGCATCTGCGGCGCCGCCGCCGGCCTGCTCTCCGGGTTCGGGATTGCTCGCGGGATCAGCCGCACGTTTGCGCAGCTGAGCGTGTCGGTGAGCGACGCGGCCGGCAAGCTGAGCGAGGTGGTCGGGCCGATCACCCTGGCTCCGGCACGCGACGTGGCGGGCATCGAGGACGCGCTCCGCCGGCTGGCGGAGAAGGTCGGCACCGTCGTCGAGCGGTTGGAGCAGAGCCGGCGCGAGACGCTGCGGTCCGAGCAGCTCGCGGCCCTGGGACAGTGGGCCGCGGGTCTGGCCCACGAGCTGCGCAACCCCTTGACGTCGATGAACATCCTGGTCCAATCGGCCGCCGAGCGCGGCGGGGCGGACGGCCCCGGCCTCCGCGGCCGGCCCCTGGCCGTGCTCGAGGAGGAGATCGGCCGGCTGGACCGCCTGCTCCGGTCGTTCCTCGACTTCGCACGACCCGCCGAGGTGGAGCGACGGGCCGTCGAACTGGCCCCGATCCTGGAGCAGAAGCTCAACCTCGTCGGCCCCCGCGCCGCGAGCCGGGGGATCACCATCGAACGGGAGCAGCCCGCCCAACCCGTCGTCCTCAGGGCCGACGCCGGCCACCTCCGCCAGCTCCTCCTGAATCTGCTGTTGAACGCCCTGGACGCCGCCCCGCCGGGCGGACACGTCTGGGTGCGCGTGTCGCGCGAGGAGCCGGCCGGGCCCCGGGCCGGGCCGGGGGTCGCCATCGAAATCGCCGACAACGGGCCGGGATT
Organism: Isosphaeraceae bacterium; assembly: GCA_046349995.1. Classification (GTDB taxonomy): domain Bacteria; phylum Planctomycetota; class Planctomycetia; order Isosphaerales; family Isosphaeraceae; genus Aquisphaera. The sequence goes on along the minus strand of JAXMBE010000054.1, from coordinate 24,781 downwards.
GCCGGCGGATCTCGGCGAGCGAATCTTCGAGCCGTTCGTGACCACGAAGGAGACCGGCCCGGGTCTCGGGCTCTCGATCTGCCGGCGGATCGCCGAGGCCCACGGCGGCTCGCTCGCCGCCGCCGACCGGCCGGGGGGCGGGGCGTCCTTCGTCGTCCGGCTACCCCTCGACGAGGCCGACAGCAGGCCCGCCGCGCGACTCGGCGGCCCGGCTGGCGCGAGCCGACTCTGACTGTGGGGTTACGCATGGCCCGACTGCTCGTGGTGGACGACGAGACGAACCTGCTCTTCTCGCTGGAGGAGGGCCTGCGGTCCGAGGCGCTCGAGCTGCTCACGGCGCGGACCGCCCGGGAGGGGATCGAGCGCGTCCGCCAGGACCGGCCCGACGCCGTGATCCTCGACGTGCGGCTGCCCGACAGATCGGGCCTGGACGCCTTCGACGAGATCCGGCGGATCGACCCGCGCCTGCCCGTCGTGGTCGTCACCGCCTTCGCCACGACCGAGACGGCCATCGAGGCGATGAAGCGGGGCGCCTTCGAGTACCTGCTCAAGCCGCTGGACCTTCGCCAGCTCCGCGAGGTGCTCGGGAAGGCACTGGAGCAGAGCCGCCTCGCCCACGTCCCCGCACTCCTGGACGACGAGGCGGAGCCGTCCGACGCCGTCGCCGATCGGATCGTGGGCCGGTCTCCCGCAATGCAGGAGGTCTACAAGGCGATCGGCCGCGTCGCGGCACAGGACGTGACCGTCCTGATCCGCGGGGAGAGCGGCACGGGCAAGGAGCTGGTCGCCCGGGCCCTCTACCAGCACGGCCGGCGGGCCGAGCGGGCGTTCCTCGCGATCAATTGCGCCGCGATCCCCGAGGCGCTGCTCGAGAGCGAGCTCTTCGGCCACGAGCGGGGCGCCTTCACCGGCGCCGACCGCCGCCGGATCGGCAAGTTCGAACAGGCCGACGGCGGCACGCTGTTCCTCGACGAGGTCGGCGACATGGCGCCGACGACCCAGGCGAAGATCCTCCGGCTGCTCCAGGACGGCCGCTTCGAGCGGCTCGGCAGCAACGACCCGATCAGGGCCGACGTCCGGGTGATCGCCGCCACCAATCGCGACCTCGAGGCGATGGTCGCCGACGGCCGGTTCCGCCCCGACCTCTATTACCGGCTCAAGGTCTTCACCATCTCGCTGCCCCGACTCCGCGACCGCCGCGAGGACCTCCCGATCCTGGTCGAGTATCTCGTCAAGTCGCTCAACCGCGCGATGGGCAAGCAGGTGCGCGCCGTCGCACCGGAAGTGATGGCCGTCCTGACGGCGCACGACTGGCCAGGCAACGTGCGCGAGCTCCAGGCCGTGCTCAAGTCCGCCCTGGTCCACGCTGCCGGGGAGCTCCTCACGGCCGATTGCCTACCGGCCGAGCTTCGACCCGGGGGGAACGCGGCCCGGATCGCCCTCGCGGGAGAAGAGGCCCTCGACATCGTCCGCCTCGCCCGGGAGCTGATCCGGTCCGGAGAGTCGGGCCTTTACGAGAAGCTGATCGCGCGGGTCGATCGGGCCGTGCTCTCCGAGGTGCTCCGCCAGACCCGGGGCAATCAGGTCCGCGCCAGCGAGCTCCTGGGCATCTCCCGGAACACGCTCCGCTCCAAGCTCCGCGCCTCCGGGCTCGCCGTCGAGAAACAGGTCGGGTCCGATCAAGACCAGGACGGTCAGTAATTGCACAGATCCTCCCCCCTCGGGCGACTCGCACGGGGACTTCTCTGGCGACAATCCGATCGTCGGGATTGCGGCAAGTCCTTGTAGGAGCTGCTGGTTGCGTGCCGAGCCGTGGCCCTCGGTCACTCCCGGCACTCCACTTGCTTAGGAGGCGTAAGCTCGACACCTCCGACAGGCTCTCGCGGACGGTTGCGGGCTTCGGACCTCCACTCTCGGAGGGTCGAGCGACCGGAAAGCTCCCCGGAAGAGGCCGGCCATGAACCAATCTGGAAGTCGACATTCGATTAACATTAAGCCGCGATGGCGTGTCCATTACTCCTTGGCTCCGCGAGACATCGTCGGGGACGGCCGAGCCGAGTTCCCGCCTCCCAGGCCCCTTTGCCCCGCCGGGGCGACCTCCGCGCGGGATGCCGCCGACTACCGAGGGGTTGCGTTCGTCGTGCTCTTCAGCCTGCTGGCGCTCGGCTGGCTGCTGCTGATCCGCAACGTCCGGGCGGGGATGCCCGTGGCACCCTTGGCCCCGAGACGAGAGGCGGCCGTGAACGGACCCCCGGGTGGGGCGGTGCCCCCGCTGGCACTGGCGGCCCGCCAGGAGTCGGTGGCGGATCGGCCGGATTGACCGCGGCGGTCGCACCCGCCGGCCCCATGTCCCGACGCAGGGAACGAGACGAGCTCATGACAGTGGAAGCCTGGAAGACGTTCTGGGAGGAGGCGCTGAGCTTCCGGGGGGCATCCACGCTCCGCGTCCTGCCCAACGTCCTCGCCTTCGGGATCCTGGCCTACCTCATCTACGTGTTCTCGCTCACCTGGGGCGAAGTCGGCATCGAGATCGGCCCCCATGAGGTGGCCGGTGCTCTGCTGGGCCTCATCCTCGTGCTCAGGACCAATGCCGGCTACGAGCGATGGTGGGAGGCGCGGAAGCTCTGGGGAGGCATCGTCAACCAGTCGCGAAACCTGGTGATGGGCGCCCTGGCCTACGGGCCACGCGATCGGGCCTGGCGGGAGCAGGTGGTGCTTTGGGCGGCCGCCTTCCCCCACGCGGCCCGTGCGAGCCTCCGGGGCGAGCGCGATGTACCCGAGCTCGTCGCGCTGCTCGGGCCCGACCGGACGGCGGATGTGCTCGCCGCGCGGCACATGCCGTCGTACGTGATGCAGAGGGTTGGCGAACTCCTGGACCGGGCATGCCGGCAGGGTAGGCTGGATCGGTTCGCCTTCCTCCAAATCGACAGGGAAAGGGCCACGTTGATCGATCACATCGGGGCCTGTGAGCGCATCCTCAAAACGCCCCTGGCGAGGGTCTATGCCATCAAGACCCGCCGCTTCATCGTTCTGTTCCTCGCCACGCTCCCGTTCGCGTTGCTGCACAAGTTCGGGAACGGCCTGCTGGTCCCGCTGGTCACGATGCTCGTCGCCTACCCCATCCTCGGGCTCGACCAGATCGGGGTCGAGTTGCAGAACCCGTTCTCGACCCGCAGCCTCAGCCACCTTCCGCTCGGCGACATCTCCGTCACGATCGAGAACGATCTCCTGGCGATGCTCCATGCCCCGCGGACCACCGTGGCGGCCGACCTGCTCTCGACTCCCGCACTGACTGGCGGCGGAGGAGTCTTCCTGCAAGGCATCGCGGATGAGCCAGGTCTGGTTGACGACTGGATGGCGACGGGGCCCGCGGTCGGAGCGGACACGAACCGGGTTACGTAAGCGAAGACCGCGTAGGCCGGCCTGTCGCATCGTCGATCGTTGACCACGAATCGCTCATGGCGGGAGACGGTCACGCCCGGGGGAAAGCCGCGCCCTCCGAATCCGCTCCGGGCGATCAGGCCGCCGGTCGAGCGGCCCGCAATTTACAATCCTTCACGGATGGGATATCGCGACCCCGGTAGGATTGGGCACGAACCGAGCGACTCGGACCCGGTGCCGGAGGTGCGACATGCGCTGGATGGAATTCGGACAGCGTCTTGCTCATTCGCTCGAGAGGCTCGGGCCGGTCCCGATCTCCGGGCTTGTGACGATCCACTTCCTTTTCCTCGCGGCCTTCTTCGAGCCGGCCATCTCGGGCCCGGACTCGAACGGATACATGGCCCAGGCCCGGCTGATCGCCCGGGAGGGCCGTACCTCCATCGCCCCGGAGTCGCCCGCGCAGTTCGTCGGGGACCACTGGTTCCGGACCGCGCCGGACCGCTATTACGGCCAGTACCCACCCGGACTCCCCGCGCTGCTGGCCATCGTGTTCCGGGCCGCCGGGCCGACCGCGACGCTCTGGGTCTTGCCGATCATGGGATCGCTCTCGCTGCTCGCCCTGTTCCTCATCTGCAAGGAATGGATCGGCACCGCCTGGGGACTGCTGGCCGCCACGATCATGGCGTTCAACCCGGTGGCGAACCAGCACGCCCTCGGCGCCGACTCGCACACGGCGGTCTGTTTCTTCCTGCTCTGGGGGCTCTACTCCCTGATCCGATGGGAACGGAGCGGGGCGTGGTCCTGGGCCGCCGCGTCCGGACTCTGCGGCGGCCTGATCCCGACCATCCGCTACCCCGAGGTCCTCTTCCTGGTCGGGATGGCCGTCTACGTGGTCTCGCGGAGGCGAGCCGTCCCGGGCACGTGGAAAGCCCTCGCCGTCCTGCTGGTCAGCGCCTCGGTGCCCCTGATCGCGCTGGCGGCCCGTAACCAGCAGGCATTCGGGGCGTTCTGGAGGACGGGCTACAGCGTCTCCGGCGAGCAGACCGCCTTCGGTCTCGGAAACTTCCTCCGCAACGTGCTCCCGTACGTGTTCATGCTCCTGGTCCGGGGCGCCGCGCTGCTGGTCCCCGCTGGCCTCGCCGGGATCTGGGCCCTTCGAGGCAGCCAGGATCGGCACCGCGCGGCGCTATTGGCGGCGCTAATCCTCCCAATAACGATCGTTTACCTGTTCTACTACTGGCATGCCGACTCGTTCTCGATGCGGTTCCTGCTCCCCACCTTTTTCCTCTACGCGACCGCGGCCGTGTGGTGGCTGAAGCGGGAGTGCGAAACGAACCCGGAGCGGGGCCGGAGGCGAGTTGCCTGGCTGACGCTGCTCATGCTCCTCTGGGGCTTGCCGCTTTCCATCTTCTCACTCTCGCGGCAGAGGCGCGACAACGCGATGCTGGCGCGGATCGCGGAGGCCGTCGAGCGGCGGGTCGAGCCCGGCAGCATCCTCATCGCCGATCGCGGCATCCAGCAGCACCTGGATTTCGTCGGCGACTGGCGGCTGGCCCCCGCGGACGCCCTCCAGGAGGGACGCCGAGGGCCACGGCCTCCGGACCCGCGTGGTACGGAAGCCCCGGCGCCGCCGGACGGCTTCACCGGTGTGACGGATCCGGCCGCGCGACTCGTGTCGTTCACCCGCGAGGTCGCCCGCTGGGCCGGCGGCCGGCGCGTGTACTGGATCGCCCCCCCTGCCGAGGTGAAGGCGCTGCGGGATCGTCACCAGCCGGGACACCTGGGCGACTGGACCACCGTCGCCCAGATCGAGTTGCCCCCTTCAGCGGGCCGTCCAGGTCCGGATTTCGGCGAGGCTGGCCCGCCGGGGCCGCCTCCCGGTGGCCCTCCTCCACTGTTCGGCTGGTTCGGCGGGCCTCCGCCCGGCGGCCCGCCTCCCTTCGGCCCCGGCGGCGGACGACCCCCGGGCGGGCCAGGTGCCGGCGGGCCTCGTCCTCCCGGTCCCGCACACTTCGACCCACCGCGCGACGGGAAGCTGCTGATCGTTGAGTGGAAGCCGCCCGCCCCCGGCTGACGGGCCGTCTCGACGAGTCGGACATTCAGAGCTTGTAACCGATCTGCCGCAGGAACCCCTTCCGCCAGCTGATGTCGTCCGGCCCCTCGACCCCACCGGGAGGGAAGCCGTCCACGACCCCGAGGATGCCCCGCCCCTGCTTGGTCTCGGCGATCACGACCTCGGTCGGGTTGGCGGTCGCGCAGAAGATCCGGCAGACCTCGGGGACCTGCTTCAGCGTGTTGAGGACGTTGATCGGGTAGTAGCCCTCCCCCAGGAAGAGGATGAAGCTGTGCCCGGCGGCGAGGGCCGACGCGTTCCTGCGTGCCAGGTCGAGCATGGCCTCATCGGTCCCCGACCATCGGACCAGGCACTTGCCCGAGGCCTCGCAGAACGCCAGCCCGAACTGGATGCCGGGGACTGCCCCGACCAGGGCCTCGTGGATGTCCTCCACCGACTTGATGAAGTGGGTCTGCCCGAGGACGAAGTTGACCGCCTCGGGCTTCTCGATCCGCACGGTGGCGAGCTGCATCTCGGACTCCTCCCCTGCCTGGCGGATCGGGGCGGCCGCGATCATGGCGAGGTCGTCCTCCGGGTCGCTCCGCCGCCGTCGATCCGCATCTCCTTCGGTTCCCCGGCGACAACCGAGATGATAGCGGTGAGAACCGACGCATTGCAGGGGCCGGTCCGCTGGGAGAGCGGCGAAGTGGACGATCGCCGTCCTTGCTGATCGGACTCGGGAGGGCCGCACACCACCCCGGGCCGGTTGGCGGACCGCGCGGGAGCGTTAACGGGAATCGCAGCGGACGCCGAGCAGGCTCGAGGGATGGTCACGACCCGCTCCGGGGCGATCTGGGAGGAACTCGTCGCCTCGCTCCCGGATTTGCATGCTGGACCCTCGTCCGGCAGCCATGACCGGCGCCTGCCGAACCGGGCGTCCTTGTGCCGAACCCTCGACTGAACTACCGTATCGAAACCAGTCAGCTTGCTGAAACCTGCGACCGGCGAGCCGCCACCAGGCGGGTGCTCGCCCCACGAGGAGGCGGCCGGCCATGCGGATTGACAACGACCCCAAGCTGGATTTCGACGACGTCCTGATCCGCCCGAAGCGGTCCGAGGCGCCCAGCCGGGCCAGCGTGGTCCTCGACCGCGCGTACACCTTCCTCAACAGCGAGGCGACGTGGACGGGCATCCCGATCGTGGCCGCGAACATGGACACGACCGGCACGATGGACATGGCCCGGGCGCTCGGCCCGGCGATGATGACCTGCCTGCACAAGTATTATTCCGAGGAGCGACTTGTGGCCTTCTTCTCGGAGGCGTCCAACCGCACCAGCACGTTCTTCACGCTGGGCATCAAGGACGAGGAGTTCGCGCGGCTCAGGGCTGTCCGCGCGAAGGTCCCGCTGAAGCTGGTGTGCGTGGACGCGGCCAACGGCTACACCAAGTTCTTCGTGGAGCGGATCAAGCGGATCCGGGAAACGTTCCCCGAGCTGACGATCATGGCGGGCAATGTCGCCACGCCGGACATGGTGCAGGAGTTGCTCATCTCCGGAGCGGCCGACATCGTCAAGATCGGCATCGGGCCCGGGAGCGTCTGCACGACGCGGCTGATGACGGGCGTCGGCTATCCCCAGCTTTCCGCGATCATCGAGTGCGCCGACGCCGCCCACGGGCTCCGCGGCCACGTCTGCGCCGACGGGGGATGCCGGACGCCCGGCGACGTGGTCAAGGCCTTCGCCGCCGGGGCCGACTTCGTGATGCTCGGAGGGATGCTCGCCGGCCACGACGAGTGCGAGGGGGAGTGGGTCGAGGAGGGCGGCAAGAGGGTCGGCATGGCGTTCTACGGCATGTCCAGCCGCCGCGCGCTGGACCTCTACGCCGGAGGGCGGCGCGACTACCGTGCCTGCGAGGGCCGGACCACCACCGTCCCCTTCAAGGGCCCCGTGAAGGAGACCCTCCAGGAGATCACCGGCGGTATCCGCAGCGCCTGCGCCTACGTCGGAGCCACGCGGCTGAAGGACCTCTCCAAGTGCACCACATTCGTCATCTGCCAGCGGCCGCCGAGCCGAGACTGAAGTCGCCAGCGGATGGCCGCGATGCAATAATCCACTCCGGAGGACGAAACTTCCGATGTGGCCGGCGGATGGGAGTGTCTCCGATCGTGGGCCCCGGGTGTCGACGAGGACCGTGACCCATGCTGATGATCCGTGATCTGGTGAAGATCTATCCCGGCCCCGTGGCCGCCCTGGAGGGAATCGACCTCGACGTCCCCCCCGGGATGTTCGGCCTGCTCGGCCCCAACGGCGCTGGCAAGACGACGCTCATGCGGGTGGTCGCCGGGCGGCTCGAGCCCACCTCGGGGACCGTCTCGCTGGACGGGGAGGATGTGACCGCGCATCCCGAGCGGATCTGGCCCCGGCTCGGCTACCTTCCCCAGGAGTTCGGGTTCTACCCGAACCTCACCGGGGAGAAGATGCTCGCCCACCTCCTGCGGCTGAAGGGGGTGCGCGCCCCAGGAGGAATGAGGAAGCTCTGCGGCGAGCTGCTCGAGCGTGTGAATCTGTCCTTCGCGGCGAAGCGGAAGGTGAAGGGCTACTCGGGGGGGATGAAGCAGCGTCTCGGGATTGCGCAAGCGATCGCCGGCGACCCCCGGCTGCTGATCGTGGACGAGCCGACCGCCGGGCTCGATCCGGAGGAGCGACTGCGGTTCTACCGGCTCCTCTCCGAGCTGGCGGCCGAGCGCACGGTGATCCTCTCGACGCACATCGTCGAGGACGTCGCGGTCCTCTGCCCGAGGTTCGCCGTGATCCGGGCGGGCAGGCTGGTCGCCGTCACGACCCCGGCCGAGGCCCGTGCCTCCCTCGCCGGTGCGATCTTCGAGGGGAGCGTCCAGCCCGAGGCGTACGAGGCGCTCCGCGCCAGCCGCCGGGTGACGCAGGCCTACCTCGTGGAGGGCAGGAACCGAGTCCGGGTCCACGAGCCCGGGGGCGACGCGCCTGACGATTTCGTACCCGTGACGCCCACGCTCGAGGACGCGTACCACGTCCTGATGCAGGGCCACGGGAGGAGCGCCGGGCCGCTGCCCGCCATCGGGAACAACGGGCACACCGCCCCCCTCGGGGAGGCCGCCCGATGAACCCGAGACGCTTCGGCCTGGTCCTCGGTCGTGAATTCTCCCACAACGTCCGGCGCCCGCTATTCTGGGTCTGGCTCGGGCTCCTGGTCCTTCTCGCCTGGAGCTTCTCCACGGGCAACGCGCGGATCCAGTCGGGGGACTCGGAGGTCGGGGGGACGAAGGCCCACATCACCTCCGAGTTCGCCGTCACCCAGCAGATGATCGTCTTCACCTGCCTCGTCTACGGCTTCTTCGTCTCGGTGGCCGCGGGGATGACGATCATCCACGACGACGAGGTGCGTGTCGGCGAGCTCCTGCACGCGACCTCGCTCCGTCCCGGGGAGTACATCTGGGGGAAGTACCTCGGGGTGCTTGCCGCCGCGGCGACGGTGCTGGCGGTCCATGTGCTGGCCACAATCCTGCTCAACCACGGCCTCTCGTCGGGCGAGGCGAGGGAATTCCGCGGGCCCTTCGCTCCGGTGAGCTACCTGAGACCTGCATTGCTCTTCGGCCTGCCGACGATCGTCTTCTTCGCCGGCGTCTCCTTCGCCATCGGCGAGCGCACGAGGCGCCCGGTCCTGGTCTTCGTCCTCCCGGTCGCCGTGCTCCTGGGCTGCATGTTCTTTCTCTGGGACTGGGCCCCCTCCTGGCTCGATCCCCGCGTCGACCGCCTGCTGATGCTGGTCGATCCCGGGGGCTATCGGTGGCTGAACGAGACCTACCTGAAGGTGGACCGAGGTGTGGGCTTCTACAACAGCTCGCCCGTGCCGCTGGATGGACTGATCGTGGCGAATCGCCTGGTCTTGCTGGCGATCGGGCTTGGGGCCGTGGCCCTGAGCGGACGTCACCTCGCGGCGAGCCTCCGCGGGACGTCGCGCGGGGCGGAACGCGCCTGGAGGAAGGCCCGGAGGGTCGAGGGGGTGACGGACGCGGCCCAGCAGGTCCAGGCGCCCGCCGCCTCGAGGCCGCTGGCCGCGATCGGGATGTCATCGCGCCGGCCGGGACTGCTGGAGGGTGCCTGGTCCACCCTCCGCGCCGAACTTGTCGAGCTGTGCTCGAGCCCCGGGCTCTACCTCTTCGTACCGCTCCTCGTCCTCCAGACGATCGGCCCGACCCTGCTCGCCGTGGGGGCATTCGACACGCCCCTGCTGCTGACCCCCGGCACCTTCGCGGTCCGGTCGATGAACCCGCTCTCGATCCTCGTCTGCCTGCTTCTGCTCTTCTACGTCGTGGAGTCCCTGTGGCGCGAGCGGCACACGCGGCTCGAGGCGATCAGCCTGGCGACTCCGGTGCGCACGGGGTCGATCCTCCTGGGGAAGGCCCTGGCGAACAGCCTGGTCGGGGTGGCCGTCGTCCTGCTCCTCTTCCTGATCGGCTGCGGATTCCTCCTCTACCAGGGGAAGGTGACCATCAGCGTGGTGCCGTTCGCGCTGGTCTGGGGGCTGTTGCTGATCCCGACGTTCCTGCTCTGGACGTCGTTCGTGATGGCCACGATGTCGCTGACGCGGAACCGCCTGGCCACCTACGCGGTCGCGCTGGCCGTGCTCGCGTTCACGGGGTACCGCCAGATCGTTGGTGAGATCAACTGGGTCGGGAACTGGCCCCTCTGGGCCGCTGTCCAGTGGAGCGACATGAGCATACTCGAGTTCGACCGCACCGCGCTGGTGCTCAACCGCGTGCTGGCACTGGGCATGGCGGTCGTCTTCCTGGTGTTCACGGTGCGGCTCTTCCCCCGGCGCGACCTGGACGCCAACGCGATGGTCCAGCGCCTACACCCCGGCTCACTGCTGCGGCAAGCGCTGCCGTTGCTCCCTCTCGTGGCGATCCCGATCGTGACCGGCTGGATCCTCTGGTCCCGGGTGGACGCGGGCTTCCAGGGGAAGGCCACGAAGAAGCTCATGAAGGACTACTGGCGGAAGAACCTGGCGACCTACCGCGACGCTCCCACCCCCGACCTGACGGCCGTGGACATCGCCGTGGACCTGGACCCAGCCCGCAGCCGGCTGAAGGTCGAGGGGACGTACGACCTGGAAAACCGCCGCGACCATCCCCTCCGCGAGATCCCCGTGACCGGCGGCCTGCACTGGGAGTCTCCGGAGTGGACCTACGACGGCAAGCCCGTCACGCCGAAGAATCGCTCCGGGCTCTATATCTTCACGCCCGAGGCCCCGCTACCCCCAGGCGGCAAGGGGAAGCTCTCGGGTTCCGGTTCTCGGGGACCTTCCCCGGCGGCATCACGAAGAAGGGGGAGGCAACGGCGAATTCATCCTCCCCTCGGGCGTGGTGCTCACCAGCTTCGGCACGAGCTTCGCGCCGGCGATCGGGTTCATGGAAGGGCCCGGGATCGACGAGGAGAACAAGTACGAGTCGAAGGAGTACCCCGACGACTACTTCGTTGGCCAGACCGAGTCGTTCGTCGGCGGCCGAAGGCCGTTCCGGACCCGCGTGAAGGTGACCGGGCCGGAGGGGCTGGAGTACAACTCGGTGGGCACTCGCACCAGCGACGTCGCGGCGGACGGCCGCCGGACGGTCGTCTGGGAGAGCGACCAGCCGGTGAACTTCTTCAACATCGTCGCCGGCCGCTGGGACGTGCGCCGGGGGAACGGGACGGCCGTCCATTACCACCCAGGGCACGCTTACAACATCGACGAGATGGTGCAGGCCCTGGACGCCGCGCGGACGCATTATTCGGCCTGGTTCTGGCCGTATCCCTGGCACGAGCTGAAGCTCAGCGAGTTCCCGGCCCTGGCGGGCTACGCACAGGGGTTCCCCACCGATATCACCTTCAGCGAGTCGATCGGCTTCCTGACCGAGAGCGACCCGGAGGCGAACGCGGCCTTCCTGGTCACGGCCCACGAGGCGGCGCACCAATGGTGGGGCAACATGGTCGCCCCCGGGAAGGGGCCCGGCGGCAACCTGCTCTCCGAGGGGACCTCGCACTTCGCCACGATGCTCCTGTTCGAGCAGGTGAAGGGGGTCCGCGCCCGGATCGGATTCGCCCGGAGGATCGAGGACTCGTACGCGAAGGGCCGGAGCGTCGATTCCGAGCGCCCGCTGGTGAAGATTGACGGCAGCCGCGACGGCGACCAGACGGTCACCTACGACAAGGCGGGTTTCGTCCTCTGGATGCTGATGCGGCACATGGGCCGCGAGCCGATGCTGGCGGGCATCCGCGAGTTCTTCGCGACCTACCGGGACAATCCCGACCATCCGGTGCTCCAGGACTTCCTCGCCGTGCTCCGCAAGCAGGCGGCTGATCCCGTAGCCTTCGACGCCTTCACGAACCAGTGGTTCTTCCAGGTCGTCGTCCCCGAGTACGAGATCTCAGAGGCGAAGAAGGTCCGCGAAGGGGACGCATGGAGGGTGACCGCGCGGGTCAAGAACAGAGGCACGGGAACGATGCTCGTCGAAATCGCGGCGACCCGCGGGGAGCGATTCCCGAGGGACGCGAAGGCTCCGGACCCAAACCCCGACTACCGCGACGCACGGACGACGTTGACCCTCGGCCCGGGTGCCACCGAGATGGTCACCGTCGCCTGCGACTTCGACCCCGAGAAGCTTGTCATCGATCCGGATGTCAACGTCCTGATGCTCAGGAGGAAGGCCGCATACGCGACGCCGTGATGTCCCGGCTTCTCTGTCCCCACGGCAGAGGCATCGTCGGCGGGGTGCGGTGCAGGTCGCGGCGAGCATCCTTGGGTCGGGCCTGGAACCAGGTGACCAGGCGGACCAGTTGCTTGACGGCCTCGTCGTAGGCTTCCTTGCCCTTCTCGGCGGTCGCCAGCTCAGCATCGCCGAGGACGCCGGTCGCGGAGTAGCTGCTGGTCCACGAGATCAGTGCGGCGGGCCCCGCGCCGAAGAGGTCCACCCAATTGAAGGGGCTCTCCTCGTTGTTGAAGCTGATCGTGCCGCTCTTGATCTGGTCCTTCCGGACGTTGTCGCCGTCGAGGTAGAGGTAGAGGGACGTCTCGAGCTCGCAAGCGTGGGAGCAGCCGCCGGGGAACTTACTCTGGCGCCAGCGGGGCAGGAATTCCCTGTCCACGGTCAGCAGGTTCCACCAGCAGACCGGGATGCACTCGGCGTCGGTCTCCAGGTTGGTCCGCCGCGCGGCGAGGTCGAGATTGGGCCAGTTGGAGCCGTGGCCATTGAGGAGGATGATCTTCTTGAAGCCGTGATAGGCAAGGCTCTTGGTGATGTCCAGGACCTGGGCGATGAAGTGCTCGTAGTCAGTGTTCAGCGTGCCGGGGAAGTCCATCACGTGGCCCGTGTATCCGAAGGCGTAGGTCGGGACGACGAGCAGCCGATCGGCGATCTGCCGCCCGGCTCCGTGGGCGATCCCGGTCGGACAGATGATGTCCACGTCCAGCGGCAAGTGGGGGCCGTGCTGCTCGATCGCCCCGCACGGCAGGAGGCAGACCTTGCCGAGCTCGACGGCGTCGTTGATCTCCGGCCAGGTGAGCTTTTCGTAGCGGTATTCAACTCGGGCTCGGCTGGTCATGGTGGTGAGCGCTCGCGATTGATAGAACGGGACCGTGCAGGAACGCCTCGACCAGCATCGAAGTCCCCGCCGCGCGTGTCAAGCCGCCGATCGCTCCCTGGGAGGGCCGCCATGAGATCGCATCGATTCCATCCCTTCGTCCTGGTCCTGGCTGCGGCGACCTCGGCCACGGCGCAGGAGCCCGCCGCGAAGACCGAGCCCTACGACGTGCTGATCCGTAACGGACGGATCGTGGACGGGACCGGAAACCCGTGGTTCCACGGAGATGTCGCGGTCCGCGGGGGACGGATCGCGGCCGTCGGCCGCCTCGACGAGGCGACCACGGCGAGGGAGGTGATCGAGGCCCGCGGGATGGTGGTCGCGCCCGGGTTCATCGATATCCACTCGCATTCCGACATGCCCCTGCTCCGGGACGGCTCCGCACAGAGCAAGATCCGCCAGGGGGTAACCACCGAGGTGCTCGGCGAGGACACCTCGGCCGGCCCCGCCATGGGCAAGCACCGCGAGGCGAGGGTCGAACTCGACGGTAAGCCCGTCACCTGGAGGTCGCTGGGCGACTATTTCGACGTGCTCGAATCGCGGGGAATCGCCGTGAACGTCGCCAGCTACGTCGGTCTGGGGACTCTGCTGGAATGCGTCAGGGGCGACGCGCTCGGCCGTCCGGACGCCGCGCAGCTCGAGGAGATGCAGGCACTGCTGGATCAGGCGATGCGCGACGGGGCGATCGGCCTGTCGAGCATGCTGGCCTCACCCCGCGAGCTGGCCGTCACCACCGAGGACATCGTCGCGCTCTGCCGAGTGGTCCGCCAGCGCGGGGGACTCTTCTCGTCCCACATCCGCAACGAGGGGACGGGCGTCTTCGAGGCCGTCAAGGAGGCCATCGCCGTCGGCGAACGCGCCGGGGTCCCGGTCGACATCATCCATCTGAAGATCGCCGACCAGTCGTTGTGGGGCCGGATGGGGGAGATCGCCGGGCTGATCGAGCAGGCTCGCGGACGGGGCGTAGACGTTCAGGCGAATGTCTATCCATACACGTGGCAACAATGACCTGATAAGCATCATCCCCCCTGGGCCCACGAGGGTGGGGAGTCGGCGCTGCTTGACCGGTTAAGGGACAGGAGTCTCCGGCCGCGGCTCAAGGACGACATCCGGAAGGGCATCCCCGGCTGGTACAATCACTACACGGCCATCGGAGGCGACTGGAGCCGGATGCTCATCTCCGCCCGGCTGAGCCCGTCAAACCGCCGCTTCGAGGGCCGGACGATGGCCGACGTGATCCGGGAACGCTCGGGCCCCGGCAACCCGACCTCGGACCCCCTCGATGTGCTCTTCGACCTCCTGATCGAAGAGGGGGGATCCGTGAGCACCATCTACGCGCACCACACCGAGGAGGATATGAACCGGGCGATGATCCAGCCCTGGTGTTCGTTCGGCTCCGACGGGTCGGCGCTCGCCATCGAGGGGCCGCTCCGGGCCGGCAACCCTCATCCGCGGAGCTTCGGCACCTTCCCTCGCGTGCTCGGTGTCTACGTGAGGGAACGAGGCGTATTGCGCCTGGAGGACGCGGTCCGGAAGATGACCTCCCTGAACGCCTCTCGGATCGGAACGCCGGACCGCGGACTGCTCCGGCCGGGCCACTGCGCGGACATCGCGATCTTCGACCCGTCCAGGGTGATCGACAAGGCAACCTACCTGGAGCCCTTCCAGTACAATCGCGGTATCGAGTTCGTCCTCGTGAACGGGACGATCGTGCTTCGCAACGGCGAGGTCACGAACCAGCGGCCGGGACGCGTCCTCCGGAATGGGAAAGTCGCCGAACGCCAGGCCCCTGGAAAGCCGTCCGGTCCGGCCAACGCGCCCTGAGGCTTTCCGTCTCAGCGGAACCGCTTCGAAAAGAAAAAACCGGCCAGAGATCTGGTCCCGAACGACTACCTCTCCCTTAGCCGTTCGTGACCGAATCAACTGGCCGGTTGGTCGCACGGGACCCGCCGGCGAAATCGTGCCGGCGAATCCGGTTGTATGGAGAAAGGGCGAGCGGGGGGTCGTGCGAGGCGTCCCGCTCGCCCTTTGGCGGGGGAGCCGTCCACAGAGTGAAGCAGCTATCGCCAGTGGGGTGGTCGCATTAACGTTTGAAAGTCTTTTTCGTCTACTTCTCGGTCCCTTTCACTTACGCCTTGAGGAAAAGCAAAGCCGATGCCAGAACCGAGAACCCGCGGCGTTGGGAACGCCCGGACGGGCACCTGCGTCTCGGCCGGGCGACGATTCTGCAACAATCGACACAAGTTACGACGAGTCGGAAGATCGTACCTGAATTCTCGAAAGGGGACCGGGCAGGCCTCGGACCCCTCCCTAGAACGTCACTTTCGTGGGCATCCTCGCCCAAGAAGCCAGCACGCCGTCATGGGCGGGTCTGCCATCCTGTGGCCTGGCCCGGGAGTCCACCCGAAATTGCGATCTCGATGCCGATCGTCACCTTCCTCGCTAGCTCAGGACTGGAGCAATCAGGTAAACTAGGAAATCTAGGGCGCATCCCAGAAACGCGTAAAGAAAAATGATTCCTCTGGATGAGGGAATCCGTCCTGTGCTGTCGGGAGGCGTATCCGTTCGATGACTGATCGGAGCGAAGAGAGCGAACATCCGGCCGTTGCGGCCCTCGGGCGAGCGCTTGATCGCTGGGTTTCACGGGGGCATGTCGAGCCGCTCGAACGTTGGCTCGAGCGAGAACTCGATGAGGAGGGTGCGCCGGGCCGGCTCGCCATTGTGGATTGGTGGCATTGCCTCGGCAAAGTGGTGAAGGCGAGGTCGGCGGGATCCGGCTGGCCCCGGCGGCTGGACGGGCGGATCCTGGGGCTCACCCGCTCAGTCCTCCGGTTCGCCCACTCGGACGGAACGCCAACGATGCAGTCGGGCGGGGCATCCGTCCCTTTCCAGCCCCGGGAAGTCCTTGCCCAGGCTCTGACGCTCTACCCGCGAAGCCGCGAGGCGCGTGTGATTGCCTGGACGCTCGGCCGCCAGACGGAAAATCACGTCCCGCCGCCACTTCCGGCCTGGAGCGGTTCAGACCGGGTGCTCGCGGCCCTGCGGGCGAGCTGGCAGAAGACCGGGGACGTGCTCGTGGTCGACCAGCGAGGGCGGGGGACCACGGCTGAATTTGAGCTGGTCGGCGCGGGCATACCCTGGCTGGGGCCGCGGTGGCAGTCCGGCCCGGTCACGGCGAGAGGATCCACGCCGAAGCCAGGGGCCTGGCAGTCGGATTCGGTCGCCGACCTCATCGAGTGGTCGTACAGGGCCGGCGGAGCGACGATTACCCGGATGGCGGTCTTGCTCCGCGGTCGGGCGCATGGCTCTGCTCGGCGAGCAGGTCGGGCGCGGCATCGAGCCTGTAGCCCCCGCGAGGTCGTCTTCGACCTGGCCGCGGGGGTCGCGGCCAGCCCGCTGGAAGGTTCCCGGGGCCTCGAGCTGAATGCCCATGGCAGTCGCACGGCCGCCCAGGCCCTGCCGCTCGGTCTCCTGCCCTGCCTACGACACCGAGCCGCGGGTCCTCGCGCTCGGAAGCGACGGCCGCTCACTTCGATTGACGACAGCACCGAGGGGGCGACGGTGCTGGATCCCTCTCCTGGTCTCGTGGGACGGCCGACGTCATCGCAAGCGGCTGAGCTGGAGGCAGCTCACCGTCTCCGAGGACGGACGGGTCTGCCCGCCGGACGTCGCGTCCGCCGTGCGGGTGAGCTGGGGGCGGGACGACACGTACGTGATCTACCGAAGCCTGGGGCCGCCGGCCCACCGGGCCTTCCTCGGCCACCAGACCGACGCACGGTTCCTCATCGGCCGGTTCAACCTGGAGGGCGACGTCGAGCCGCTAGTCAGCCTCGACGAGTAGGGCCCGGCTCCGTTGCCGAACCGTTCGCGTCCGGCCTCACTTTCCCGAGACATCGACTCTCCGGCGAGACAGCAGCGACGTCAGCGAGAGGGCGATGTACGCCAGCGACACCAGGACCATCAGCGTTCCGGAGTGGAAATGGGCCGTCCGCAGCCCGACCGACGCCTCGCCGCTGCGGATCAGCATGCCCATCACGAGCTGGACGACGATCAGGACCGCGGAGAGGCAACCGAGCAGGATCACGAGCAGATTCATGGTGACGAGACCTCGATCGGGGGACGATAAGCCGGCGACGGCACCGGCGCGATACTCCCATTGACTTCCCGGTCCGGGCATCATGGAGAATAGTCGATCGGTGCGGTCGAGTCACCGTCGTCCTGTCGGTGGGGACCGAGCAGTCGTCGGGGGATTCCACCCGGTCGGGGGCAGCAGGAGCGTGGGTTTGTCGGTCAATCCGGTGCGGATCGGGCAGAATCTGGAGGCCGTCCGGTCGCGGATCACCGCGGCGGCGGCACGCTCGGGACGCGGGCCCGAGGCCGTCACACTCGTGGCGGTGACCAAGAAGAGGCCCGCCGAGGCGGTTGGTCCGCTGGTCGAGGCTGGCGCGATCGATATGGGGGAGAATTATCCCCAGGAGCTCTGGAGGAAGGTGGACGAGCTTTCAGGCCTCACCCCGCCCGTCCGCTGGCACCTGATCGGCCATCTCCAAAGCAACAAGGCGAGGCGGACGCTGCCCCTGGTGAAGCTGATCCACGCGGTCGACTCGCTGAAGCTGCTACGCATCCTCGACGGGCTCGTGGGGGAACTCGGGTTGAAGGAGCCCCCGGCGGTCTGCCTCCAGGTCAACACCTCGGAGGAGGAGTCGAAGCACGGCTGGTCGTCGGACCAGCTCCTGGCCGACGCGGAGGCGGTCGCTTCCTGCCGGGCGATCCCGATCGTCGGCCTGATGACGATGGCCGGCTGGGGCACGACTGCTGAGACCGCGCGGCCCTCGTTCGTGGCCCTCCGCGAGACCCGCGACCGGCTCCGAGCCCGGACCGGATTGGCGTTAGCCGAACTCTCCATGGGCATGTCGGGCGACTTCGAGGCGGCGATCGAGGAAGGGGCTACCCTGGTCCGCGTCGGCTCGGCGCTCTTCGAGGGGGCCGTGGCATGATTGAGCTGACGGCTCACCCGCAAGGGACGGTCCTCGCGGTGCACGCCCAGCCGGGCGCGAAGCGAAACGGCGTGCTGGGCGAGCGGGCCGGGGCGCTTCGCGTGGCGGTGACGGCCGCACCCGAGAAAGGCAAGGCCAACGCCGCGATCGCGAGCCTGCTGTCCAGGCTCCTCGGTTGTCGGGGATCGCAGGTCACCCAGCTCTCCGGCGAGACCTCCCGCCAGAAACGATTTCTCATCGCCGGGCTGACGCCCGACGAGTTGCGGCCCCTGATCGCCGCCCTCCTCCCGGAACCCGGTCCCACCTTACCCCTGAGTTGAGCCGCTTTCGACATGCCCTCCTATCCTGACGAGATCACGATTGTCCCCTGGACGGGTCCCCCTCCTCGGGCCTCGGTGCGTGTGCCCGGCTCCAAGAGCCTCACGAATCGCGCGCTGATCGTGGCGGCACTGGCCGAGGGACCGAGCACCCTGACCGGGGCGCTCGATAGCGACGATACGCGGGTCATGGTCGAGGCGCTCCAGGCCCTGGGGATCGCCGTGGACCACGATCGCGACTCGGCCGAGATCCGGGTCGAGGGGCTGGGAGGCAGGTTCCCGGCGCGGGAGGCGAGCCTGTTCGTCGGCAATTCGGGGACGAGCCTTCGGTTCCTGACCGCCATGCTGACGACCGGGGCCGGCACCTACCACCTGGACGGCACGCCAAGGATGCGCGAGCGGCCGGTGGAGGACCTGCTCGCCGCGCTCAACAACCTGGGGGCGAAGGTCCGGAGCGACCTGGGTACGGGATGCCCGCCGGTGACCGTCGAGGCCCGGGGGCTGGACGGCGGGTTCTCCTCGGTGCGGGGCGACGTCTCCAGCCAGTTCCTGAGCGGCCTGCTGATGGCCCTCCCCTACTCGCGGGACACCACCACGATCGAGGTCCGGGGCAACCTGGTGTCGCAGCCCTACGTCAGGATGACCCTGGAGGTCATGGAGGCCTTCGGCGTGACGCCGAGCAATCGCAAGTTCCGACGGTTCGACGTCTACCCCGCTCACTACAAGGGGAGGCCATACGCGATCGAGCCCGACGCCTCGGCCGCCAGCTATTTCTTCGCCCTGGCGGCGCTCACCGGCGGGACGGTCACGGTGGAGGGCCTCGGTACGCGCTCCCTTCAAGGGGATCTCGCCTTCGTGGACATCCTCGAGCACATGGGGTGCCAGGTGGTCCGCGAGGAGGACCGCACGACCGTGACGGGCGGTCCGCTCCGGGGCGTGGACGTGGACATGAACGCGATCAGCGACACGGTGATGACCATGGCCGTCGTCGCCCTCTTCGCGGCGGGTCACACCCGGATCCGGAACGTCGGCCACATCCGCCACAAGGAGACCGACCGGATCGCCGCGCTCGCCGCCGAGCTGCGCAAGCTGGGGGCGACGATCGATGAGCTGCCGGACGGACTGATCATCGACCCCCCTGCTCCATCCGCGCCGAGACCGGCCCGCATCGCCACCTACGACGACCATCGCATGGCCATGTCGTTCGCGCTGGCCGGCCTGAAGGTGGAGGGCGTCACCATCCTCGACCCGGGATGCGTAGGTAAGACATATCCCGAATTCTGGGAAGACTTTGAGACAATCCGGAGTGGTGATATGCCCGGCGAGCGGGGTGCACCGCAGCCCGCCCCTCACGCCCCGACGCCGGGGAAATCCTGATCTGGTCGCTGAGCGGCAAGACGTTCGGAGGTGAATTGATATGGCTTTCACTGACGCGGATTGGCAGCACCTGACGGCCCGCCTAAACCGGGTCGCCTCTTGCCTGAAGGCGAAGGGGGCGACGGTCTGGGCCCCCGAGTTCCTGCCGCCGATCGGCCGATCGCAGGTGGACGACTTCGAGGCACAGACCGGGCTCAGGTTCCCGGAAGATCTCGTCGATCTGGTGACGAAGTACACCGGCGGCTGGAAGTTCTACTGGAACCTGTGCGTTGAGACGGAGGGCCGCTGGCTCGAGCCGCCATCGAGGCTCGCCAATTTCGGTGGGAACGCCGAGACCCACTTCGTCGGCGCCTCGCAGCGCGAGACGTTGCTGGACTGCTACCGTACCTTTCAGGAACAGATCCACGAGACCTACCTCGTGGACTCGGGGGATCCCGAGACGCTCCGGCTCATGCCCAAGGTCTTCCCGCTGCTCGTCTGCGAGGGCGGCGGGGCCGACACGCTCGTGCTCCGGCTCGACACCGATCCGGCCGAGGTCGTGTACCTGGACCACGAGTACGTCTACGAGATCGACGAGGAGCACGTTCTTGGTCGCGGCCTGGGCGAGTTCCTGCGGAGATGGGCGGACGTCGGGTTTCCGGAATGCGGTGAGCTCGACGACCTGATCGACGCCCCAACCCGACAGATCGATGGGGCCTCGCAGCGCGCGCAGGACTGGCTACGCTGGCTCGACGATCCCTCCGCGACCTGAGCGCTCCGGCCGGGTTTTAAGGCACGCCCTCATCAGCTGCGCCGGGGCCCGAACCGAGTCACCGAGGCTCGTGTCCGAATTCCCGGCTGCTTGACGGTTTGCAGCCGCCGGATGTATCGTGATCGTCCGGATTATCGCCCCCGAAGCACCCCGCGCGTGCCCGTTCCTCTTGCCCCGATTCACCATGCTCCTGAAACGAACCCACAGTTGCGGAGAACTGACCAAGGACCAAGTCGGACAAGCCGTTGCGCTGAACGGCTGGGTGGACGCCTGGCGCGACTTCGGGGGCCTGGTGTTCATCGATCTGCGGGACCGCTTCGGGGTCACCCAGGTGGTCTTCGAGCCCGACTCAGGGGCCGACCTCCAGAACCAGGCGCGAGAGCTGCGAAACGAGTACGTCGTCGGCATCAGGGGAACGGTGGCGCCGCGGCTGGCGGGCAAGGAGAACCCGAAGCTCAAGACCGGGGCCGTCGAGGTCCGTGCGAGCGAGCTGGTCGTCTACAACGCCACGCCCACGCCTCCGTTCGAGATGCACGGCCCGGAGCCGAACGAGGAGCTTCGTCTCAAGTACCGCTTCCTCGATCTGCGCCGGCCGGAGATGCAGCGGATTTTCGTACTCCGGCACCAGCTCCTGCAGCTCATGCGGCGGGTGATGAGCGACCAGGGTTTCCTGGAGTTCGAGACGCCAATCCTGGGGCGCAGCACGCCCGAGGGGGCCCGCGACTTCCTGGTGCCCAGCCGGGTCCACGCGGGGCACTACTACGCCCTACCCCAGTCGCCGCAGCTCTACAAGCAGCTCCTCATGGTCTCGGGTTACGACCGCTACTTCCAGATCGCGCGGTGCTTCCGCGACGAGGACCTGCGGGCGAATCGTCAGCCGGAGTTCACGCAGCTCGACGTCGAGATGTCGTTCGTCGAAGACCAGGACGTCATGTCCGCGATGGAGCCCCTGATCGCCGCGATGGCGAAGGAGTTCAGCGGGGAGGAGCTGTCGCTCCCACTGCCGAGAGTCGACTATCACGACGCCATGGAGCGGTTCGGCAACGACCGACCCGATCTTCGCTACGGGATGGAGCTGAAGGACCTGGCCGACCTGGCCGACCTCACCGAGTTCAAGGTCTTTAAGCAGGCCCGGGAGTTCGGCCACCGGATCCGCGGCATTTGCGCCCCCGGCGGCGCCTCGCACTACAGCCGGAAGGACCTCGACGGCCTGACCGAGTTCGCGGGCAGCTTCGGCACCAAGGGCCTGGTCTGGCTGAAGCTTGAGGCCGAGGGCATGACCGGCCCGACCGCCAAGTTCTTCCCGCCCCAGGCCCAGGCGACCCTCAGAGAGCGATTCGAGGCAAAGCCCGGCGACCTGATCCTGATCGTCGCCGACACCCAGGCCGTCACCAGCCAGGCCCTCTCGAACCTCAGGGCGCGGCTGGCCGCTGAGCTGAAGGTCTACGACCCGAAGAGCTTCCATTACTCCTGGGTGGTCCGCTTCCCGCTCCTGGCGTGGGACGCTGAGGAGAACCGGTACGTCGCCGAGCACCATCCGTTCACCATGCCGCTGTCCGAGGACCTGCCCTCGCTCGACTCCGATCCCGCGAGGGTCCGGGCCCAGGCCTACGACCTGGTGATCAACGGCGAGGAGGCGGCCGGCGGCACCATCCGCTGCCACGACCCGTCCATCCAGTCCAGGATCTTTGCCCTGCTGGGCCTGACCCCCGAGCAGGCGGAGGAGAAGTTCGGCTTCCTGCTCAGCGCCCTCCGCAATGGGGCCCCACCGCACGGAGGCATCGCCTTCGGCGTCGACCGTTTGGTCATGCTCTACGCCGGCCTGACCAACATCCGCGACTGCATCGCCTTCCCCAAGACCGCCAAGGGCACCGACCTGATGACCGGCGCCCCGGGGACGGTGGACGCCAGGCAGCTCAAGGAACTGCACCTCCGACAGATCTGAGCCCGGGACTCCCGGGAGCGAGGTCCGTGATGGCGGCCTCACGATCCGGCTCCAACTCACCGGGGTGCCTCTGGCCCTGCCTCATAGGCGTGACTGTCCCGCTCGTCCGTAACGTCATCGTGGAGTGGCCGAACGGGAACGACGCGGGGCTGTTCTTCATGGGGATCCTCTTCTTCTTCGCGTTCCTCGTGCGGGGCAGCGGCCTCGAGCCGCCCAGTCGGACTGGAGCCTCGCGACTGCCGGATCGGCCGGCCTCCCCTCCCGATCGGCACCCCCTGTGGGATCGCCAGCTGGACCAGTACCCGCTTTGAGGTTCCGCCCCGGCGGCGAATGGCCGCGTGTCGGCCGTCGGCCGAGCCGGGTTCGGAAGCGAACGTCCGGTGGCAGTCGGTCGTAGAATGGCTAGGAAGGACATGAGGGGCCCGAAGTCCCAGACTGCTGTAGCAGCCGACGCCCGCCGCTGACCATGTGCTCACGATGGCCAGGGCGGAAGCGGGTCATTCAAGCGGAGGGCCTCGCGGAACATCCGCCACGCTTCGGGAGAAGCGGCTCCACCCTTCCTCCGAGGCTGCTGCCCCGGCGTGAACCCGTTCCGAGGGACTGATCGAGCATCGGCCGCACACTTCGCTCGGCGACGCTCAATCTCTCGCGAGTTCCCCGGGCAGCCGCCTCTCCTGTTGATGGGCCGCGACGAGTTTCATGGGGGACAACTCGCCGGTCCGCTTCGGGACCCGGAGGCCGTGCGGGCTCTTGCAGGCGGTCTGAGGCCGTGGAGACCGGGAAGAACTCTCCTGACTCGCCGGGTTACATGTCCCGCGCGGGCTTCTCGCCAATCGCGCCGGATCAGGTTGACCGGCGGTGGCCAGATTCGAGCGACGGCCCCGCGCGCCGACACTCACCGGGGCTCGCCCGGCAGGGCGGGCAGGAAGAAGAAGCCGATCGCGAGCATGGCATAGAGGCCCACCAGCATCAGGCCCTCCAGCCAGTTGGACTTGCCGTTCTGGATCAGTTGCTTGGCGACGAGAACCGTGAGCCCCACGGAAACGATCTCGAACCGGGTGAACACGAGATCCATCGGCGATCCCAGGAACGCGGCGGCGAAGACCAGTACCGGCGCCACCAGGAGCGCGACCTGGATCGACGCCCCGACGGTCACTCCGAGGGAGAGGTCCATCTTGTTGACCCGGGCGAAGTTGACCGCGTTGAACAGCTCCGCGACGTTTCCCACCAGGGCGAGCAGGAACACGCCAGCGAACACCGGAGTGAGGCCAAGGCTGCGGGATGCGGGCTCGATCGCGTCGGTGAGGATCTCGCTCATGAACGCCAGGGCGAACGTCACGACCGCGAGGATCGCCAGCGCCTTGCCCCTACCCCAGTGGACCTCCATCTCGGCGGGCGGCTCGGAGCCGGGGACCTCCGCCGCCACATTCTCCTTGCCGATCGCGGGCCGGCTGGTGATCAGGGTGAAGAACAGGCTCGCCAGGTAGACGGCGAACAGGACCGAGGCGATCTGCAAGCTGATCTCGCGGGTGACCTCGGCCGAGCTGTGATAGAAGACGGCCGGGACGATCAGTCCGGCCGCGGCCATGAGCAGCAGGCCCGAATGCATGTTGGCGACGGTCAGGTCGAACTCCTGAGTGCCGTTCCGGATGCCACCGACGATCATCGACAGGCCCAGCCCGAGCAGGAGGTTGCCGACGATCGACCCGATCAGCGAGGACTTCACCACATCGATCAGGCCCCTGCGGAGGGCGAAGAAGCCGATGATGATCTCAGGCGCGTTGCCGAGGGTAGCGGTCAGGAGACCGCCCCAGGTCTGGCCCACGAACCTGGCCAGGGCATCGGTCGCCTCGCCCATCAGGTTCGCCAGGGGGACCAGGGCGAGGGCCGAAGTGGCGAAGACGAGGATCGGATTGGCGTCGTGCCAGGAGAGGCCCAGCGCCACGGGAATGAACACCAGCAACCAGTTCAAGCTCATGCTCGGCATCCCGGATTCCTGCCCCCTGGCGACCGACCGGCAATCCTTCAGCCGGTCCGCCGGTCCAAAGGATAGCGCCAGTCCAGGTCCTCCAGGAAGCGATGGATCTGACGCACGCTCTGGCGGTGCAGCCCCGGGAATCGTTTGCGGCAGAGATCATCGACGCGGCGAAACCACCGAGGCCAGAGGATCACGCCACCGAGGATCAGGAGCGGGGAGCCCACGGGCCCCGGCAGCAGGATGCCGCCGATCCCGGCGACGACGAGCAGGACGCCGACCTCCTTCGGCAGCATCTCGATCCGCTCCACTTCCTCGCGATCCTCGTCC
>JAXMBE010000053.1:0-59563 GCA_046349995.1 Isosphaeraceae bacterium | reverse complement strand
TCGCTTCCCCTCGCCTTGTGGGGGGCAATGGCCGCCGAGGTGAAGTCAGACCCCGGCCATTCGCTGAGTTTCCACTGTACTCCGGATGGGCGGTCCCTGGTGTCCAGTGGCAGCCCCATAGTACCGCATCCAGTCGAACGTGGTGGGCCGTGGCCGACCGGACCCTTCTCCCACGGCGAGGGGGAGAAGGTGGCCGGGAGGGCCGGATGAGGGCGGGGCAGGCCGCGGCTCGCACCCCGGACCCCTCACCCCGACCCTCTCCCCGCTCCCCGGGGCGAGGGCGAGCGTGCCCCGGGGTCGCGACACCTCGATCCGGCAGCAACGTCCCACACGATGACACCGGAAGCGGGACGACGCGGGCCACGGCACACCTGATCGGGCTAGAAACGGTGCTGCGACGCCGATGTCGCGGCAGCCGTCCCGGTCACATGGATGCTCTCGGCCGGAATTGCTCCCTCGAAAATTCGCTACTCCGTCGCCCCGCGTCGCCAGTTGGCGTCGACCTCGGCGCCGTGGCGTTCGGCCCAGTCGTGGAGGCCGGTCAGGGCGGGGATCAGGGTCGAGCCGAGGTCGGTCAGGCGGTACTCGACGCGGGGCGGGACCTCGGCGTAGACGCGTCGGTCGACCAGGCCCGAGCGCTCCAGGTCGCGGAGGCGCTTCGTCAGCTCCTTCTGGGTGATCGGGGCGACCCGCCGCTGGAGCTCCCGGAAGCGGGCCGGGCCGGCGGCCTCGTGGAGGGCGAAGAGGATGTGGATCGTCCACTTGTGGGCGATCCGCTCCATCGCCCACGCGGCGGGGCAGCGATTCGCGGCCTCTCCATTGGTCCGGGGCTCTGCTTGCGGGGCGCTGGGGTGCTCTGCCATGGCCAAAGGTATCCGTTCGGTGCCCATGTATCCGGAAGGTGCCTACTTGCCATCCGATACTACCAGCCTAGGCTTACTGGCATGCAAAGAGGAATCTCGGGGAGCGAGTCGACACGGTAAAAGGAGGTTCATGAATGACTCTTTGGACTCGACTCTTCCCGGGCTACCTGGGCGGGCCGGGCAAGGTCTCGCTCGACGCGATCCTGTTCGGGCGGGGACGGACGCCCGCGGGCGGGGTGCCTGAACCGGTCCGCGGCTGAGGCATCCGGGGCATTCATCGGAAACGATCCCAGGACGAAGAGGACACCTCATGGCGGTCAAGGTCCAGGTCATCTTTCACAGCCTCTACACCCACGTCTACCAGCTCGCCGAGGCCGTCGCCGCCGGGGCGGGGGAAGTCCCCGGAGCCGAGGTCCTGCTCGCGCAGGTGGCCGAGACGCTGCCCCTAGAGGTCCTGGAGAAGATGGGGGCCGTCGAGGCCAAGAAGGCCTTCGCCCACATCCCCGTGGCCGACCCGCACGCCCTGGCGGACGCCGACGCGATCATCCTCGGCGCGCCGACGCGGTACGGGGCCGCCGCCGCCCAGATGCAGGCGTTCCTGGACGCGACCGGCGGCCTCTGGGCGAAGGGGGCCCTGATCGGCAAGCTCGGCAGCGCCTTCACCTCCACCGCCAGCCAGCACGGCGGCCAGGAAACGACGCTCGTCCACATGCATACCTTTTTCTATCATCAGGGCATGGTGGTCGCGGGCGTCCCCTACGCGGCCCGGGAGCTCTCCTACCTCGACGAGGTCTCCGGCGGCACGCCCTACGGCGCCTCGACCATCGCCGGGCCGAGGGGCGAGCGGACCCCGACGGCCAACGAGCTGGCCATCGCCCGCTTCCAGGGCCGCCACGTCGCCCAGATCGCGGCGAAGCTGGCGGCCCGATGAATCCCGATCGCCGGGCGCGATGAACCACAGGTACCGAGCAGTCCCTGAGGTCACGCTCCTGCGTGACCTCAGGGCGCTGGGGCCGCGGATGCTCAGGTCAGAGCCGGAAGCGTGAGCGACGGCCATCACCGCGCCGTGCCGATCGGCCGTCGCTCACGCTTCCGGCTCTGACGCGACGGCCGCGGAGCACGAAGTGAAGCCAGGCCGCGACCATCAGCTCGGGTCCGGCCCTCGACGCACGAACTGCGATGAATCCAACCACAACGATCACCCATACCGAGCAACGTATGAACGCTTACAAGTACCGTCGTCTCTCGAAGGACGACGCGGCCGTGCTTCTCGTGGACCATCAGTGCGGCCTGCTGACGCTGGTGCAGGACTACACGCCCAGCGAGTTCCGGAACAGCGTGCTGGCCCTGGCCAACACGGCGAAGTTCTTCAAGCTGCCGACCATCCTCACGACGAGCTTCGAGGAGGGGCCGAACGGGCCCATCGTGCCCGAGCTGAGGGAGCTGTTCCCGGACGCCCCGTTCATCGCCCGGCCCGGCCAGATCAACGCCTGGGACAACCCGGATTTCGTCAAGGCGGTGGAGGCCACCGGCCGCAGGCAGCTCATCATCGCGGGCATCGTGACCGAGGTGTGCGTGGCCTTCCCCGCGCTCTCGGCCCTGGAGGCCGGCTACGAGGTGTTCGTCGTCACCGACGCCTCCGGGACGTTCGACGCGGCGAGCCGCCACGCGGCGTGGCTCCGCATGTCCTCGGCCGGCGCGCAGCTCCTGAACTGGTTCGCCGCCTCGGCCGAACTCCATCGCGACTGGCGCAACGACGTCGACGGCTACGGCAAGCTCCTGGTGGACCACACGCCCATCTACAAGGGCCTCATGACGGCGCACCGGGCGAGGCACGGCGCAACTCGGTGATCGGCCGGGGACGGCCCCGACACGCGACCCCTCTGGCATCGCGGATCATCGGGAGATATCTTGATTCCCTGGCGGGAGACGCGTGGGACGCCACCCGGACGCACGGCGCGATCGACGGCGGTCGCCCACGGATCCTCCGCAGGGATCGAGCATGACCATACCCTGTCCCGGATGTGCGCGGCCGCTGGAGCTCGGTCCCCAGCACCTGGGCAGGCGGCTGCGGTGTCCGGCGTGCGGCCAGGTCCTCCGCGCGCCGGGCTCGCCCCGACCCGCGGGGCCCGAGCCGCAGTCGGCGGGAGCCGACCGGGGGAACGCATCGCCGCTGACCTTCGCGATCAGCGTCGAGCAGGACACGTCGGGTGTCCTGAAGGGGAAGTATGACGGGCGGCTCGAATCGCGGAGCCTGCTCCTGACGCGGCGCGGGGCGGAAGTCGCACGCCTGCCGGTCGGCAAGTCGGCGGACTACCTGGGGCGGAGCCGGGTCCGGCTGGCGGGAGAGGGCCGCGACGTCATCCTCACCGTCTGCCCGCTGGCCTCCTACCCGGATCGGCTCGCCCGCGACCTGGTCGGGCTCGGCAAGGGCGAGAGGCGGGCGCTGACGCCGGAGGATTACCGCATCCCCCGGACCCTGATGACGCTGGCGTTCCTCCCGGCGGGCATCGCCGCGATCGGCATGCTCGGCGGGGCGATCGGCGGCGCCATCGGCGGCGGGACGTTCGCCGCCTTGCTGCTGGCGAACCTGGCCATCATCCGCAGGGAATCCTGGCCGGCGTGGCTGCGTGCGGCCCTGGCGCTGGGCCTCAGCCTGGCGGCGTATGGTGTCCTTGCTCTCGTCCTGATCCGGCTCCTCGGCGGCCCGGCGGGGCCGCCGCAACCCGTGCCGGAGGAGGGGCCTCGTCGCAGGTCTTCGGCTCCCAGCGTGCCCTCCTCGCCCCGACCTGGCGTGCCCGCCGGCGCCATCGGCCAGGTCGAGGATCCGGACGGGGACAGCGTGATCTCCGTGGAGGGCCGGGGGGCGTCCATCGAGGTCCCCGGGACGATCCACGAGCTTGCGCTCGAGCCCGGCCGAGGGACCAACGCGCCGCGGGTCGTCCGCGAGGTGGAAGGCGATTTCGAGGTCGTGGTGAAGGTGGACTGGGACGGGCCCCCGACCGACCTGCCGGCCCCGGGCAGCTCGTTGCCGTTCCACGGGGCCGGGCTCCTGATCTGGAGCGAGGATCGCTCCACCCTGATCCGGCTGGAGCGCGCCGCGTTCGTCCGCGGCGGGGCCCTGAACCGCTACCTGCTCTTCGAACGATTGGGCCGTTCCCTGCCCCAGGCGGAGCAGGACCGCCCGCTCGGCGAGGGACCGGTCTGGTTGCGGCTCGACCGCACCGGAAATCAGGTTGTGGCGGCCTTCAGCCTCGACGGCCTCCAGTGGCAGACCCTCTCGCCCTTCACGTTCGACCCCGGCAGGTGTCGCGTCGGTATCGCCGCCGTGAACACCGCGGCGAAGCCGCTGAAGGCGCGCTATTCGGAGTATTCGCTCCAGGCGCGCTGACGGCTCTCGCCCAGGTCCGGGACGAGCTGGGGAGTGGATCCTCATCCCCGGGGTCCGACCACCCGGCCCTCATTCCCGGCTCACGCTAACCCCTGAACAGTGCATCCTGGTATGCTGAGGCGATCCCCGTCACCTCCCGAGCCAGGAAAGGGTCACTCATGGGCACTTTCTCATCGGATCGTCCCGTTCCCGTCGATTCAGGCGCCTCGTCGACCAGCCGCCGAGATTTCCTCCACCAGGGCGCCGGGATCGCAACGGCCATCGCGGCGATGGCCACCTCCACCGGGGCGTCGGGCGGGCCTGCATCGACGTCGGCGCCCCTGCCGACCATCCAGCTCGGGCCGCACCGGGTCTCGCGGCTGATCATCGGCGGCAATCCCGTCTACGGCTACTCGCACTTCAACAAGCACTTCGACCGCCACATGACCGCCTGGCACACGCCGGAGCGCGTCCTGGAATTGCTCAGGCGGTGCGAGGAGTGCGGGCTCAACACCTTCCAGAACAGCTACTCCGAGCGGACGCTCTCCGACGTGGAACGATACCGCTCCGCGGGCGGCACGATGCACTGGCTCTGCCTGGGCAAGCCCGACTGGGACCAGCATCCCGAGCGCATCGAGGACGCCGCCCGGCGAAAGCCGATCGGCATCGCCCCCCACGGGGCGCTGAACGATCGCCTGCATCGCCAGAAACGATACGACGTCCTGACCGACCTGCTGAAACGGATCCGCGATCAGGGGGTCCTGGTCGGCCTGTCCGCCCACGATCCGGCCCTGATCGAGACCGCCGAGGAGAAGGGCTGGGACGTCGATTACTACATGACCGCCCTCTATTTCCTCACCCGGACGAAAGAGGAATACCGTGCGGTCCTCGGCGCCGACCTGCCGCTGGGCGAGATCTACCTGCCGTCCGATCCCCCCCGGATGTTCAGGGCGATCAAGGCCACCTCGAAGCCGTGCCTGGCGTACAAGCTCCTGGCGGCCGGGCGGCGGATCGGGAGTCCCGCCGAGGTGCGGCAATGCTTCGAGGAGGCATTCCTCAACCTCAAGCCCGCCGCCGCGGCCATCGTGGGGATGTACCAGCAGTTCGGGGACCAGGTCGCCGAGAATGCCGCCATCGTCCGGGAGATCGCATCGCGGGCGTAGCCGGGGCCCGGACGTGGAACGGTTGGTCCGGGGAGTCCCGGACCGTTACCGGGAGTGAGGCGGACGACCTGCGAACCTGGCTCAACAGCCGGGCGGTCAACCTGCGGCAGGTCACCGGCAGCGACCTGTCGACCGAGGCGCGCGTTCTGACCGGGGCGATGCCGTACGGATCGCCGCCGTCTCATGGGTCAGACCGCTTCAACGTGGTTCTGACCTGCTCCGTCGAAGACCCTGGAGACCTCCCTGTACCCCCCCTTTGGTAAGGGGGGATCAGAGGGGGCTCGAGTGTCGCGCCGATCACCAACGCCCGGGTCTTCGACAGAGCAGGTCAAAACTCTCTCCCCGTTCCCTCGGACATTTCTTTTCTCCCCGCCTCACCTTCGACCCGCCGGCATTTCCTCTCCTCCCGATCGGGTGTGACCTCGGATTGACCTAGCCCCAATGCCCTTCGGTTAAGATACTCGCGATCGCTCCAATCGTAGGGTGGGTCAGCATCGCTCGCGATGCGCAACCCACCGGCATCTGGTGGGTTGCGCCGACTCCGTCGGCTGACCCACCCTACCAGGAAGCCTGCTCATTTGTTGCTAACTAAGGTGCATTGGACCTGGCCTCGATCCTGGTAAGGATCACGCCTGTAGGCGGCACTTACTCAGTTCACGACGGGCAGGCAACGAGTGAGCCCATCGCCGATGAGCTAGGGCCTCCGGGCCAGCCGTTCGTAATATTCGGCCCTCGCGAGAGTCTCCGCATGCTCGGCCTTTCCGCTGACGATTCCAGCCTGCAGCTTGGACCGGTAGCTATCGACGAGCGATGTAACCGCCGCGATGACCCAACCCTTCTCAGTCGTGGTCAATTCATGAGGAGGATCGAGACTTGCGAGCTGCTCCTCGGAGGCTCCGATTCGCCCCGGATCGTCGACCCAGTCGATCACGATCCCGCCCTCGCCGTCGAAGATGCGGAAGAAGATGCCGCCATCATAATGACCTAAGACGACCAGCTCCTTGCCGGTCGTCGGGAGGTCCAGGATTGTCGAGCTGTGGATCAACCGGACGTCATACCTCGCGATCAGATCAGGCGACAGGCCCGCCAGGTCCTGCACCTTCCGCTTCGCTTCCCTGAGGAGCCTGTCCAACCCATTCGCGGAGGCCCGCTCCCAATAGGCAAGGAAGGCATAGTCCGGGGCGGACAGGAGGGCGGCCGTCCTCGCCCGGATCGCGAAGGAGGCGGCGATGAGCGAGGCCAGCGTGGTGAGGAGGAAGAATTCTCGGAACCGGAGGCGTGGCTTTCGCATGGCCTTGGCCTCGCTCGACCCGACTGGAACGCCCGTCCCTCCAGAGGTCCTACGGATGTCGTATGGGGCGATCTTAGCTCGTTCGTAGTCAATCCTCAAGGCGTAGATGGTTCGAGTGATTCCTACATCAATCCGAGGTCATGCCCTCGCGATCAATTCCGGGACCACGCGGCTGGTTGTGGCGGCGGCCGGCGCGCGCTGTTATGGTGTCGGCTCCGCGGCCGAATTGCGCCCTCGCTCACGTCCCACCATTCGACGGCACAGGAGCGTCCCATGACACCTCGATCGGTCCGGACCGCGCGATCGTTCAGGGTCTCTCTCGTAGTGTTTGGCCTGGTCATGGCCTCGTTTCCCCCCGGCGTGCGGGCCCAGTCGCCGCCACGCGACGCCGGGGTCTGGGAGGCCGCCGGCAAGAACGGCGCGGTGGTGGCCGGTGGGGCGGGGGCCGTCGAGGCCGGGCTCGAGATCCTCAAGGGCGGCGGCAACGCGACCGATGCGGCGGTCGCCACGATCCTCGCGCTCAACGTCACGGATGCCACGTCGGCCTGCTTCGGGGGCGAGGTGCCGATCCTGATTTACGACGCGAAGACCGGTGCGACCGAGGTCATCGCCGGGCAAGGGGCCGCCCCCGCGCTGGCGACCCGCGAGTTCTTCGCGGTCCGCAGCGGAGGCATCCCCGCGAAGGGCCTCGAGCCGGCGGCCGTGCCCGCCGTGCTCGACGCCTGCCTGACGGCCCTCGACCGCCACGGCACCCTCACCTTCGCCCGGGCCGCGGGGCCGATGCTCCGCCTGCTGGACCGGCATGAGAAGCCCTGGCACGCCGACCTCGCCCGCACGGTGCGGCGACTGGTCGAGGCGGAGAACGGCTCCGGCGGCGACCGTCGCCGCGGGCTGAGATTGGTCGCCGACTACTTCTATCGCGGCCCGCTGGCGAGGGAGATCGGCGAGTGGTCGCGCGCCCACGGCGGCCTGCTCCGCTACGGCGACCTCGCCCGCCACGTCACCCGCGTCGAGGAGCCGGTGTCCGTGGCCTACCGCGGCTACACGGTGCTGAAGTGCGGGGCCTGGACCCAGGGGCCGTTCCTGCTGGAGGCGCTGCAACTGCTCGAGGGGTTCGACCTGAAGGCGATGGGCCACAACTCGCCCGACGCGATCCACGTGACCGTCGAGGCGATGAAGCTGGCGCTGGCCGACCGCGACACCTTCTACGCCGATCCCCTGTACGAGGACGTGCCCCTGGCCGGCCTGCTCGATCCCTCTTACGCGAAGGGACGGCGGGAACTGATCGACCTGTCGCGGGCGTCGCTCGTCCGCCGCCCGGGCGACCCTCGCCGCGGCCGTCCGCTCCTGCCCGAGGGCGAGGACCGAGTGGGCGAGGGCACCGCGGGCCGGGACACGACGACCTGCGTGGTGGCCGACCGGGACGGCAACGTGGTCGCGGCCACGCCGAGCGGCTGGTCGGGCGTCGTCGCGGGCGACACGGGCGTCTGGCTGGGCACGCGGCTCCAGTCATTCAACCTCTGGCCCGACCACCCCAACTGCATCGCCCCCGGCAAGCGCCCGCGGATCACCCTCACGCCGACGATCGTCACGAGGGACGGTAAGCCGGTCCTGGCCGTGAGCGTCGCCGGCGGCGACAACCAGGACATGATGACGCTCCAGCTGGTCCTCAACCACCTCGACTTCGGACTCTCGCCCGCCGCGTCGGTGACGGCGCCGCGGTTCATGAGCGACCACTTCGTCGGCTCGTTCCGCCAGACCCCGCCGAAGCTCGGCGAGCTGCGGATCAACCCCTCGATCGGCGAGCCCGTCCTCCAGGCCCTGACCTCCCGCGGCCACAAGCTGACGCCCAGCGCCACGCCCCTGGCCGCCGCCGCAACCGTCCTCGTCGTCGAGCCGGGCACTGGATCCTACCGCGCCGCCGGCGACCCCCGCGCCGGCCGCCACGCCGGGGCGTTGTGAGAGGATAAGGCGTCCATCAACCAGGGGGACCGGAGGCCTCAATCTTGTCGGGTCCCGGGCGAATGACGTCATGGGAGACACGGCGCATACTGGAGCGGTTGCCGCTTGAGTGTGGAGGGTCTTCGTAAGGTCTGCAACCGCGGACCGGATCGACCCTCCCCTGCCCGGCTGCGACGGCACTCTGGTCCGCAGTTGCGGACCCTACACATGCAAGCGGCAACCCGCTCTCAGTCTGAGGAGGAGTCGGCGGATGGGACTGGAACAGTTGATCTTCATTGGCCTGAACGGTTACGTGGCGGCGCTGCATCGAGAGACCGGCGAGCTGGTGTGGAAGGGCGAGAAGCGGCATTCGGGTTACGTCACGCTCCTGCTGGACGGTGACCGACTCATCGTCTCGACCAATGGTTACATCGACTGCCTGTCGCCGTTCACGGGCAAGCTGCTCTGGCACAATCCGATGAAGGGCTTCGGCATGGGCGCGCCGACCGCGCTCGTCTCGGTGCGGGGCCAGGGAAGCCCGGAGATGGTCACCCTGGCGGCCGCCGAAGCCGCCGCAGCCGCGGCAGCGCAAGGAGGAGGAGCCGCGACCTACGGAGGTTGAGCCGCGACTCACCGGCCGGCTGGAGGCGCAGCGGGTCGCCCTTTTTCACGGTCTGCCGTAGGATAGTGATGGAGGGAGATGAACCATGGAAGTCCAGACGGTGACCCATGACTCGAATGTCCTCGATCGACTCCTCAATCCGGTCAGGGACGTGCTGACCCCGGACGTTGCCCAGGCGATTGCCGACCTGAGGGCGGACGAGGCGACCCAGGCCCACCTCGATGACCTGGCCGAACGCCACCACGAGGGGACGCTCTCGGCCGAGGAATTTGCCGAGTATCAGGCCCTCGTGGGTGGCATCAATTTGATCTCCGTGCTCCAGGCCAAGGCCCGCTGGATCCTGACGCGAAGGCAGCCGGCGTGATCTCGCCAGTGGTCCGGCAGCGCGTTCGGCAGCGAGCCGGCGGTCGCTACGAATAGGCCCATACCCGACAAGAGCACGAGCCGTTCATCACCTACCAGGTCGAACACGTGATCCCGAGGCAGCACGGCGGGTCCGAAGACGAGGGAAACCTCGCCCTCGCCTGCCCCCAGTGCAACCTCCACAAGGGACCGAACCTGACCGGCATTGACCCGGAGACCGGGGCTATCGAGCCGCTCTTCAACCCTCGTCGCCAGCCGTGGGACGAGCACTTCGAGGCCCGGGGCCCCTACCGCTTCGGGAAGACCCCGGTGGGCCGGGTGACGGTGCGGGTCCTCGCCATGAACGAGGAGGCACGTGTCGACCTGCGACGCGAGTCGCTCTCTGATCAGAGCTGACGACGTGGAGGCCATTTCGGCCATCCATCCGCGCCGCCGATGACCCCCGCGCCGGCCGCCACGCCGGGGCATTCTGACCGGAGGAACCAATCCCGTTCAGGGGCGTGCATCTGGCGCCAGGAGCCATTCGTTCCGCCAGGCTCTGAGAATCAGGGCATCTGGAGGATGATACTGCCCGTGGTGCATCGGAAGGGCGCTGGATCGGGAGGAATGAGCTCACCGATCGTAAGCGTGGTCCTCACGCGCGATCCCGGGCCGACCCGACTGAGCAACTTCTGCTAGGACGGATCGCCCTTCGACGGCTAGGCTTTCCTGCGGCAGAGGAGGAGATGA
Organism: Isosphaeraceae bacterium; assembly: GCA_046349995.1. Taxonomy (GTDB): domain Bacteria; phylum Planctomycetota; class Planctomycetia; order Isosphaerales; family Isosphaeraceae; genus Aquisphaera. The sequence continues at coordinate 49,221 of JAXMBE010000053.1, read as the reverse complement.
TGACCAGGGCGACAGTAATCGACGATCCCTCACGGTTCACGCGGGTGCTCGACTTCATCGACCGGCACGCCGCCGACGACCTCGACCTGGAGACCCTCAGCGACGTCGCCTCCTCTTCGAAGTATCACTTCCACCGGCGGTTCTCCGCGTTGTTCGGCGTGACGGCCTTCCGGTACGTGCAGGCCGTGCGGCTCAAGCGGGCCGCCTACCGACTGGCGTTCCGGGACGACTCCGTGATCGAGGTGGCCCTGGCGAGCGGCTACGAGGGGCCGGAGGCCTTCTCACGGGCCTTCAAGAAGCTCGTGGGCCATGCGCCGAGCGTGATCCGGAGGCGGCCCGAGCTGGCCCTCCGGCGGGGTGTGTACGAGCCGGTCGGCATGGCAAGGAGAAGACTCATGACACGCGAGGCCGATGGCCATCAGGTCCGGATCGTGGACTTCCCGGAGACCCGGGTGGCCACCCTGGAGCACCGCGGGGACCCGGCCCTGATCGGGGCGTCGATCCGCAAGTTCATCGAGTGGAGGCGGCGAGAGAAGTTGCCGCCGAGGCTCAGCGACACGTTCAACATCCTGTATGGCGACCCGGCCGAGACCCCTCCCGAACAGTTCCGACTCGACCTCTGCGCGGCGACCGACAGGGAGCTGGCCCAGAACGGCGAGGGGGTGGTTGCCAGAGTCATCCCGTCCGGGCGATGCGCGATGCTTCGCCACGTCGGCCCGGAAGAGGGCTTCATCGCGGCGTTGCGTTACCTTTGCGCCGAGTGGCTGCCGCAGAGCGGTGAGCAGCAGCGGGAGTTCCCCCTCTTCTGCCGGCGGGTGAGCTTCTTCCCCGATGTCCCCGAGCACGAGGCCGTCACGGAGATCTTCCTCCCTCTGGAGTGATGGGCGGGGTGCAGGCTGTGTCCCGAGAAGGTCCATCGCCCTCAGCCGCGGCCGCTCTCGCCTGCCGGACGGAATGTCAGCAGGTGAGACGGTCCCGCCGCTGAAGGCGGCGCCAGGAGGGGGCAGGATCAGAGCGACACGACATCCCGGATCATCTGATCCAGGACGGAGGAGTGTCCGTTCTGACCGAGATGGAGCCTCGGGCGGACCGGCTCGGCGATGTAGTAGAAGTTGAGCGGGTCGTGGGGCAGGCTCTCGACGCGGACGTCGTCGAAGCCGGCCTCGCGGAGCATCTTCAGGGCCAGGGGCTTGCCCCACATGGCGCCCAGGCCTGGGCCGTCGTTGGCCAGCGAGACGGACATGCAGTGGAAGCAGGAGATCGTGTAGAGGAACGGCCCGAGCGGGTGGCTCATGTCGCCCTCGAGGTCGCCCGAGCCGGAGATGTCCTGCATGAAGAACACGCCGTCGGGACGCAACGCGCGGCGGATGCCGCGGAGCACGGCGTCGGGGCGGGCCTGGTCGTGGATCACGTCGAACGACGTGATCAGGTCGTAGGCGTGGATATCATCCATCTGCGCCAGGTCCATCACCTCGAAGCGGACGTTGGCGAGCCCCCGCGTCTCGGTCTCCTCGCGAGCCATGCGGATGGCCTGCTCGGAGAGGTCGTAGCCGACGAACCGGCTGGCGGGGAACATCCCGGCCAGCTTCTGGAGCGCCCGCCCTGCGCCGCAGCCGACGTCGAGCACGTCGATCCCCGCGCCGAGCCGCTCGGCCAGGCCGGGCACCAGGGGCAGCAGGTGGTCCCGGAGCGCGGCGACGACCGTCTGGCCGCTCTCCTCCGCCATCACGTGATGGAACCGGTGGAAGGCCTCGTAGGGCACGCCCGACCCGTGCCGGAAGGCCGAGACCACGTGATCCTCGGCGGCGCCCATCAGGCCGATCCACTGGGTCGAGGTCGCCAGGTTGTTGGGGCTGGCGGCCCGGGTCAGCCAGGCGGCGTGCTCGGGCGGGAGCCGGTACAGGCCGCGGGCGGCGTTGTAGTCGAGCACCTTGCCGGTGGCCATGGCGGCCAGCCACTCGCGGACGTAGCGCTCGCTCAGCCCCGCCCGCGCGGCGATCTGCTGGACGCTCATCCAGGCCCCCTGCCCCAAGACGTCGAGCAGCCCCGTCCGGTGCCCGACCGAGATCATCAAGGTCACGGCCGAGTGGTTGAGGAGCTCGACCATGTACTCGCCGAAGGCCTGAGTCCGGCCGCCGTCGCCCTGATTCGCAGACATCTCCGCCTCCTCCCGGATCGTCCGACCTGGCGAGGCTCCGGATGAGCCCCGCTCCCTGCCCACACCTGCGCATCCGGGCTCCCGGTGGACCGGCGGGGTTCAATGAAAAACGATTCAAGTTCCTCCTCGAGATTGGGGTGGCCGGGCGGGTTGCTAGAATCATCCGGTCCGGGCAGCTCCTCTCCGCGCCCGGCGAGGAAATTCGGGACGGGTTGTCGACCAGGGTCCGCCGCGCGCAGGTCATCCCGTGGAGGTTCCGGAGATGCAGACCGATCTCGAGTCCACGGACGATCTCGTCCAGCGCGCCGCGAGGGGCGAGGAGGGGGCGCTCGCGGAGCTCTTCGACGGCTACCGGGGCCGGCTCCGTCGGATGGTGAAGCTCCGGCTCGACCGCCGGCTCCAGGGGCGGGTGGACCCGTCGGACGTGCTCCAGGACGCCTACCTGGACCTCTCGCGGAAGCTCGAGGAATACACGGCGCGGCCCGCCGTGCCGTTCTTCCTCTGGCTGCGGCTGGTCGTCGGCGAGCGGCTGCTGCGGGTGCACCGCCAGCACCTCGGGGCGGCGATGCGCGACGCCGAGCGCGAGATCTCGCTGAACCAGGGGGGGATGCCGCAGGCCAGCTCGGCGTCGCTGGCGGCCCAGCTCCTGGGCCGCTTCACCTCCGCCAGCCGCGCCGTGGCCCGCGCCGAGCAGCAGCAGCAGCTCCAGGACGCGCTCAACGAGATGGACGCGATCGACCGCGAGGTGATCGCCCTGCGGCACTTCGAAGAGCTGTCCAACGACGAGGTCGCGACGGTGCTCGGGCTGACCAAGGGGGCCGCCAGCAAGCGCTACGTCCGCGCCATGCTCCGCCTCAAGGCGCGGATCGGCGACTTGCCCGGGTTTGCCGATGGACGCTGAACCGAAGGCCGGCGGCAGGACGGCCCGACCGCGCGGGAGGGCCGGACGGCCGAGGGGCCCGAGGTCCGTCTCGTGCGACGAGCGCGACCCGCTCGACGAGCTCGCCGAGGAGTTCCTCCGGCGCTACCGGGGGGGCCAGCGCCCGGCCATCACCGAGTACGCCGCGCGGCTCCCGGGTCGGGACTCCGAGGTGCGCGAGCTGCTCTCCGCGCTGGTCATGGTCGAGGATCTGAAGCCGGGCTACAACGACCTGGACGGTCAGACCGGGCGCGGCCGGGCCCGGGGCCTGGACAGCGAGCTCGTGCAGCTGGGCGACTACCGGATCGTCCGCGAGATCGGCCGGGGCGGCATGGGCGTCGTCTACGAGGCCGAGCAGCTCTCCCTGGGCCGGAGGGTCGCCCTGAAGGTCCTCTCGACGGGCCCCGCGCGGACCGAGCAGCAGTTCCAGCGGTTCCTCCGCGAGGCCCGCTCCGCGGCCCAGCTGCACCACTCGAACATCGTGCCCGTCTTCGGCGTGGGGGAGGACCGCGGCGTCTCCTACTACGCCATGCAGTTCATCCAGGGGCACGGCCTCGACAAGGTCCTGGCGGAGGTGGCGCGGCAGAAGCACCGATCGGCCCCGGCCCGCCCGGGCCTGCCGTCGACCCCGGCCGACCCCGGCGGCGACCCGATGCTGACGATCGTCACGCGGTCCTTCCTCTCCGGCCCCAGGCCGGAGTCCACCGGCGCGGAGCCGCGGCCGTCGAGCCCCTACGCGGTCGACTCCTCGACCAGCTTCCCGGCCGTGGCGAATGAGTCGGACGGCTGCTACGCGCGGAGCGTGGCGAAGATCGGGGTCCAGGTGGCCGAGGCCCTCGACTACGCCCACCGCCAGGGCGTGCTCCACCGGGACATCAAGCCGTCGAACCTGCTCCTGGACGGCAAGGGGAACGTCTGGGTCACGGACTTCGGCCTGGCCAAGACGGTCGCCGAGGACGACGACCTGACCCGCACCGGGGACCTGATCGGGACGTTGCGCTACATGGCCCCCGAGCGGTTCCGCGGGCTCTGCGACGCGCGCTCCGACGTGTACGCGGTGGGCCTGACGCTCTACGAGCTGCTCGCCCTCCGGTCCCCCTTCGAGGCGTCCGGCCACGAGCGCCTGATCTTCGAAATCACGCATCGCGAGCCGCCCCGGCTGCGGTCGCTCTGCCCGGGGGTCCCGCGCGACCTCGAGACGATCATCCACAAGGCGATCGAGAAGGTGCCGGGCGACCGCTACGCGTCGTCCGCCGGGCTGGCCGAGGACCTGCGCTGCTTCCTGGAGAACCGCCCGATCGCGGCCCGGCGGGTCGGCTCGACCGAGCGGCTCACGAGGTGGGCCCGCCGCAACCCCGGGCTGGCCAGCCTGGGGACGGTGGTGGCCGGGCTGCTGGCGCTGACCGTGGTGATCCTCACCGTCGCCGACCTGCGGCTCCGCCGCGCCCACGCCAAGGCGCTGGCGGAGCATGCCGGGGCCCTGCGGAACCTGGACCGGGCGATCCGCGCCGAGGGCGAGGTCGTCGTCCAGCTCATGGACTCCTCGCTGGCGCAGGCCCGGGCGGGCCGGAGGAGCGACCGCACGGGGCGGCGGTTCGACGGCATCAGGGCCCTGCGGGAGGCCGCGCGGCGAGACGCGCGGGGGCAGCGGCAAGTCGAGTTCCGCAACGAGGCCATCGCCTGCCTGGCCCTGGCGGACCTGCGGCCCGCAATGGCCTGGCCCGATCGGCTCGAGGACGGCTACCTCGCGTTCGACTTCGACCCCGGCCTGGGTTGGGTCGCGCGCGGCGCCCCCAACGGCGATGTGCTCGTCCACGAGGGCGGCTCGCCGACGGCCTCCTTCGTCCTCCCCGGGAACGGGGTCCGCCCGGTCCTCGCGCGGTTCAGCCCGGACGGCCGATACCTGGCCGTCAAGCACGAGGACGACCGCCGCGTGGAGCTGGCCCTCTGGGACGTCGCCGGCCGGCGGCTCCTGCGCCGGATCCCCGACGGGATGCACGTCAGCGCGGTCGACTTCCACCCGACGGACGAGCTCGTCGCGGTCGGTCGGCGCGACGGCACGATCGTGGCCTACGAGCTCCCCGGCTGCGTCGAGAAGTACCGGCTCTCCCCGGCGACGGTCCCGCACCTCCTGCGGTTCGACCCGACCGGCTCGCGGCTGGCGGTGGGCAGCCCGATCTCGGACGCGGCGGTCGAGGTCCGCGCCTTCCCCTCCGGGACGGTCCTCGGCTCGTGGCGACGGCCCGAGCAGGCGGTGGCCGTCGAGTGGCATCCCCGGGGGCTCTGGCTGGCCGCCGGGGGGCAGGACGGCGCGGTCCACCTGCTCGACCCGGAGCGGCCGGACGCGCCGCCGAAGCTCCTGACGGGGCACTCCGGGCATTGCGTCTCGCTGGCCGCCCACCCGCGGGGCAGGCTGCTCGCCAGCGCGAGCTGGGACGGCTCGGTGCGGCTCTGGGATACGATCACCGGGCGGTCGCTGGTGCGGGCCGACGTCACCCGGGTCCGCCCGCTGCGGTTCAGCCGGGACGGGACGCACCTGGGCCCGTGCGACGACAGCCGGTCGTCCTGGATCTGGGAGCTGGCCGAGGGCGAGGAGCTGCGCTACCTCTGCGGCCCTCGCGGCGAGGGGGCGGCGACCGGGACGGTCGATTTCCTGAGCCGGTTCGGTGTCCTCGTCTCCGCCGGGTCGACGGGCGTCCGCTTCGAGCCCCTGGGCGGCGAGACGCCCCCCGCGTTCCTCTCGCTCCCCGGGACCGAGGGCGTGGCCGTCGCCGCCCGGGGGGACTGCCTGTTCACCAGCGGCCGGTCCGGGGTCCTGCGGTGGCCGATCGCGGGATCGCCGGGCGGGATCGAGGTCGGGCCGCCCGAGGCCCTCGAGTGCCTCCGCGGCCAGCCGACGGGGAGGCTCCGGCTGGGCCGCGACGGCAGGACCCTGGCCGTCGTCGTCGACCAGGAACGCGGCCGCGTCCTGATCCTGGACCTCGAGGATCCCTCGCGGCGGGTCCAGCTCGTCGGCCACACCAACCTCGAGCGGATCGACCTCAGCCCGGATGGCCGCTGGGCGGCCACGGGCACGTGGAGGGGCAACGGAGTGAAGGTCTGGGACGCGAGGAGCGGCCGGCTGGTCCGCGACCTGCCCGTCCGGGGCAATGCCGAGGTGCTGTTCAGCCCGGACGGGAAGACCCTGGTCACCGGGTCGGGCGACGAGTACGTGCTCTGGGCGACCGGGACCTGGGACGCGATCCGGCGCTACCCGAGGAGCCTGACCGGCGACCTGCCCGGCTTTGCGGCGTTCCGGGGCGACGGGGCGCTCCTGGCGATGGCGCGGACGCGAAGCCTCGTCCAGCTCGTGGACCTCTCCACCGGGCGGGAGCTGGCCACCCTGGAGGGCCCGGAGGCAAGGAACGTCGCCGGGTTGGGGTTCACCCCCGACGGGCGGCGGCTGATCCAGACGTACAGCGCCCCGGAGATCGGCGTCTGGGACCTGGGGACGATCAACGAGGGCCTGGCCGCGGTCGGCCTGGAATGGGATCGCCGCCTCACCGGCACCGGCGACGAGGGCCCGCCCGAGCGCGCGGGCCCGCTGGCCTGCGGCCGCCGGCCTGGATCGCGACGTTCCGGGAGGCGGAGGACCAGGCGATCGAGGCGCATCGCCGAGGCGATCACCCGCTACCGCGAGGCGCTCGCCCAGGGCGACCCGGGCCTGGAGGCCTGGTTCCGGCTGGCGCTGATGTCCGTGCTCAGCGGCGACATGCCCGCCTATCGGGCGATCTGCCGCGACCTGATCCGCCGCTTCGAGGACGGCGAGCCGCCGCCGCTGACGGCGAACAACATCGCCTGGTCGTGTGCCCTGGCCCCGGACGCCCTGGGCGACTACCGGCGGGCCATCCGGCTCGCCGAGCAGAGCGTCGCCAGCCGGCCGGAGCAGCATCGGATCAACACGCTCGGCGCGATCCTCTACCGCGCGGGCCAGACCTCCAGGGCGGTCGCGGAGTTCAGAAGAGGGGTCGCCAGGCACGGCGCCGGCGGGACCGCCTACGACGCGTACTTCCTGGCGATGGCCCACCATCGGCTCGGCCACGCGGCGGAGGCCCGCGAATGGCTCCTGCGCGCGGGGACCCCGGCGTCGGTCGGGATGCAGAAGCCCGACGCCAGCCTGCCCACCTCGTGGATCCCCGGGCTGGAGCTCGAGATGCTCCGCCGCGAGGCGACCGCGCTGATCAAGGGGCCGTCGTCCTGAGCCCCGTCGGCCGCCGGGGCATGCCCGCTTGCTTCTCCGCCGCCGGCGAGTCGATGGGCCGGACCGGCGCGCAGGTGTCTCCTCAGGGAGACTCGGGGCGAGGCGCGGAGGGAGGTCTCCGCCCACCCGCACGGTGCTCGCCCTGAGAGGACACCCCATGCGGGCGCGCCTGGTCTCGCTCTGCGGCCACCCGACGATCCACCTCACGAAGACGATGACGCTCGTGGGGCGCCAGGACTGCTGCGACGTCCGGATCGGCTCCTCCCGTATCTCTCGCTGCCACTGCTGCCTGGTGATCGAGGACGGCGAGGTCATCGTCCGCGACCTGAACAGCACCAACGGCACCCACGTCAACGGCCGGCCGGTCGCCTCCAGCCCGCTGCTGCATGGGGATGTGCTCGCCATCGGTCACCTGAAATACCGCGTCACCGTGGAAGCGTCGACCAGCGAGCGCCCCAGCCCGGGCGACGCCTCGCAGGAGGGATCGGCCGAGGACCATCCCACGGCGCTCGAGATCGAGCTGCCCTCCCAGGACGGGCCGGGCCGGGGATCGACCGACTCGCGTCACTAATCCGGGCGGCGGCCGTCTTCTCCGTGCGGATCTCCCCTCTCCGGCATCGGCCGGCGAACGCGGGCGCGAAAACGCGGCCGCGCGGATGAGTGCATCTCGATGAAAGACCATAACGTTTTGATGCACTCGTGTATTGGTTTTAGAAATTCATGATGGATTCGGGCATCTCCGGTCGACGGCCCGCCGTCCCGCGCAGGTGCCTTTACGGAGCGGGACGGCTGGTGTCAAGCCGTCGCAAGCCTGACGAAGGCCCGCGGCCGCGGCTCGTTCGTGGCCTGACCGATACGATGCGACCTCACCGGAGCGAAACCCATGCGGAAGTCGAACTGGACACAGCTCTTCAGTTTCCGGAAGCGTCGGGACGCGAGGGGCCGCCGACGGGCGTTGCGGCCCCATCCCCTCGAGATCCTCGATACTCGCGCCGTCCCCGCGGTCGTCGCGACGTTCCTCCCGACTTCCGGCGTGCTGTCGGTCTTCGGAGACTCCCTGGACAACACGATCACGCTGAGCCGGAACGCGGCCGGCAACCTGCTCGTCAACGGCGGGGCCGTCGCCGTCCAGGGCGGCACGGCGACCGTCGCCAATACCTCGCTGATCCAGGTCTTCGGCCAGGGGGGCAACGACACGATCACGATCAGCGAGGCGAACGGCGCCCTGCCGCGTGCCAACCTCTTCGGCGGCGCGGGCAATGACACCCTGACCGGCGGGTCGGGGAACGACATGCTCTTCGGGCAGTCGGGCAACGACACCCTGCTCGGCAAGGGCGGGAACGACGCCCTCTTCGGCGGCACCGAGAACGACACCCTCACCGGCGGCGACGCCGACGACCAGGTCTTCGGCGAGTCGGGCGACGACCGGATGATCTGGAACCCGGGCGACGACACCGACCTGAACGAGGGCGGCGCGGGTACCGACACCGTCGAGGTCAACGGCGGCAACGGCGCCGAGGTCTTCACCACCACGGCCAACGGGACCCGCGTCCGCTTCGACCGGCTCGATCCGGCCCCCTTCAGCATCGACATCGGCACCAGCGAGAAGCTGACCGTCAACATGAACGGCGGCGACGACAGCTTCTCGGCGACGGGCAACCTGGCCGCCCTGATCCAGATCACCGTGGACGGCGGCGCGGCCAACGACACGATCCTCGGCAGCAACGGCGTCGACCTGCTGATCGGCGGCGACGGCGACGACTTCATCGACGGCCAGCAGGGCAACGACGTCGCCTTCATGGGCGCCGGCAACGACGTCTTCCAGTGGGACCCCGGCGACGGCAGCGACACCGTCGAGGGCCAGGACGGCGCCGACACCATGCTCTTCAACGGCAGCGCGGGGTCCGAGATCTTCGAAGTCTCGGCCAACGGCGGGCGGGTGCGGTTCACCCGCAACCTGGGCAACATCGTCATGGACCTGAACGACGTCGAGTCGATCGACCTGAATACCCTGGGCAACACCGACACGACCACCGTCAATAACCTCTCCGGCACCGACCTGACCGAGATCAACATCAACCAGGCCGGCACGATCGGCGGCGCGGCCGGCGACGGGGCGGCGGACACCGTCATCGTCAACGGCACGGCCGGCAACGACATCATCGACGTCTTCGGCGCGGGGACGTCGGTCGCCGTGGTCGGGCTGACGCCCCTGGTGAACATCACCAACTCCGAAGCCGCCAACGATTCGCTCGTCATCAACGCCCTCGGCGGCGACGACGGCGTCACGGCGACCACGATGCCCGCCGGGGTCATCAAGCTGACCGTGGACGGCGGCGCCGACGACGACACGCTCCTCGGATCCCAGGGGGCCGACGTCTTCCTGGGCGGCGACGGCGACGATTTCATCTTCGGCGACAACGGCGACGACCTCGCCCTGATGGGCGCGGGCAACGACGTCTTCCAGTGGAACCCCGGCGACGGCAACGACAAGCTCGAGGGCCAGGACGGCACCGACCAGATGCTCTTCTTCGGGGCCAATATCAACGAGAACATCGACATCTCCGCCAACGGCGGCCGCGTCATCTTCTTCCGCGACATCGCCACCGTCACCATGGACCTCGACGACGTGGAGAACATCGAGTTCCGGGCGCTCGGCGGGGCCGACAACATCGTGGTGGGCGACCTGACCGGCACCGACATGAAGCGGATCGACCTGGATCTCCGCGGCCCGAACGGCGGCGGCGACGGCGCGGCCGACACGGTCACCGTCAATGGGACGAACGGCGCCGATGTGTTCGGGGCCGCGGGCGACGCCGGCGGCGTGAACGTCTTCGGCCTGTCGGCGGCCGTCAACGTCTTCTTCCCCGAGCAGGCAAACGACCGCCTGGTCCTGAACGGCCTGGGCGGCGACGACGTCATCAACGCGACCTCGCTCGAGGCCGACGGCATCCAGCTCACGATGAACGGCGGCCTCGGGGCCGACCTGCTCGTCGGCAGCGAGGGCGACGACCTGATCAACGGCGGCGACGGCAACGACACCGCCCTCATGGGCGCGGGGGACGATACGTTCGTGTGGAACCCCGGCGACGACAACGACACGCTCGAGGGGCAGGACGGCTTCGACACGATGCTCTTCAACGGCGCCAACGTCGCAGAGAACATCGACATCTCCGCCAACGGCGGGCGCGTGATCTTCTTCCGCAACGTGGCCACCGTCGTCATGGACCTGAACGACGTCGAGGGCATCGACTTCAACGCCCTGGGAGGCACCGACAACGTCGTCGTCAACGACCTGTCGGGCACGGACGTGACCGAGATCAATCTGAATCTGGCCGCCGCGGGCGGCGCCGGTGACGGCGCGGCCGACAGCGTGATCGTCCGGGGCACCAGCGGCGACGACGTGATCGTGGCCGCGGGCGACGCCTCCGGGGTCTCGGTCCTCGGCCTGGCCGCCCAGGTGAACATCACCGGCGGCGGCGGCCCACGACCGGCTCACCATCAATGCCCTGGCCGGCGACGACGTCGTGGAGGCCTCCGGCCTGGCGGCCGGCGCGATCGGCCTGACGGCCAACGGCGGCGTGGGCAGCGACGTCCTGGTCGGCGGCGACGGCAACGACGTCCTCCAGGGTGAGGCCGGCGACGACGTGCTGATCGGCGGCCTCGGGCTCGACGTCCTCGACGGCGGCGACGGCGACAACGTCGTGATCCAGTGACCCCGGATGGCCGGTAGCCCGGCGACTCTCCCCGATCGGACCGGTGTGGTGTGTGTCGTCCCCCCCGGTGAGCCTCGTGCTCCCCGGGGGGGACGTTTTGTTTCGATCAAGGAGAGGCCGCGGCGGCACCACTCCGTGTCCTCCGTCTCGCTTGTCATGGTCGGCGGAAGGCCTTATGATCGGGCCTGGTCGATGCGGGGCAGGGGCCGAACAGTGGTCGGAAGGTGGTGTGGTGATGCAGGTAAGGGCGCGGGCGCCGGTGCGGTTCTGCGACCTCGGGGGTTGGACGGACACCAGGATCGTGCCGAGGGGCGCGGTGCTGAATTTCACGGCTCGGATGTACACCTATGTCACGCTGACGGTGCACGACGGGCCCAGCGGCGTGACCCTGGAGAGCCTGGATACCGACGAGCGCTGCTCGTTCAATGACCTCCGCCAGGTGGAATACAACGGGGTGCTCGACCTGCTGAAGGCGGCCGTCGCCCGCTCCGGGATCGAGATCCGCCGCCAGGGGCTGTTCTCGACGCACCGCCAGATCTCGCTCCAGGTCCGGTCCAACGCCCCGCCGGCCAGCGGCCTGGGCTCGTCCGCGGCGCTGGGGGTTGCGGCCATCGGCGCCCTGGCCCGTTACTGCGGCGGGCACCTGCTGCCGCACGAGGTCGCCCGGGAGTCCCAGCTCCTGGAGGTGGAGAACCTGAAGCTGGAATGCGGGGTCCAGGACCAGCTCGCCAGCGCCTACGGCGGGGTCAACTTCATGGAGGTGCAGTACCCCGACGCCCGGATCTTCCCCATCCACCTCGACCCGGCCTTGATCTGCGAGCTGGAGGACCGGTTCGTGCTGGTCTACACGGGGAAGTCCCATTTCTCCAGCGGCATGCACCAGAAGGTGATCGCCGAGGCCGAGCAGCATCGCGAGGACTTCGACGCCCTGGCCGCCGCGGCGATCAGCGGCAAGGAGGCGCTCCTGGCCCGCGACTTCGCCGGCTTCGGCGCGGCGATGAACGCCAACTGGGAGGCCCAGAAGCGGCTCCACCCGGACATCACCACCCCGGAGATCGAGGCGCTCCACCAGGCCGCCTTCCGCGCCGGGGCGCTGGGCTTCAAGGCGAATGGCGCCGGGGGCGGCGGCACGGTCACGATCCTGGCCGACCGCAACCGGGCCCACCAGGTCGGCCGGGCCGCCCAGGAGCTGGGCATGACCGTGCTGCCCGGATTGATCGATACGACCGGGCTCCAGGTCTGGAACGCCGAATAGGATCTCGGCGAAAGGTGAACCTCTTCCCGGAGTCACCGTAGCCGTGGGAATCCCGCGGGGCGACGGGGGACCCCCCTTCTCGTCGCGCGGTCCGAAATTTCGATGACCCGCAAGCGAGGCCTCTGAGCGCGTGGTCACGGTATTCCTTGACATCCCGCACCCGCGCCGGCCCTCACCCGGCCGTCCCGGCCACCATCTCCCGGTCTCGCGGGTGAGGGATCGAGGGGGGCCCCGAAGGGGCGGATGAGGGGGTCCCGGAGCCATAGATTGACCCCGTCCGTGTGCTTAGGTGAAGGAGTGGCAGGATGAGAACGCGATGGGCGACTGCCGGCGCGGTGCTCGTGGCAGGAGTGTTGCTCGACGGCTCGCGGTGTGCCACTTCGGCAGAAGGGCCGAAGGCTCCGCCCGGCCCGGTGCCCGGCACGCGACTGACCGAAGGCTACGTCCGACAGGTCGCCCGGTCTGCGTACCTGTGGGCATGGCCGATGGCCAACATCCACAATCGATACGTCACCTACTCGAAGTTGCCCGCCCCGGGGCTCGCCGGCGGGGTCCTCCCGGTCGCCCCCCCGAATCGTCTCTGCATGCTCCGCGACTACATCGAGCCGTCGGAACGGGCCGTCGCCTGCCCGAATCAGGACGTCGTCTACGGCCAGTGCGTCGCCGACTTCGCCAGGGAGCCGGTCGTCGTCCAGGTCCCCGACTTCGGGGACCGCTTCTGGGTCTATCAGGTCGTCGACCAGCGGACCGACGCCTTCGCCGCGCTCGGCAAGATGTACGGCACGAAGCCGGGGTTCTATCTGCTCGCCGGGGCCGAATGGAAGGGGACCGTGCCCGAGGGCATCACGGCCGTCTTCCGCTGCTCCACGCGCATCGGATGCCTCTTCCCCCGCGTCTTCCAGAGCGACGAGCCGGAGGACAGGAAGGCCGTCCAGGAGGTCCTGTCTCGCATCAACGCCTACCCGTTGAGCGAGTTCGATGGACGCATGAAGGCCGTTGACTGGTCGAGGGTCCCGGCGTTTCCCGGCGACACGGGGTCCGCGGAAGTGAAGTGGGTCCACCCGGAGAAGTTCGTCGACGACCTGGCCGCCGTGCTCGACGAGGTGCCTCCGCAGCCCGGCGAGGAGGCCCTCCACGCGGAGTTCCGCTCGGTGCTCCAGGCGGCGGCCCGCGACGACCGTCTGAAGACGGCGTTCACCGAGGCGGCCGTCGAGGCCGAGCGGGAGTTGATTACGCCCCTGTTCCAGTTCCACCACTACGGCCTGCCGCTGAAGGACAACTGGACGACGATCAAGAATGGGGCCGAGTGGGGCACGGACTACTTCACCCGGGCGGCGGTGGCGAAGTCCAACATCTTCGTCAACAAGGCCCGGGAGACGCGCTACTTCTACCAGGACCTCGATGCGAAGGGAGATCGGCTGAACGGGGCGAACGCCTACATCATGACCTTCCCGGCCGGGCAGCTCCCTCCGGTCGAGGGCTTCTGGTCGCTCACGCTGTACAACGAGCAACACTTCTTCCACCCGAACGACCTGAAGCGATATTCTCTCGGGACCAAGAACAAGGGACTCGGATTCGGCCCGGGCGGCTCGCTCACGCTCTACGTCCAGGCGGAGCATCCGGGGGCGGAGAAGGAAGCCAACTGGCTCCAACCGCCGGCCGGCGCGTTCTCGCTCTACCTCCGGGCGTACTGGCCCAAGGCCGAGATCGCCGAGGGTGAGTGGACCCCTCCGGCCGTGACCCGAGTGTCAAGGTGAATCGCTCTTTCCCGGAGGTCCGGTGTGCATCCGCGACCGCCGGTGCCGCACGCGAGAGGGTGACGATCGCCGTGAAGTCGCACCCTCTGTCCGTCGACTGGCCGGGAGAATCCCGCCCCGTTCTTCCGAACATCCGAGGAGAATCATCATGCGTCGCCCCTTCCCGGCCCCGGCCGCGTTCGTCCTGGCCGGCTGTGCCCTCGGCTGGCTGGCCGCCGCCGGCCGATTTGCCGAGACCTTCGCGCAGCAACCCGCGGGAGATCCGCCGCAGTCGGGTACTGCGAAGGTCCTCCCGCGCCCCGACTTCCGCTTCCGGGGCAAAATCGGGAAGACGTACAAGGACTCCGACGCGCCGCAGTTCCCCCAGCCCGCCCGGGCGCCGAAGGGTGCGCCGAATGTCGTGCTGATCCTGCTCGACGACACCGGGTTCGGGCAGTACTCGACGTTCGGCGGCGGCATCCCGTCGCCGACGCTCGACAAGCTCGCGGCGGAAGGGCTGAGGTACAACCGCTTCCATACGACCGCGCTGTGCAGCCCGACCCGGGCCTCGCTGATCACCGGCCGCAATCACCACTCGGCCACCTTCGGGTGCATCACCGAGGCGGCCACCGGGTACGACGGATACACCTGCGTCCTGCCCCGGAGCTGCGGCTCGATCGGCGAGGTGTTGCGGCAGAACGGGTACATGACCGCCTGGATCGGCAAGAACCACAACACGCCGACATGGGAGACCAGTACGATCGGGCCGTTCGACCGGTGGGCCAACGGCCTGGGATTCGACTATTTCTATGGGTTCAACGCCGGGGACATGAACCACTGGGACCCGGTTCTGTTCGAGAACCGCAACCTCGTCCCCAGGAGCAAGGACCCGAATTACCACCTGACGGAGGACCTCGCGGACAGGGCCATCGAGTGGACCCGCAAGGCGACGAGCATCTCCCCGGACAAGCCGTTCTTCCTGTATGTCGCGCCGGGGGCCAACCACTCCCCGCACCATGCCCCGAAGGAGTGGATCGAGAAGTTCAAGGGGACGTTCGACGACGGCTGGGATGCCTACCGCGAAGCGACCCTCGCGCGGCAGATCAAGTTGGGGGTCGTGCCGCCGGGGACCAGGCTCACGGCCCGGAGCGAAGGGCTGCCGGCGTGGGATACGCTCAACGACGGTCAGAAGAAGATCTACGCGCGGATGATGGAGACGTTCGCGGGGTACGCCGCCCACGTCGACCACCACATGGGCCGCGTCATCGACGCGGTGAAGCAGATGCCGAACGCCGACAACACGATCTTCATCTACATCGTCGGCGACAACGGCGCCAGCGCCGAGGGCGGACTCGAGGGGAGCCTGAACGAGAACCTGTTCTTCAACGGGTTCCCGGAGAAGTGGGAGGACAATCTCAGGCACATCGACGAGATCGGCGGGCCGAGGTGGTTCAACCACTTCCCCAGCGCCTGGGCGCACGCGATGTGCACGCCGTTCCAGTGGACCAAGCAAGTCGCCTCGCACCTCGGCGGTACGCGCAACCCGATGATCATCTCGTGGCCCGCGAAGATCGGGGACAAGGGCGGGATGCGCTCGCAGTTCCTGCACGTCATCGACATCGTGCCGACGCTCTACGAGGCGATCGGCGTCACCCCGCCGACGGTGCTCAACGGCATCGAACAGAAGCCGATCGAGGGGACGAGCTTCCTCGAGACGTTCACGAACAGGGACGCCCCGGAGACGCGGGAGACGCAGTACTTCGAGATGTTCGTCAACCGCGGCATCTACCACGACGGCTGGATGGCGTCGAGCCGCAGCTTCGTCCCGTGGAATCCCGTCCGCGGCGAGTTCGACCCGTTCACGGCGAAGTGGGAACTCTACGACCTCGGCAAGGATTTCTCGCAGGCGGAGGACCTGGCGGCGAAGTACCCGGACAAGCTCAAGGAGTTCGAGGAATTGTTCTGGAAGGAGGCCGAGAAGTACAGCGTGCTGCCGCTGGACTGGCGTGGCGTCGAGCGGTTGAACGCCGAGCTCCAGGGGCGGCCGAACCTCGCCGGCAGGCGCGACAAGTACGTCTACTACCCCGGCCAGATCGCCCTGCCGAGCGGTGCGTGCCCCCCGGTGCTCAACAAGTCGTTCTCCGTCGCCGCGGAGATCGAGATCCCCGAGAAGGGAGCCGAGGGGATGGTCTTCACCGAGGGCGGCATGACCGGCGGCTACGGCATCTACCTGCGCGACGGCAAGGCCCACTTCGTCTACAACATGCTCGCCATCGAGCGGTTCACGATCACGACTGAGGAACTGCCGAAGGGGAAAGTGTCGTTGGGGATGAACCTCGCCTACGAGGGCAAGCCGGGCGAACGCGGCATGCCCGCAACGGTGACGCTGACCGCCAACGGCAGGAAGGTCGGGGAGGGCAGGCTGCCGAGGACCGTCCCGCTCCAGTTCTCGCTCGGCGAGGGCATCGACGTCGGCATGGACACCGGTTCGGCCATCGACTTCACCTACGAGCTGCCGTTCTGGTTCACCGGCAAGATCGAGAACGTCACCGTCGAGCTGAAGTGACGCCGACCTCGTTTGCGGGCCGGGACCGGTCCCGGCCTGTCCTCTCGGCCTGGCAAGTGAGCATGTGGACGCAGATCATCCTGACCCGCGAACATCCCCGCGCCCGACTTCGGGTCGGGCGCCGTCCACGACGGCGTGACCGCCTCTGGGCTCGACAGCGGGCGACCCCTCCCGCCGCTCTACTCGAGGGATGCCCCCGAGCGGAACCCCGACGGCTCGACCGACATCGACCTCGGCCCGACGGACCCGCCGAGGGGCGAGAAGAACCGGCTGCGGCGGTGCCGGGCAAGGGGTCCTTCGTCATCTTCCGTCTCTACAGCCACACGCGACCGTTCTTCGACCAGGCCTGGAAGCCCGGCGACATGGAAAAGTGAAATGAACAGGAACGAGGAGGACGGACCTGCCCCTGACTCCTCGCTCCTGACGCTCGGTCCGCGCAGTCGAGGGCCATTCGCCGGCGAAGCTGCCGTGCCGGCAACTGCTCAACCCAAGCGGCCGGACCGGGCTATTCTCAACATCTCGACTGTGGCCGAAGTCGGCTTTTTCGAGAGAAATCGGTCGGAATCCAAGCCGGGAACTTCATTGGAGAAGTCCAGGTAACTCGGTCCGGCCGTTTAGAGCGGTTGCCGTTTGGATGGCGAGGGTCCTCGTAGGGTCCGCAATTGCAGACCTCTTCGGTCATGCGTCCTGAAGACGTCCGCGAATGCGGACCCCACACAGGCAACCGGCGACCGCTCTAAACCCAAGCCTCGCACCACCATCGAGGTGAAGCCGGCAGGATGTCCGAGTGCAAATCTGTGCCTCCGATATGGCCCATCTCGCCGATTCATTCCACCTCTGTCAAAATCGATGATAGACTCTTAACGTGTCGCCTGGGTAAGCTCTGCGGGGAGCCCGGTTCTCCGCCGCCTTCCCGGCCCCGCGCCTCCATGCCGATCGTACACCTGGGCCTGCACCATGTTTTCCGGCTCGCCGCAACGGCTCCCCAGCGACCGCGGTCCCAACCGCGCCGAGAATCCGGTGATCCAGCTCGTCGGCTTCCGGCTGGATAACGAGGACTACGCGATCGCGATCACGAAGATCCAGGAAATCATCCTGATGAAGCCGATCACCCGGATCCCCCAGGTGCCGGACTTCATCGAAGGGCTGATCAACCTGCGGGGGTCGGTGATCCCGATCGTGAATCTGCGCAAGCGGTTCGGTCTGCCCCACCGGGACCTGGACGACGAGACCCGGACGATCGTCGTGAACGTCCACGAGAAGACGGTCGGCTGCGTGGTGGACGCCGTGACCCAGGTCATCCGGATCGATCGGGACCTCGTGCAGCCGCCCCCGCTCAGCGTGCTGGCGGTGAACCACCAGTACCTGGCCGGCCTGGCGAGGCTGGAGGATCGGCTGCTGATCATCCTCGACATCGACAAGCTGTTCGAGCCCGCGGAGCTGAACGTGCCCGCGGCGCCGGCGATCCCCGCCTCGAGCTGAGAGGCCGCCCCGGCGGGGATCTCGCCCCGATCCCCACGGCCCGCCGACGGGCCGTCCCGCACCGAGACCGACGAGCCACCTGGACCTTCATCCTCTCTTGCCACCTGCGTGATCATCATGGAACCTCGCTCCCCACGATCGCACGAAGAAGCCCAGGCGGACGGTCAGGGCTCGCCGCCGCCGCAGGCGGCCCCTCGGGAGAAGCCCAGGCGTGCGGCCTCTCGCAAGGCCGCGCCGAAGGCGGCGCAGCAGAAGGCCGTGCGGGCGATGAGCCCGTCCCCGGCCGTCCTGGAGCCGGGCACCGACGCGGAGCCGCTGCTGGCCGAGGCCACGGCGAACACCCACGCGCTGCTCGAGACGACCGCGGCCATCATCGCCGCCCGGACCGTGGACGAGGTCCTGCGGGCGTCGCTGGAGACGATCCGCAAGGCCTTCGGCTGGGCCTACGCCTCGTACTGGACGGTGGACCCGGAGGAGAACGCTCTGGTCTTCGCGATCGACTCCGGGCGGGTCGACGACGACTTTCAGCGGCACACGCGGTCGGCCCGATTCCGCGAGGGAGAGGGCCTCAACGGCCGGTCCTGGCGGCAGCGCGACCTGGTGTTCGCCGGCGACCTGGCCCAGATCCGGGATTGCAGCCGCGCACCCCTGGCCAGCCGGGCCGGCATCCGCAGCGCCGTCGCCTTCCCGATCCTCCGAGACGGTTCGGTCATCGGCACGATGGACTTCTTCGCCTTGCAGGCGGTGGACATCAGCCCGACCCGGCTCGACGCCCTCCGCACGGTGGGGCGGCTCGCCTCGGACAAGATCGCCAACCTGGGCCGGCAGGACGACCTGGGCCGGATCATGCAGATGGTCGAGAACGCGCCGATCAACATGATGAGCGCCGACCTGGACCTGAAGATCCGCTACATGAACCCGGCCGCGACCCGCACGCTCAAGAAGCTGGAGGCCCACCTCCCCGTGAAGGTGGACCAGATGGTCGGGCACACCATCGACGTCTTCCACAAGGCGCCCGAGCATCAGCGGCGGCTGCTGGGCGACCCGCGGAACCTGCCGCGGCGGGCGACGATCCACGTCGGGCCGGAGGTCTTCGACCTCTTGGCCAGCGCCATGGTCGATCAGAACGGGCGGTACATCGGGCCCATGATCACCTGGGACGTCGTGACCGAGCAGCTCGCGTCCAAGGCGCGCGAGGCGGAGCTGGCGGGGAACACCACGGCGGTTAACCAGCTCCTGCTGGCGCTCGGCCGGGCGAAGACCCAGCGCGACGTGGTCCAGGCGGCGCTGGGGGCCGTCCGCGAGGCCTTCGGCTGGTCGTACGGGTCGTACTGGGAGATCAACCCGGAGGACCAGGCGTTGCGGTTCTCGCACGACTCCGGCTCGGTGAGCGACGAGTTCCGCCGCGTGACCGCCGACTCCCGCTTCCGCGAGGGGGAGGGGCTCAACGGGACGGCCTGGCAGACGCGGGACCTCGTGTTCGTGCCCGACATCGGCGAGATGAAGACGTGCTCCCGCGCCCCGGTCGCCCGCCGCGGCGGGCTGAAGTCGGGCGTCTGCTTCCCGATCACCCTCGGGGGCAAGGTGGTCGGCACGATGGACTTCTTCACCGAGGACCGGGTCGACCCCTCGCCCGAGCGGCTGGACGCGCTGCGGAACATCGGCCGGCTGGTCTCGCAGGCGCTGGAGCGGGTGGACCAGCAGGCCCGGATCGACCAGGGCAAGAAGGACCTCGAGGCGAAGGTCAGCCAGCTCATGAGGGTGGCCCGCGCCGCCGCCGAGGGTGACCTCACCGTGACCGTCGACGTCCGGGGCGACGACGACATGGGGCGGCTCGGCGAGGCCCTGGGCGGGATGATCGGCGACCTGAAGAACATCATCGGCCAGATCCTGGAGTCCGCCAGCCAGTTCGCCGAGGGGTCGCGGGTGGTGGCCGAGAGCGCCAGCTACCTCAGCGAGTCGGCCCAGAACCAGGCGGCGACCGTGGAGGAGATGTCGGCCTCGATCCAGCAGCTCTCGCACGCGATCGTCCAGATCAACCAGAACGCCGACTCGGCCGCGGGGCTGGCCGACAAGACGTCGCACCTGGCCAAGCAGGGGGGCGACTCGGTCGAGCAGGCCATCGAGGCGATGGTGCTGATCAAGAAGTCCAGCGAGCAGGTCAGCGACATCATCCAGGTGATCAGCGAGATCGCCAGCCAGACGAACCTGCTGGCCCTCAACGCGGCCATCGAGGCGGCCCGCGCCGGCGAGCACGGCCTGGGATTCGCGGTCGTCGCCGACGAGGTGCGGAAGCTCGCCGAGCGCTCCAGCGCCGCGGCCAAGGAGATCACCGCGCTGATCAAGGAGTCGACCCGCCGGGTCGCCGACGGGGCGCAGCTCTCCGAGAAGGCCGGCGAGTCGCTCGCCCGGATCGTCCAGGGCGTCCAGGAGACGGCCGCCAGCATCGGCAAGATCGCCCAGGCCACCCGCGAGCAGTCCGAGGCCTCCAACGAGGTGAACAAGGCGATCCTGAACGTCTCGAGCATCACCGAGACGAATGCCTCCAGCGCCGAGGAGCTCTCCGCCAGCGCCGAGGAGCTCGGGGCCCAGGCCGCCACGCTCAAGAACGTGATCTCGGGATTCAAGGTCTAGTCGCGCCGGCCGGCCGCCCGGCGATCCTCGCGGACGGAAACGCATGCAGAACACCGAGCTGACCGACGAGGAATTCCAGCGGTTCTGCGGCCTGATCTACCGGAACTCGGGGATCCGCATCGCCGACACCAAGCGGGTGCTGGTCTCCAACCGCGTCCGCCGCCGGCTCCGGTCCACCGGGATCAAGACCTTCGCCGAGTACTACCTGTTCCTCACCTCGCCGGCCGGCGCCGGCGAGATGCCCCAGTTCCTGGACGCGATCACCACCAACGAGACGTACTTCTATCGGGACAAGCACCACTACGCCTGGCTCGGGGAGGCCTTCCTCCCGGAGGTCGCCGCCCAGGCCGCCCAGCACAAGCGGCCCCGCCGGCTGCGGATCTGGTCGGCCGCGTGCAGCACCGGCGAGGAGCCGTACTCCATCGCCCTGAAGGTCCTGGAGAACCGCCTCCTGCTGCCCGGCTTCCGGACCCAGATCGTCGGCACCGACCTCAGCGGCACGGTGCTGGCCCTGGCCCGCGCCGGCAGCTACGACGAGCGCGCCGTCCACCTGGTCGGCGCGGAGGAGAAGAAGCGTTACTTCGACGAGGACCCCAAGGCGAAGCGGTGGACGGTCAAGGACGAGGTCCGCTCGCTGGTCACCTGGAAGCTCCACAACCTGCTGACCCCGCTCAGGGAGGAGCCGTTCGACTGCATCTTCCTGAAGAACGTCCTGATCTACTTCGACAAGGACTCCAAGGCCACCGTGGTGAAGCACATCCTCGCGGCCGTGGCGAAGGGCGGCTACCTGGTGATCGGGCCCACCGAGGGGATCTACGGGATGCTCGATCCCCTGGTCAAGCTGAAGCCCTGGCTGTTCCAGAGGCTCCCCTGAGAGGAACCGGCGATGTCGGGGTTCAACCTGTCCGAGCTCCTGCCCTTCTACCTGGACGAGACCGACGAGCACATCGCGGCGCTCAACGACGCGCTCCTGAGGCTGGAGCAGGACCCGACCGACTCCAAGGCCCTCGCCGAGGCGTTCCGGATGTTCCACAGCATCAAGGGCGCCTCCGTCGTCATGGGCTTCGAGCCGGTCAACCGGCTGACCCACCACCTGGAGAGCCTCTTCGACCAGTTCCGGAGCAAGAAGCGGACCCTCGACCGCCCCGTCCTGGACCTCACCTTCCGCTGCCTGGACGAGCTGCGCGACTACCACAAGGAGCTCCGCGCCGAGGGGCAGAGCCGGGTGGACCTCGCGGCCCTCACCCCGCTGGTGATCGCCACCCTGGAGGGGGCCCCGGCGGTCGCCCCCGCCGCGCCGCCCGCTGAGGCGCCGCCGCCCTCCGCCGCGGAGGTGCTGCTGGAAGGCGCGGGCCGCGTCGGCGTGACGGTCGTCTTCGAGCCGCACCTCCCCCTGCCCGACATGAAGGCCAGGCTCGTCTTCAACCGGCTCTCGGCCCGGGGCCGTGTGCTCGAGACCCGCCCGCCCATTGAGTCGATCGAGGAGGCTGAGGCGCTGACCGAGTTCACGGTCTGGCTCGCCACCGAGTGCGACGCGGCGAGCTGCGGACGCTGGCCGACGTCGATGGCGTCGCCCGGATCCGGATCGAGTCGGGATCGGAGGAGCTCACCGCGACGGCCGCCCGCCCGCCTGCGGAGGAGACCCCTCCCGCTGCCCCCCCCGCCGAGCCCGCAAGCCCAGCGGAGCCGGCCCAGGTTGGCGAAGCACAGGCGCCGCCCCCCGCGGCCGAGGAGGAGGCGCCCTCGGGCGTCGGCGCCGCCCACCTCGATCAGGGGCCGCTTGCTCCGCCGGCCGCGGTCCCGGTCGCCGTCTCGGTCGCGGAACCGACCCCGGGCGGCCAGGCCGCCCCCGCCCCCGCCGCCGGGAGCCCGCCCCGGAAGGCGAAGGTCGCCGAGACGATCCGGGTGGAGAGCGACCGGCTCGATTACCTGATGAACCTGGCCGGCGAGCTGGTCATCAACAAGGCCCGGTTCGTGGATATCGCCCGGGGGCTGGACGAGCTCTTCCGCGGCTCCAACGCCCAGGCCCTGGCGCTGGACACCGAGGAACGGCTCGAGAGCATCAGCCGCGGCCTGGAGGGCTCCACGGGGGCCCGGCCCGGCGGGGGCTGGGCCGCCAACGGCGAGGCCTCGATGGAGCGCTGGAACGGCCACGTCCGCAGGCTCCGGGACAACTTCCGCGAGATCCACGACGAGCTGGACCGGCTCCGCCAGGGGCGCGAGCAGCTCAAGGCGCTCACCGAGGCGATCCACAGCCTGGGCCGCGTCACCGACGGCCTGCAGAAGGGCGTCCTGGACACGCGGATGGTCCCGATCGGGCCGCTCTTCGAGCGGTTCCGCCGGGTGATCCGGGACCTCAGCCTCTCCTCCGGCAAGGAGGTGCTGCTGTCGATCAGCGGCGAGAAGACCGAGCTGGACAAGCGGATGATCGACGAGCTGAGCGACCCGCTGATCCACATGGTGCGGAACTCGGTGGACCACGGGCTGGAGCCGCCGGAGGTCCGGGAGGCCGCCGGCAAGCCGCGCGCCGGGACCGTGTCGCTCCAGGCGTCGCACCGCGGCAACAGCGTGGTCATCACGGTCGGCGACGACGGCCGGGGGATCGACTGCGAGCGGATCCGCCGCAAGATCGTCGCCAAGGGACTGGTCGCCGCGAGCGAGGCCGATCACCTGTCGGATCGCGAGCTCGTGCCGTATATCTGGCACCCCGGCCTGAGCACCGCCGAGACGATCACCGAGATCTCGGGGCGCGGCGTGGGGATGGACATCGTCAAGAACCGCATCGAGAACCTCAGCGGCAGCGTCGACGTGCGGACGGCCCCCGGCCAGGGCACGACGTTCACCATCCGGCTCCCGCTGACGCTGGCCATCATGTCGAGCCTGCTGGTGCGGATCTACGAGGAGATCTACGCGATCCCGCTGGACCACATCGACGAGATCGTGGAGGTCCGCGCGCCGCAGGTCTTCCGGGTCCAGGGCCGGCCGACGATCGAGATCCGCAGGAAGGTCATCGCCCTGGTCTCACTCGGCGACGTCTTCCGCTGGGCGGGCGGCGATCATCCGGCGGCCGGTCGGCCGGGCCGGGACGGACACGCGGACGCGGACACGGACGGGCTCCGGGTGGTGATCGTCCAGAACGGCGAGACCACCATCGGCCTGCTGGTGGACCAGCTCATCGGCATGCAGGAGGTCGTCCTCAAGTCGCTCGAGCGGAACTTCCGCCCCGTGCCGGGGCTCTCGGGCGCCAGCATCCTGGGCGACGGCCGCGTGTCGCTGATCCTCGACGTGGACGCGGTCATCACCATGGCCGCCCGCCGGATGGAACCACGGAAGTAGAAGAGACCACGGAAGGATTGAAGGAGATCGAAGTAGAGGAACCACGGAACACACGGAATACACGGAAAGGAAAACATGAAGAGAAGAGAATAGGGAGAACGAGATTCAGGTGGGGAGAGGTATGATCTTCGAGCAGGAGAGTTACCAGATCCTGGGGGCCTGTTTCGAGGTCTACAAGGAGAAAGGGTGCGGGTTTCTCGAGGCGGTCTACCAGGAGTGTCTGGAGATTGAGTTTGAATTGCGGAGAATTCCCTACGCTCCACGCGTGGACCTGGAGCCGGCCTGCAAGGGCCGGAGGCTCGAGCACCGATACCAGCCGGACATCGTCTGCTTCGAGGCGATCATCATCGAGATCAAGGCCGTCTCGAACCTCTGCGATGAGCATCGGGCCCAGCTTCAAAATGACCTCAAGGCGGCCGGCTTCAAGCTTGGTTTTCTCATCAACTTCGGACATCATCCTCTACTCGAATACGAGCGAATCGTGAGCTAAGCGATCCTCCGGTCCCCGTCTTCTTTCCGTGTGTTCCGTGTATTCCGTGGTTGTTCCTTCCACTAACTTCCGTGGTTGCCAATGGATTCGATCCTGACCGCATCGCAGCGGCGGTTGTTGAGGATGATCTTCGAGCGCGGGGCGGAGAGCGCCTCGCAGGCGATGTCGAAGTGGCTGGGGCAGGAGGTCCGGCTCACGGTCAACGAGGTCGAGCAGGTGGAGCTGGCCCGGGCGGCCGAGGTCCTCGGCCCGCCGGAGGCCCTCGTCGCCGCGTGCGCGATGGGGCTCACCGGCCCGCTGGGCGGCCAGATCCTCCTGGTCCTCGAGGACGCGGCGGGGCTCGGCCTGGTGGACCTGCTCCTGCACCAGCCCGCCGGGACGACGACCGCCTGGGGTGAGCTCGAGCAGTCGGCCGTCCAGGAGACGACCAACATCGTCGGCTGCGCCTACCTCAACGCCCTGGCGGCCCACCTCCCGGGGAGGCTGTCGCGGGGAGGCCCCGCGGGCGAGGAGCTCGTGCCCACGCCCCCGACCTTCCTCCGGGAGTTCGCCGGCAGCCTGATCGAGTTCGCCCTCATGGAGCAGGCGCTCGAGCTCGACCAGGTGCTCCTGGTCCACACCAGCTTCGAATCCGGGCGGGACGACGTCGACCTGAACGCCCGGCTGCTCCTGATCCCCGATCGTGCGTCGCTGCACGCGCTGGCCGAGGCGTTGTCGGAGCTCGAGTCCCACTAGCGCGAGGTGGTTGTCGTGCCCGGTCCTGAATCCTCCAATCTCGCGGGTCCTCCGGAGGTCGTCTCGGTGCCCATCGGCCGGTGGGCCGTCGCCGTGGCGCCGGCGAGGATCCGGACCCTGCTCGGCTCGTGCGTCGGCGTGGTCCTCCACGATCGGGTCGCCCGGCTGGGGGCGCTGGCGCACATCGTCCTGCCCGACTCGCGGGGCGCGGTCGACTCCCCGGGCAAGTTCGCCGACACGGCGATCCCGGCGATGATCGAGGACATCGAGCGGACGCTCCAGGCCAGGGCGCGCGGCCGCCTGGTGGCGAAGCTCGCCGGCGGCGCCAGCATGTTCCCGGTCGGGGGGGCGTCGAACTCGGCGCTGAACATTGGCCAGCTCAACGCCGAGGCCGTCGAGCGGATCCTCGGGGAGTTGCGGATCCCGATCGTGGCCCGCGACCTGGGCGGGGCCAGCGGTCGCCACTTGACCCTCGACACGGCTTCGGGCATCGTCGCAATCAAGATCCCGGGGGGAACCGATCATGAACTCTGAGCGTCCCGGCCACGTGAGACTCGCGCCCTCCCGGGGACTCCCCGGCGCGCGGGGGAGGCGCCGGCCATGAAGCGGCTGCTGGTCGTGGACGACGCCCTGTTCATGCGGAAGCTGATCCGGGGCGTGGCCGAGGAGGCCGGCTGGGAGGTCGTGGGCGAGGCCGGCAACGGCGAGGAGGGCGTCTCCCTCTACCGTCAGATGCGGCCCGACCTGGTCACCATGGACCTGGTCATGCCGGTCATGGGCGGCCTCGAGGCGCTCCGCAAGATCCGCGAACTCGACCCGGACGCCCAGGTGATCGTCGTGACGGCCCTGGACCAGAAACAAGCCCTCATGGATTCGATCCGCGACGGGGCCATCGACTTCATCGTCAAGCCCTTCGAGCGCGAGCGCGTCCTGAACCTGCTCCGGAAGCTGGGCGACTCCGCCCCGGCGGGCGATACGCCGCGGGCGTGAGTCAGCGAGCCAGGAAGAGAGAACGGCGTGGCAATCCGTGGCAGCGGCCCTGAACCCGTCTCCGATCGCATCCGCGTCCTCGTGGTTGACGACTCGGCGCTGATGCGCCGATTGCTCTGCGACCTGCTCGCCTCGGCCCCGGAGATCGAGGTCGTGGGCACCGCGCGGAACGGCCGCGAGGCCGTCCTCGAGGCCGTCCGGCTGAAGCCCGACGTGGTGACCCTCGACGTCGAGATGCCCGAGGTCTCCGGCCTGGAAGCCCTCCCCCTGCTCCTGGCCGCCCACGAGGCCCCCGTGGTCATGGTCAGCGCGCTGACGCAGGAGGGCGCCGACGTCACCCTCCAGGCGCTCGAGCTCGGCGCGGTCGACTTCATGCCCAAGCCCGAACGGAACCAGCTCGCCGAGATGCGCGCCGGCGCCGAGCTGCTGATCGCGAAGGTCCTCACCGCCGCACAGAGCCGCGTCCGCCGCGCGCGGCGGTCTCCCCCGCCATCGGCCTCGGCCCCGGCGGCCGCCGAGGGCGCCCGGCCCGCCGCGACCAGACCCCCCTTCCCCCCGCGCTCGCGTCCCGGTGCGGGCCCCGGCGAGTCGCGAGGGAGGCCGCGCGATCAGCCCGCCTCGGCCCCCGCCCAGCCGGCCCCCGGGCAGCCGTGCGTCGTCATCGGGATCTCGACCGGAGGCCCCCAGGCGCTCAGCCAGGTCCTGCCCCAGGTCGCGCCGCCGTCCCCGCCGATCCTGATCGTGCAGCACATGCCCGCCCAGTTCACGGGCGTGTTCTCCGAGCGGTTGAATCGCTCCTGCTCGATGACGGTCCGGGAGGCCGCCGAGGGGGACTTCGTGCTGGCCAACCAGATCCTGGTCGCCCCCGGCGGGCGCCACATGGCGCTGGTCGGATCGCCTCCGCGGGTGCGGGTCTCGATCTCCGACGAGGCGTCGGTGAGCGGGCACAAGCCCTCGATCGACGTCCTCTTCCAGTCCGCGGCCCGAATCTACCAGTCCGTGGCGGTCGGCATCCTGATGACCGGCATGGGCCGCGACGGCGTGGAGGGCTGCAAGGCCATCCTCGCGGCCGGCGGGTTCACCGCGGGGCAGGACGAGGCGACCTCGGTCGTCTACGGGATGAACAAGGCCGCCTACACCGAGGGGGCCATCCGGGCCCAGTTCTCGCTCGACGAGCTGCCCGGCATCCTGCACGACATCGCGGCCTACCGGCAGGAGGTCGAGGGGCGGAAGCGAGACCGTTGAGGGGGCGCAAGGAGACCTCGCCGCCGGGATGCCGGGGCATCGACCGGGCGGCGAGGCGAGGCATCCCCGCCGCCACCTCTCGGCGGGGTTCCCTCGTCGGGCTCAGAAACCCCCGAACATCCACGAGCAGTTGCAGGGGCTCGGCCAGTGGTAACGGCACACATAGGGCACCGGCCGGATCCACGGGGTCTTCACCGGATAGGGGTAAGGAAACGGCCGATACCAGCCTCCGTGGCCATGGTGATGATGGCCGTGGTGCCCGCCGTAACCCCCGTGACCGTGACCGTGGCCGTAGCCGGGGCCGTGGAAGCCGCGAGCCATGGGGGCCCTGCCTCCGCGGCCCTGGCCCCCCGGGCCGCCCCCCGCCGCCATGGCCGGCGAGGCCGTCGAGATCAGGCTCCCGACCAGGAGCGTGCCGGCCACGACCAGCGTCCGGAAACTCATCGAAGTCCTCATCGCTCGTGTCCCTTCTGAGTGCCGTGGGGACCGCGTCCCCGTCCTCGTCTCGCGGACGTCCGTGACGTCCTTCCGCGGGGTTATCACCGGCGGTCGCCGGACCGGACACAAAACGGGGAAGAAATCGGAGACGCCTCGTTCATCGCCACCCCGGCTTGATCGGACGGTCCGCCCCCGACGGAGCCGGATGCGAGGAGCGTGGGCGATCGAAATTCCCGGCGGGGAGCTTCCGCGGCGGTAGTGGCCTCTTGCGGCGGATCATTAGAATAGGCGAGATCGCCGATCGGGCGTCGGGGGACACGCCTGCGTGGCGGCATGTCGTCGTCGTCTCGATCGGGCAGGTCGGAGGTGGGCTCGTCATGAGTACCGATCCGGGGGTCGAGCCGGGGGGGTTCGAGGAACTGATCCGCCGCGTGCGCGAGGGCGACGAGCAGGCGGCGGCGGACCTCGTCCGCCGCTACGAGCCGGCCATCCGCCGCGCCGCGCGGGTCCGCCTGCTCGACACGCGGCTCAACCGGCTGCTCGACTCGATGGACATCTGCCAGTCGGTCATGGCCAGCTTCTTCGTCCGCACGGCGCTGGGCCAGTACGAGATCGACACGCCCGACCAGTTGCTCAAGCTGCTGGCCACGATGACCCGCAACAAGCTGGCCAACGCGGTCAAGGGCCACGGCGCGCTCCGCCGCGACTTCCGCCGCGCCGAGGCCCCCGATCAGCGCGAGGCCCCGGATGCGAGTTCCGGCGGCGCCGGCATCGGTGCCATCGCCGGCCCCGACCCGACCCCCAGCCGCGAGGTCGCCGCGCGCGAGCTGCTCCAGGAGGCGCGCCGCCGGCTGGCGCCCGAGGAACTCTCGCTGCTGGAGCTCCGCCAGGACGGGCGGGGATGGGCGGAGATCGCCGCGGCGAACGGGACGAGCCCCGAGGCCATCCGCAAGCGGCTCGCCCGGTCCATCGATCGCGTGGCCCACGAACTGGGGCTGGACGAGCCGGATTCCACCGCATGAGCGAAGGCCGAGACGACGTCCGCCCCTCGCCCACTTCGCTGGCGGGAGCCTCGGCGGGCCTCACCCGCGCGACGGTCGGCGCCTCGCCGCTGGTGGAGGACCACCGGGACCGCTGGCGGCGGGGCGAGCGGATCCCGGTGGAGCGCTACCTCGAGCGTCCGGGCATGCCCCGCGTGGAGACCACCACGCTGCTGGACCTCGTCTACAACGAGGTGCTGCTCCGCGAGGAGGACGGGGAGGCCCCGGACGTCCGGGAGTACCTCAGCCGCTTCCCGGGGCATGCCGCGGCGTTGCGGGCCCAGTTCGAGGTCCATCAGGCGTTGCGGAGCAGCGGGACGTTCACGGTCCACCTGTCCACGACCGGGTTCGCGGATGATCCGGCTTCCTCCGTGCCGGAGCAGACCGGCCGATCGCCGACGAGCATGGCTTCCCTCCCCGAGCCGGAGGATCCGCCGCGAGACCCGCCGCCCGCCTCGGCCGTCGGGACGGACTCGTTGACGGTCGGCGAGCCGGCGCCTGCGGCGAATCCGAGGTGGCCGCGGATCCAGGACTTCGAGATCCTGGGCGAGCTCGGCAGCGGCGGCATGGGGACCGTCTACCTGGCCCTCGACCGGAAGAGCCGCCGCCGGGTCGCGCTGAAGACGATGAACCGCGCGGGGGCGATGGCCCTGCTCCGGTTCAAGAGCGAGTTCCGCCACCTGCTGGACGTCGCGCATCCGAACCTCGTGACGCTCCATGAGCTGATCTGCGACCGGGGGACCTGGATCCTGAGCATGGAGCTGCTCGACGGGGTCGATTTCCTGCGCCACGTCCGCGGCGACGCGACGCGCACGATCGGCCCCCTGGGCGATGCCGGATACCGTCGGCTCCGGGAGGCGCTGCGGCAGCTCGCCGAGGGGGTCGAGGCCCTGCACGCGGCGGGGAAGCTGCACCGGGACATCAAGCCCTCGAACGTGATGGTCACGCCCGAGGGGCGGGTGCTCCTCGACTTCGGGCTCGCCGCGGAGCAGGACGACGAGGGAGAGCACCGGAGCACGGAGCAGCACCTCGTGGGGACGGCCGCCTACATGGCCCCCGAGCAGGCGGCGGGCCTGCCGGTCTCGCCGGCCAGCGACTGGTACAGCGTCGGCGTGATGCTGTTCGAGTCGCTGACGGGCCGGCTCCCGTTTTTGGGCAGCATCTGGAAGATCGTCGGTGACAAGCAGCGGTTCGATCCGCCGGCCCCCAGCGACCTGGCTGGGGGCATCCCTGAAGACCTGGAGGCCCTCTGCAACGACCTCCTGCGCCGCGAGCCGGAGCGTCGGCCCGGCGGTGTGGAGGTCCTTCGACGGCTCCGAGGGGCTGACCTCGACCAGGTCGGGGGATCCGCGAGCCGGGTCCCCGGTCCCGCCCGGATCTCGACGCGTCATCGGGCCGCCGGGCTCATCGGGCGCGACCGCCACCAGGCCAGCCTGGACGAGGCGCTGGCCGCCCTCGACGGGGGTCGTCCGGTCGCCGTCTTCCTCGAGGGGACCTCGGGCGCGGGCAAGAGCGCGCTGCTCCAGAGCTTCCTCGCGGGGCAGACAGAGCGGGACGACACGGTCGTCCTGGCGGGGCGTTGCTACGAGCGGGAATCCGTCCCGTTCAAGGCGCTGGACAGCCTGATCGACGCCCTGAGCCGCTACCTGGCCCGGCTGGAGGCGGCGGACGTCGCGGCGTTCTTGCCGCGCGACGTGGCGGCCCTGGCCCGGATCTTCCCCGGCCTGAGGCGCGTCGAGGCCGTCGCCCAGGCGCCCGGACGCTCGGTCGAGACGCCGGACCCCCAGGAGCTGCGGCGGAGGGCCTTCTCGGCACTCCGCGAACTCCTCGCCCGCCTGGGCGATCGCCGCCGCCTGATCCTCGCCATCGACGACCTGCAATGGGGGACGCCGACAGCGGGGCGCTGCTGACCGAGCTGTTCCGGCCGCCGGACGCGCCGGTGCTGCTGTTCCTGGCCGCCTATCGGCGCGAGGACCGGGCGACGAGTGTGCTACTCAGGTCGCTCGAGCGGGGCCGGGCTCCTGGCACGGCCGGCGGACGGGGACGCGCGCCCCGGAGGGCGTGTCGTGCCGGCAGCTCCGGGTCGACCCGCTCGATCCCGGGGAGGCCCGCGAGCTGGCCGTGGCGCTGCTCGACGAGGACGACCCGCTCCAGATGCCTCCCGAGCCGCCGCTCGTCGAGGGCGTCGTGCGGGAATCGGCCGGGAATCCCTTCTTCCTCGTCGAGCTGGTCCGGCACCTCAAGGCCGACGCGCGGCGGGCGCGGCAATGGCTGGACGCGGATCGCCCGGCGGGCCATGCCCCCGGGGATGCTCCGGGCCCGGCGGGCGGCAGGTCACGCTCACCGAGATGCTCCTGGAGCGGATCCGGCACCTCCCGGCCGAGACCCGCCGGATCCTGGAGCTGATCTCGATCTCGGGTCGTCCGCTCCGGATCGACGAGCTGGGCGAGTGCAGGCCCGTCCCATGACGCCCGGGTCTCGCTGGCGCGCTCCCGCCGAGCGGCTGATCCGCAGCACGTGGCCGCGGTCGGCGACGAGGTGGGAGGCCTATCATGACCGGATCCGCGAGACGGTCGTGGCCCACCTCGAGGTCGGGGTGGCACGCGGGCATCACGGGCTCGGCCTCGGTCATGGAGGCCTCCGGGCAGGTCGATCCCGAGATCCTGGGGATGCATTTCCTCGGGGCCGACCAGCCGGAGAAGGCTCGGGTCCATCTCGCCAGGGCCGCCGACCAGGCCGCCGAGCGCTGGCGTTCCGAACGGGCCGCGGCGCTGTACCGCTTCGCGCTGGAGCTGCCGAGCGGCGAGGACAATCAGGGGTCCTCCGCGCCCGCCTGGGCGACGCGCGCTGGCCAACGCGGGGCGAGGCGCCGAGGCCGCCGAGGCTTCCTGCGCGGTGCCCCGGGTCACGCCCTCGCTGGCCCTCGACCTCCTCCGGCGGGCGGCCATGCAGTCGCTGATCAGCGGCCACATGGACGAGGGCTGGACACGCTGCGGGCCGTGCTCGCGAAGGTCGGCATGTCGCTCCCGGCGACGCCCCGCCGGGCCCTCGCGTCGCTGCTCTGGCAGCGCGCCCGGATTCGCTGGCGCGGGCTGAGCTTCCGCGAGCGGACCGAGGACGACATCCCCCAGCCGGAGCTCAACCGCATCGACGTCTGCTGGTCCGCGAGCGTCGGCCTGAGCGTCGTGGACACCGTTCGCGGCGCCGACTTCCAGGCCCGCGGGCTCCTGCTGGCGCTCGACGCCGGCGAGCCGGGCCGGATCGCCCGGGCGCTGGCGATGGAAGCGGCCCACTCGGCCTCGCTGGGCACCTCGAACCGCAGGCAGACCGAGCGGCTGCTGCAAATCGCCGACGACCTGGGCCGGCGCGTGGAGCATCCCTACGCCACCGGCATGGCGACGCTCGCCCGCGGCGTGGCGTCCTACCTCGAGGGCCGATGGACCGAGGCCCAGCAGTTCTGCGACCGCGCCGAGGCCATCTTCCGCGACCGCTGCACCGGGGTCGCCTGGGAGCTGAACACCGCCAACGCATTCTCGCTCTGGGGGCTGAGCCACCAGGGGGAGATCGCGGAACTCTCGCGCCGCTGGCCCGTGCTGCTGGCCCAGGCGCGCGAGCGCGGGAACCTCTACGCGGCGATGAACCTGAGCTCCTACCTGATGTCGATCGTCAAGCTCGCGGCCGACGACCCGGCCGCGGCCCGGGAGGGCCTGCGCGAGACCGCGGCGAGGTGGTCGCGGCAGGGATACCACGTCCAGCACAACGACGCCCTCTGGGCGGCCGTCCAGACCGAGCTCTACCGCGGCGACGGGGTCGCGGCCTGGGAGACGCTCGACCGCTCCTGGCCGCTCCTGCGGGGCTCGCTGTTGCTGCGGGTGCAGTTCATCCGGACCTCGATGCGCTTCCTTCGCGCGCGGGCAGCCCTTGCGGCCTCGGCCGCGATCCGCCGGGGCGATCCCCGTCGCGCCCGAACCCTGCTGGCGAGCGCCTCGCGCGACGCCCGCAGGCTCCGGCGCGAGTCCATGCCCTGTGCCGACGCCTACGCGCGGATGATCGAGGGGGCCGTGGCCGCGCTCGGCGGCGATCACGCCCGCGGGGTCCGTCTGCTCGACGAGGCCGCGGCGGCCTTCGATGGCGTCGACATGCGCCTCTGCGCCGCGGCGGCGAGACGCCGCAGGGGAGAGCTGCTCGGCGGCGACGCCGGTCGGGGAGAGGTCGCACAGTCCGAGGTCTGGATGGCCGGCCAGGGCATCCAGGCCCCGTCGCGGATGGCCGCGATGATCCTGACCGAGCCGAATTGAGGCGGCCGGTGTCGCGGGCCGGGCCCGCCGAGCCGGAAGCGTCAGCGACGGCCGACCCGCCCCTCACGTTCCGCGCGGCCGTCGCTGACGCTTCCGGCTCCGATCGGATCGGGCGGGTGGAACTTCCTCATCCCGGCGCGCAACCGGCGTATAATGCACGAGAGGGATGAGAGTCACCAGAACGGGAGACCATCATGTTCGATCTCATCAAGCGCACCCTGTTCACCGGCGTC
Source organism: Isosphaeraceae bacterium (assembly GCA_046349995.1). Taxonomy (GTDB): domain Bacteria; phylum Planctomycetota; class Planctomycetia; order Isosphaerales; family Isosphaeraceae; genus Aquisphaera. The sequence goes on along the minus strand of JAXMBE010000053.1, from coordinate 15,710 downwards.
GGCCTGGCCATGTTGACCAAGGAGAAGGTCGAGGAGCTGGGCAAGGAGCTCGCGCAGCAGGCGAAGCTCTCCGAGAGCGAGGGCAAGGAGTTCGTCGATCACCTGATGGCCCAGTCCGAGACGGCCCGCAAGGACTTCGAATCGCGGATCAACTCGGCCGTTTCGAAGGCGGTCTCGACGTTAAACCTCGCGAGCCGGGACGAGCTGGCCAGGCTCTCCGCGAAGGTCGAGGAGCTGAGCGCGAAGCTCCAGGGCGACACGAGCAAGCCGGTCTGAGAGGTGGACTGCGCGGCCGTTCCAGGCAGGTCAAATCGGATCCGTGATCCAGACCACAAGTTGCCCGAGCGGACCACCCTGGACACCTCGGTAGAGCCGCTGATCCGCGGTCATCACCTGCCCGCCGACCGCCGCCGCCAGGACGAGATACAGACTGTCATAGACCGGGCGGCGGTAGCGAATGCCGTGGAGGAGTGCGGCCTCCAGCAAGGCGTCGGTCGCGTGGATCGTCATGGGTACAGTACGCAGTCGGTCGAAAGCCTCCAGGCCCTCCGACTCCTTGAGCGTGCGGTCCACGGCGACCTTCCGCTGAACCACGCTCGCTGCTTCCGCGAAGAAGTACGAAGGGATATGCAACTCGAACCGGGGCGTGAGGAGCCGCTTCGCATCCTCGTTGAGAGGCTCCGGCAGGAACCATTTCACCCCCACACTCGCGTCGGGCACGATGATCCGTGGATTGAGAGACGCCGATCCCGGCGGGGCCGGCTCGACCGGGCCGCTCAACGAAGCCGCTCCTCAGCCAGTATCTCGCCACTATCACTCTGGGGGCGTCCCTGGAGTTTGCGAGTCATCGCCTCGGCCGAGGCCCTGGCCTCCGCGATGCTGACCTGCTTCGAGGCCAGAATCAGGATCTCGCGAAGCTCCGCCTCGAGTGATCGGTTATTGCCGGCGGCCCGAGCCTTGAGCCTCTCGTAGACATCGTCATCGAGGTCACGTACCAGAGCTGTGGCCATGAGGACCTCCCCTCGAAGGTGGTTTGCTATCATAATGATAACGCGCGTTCCTGGACCCTGGAAGGGAGGAGCCGCCAACCGTTTCTCATGAGCCCGTTTTCGGCCGCACGTCCGGCTCGACCTGATAGCCGTTGGCCAGCGAATTGGTCATGTTGAAGAGGCCGACGATCGCCATGACCTCGCCGAGGGTCTCGTCGTCGACGCCGAGCTTGCGCAGGGCTGCGGTGTGCGAGTTGATGCAGTAGGGACAGCCGTTGGTCGCCGAGACGGACAGCGCGATGATCTCGCGGACCGTCGGCTCCAGCCGGGGCGTCCGGCCGATCGCCTCGGGGTGCATCAGCGACTTCAGGCTGGTCCAGACGACCTCGAGCTGGGCCGGGTTGATGGCGATCACCCGCCAGAACCGGGGCACGAAGTCGAGGTTCTTGGTCCGTCTGATGTCGGCGAAGATCTCCGCGACCTTGCCGGTCGCCTCCGACTCCGGGACCTCGCGGACCGTGGCTGTGGGGCGGTCGAGATCGGACATGCGGGGCTCCTGAGGATTCTCGCGAGGACCAACGGACTCGGCACGCTCAGGCCGTGCGGAATCCATCGGCGGGGTCGACCACAGGCCGCGAACGTCGGCTCCCGGCTCGCCTGAGGAAGGCGAAGAGGGCGAGTGCGGCGAGCACGAGCAGGCCGATCCCCAGGACGGGACGAACGGCGATCCAGCTGATCGCGATCGTCGCGAGCGAGAGGACCATGGCCGCGCCGAACGCGAGGAAACCGGTGCCGAAGCCGACGATCGTGCCGAGGAACGGCACGATGTCCGCCAGCACGGAGAGCGGCGAGAGGACCATCATCAGCCCGACCGCCATGACGAGGAACCCGACCAGCCGCAGGACCCAGGTGAGCACCTTGTTCTCGGCCTCGGCCTGCTGGAACATCTCGGCGGCGGACAGGGCGCCGGACTGGATCCGCTCGATGCTGGCCCCGCTCTGGGTCTCGAAGGGCTCGAGCGACGAGCCCGCCTGCCGCGCCAGGACGCTCATGACCTGGGGGCTGACCCGCTCGAAAAAGATCCTCAGGTCGCCGACCTCGGGCTGGGACGGATCGTATCCCCGGTAGAACCGGCCGCCGTCGAGCCGCAACCCCGCCGCGACCGATTCGGGCAGGCCGGCCCGGTCCGAATCACCGACGGCCAGCGGCTCCGGGCCGCCGATCTGGTCGACCAGGGCCTCGGGCAGCGTGAAGGCCCCGAGGGCCACGCGCCGGGCCTTGCCGGTCCACGAGGAGAGCGGCCAGTCCGAAGGGTTTGCGTGGCCGGCGGCTTGCTTGAATCGTGACGATTGGATCGGATTGCCCGACCACTTCTTCTCGTAGTGGTAATGGGTGACGCGCTCCCTGCCTCCGCCGAGCTTCTTCCGGGTCCGGGTCTCGGAGCGCTCGTGCCACTGGTACATCTCCACGACGCGGCGGAGGGAGATCGCCCTGGCGGATACCCCGAAGACCGGGTCCTTCAGGGTCTCATCGACGGTCGCCTCTCCGGTCAGGTGCACGAGCTTCCCGTCATTCTCCGGGTCGATCGTGCCTGGCGCGGCCGAGACCACGCTGTCTTTCCCTTCCTCCAGCCCGTTCGCCGTCTTGACGGCCCGCCCCTCATTCCAGAAGAGCAGGACGAATGACCCCAGGAAAAGCAGGAGCCCGATCGGGATCGCGACGAACGCCTTGCCGATCCGGGAGATCCAGCTTTCCGAAGATCGCTCGACGACCTCGCCGCCCCAGCTCGATCCCTCGCCGCCCGACCACGGGGCGTCGTCGCCCCAGGAGACCCCACCCTCGTCGCCCCAGTCGCCACTCGCCATGACGCGCTCGCTCCGCGGCCCCCGATCCGGGTCCAGCCACCGGCTACATCTTCGACGGGAGCGGAGTTTTATTCAATCCGGGCCGCGGTCTCGATGCGATGATGCCACAGGTGCCTCGCCGATCGGTTTGCGGCCTCATCGGCGGGCCAGGTCTCATTCATCGCCCCTTCGACCTCGTCGCCCTGCCCTTGCCGCCGGCCAGCGGCTCGGGGCCGCCCTCGAGGGGCTGGCCGGCCCTCGCGGCGTCGAGTCGGGCCTGGATGGCGGCGGCGTAGTCAGGAGACAGCTCGAAGCCGAGGAACCGCCGGCTGAGCTTCTTGGCGACGGTCAGCGTCGTGCCGCTGCCGCCGAACGGGTCGAGGACCGCCTCGCCGGGGTTGGAGCAGGCGCGGACGATCCGGCCGAGGAGTTGCTCGGGCATCTGGCAGCCGTGCCAGCCCGCGCGTTCCTTGAAGGTGCCGCAGACGCGGGGGACGTACCAGGTGTCGCCCTCGGGGGCGAAGCCGTCGGGCACGTCCTGGGGGCGGAGGATCCAGGTGTCGTCGGGGAGCCGGCCGGCGGGGTTGGCCCGCGTGTCCAGGTAGACCAGCTGCCGCGCCGAGGGGACGCGGATCGACTGGTCGTTGAAAGTAAAACGTTTGGGGTCCTTCACGAAGTGAAACAGGTGGGCATGACTGCGGCTGAACTTCCTGGTGCAGTGGACCCCAAACGTATAGTACCAGATCACCCAGCTCCGCAGGGACAGGCCCAGCTCGCGATGGAAGAGGATCTTCAGCTCGGCGGCAAATTCGTCGCCGATCGCCAGCCAGAACGTCCCGTCGGGCTTGAGTGCACGGACGACCTCTCGGCCCCAGGACCTCGTCCAGTCCAGGTAGGCCTCGGCCTCGCGGCGGTCGTCGTAGATGTCGTAATCATAGCCGATGTTGAAGGGAGGGTCGGCGAAAACCAGGTCGATCGAGCCGTCGGGAACGCGGGGGAACAGTTCCAGGCAGTCTCCCGGGTACAACCGGTCGAGCTCCAGCGGACCATCCCCATTCGGGGTCATGCCCGGCCCCCGCTCGGGCTTCGGGGCTTCGCTCGGGTGCTGGGCCGACGTGCTGGTCGTGGGCATGGCGCGATCACTCGTCCTCGTGGGAATCGGTCTCGTCGGGGGGGGCCTGCTCGTCGCCGGGCAGTCCGGAGTCGCCGTTGCGGAGCGATCCGCCCGCGCCGGCCCCGGACTCGTCGATGCGGTACTCGGACAGCTTCTTGTGCAGCGTGTTGCGGTTGATGCCGAGCCGGGCGGCGGCCTTGATCTGCACCCGGTCGCAGGTCTGGAGCACCTGCTGGATGAGCTCGCGCTCCACCTGACCGACGATCCGGTCGTGCAGGTTGTTCGCGCTGGGCCCGGCGTCGCGGATGCCCTGGCGGACGAGCTCGACCGCCAGCGAGGCGAAATCCGCGCCCCCGCCGCGATGGCGGATCGGCCGGGGCGCGACCTCGCCCCGGAGCTGGGGCGGCAGGTGCTCGGGCAGCAGCTCCGCACCCGTGCCCAGGATCACCGCGCGCTCGACGTAGTTCTGCAACTCGCGGACGTTGCCGGGCCAGTCGTGCTCCCGCAGCCGGCGCATCGCCTCGGGGTGCACCTTGCGCATCTCCCTCCGGTTCTGGTCGGCGTAGCGCTTCAGGAAGTAAAGGACGAGCGTCTCCACGTCCTCGCGGCGCTCGCGCAGGGGAGGGAGATAGATCGGCACCACGTTGAGCCGGTAGTAGAGGTCCTCGCGGAACCGCCCGGAGTTGATCTCGTCGAGCAGGTCGCGGTTCGTCGCCGCGACGATCCGGGTGTCCACCTTCTTGGTGTTGTTGTCGCCGACCCGTTCGAACTCGCCCTCCTGGAGGACGCGGAGCAGCTTGACCTGGAGCTTGGGCGAGGTGGAGTTGATCTCGTCGAGGAAGATGCTGCCGGTGTGGGCGGCCTCGAACCGGCCCGTGCGGTTGTCCACCGCGCCGGTGAACGAGCCCTTCACGTGCCCGAAGAGTTCGCTCTCCAGCAGGCTCTCGGTCAGCGCCCCGCAGTTGACCCGGATGTAGGGGCCGGTGGACCTCGGGCTGAGGTCGTGGATCGCCCGCGCGATCAGCTCCTTGCCGGTCCCGGTCTCACCGACGATCAGGACGCAGGCGCGCGACGGCGCGACCTGGCGCGTGGTCCGGATCACCTCCCTCATGCCCGGGCTGTCGCCGAGCACCCCGGGCAGGGCCCCCGGGTCCGAGGCAGGGCCAGCGGCCGTCGGGCCGGGGCGAGGGAGCGTGAAGCCGGATCGGGTATCGGTGGCCATGGCCGCGTTGCTTTCCTGGATGCTCGGGCGGTCGGCAAGGTTCGAGAGGCGAGACCTCGGTCTTCGGCTGGCCGGATGTCCTTCTCTCTGGCCGAAGTCCGAGGTCCGGGGAGGGGGTCAGCTCGGGTCGGATTTCACGATCGGGGCCGCCCGTCGGCGGGCGGAGGCGAATTCGCGTCGGGAGCGGGAGCCGCGGGAATGGGCCGGGGGCCGCTGCGGGCGGACCTCACGCCCGCCTGGAGGGCGTTCACCGCCTTGACCAGGGCGGCACGGAGCCCCGGATCGGCCTCCGACCTGGCCTCGGCGGTCAACTGGAGTTCCTGGCCGGCCGTCACCAGGGGCCCGAATTTCTCGATGCTCCGGGCGAGCTGGTCGGCGCTACCGCGTCGTAGCTCGACGGGCCGCGACAGGTCGAGCACCGCGCCCGCCAGGCTGCGCTGGGCGTCGGCGTCGGGGACGTCTCCCAGGGCCGTCGAGGCCGCCGAGCCGGTGTCGGCCTGGTTGAGCGCCGTGGCCAGCGCGGGCTCGGCCTCGCTGAGGTCCTCGGCGAAGGGGCTCCGCGGCGCGGCCGCGATCCGGGCGAGCAGCCCGGCGGCCTCGGCCGCCAGCGCGCCCCGCTCGGCGTCCGACATCCGGGACGGCCTGCCGCCGATCAACCGCTCGAGGGTGGCGCCGTCGAGCGGCTGGACCACGTACCGCACTCCGGGGAAATTCAGCGGCAGGTTCGGCCGCGTGACCTCGAGGTCCCTCGGCCCGTAGACGAAGACCGGGATGTCCTTCGTGCGCGAGTCGCTCTTGAGGTTCGCCAGGATGTCGGTGACGCCCCAGGAGCTCGGCGCGAAGGCGTGGCTGACGAACACGATCTCGACGTCGGCGGTCTCCGCGGCGGCCCGGAAGCCCTGGTTGCCCCGCGTCTCCATGGTGGCCTCGTAGCCCAGCTCGCGGGCCGTCCCCGCGAGCTGGCTGCCGCGGGCCGGGTTGTCGTCGATGACCACGGCACGCGGCGAGCGATGCGTCGTGATGTACCGGGCCAGGGCGGGCACCAGCCGGCTGGAGCCGGGGAAAGGCTGACTCGGGGCGAGGTCGACGAGCGCCTTCGCGGCGGCCAGCGGCGTGCGAGGCCCCGGCGCCCAGAGCGCCTCGACCAGCGGGTGGGGTCGGCCGGTGGCCGAGAGCCGGCCCTCATCGGTGAGCTTGCCCACGACGCTCGCCGCGGCGGTGGCCAGGTCGTCGTCCCGGTCGGCGATGGCCGTCCGCAGGACGCGGTGCATCGTCTCCGGGCCGGAGGCGAAGGCCCTGTCGAACGCGGCGCGATTCCTGGTCGCGAGGTCGTCGGGGCCGGACTGCTCGATGGCCTGCCTCAGCGCGATGCTCTGGGCGACGGTTTGCGCGTCCGGGTCGGCCGGATCGAGCCGGAGGGCCTGGTCGGCGAGCCGGCGGGCGAACCGGGTCTCCGCCTCCTTGCGGCTGATCGTCCGCGGCGCGACCGTCTTGCGGTCCTTGTCCCAGCCCCAGACCCCGACGGTCTCGCCGGGGAACTCGACCTGGTGGCGGTGGAACTTCCAGGCCGAGTCGGCAAGCACCTGGGCCGGGGCCCGCCGCTGGGCCTCGAACGGCCTGCCCGTCAGCCGGGCGATGGCCCCCTGCGCCGCCTCGCGGACCTCGGGGCGGACCCGGCGGCCGATGCCGGGTAGGTGAGGAACGGGACGGCGCGGTCGTCGCCGATCCGGCCGAGGGCCGTGGCGGCGTCGGCCTGGAGGCGGGGATCATCGCCCTCCAGGACGGCCAGGAGGGCCGGCACGGCGGAGGCCTCCAGGCGTCCCATGTTCCGGACGATCAGGGCGCGTCGCTCGGGCGTGAGGTCCGGTTGCCGGAGCGCCTCGATCAGCGCGGGGATCGCGGCCCCCCCCGCCTCCCTGAGCCGGGCGACGCCGTGATTCTGCTCGTCGGGGGATGCGGTCAGGGCCGACACCGCCCTGGCCAGCCGCTCGGGGTCGGTGGCGAACCGGCGGGAGGCCTCGGCCAGCCGGTCGGCGATCGGCCTGGCGTAGCGGGCCGTCGCCGGGTCGTCGGCGAGCCGGAGCACCGAGCCGATCCCGAATCGCTCGCGGATCGCCACGAGCGTCGCGTCGTCGGGCTCGCTCTTCTGGAATCGCTCGAGGTAGGGGACGGCCTGCTTGCCCTGCCCGGTGCTCACCAGGTAATTGATGGCACTCCACAGATCAATGGGCGTTTTGGGGTCCTGCGCGAACGACTCGGGCCCGGGGGCCTGCGCGGCCGCGGGGACGGGCATGCCCGTCGTCGCGACGGCGAGCCCGCCCGCCAGGAGCAGCCACTCCCCGAGGATCGCCGCATGCCCTCGACGGCGCGAACGGCGGGGCCCCATCGGCAGAGGCTCATCCCAGCGACCGAGACGAGACGGGGAGTCAGCACACATGGGTCTGTTCCGATCTGGGTGGGGCCCCAACCTCATGGACAATCATCCGGATCCGCAGTGACGGCCAGCGACAGGGGACGGGGCGGGAGGACCCCGCGACCCGGGCTCAGAGATCGACCTCCTGCCGGACGAGGTCCTCGAGGGTCTCCCGGCGGCGGACCAGCCGCGCCTGGTTGCCGGCGACGAGAACCTCCGCGGCCCTCGGACGCGTGTTGTAGTTGGAGGCCATGACCATCCCGTAGGCCCCGGCCGAGAAGACGGCCATCAGGTCTCCACGTCCGAGCTGGGGCAAGGGCCGGTCCTTCGCCAGGAAGTCGCCGCTCTCGCAGACCGGCCCGACCACGTCCCAGGGCTCGGTGCCGGCGATCGGCGCCTCGTAACTCTCCGGCGGGGCGGGGGACCCCGCCGGGACCGCCACCGGCCAGATGCGGTGGAACGACTCGTAGAGCGCCGGCCGGATCAGGTCGTTCATGGCGGCGTCCTGGATCAGGAACCGCTTGTCTCCCGACTGCTTGGTATATAACACACGACTGACGAGGATGCCTGCGTTGCCCGCGATCACCCGCCCCGGTTCGATGGCCAGGCGGCATCCCGCGGCCTTCACGCCGGGGACGATCGCCGCGGCGAATTCCGAGACCGGCCGGGCCTCGGGACCGCGGTACGCGATCCCGTAGCCGCCCCCCATGTTGTACCACCCGATCGGATGACCCAGGCCGCGCAGCCGGCCGATCAGCTCGACCCCCTTGGCGACGGCCCCCGCGTAGGGCTCGACCGTGGTGATCTGCGAGCCGATATGCATGTGCACGCCGATCATCTTCAGGCTGGGCATCGAGACGGCCGACTCCGCGACCCGGAGCGACCGCTCGATGTCCATCCCGAACTTGGACTCCTTCTTGCCCGTCGAGATGTAGCGATGGGTCTTGGGGTCGACGTCGGGGTTCACCCGCAGCGCGATCGGCGCCACGCGGTTCTTCGCCGCGGCCACCCGGGCGACGGCCTCGAGCTCGGCCTCGCTCTCGACGTTGAACATGAGGACCCCGGCATCGAGGCCCGCGGCGATCTCCTCGTCCGTCTTGCCCACCCCGGCGAAGACCGTCTTGTCCCCCGCCCCGCCCGCCAGGCCGACCCGGTAGAGTTCCCCGCCGGAGACGACGTCGAAGCCGCTGCCGTGCTCGGCCAGCACCTTCAGGATGCCCAGGTTCGAGTTCGCCTTCACCGAGTAGCAGATCAGGGGATCCAGCTCGGCGAAGGCCGTCTGGAGCGACTTGAGCGTGTCCAGGATCGACGTCTGGCTGTAGACGTAGAGCGGGGTCCCGAAGCGGTCGGCCAGCTCGGCCACCGGGAGGTCCTCGCAGTAGAGTTGCCGATCGCGGTAGTGGAAGCGTTCGGTGGTCATTTCGATCTTTCCAGCAGGGTGCGTCTCGCCGCGAGGATACCCCCCGAACGGCGGACTTGAGGGCGAAGCGTCAGGGCAGGAGTTCACGGACGGCGATGGTCGCGTGTTCCTTGCCGTCCAGGACGAGAGGAACGTGTTCCTCTTCGGCGTAAATCCGCGTCTGCGCGTAGTAGGCTTCGCTGCCCTGGCCGCCGGGTTGGCCATGAACCTCGATCCTGCGGCGGTTGAGGTCGATCAACCAGTAAATGGGGATCCCGGAAGCCGCATACGTCGTCAACTTCTGATGGCGATCGAGCTCGTAACTGGTATCGGCAACCTCGATCACGAGCGGCGAGTCGGTGGGCGTGCGCCGTCGCCCCGCGTAGTCGCGGGGCGCACCGCGGAGGATCCAGGCGTCGGGTTCGGGCTCTCCCTGACGGTCCTCGATCGTCATCGAGGTTGCCATCGAGAGGAAGAAGCCCGGCGGGATCAAGGCGGAGAGCTGGTGCTGAAGCAGGTCGCAGGCGAGGTTATGCGGCGGATTCTTCGTCATCTTGTCGAGAATGACCCCCTCGAGCAGTTCCACCCGCGGCTCGGGTCCGAGGGCCCCCGACTCCAGGATCTGGTGGTACTCGTCCACCGTGATCCTGTGGTGGAAGTCCATGAGGCGGCTCCGCCCCCCTTCCGGTTTCGGGCCGGTCAGCTCCTGAATCTCTGCGGGCGGCGTCACGATGGCCATCGCAAGATCTCCCCTGCGGATCAGGATTCCAGCCTGGACTTCCAGGAATCGAGCTGCCTGGCCACTTCCTCCGGGGCCGTCGATCCATAGGACCGGAACGCCTTCACCGCGTTCGCAACGCCCAGGACCTGCCGGGCGTCTCGATCGAGCACCGGATGGGCCGCGATGAGGTCGGCGTCGCCCAGGTCGGCCAGGCGCTTCAGGCCGCGTTCCTCGCAAAGGCCGACCAGCCGGCCGATCACGCCGTGGGCCGTCCGCTGCGGCACGCCGCGCTCGATCAGGAATTCCATCAGGGTCGTCGCGTCCAGGAACCCCTCGTCGAGCCGCTGCGCGATGGCGCCCGATCGGAGGCTCGCGCCCGAGACCACGACGGCCGCGAGGTCCAGGCAGGCCTCCACGGTGTCGAAGGCGTCGAAGATCGGCTCCTTGTCCTCCTGGAGGTCGCGGTTGTAGGCCAGGGGCAGGCCCTTCACCAGCACCAGCAGGGTGGTGAGCGAGCCGATCACCCGCGCCGAGCGGCCGCGGATCAGCTCGAGCACGTCCGGGTTCTTCTTCTGGGGCATGATGCTGCTGCCGGTGCAGATGGCGTCCGGCAAGGCCAGGAAGCCGAACTCCTGGGTGCTCCAGAGGATCCATTCCTCGGCCCAGCCCGAGAGGTGCTCGGCGATGAGGGTGAGGGCGAAGACCGATTCGAGCGCGAAGTCGCGATCGCTGGAGACGTCCAGGCTGTTGGCGGCGACGCCGTCGAAGCCCAGGTCGCGGGCCACGGCCTGGCGATCGATGGGGAGACTCGTCCCGGCCAGGGCGGCCGCGCCTAACGGTAAAACATTGAGACGCTTACGGCAATCCGCGAGGCGGCCCCGGTCGCGCTCGAGCTTTTCGACATGGGCCAGGAAGTAATGAGGAGCCAGGACCGGCTGGGCACGCTGGAGGTGGGTGTAGCCGGGCAGGATCAGGTCCCGATGGCGTTCCGCGGCGTCCACCAGGGCACCCTGGAGCGACCTCAGGTTCTGGTCGATCCGCTCCATCGCGTCCCTGATCCAGAGCTTCAGGTCGGTGACGACCTGGTCGTTGCGGCTCCGGGCGGTGTGCAACTTGCGCCCCGTGTCGCCGAGCTTCTCGATCAGGGCCGCCTCGATGTGCATGTGAATGTCTTCACGTTCGAGCACGAACGGGAAGCGACCGTCCTCGATTTCAGCCTCGATTTCCAACAGTCCACGCACAATTTCTTGGCATTCGGCCGGAGACAGGAGCCCGACCTGCTGGAGCATACGCGCGTGCGCGAGGGAGCCCCGGATGTCGTGCCTGAAAAGCCGATGATCAAAGGAGATAGACTCGGTGAATCGCTCCACGCGGCGGTCGGTTCCGGCGGCGAATCTCCCTCCCCATGCCTTTTCCGACACGTCCCTCGCTCCCGCGGTTCACCGCGATCCGAATGCATAAGCCTTTGGCAATAGTGACTCAGTCTAGGCATGGGAGCAGGCGATGTCAACGAACGGAGCCATGAGGAAGCAAGCTAACCATGCCCGCGTGCCGATCGAAGAACAGGCCGGGCTTCGTCTTCGGCTCCGACGACGATAGGATGGGCGCGCCGGGCACCGGGCATGGCGCGTTCCCAGGGGGACGGCGGCCCGGAAGGGCACCCGACGGGCCCCGTGCCCGCGAGACATCCGGACCATGGAGGTGGGTCATGACGACCGCGATGCGATGGGAGGGAGCGGTGGCCGAGCCGGATCGGGAATGCGAGTTCCTTGATGGCGAGATCGAGGGAGTCGAGATCCGCCCCCTGAAGTTCTTCCACGACCGCCGCGGCTGGCTGGTGGAGACCTTCCGTCAGGACGAGGTCCCGCAGGACCTGTGGCCGGTGATGATGTACGTCTCCTCCACCCTGCCCGGCGTGGCGCGGGGACCGCACGAGCACCGGGACCAGACCGACGGGTTCGCGTTCCTGGGCCCCTCGGACTTCCGCCTCTGGATGTGGGACTCGCGCCCGGACAGTCCGACCCGGGGCCATCGCAAGGTGCTCACGGTCGGGGAGAGCTCCCCGACGGCCGTCTGGATCCCCCCGGGGGTGGTGCACGCGTACCGGAACATCGGCACCGTCTCCGGCCTGGTCTTCAACGCCCCCAACCGCCTCTACGCCGGCTGGGGGAAGCAGGAGCCGGTCGACGAGATTCGCCATGAAGACGCCCGCCCGACGCGTTATCATCTGGATTGAGCGCGCAGCTTCCCTTCAGGCCGCGGTCCGGCGGCCGGATCCGGACCCGAGCTGACGCACGCTCCCGATCCAGGAATTCCCCGGTGAGCCTCGATCCCCGTCGCCATCCCCCAGAAACCTGGCAGGACCCCGAGTTCGCGCCCTTCCCCGGTCCGGGGCATCCCCGGGAGGCCAAGGGAGCTCCGGGTGATCGCGCCGGGCATCCCGCGGAGGCGGCCGCGCGTCGAGTGTATACGCGGCGCATCTCGGTCCTCTGGATCGGCCTGGCCGTCCTGTTCGTCCTGTTCCTCTACGACCGGGTGATCGGGTCGATGATCGTGCTGACGCTGACGGGGATCGCCCTGAGCCTGGCGGTCCTCGCCGGGGCGATGGCCCTGGGGATGGTCGGCACAGGCCTCTTCGCGATCGGCGACCGGCTCTTCGCCTGGCTCAAGAGGAGCAGCCAGTGGCCCGAGCATTGAGACGGCCGGCGAGGGAGCCGGAGGGAGGGATCGGGGAGGCGGGGACCGTCGGCGCGGGGCCCGTCTCCCGGGCAGCACCGCGCCGACGTCCTTGATGCTCAGGAATCGGTCCGACTCGACTCTCGCCGGATCACGGCTTGGCGATGCCGATCACGCCCACCGCGACGCGGCCTCCGGCGTTGCCGACCGGCTGGCCGAAGTCATCGGCCTTCTCGTGGACGACCAGGCCGCGGCCGAGGATCGACGCGGGGCCGTGGAACCTCAGGCCCTCGAAGGCCACGTCGTCGATGGTCGCGTTGCCGTTCTCGTTGGCCTCGAGGTTCCCGAGGTCGCCGACGTGCCGCGCGGATTCGTGGGGGGCGCCGTGCTTGGACCCGGTCGGATTGAAGTGCCCGCCGGCCGCCATCCCGTCCTCGGACCACACGCCGAATTCGTGGATGTGGAAGCCGTGCTTGCCGGGCTTCAGGCCGCTGATCTCGGCGCGCACGTGGACCTTGCCGTCCTTCTCCGTGAAGGTCACCCGGCCCTTGGCCTCGCTGTTCTTGGTCGGCATCAGGATCGCGACGGCCTTGGTGATCGCCGCGGCCTTCGTCTTGCCGGCCTCATGCTGAGCGACCGCCGCCGTGCGCAAGGTCAGGAGACCGAGGCAAACCAGCGAACCGACCGCCAGCGTGGTCCCAGCCCTCGTGATCGACATGTCGTTGCTCCTCTTGGTTGATGGATCTCCGAATCATTCCTGGACAGCAGCTTCGAGGCCCCCGGCCGCGGAAGTCAACTCGCCGAGGCCCTCGAACGTCCCTGGACATCTTGCAGGCTTCGTGCCTTGAAGTCCAGGAGTCCGGCGGCCGGTCCCGGGGGCGTCATCCAATCGCCCATCCCTGTCTGCCCCCGATTCCGGCGGCCGGATGATGGATACGATCTCAAGCATGGTGGATAATGGTGTCCTGCTCCCACTTTCGTGGATCGAACGTGGAACGGGCCGAGGACCCCATTCGGATGCGGATCCCGGGGATGACTCCGACGACGCGCTCGCGGACGGGGATCGATTCCCAGCTCGACCGCCACGAGCAGCGTCGGCTCGCAGGCGTGCCGACCGTCTCGGCGCTGGCGGGCCGGCCGGCCGCGCTCGCCCGTGACCTGAGGAACTGGACAGACCGCCTGCGACGGCCGCTGGTCATCCTCGATCCGTGCCCCCCGACGACGGGACCCCTGAGCGTTGCCTGGGTGGGTTGCGTCGCCTCGGCCTGCGACCTTCGCGAGGCGGCGGCGCCGTGGCTCTCGCGTCGCCTGCCCGCGGCCCGGTCCGCCCCCGCGCACGCCCTGCTGGCGAAGACCCCCCTGGAACTCGAACTGTTCATGGAGGGGGTGCTGCCCGGGGCCCCGCCCTCGGCCGCGCAGGCGCTGTGCCGGGGCATCCTGATGGGGGCCGGAGCGGCCTCCGGGGAGGGCGACCGGGATGCACGCCTGGTGGAGCGGCTCGACGCGATGGTCGCGGCCTTCTCGCCCCCGGAGACGCGCCTCCTGGCGGCACTCGGCGAACTCCTCCCCGTCCCGATCCAGCCGGTCCTGGCTCTGATCGCGAATGACGTCGCGGAAGGAACGGGCCAGGAGCACCCCTGCTCGCTGCCCGCCCGGATCCTGGCCGAGCTGGCCATCGCGCAGCCCCGGCTCTCGCTCGCCCTGATCGCCGAGGCTGAAGCCATCGAGGACTACCTCGGCTCGGCGCCGGACTCGCGGGCGAAGGCTCTGCTCCGGGAATCGGTGGTTGTCCGCCATGACGATCCAGCGGAGTGTGTGGTCCACCCTTCGGGGGCCGCGGCAGCTTCGTGCGAGCCTTCTCGCGGCTCGATGTCGGAGGACCAGGCCCGCAGCGCGGAGGAACGCTACCTGTTCGAGTGCCTCGAGTCGATGCCCGAAACCGCGGGGCTTTTCCGGCTGAACGCCGCGATCGCGGTCCCCCGGGGGACCAATCGCGCGATCGAGGTCGATCTGCTGGCCGAGTCGTTGCGCCTGGCCGTCGAGATCGACGGCTACCGCCACTTCCAGGACGCCGAGTGCTACCGCCGCGACCGGCGCAAGGACCTGGAACTCCAGAAGCACGGGTACCTGGTCGTCCGGGTGCTGGCGGAGGACGTCGTCCGGGGGCTGGAGCAGGTCCTCGAGACCATCCGCGAGACGGCGGCCCACCGCCGCGGCCAGCTCGAGGACCTCAAGGGAGGTTGCCATGAATGAACACCCGCCGCTGTCTCCCGTCGAGACGCTGGTCCTCGCCAGGCTCCTGCCCGCGGGGGCGAAGGGCGAGGCGACGGCGAAGATCCAGAAGGATCTCGAACCCCTGCTCGGCCACCGCTGGTCGGGGAGCGCATTGACCGCGGTCATCGACCGGGCGCTGCTCAAGCTCGGCACGCGCGGGCTGGCCTCGACCGTCGCGGCTCCCGAGAAGGGCAAGCGGAAGAAGGCCGCCGAGCCGAAGCACTTCCTGACCGATGCGGGGCGTCAGGAGGCGCCCCGACTGCTCGGCGTGGACTCGCTCGGCCCGAAGACGACCTGGGCTACCCTCAAGAAAGCGCTCCTCCCGGCCCACGCCCTCGGGCTGGCCGGGCTGAACGCCGCGGCACTGAAGTCGATCGGCCAGGACAACGGATTCAAGGCCGCCCTGCTGACGTCGCTCTTCGACCTGCCGCTGGAAGGCTGCCCGACGCTCAAGCAAGCGACCAACGCCCTGTCGTGGAAGCTCCTCGGAGTCGACTCGACCGAGAACTTCACGGTCCAGGCGGTCCAGAAAGTCCTGCTCCAGCGGGCGCTCGGCGACGCGTCGACTCGTCCCGGGGACATGGCGAAATCCCTGAACTTGCTGCTGGCCAGCCGCCTCAAGGCCAGGCGGAACGACGGCAAGGAGTTCCGCGACGCCCTGCTGCGGGGCTGGGTCGACCGCAGCCTGGACGGGCCTGCTCCCTCGGATGACCGTTCGCCGCGATCGCTAGCTCCCCCTGCTCCGCCTTCGCCGGTGGACCTCGCGCGCTTCGCCGAAGACGTGCGGTCCGCGGCGCGGGCCTGCCCGACGGGCCGCTTCGGGGACAGCAAGGTCTTCATCGCCCACGTCTGGAGGGCCCTCCGGGACGTCCCCCGCTTCCGGGAGATGGACGAGGCGACGTTCAAGCGGCACCTGGCCGAGGCCAACAACGCCCGGCTGCTCGACCTGAGCCGGGCCGACCTGGTCCAGGCCATGGACCCGGACGACGTGCGGCTCTCGGAAGTCTCCTACCTCAACGCGACCTTCCACTTCATCCGGATCGATCCCGAAAGGCAGT
>JAXMBE010000052.1:0-62069 GCA_046349995.1 Isosphaeraceae bacterium | reverse complement strand
CCCAGAGACGACGACTCATATCCATCGGGAATCCTCGATCATGAGATGGCATGCAGCACCGCCGCTCCTGCGGCGATTCTCACGGTCATTCTAGTCGGGACACGCGAGGAAAACCAAGCGATGCCCGGGTTGACGGTCCTCAGGCGAGGGGAGGGGGAGGATCGCATCCCGTGGCGAGATCCCCCGGAATCCCCTTGTAGATCCGCCGATTGTCGAGGGCGTAGATCCTGTCGGTGAAGTCGTCGCTGGAGGTGGAGTTCATTCGCTCCCGGGCGACGATGTTCATCTTCGCATCCAGGTCGTCGACGTAAGAGACCAGCAGCGCCTCCATGGTCTGGGGGAGGATGGGGGCGCCGAACTCCCGCTTGCCATGATGGGCCAGGATGGCATGATCCAGCAGCAGCAGCGTCTCTTCCGGGAAGCCCTCGATGCTCCGGGCGGTCTCCCGGACCAGGTCGCGGCCCATGAGCACGTGGCCGATGAGGCAGCCCTCCTTGGTGTACTTGGCCTCGACGGGATGGTACTGGAGTTCTCGCAGCTTGCCGATGTCGTGCAGTACGACCGCCGCGATCACCACTCCCTTATCCAGGGGCGGATTCAGATCCGGGTAGTATTCGGCGTAGTGGTCGGCCAGCACCCCGGCCACTCGCGACATGCTCCAGACGTGTTCGAGCAGGCCCGCCGTGTAGGAGTGATGGAAGTTCTGCGCCGCCGGCATCTTCGTGAAGAGGGCCTCGTGGTCATCCAGAATCCGGGTCACCAGTTCGAACAGGTGCGGGTCGGTGATGTACTTCCGGATCCGGTCCCGAATCGACTGCATCAGCTTGTCGGTGCGGTAACGGCTGCTCTCCACCAGGTCGTAGAAGTCGTAGCCGTCGGCGGCGTCGTCGTCGGTTGCGGGACGGATCCCGAGGATGTCGAGCTGCATCCCGTAGCGCAGGTCATGCTTGGCGCGTACCTGAATCCGATACGCGAGCCCCTCGGTCCAGTTCTCCGCCTCTCCGAAGTAACGATGGTCGAACCAGAGCGGCGCCTCGTACTGGACCCGCCGGTCGCGGAAGTAGCACTTGAGGAAGGGCTGATTGCGGGACGTCGTGCCCCGGGTCCTCCGGACGAGGGCCGCGAAACACACTGCCTCCTGACCATCCACGAGGTCGGAGAGCCTGACCACCACGGTCCCGGTCGTCGCCATCTGCGATGCACCTCCGCACCCTGCGAGACGTCGCCCCTACTCGTCGCATGTCTAGGTACTCTAGTCTACAACATCCCGGCCTCGTTCCACGCAACAGTGTGGACAGAAACATGCGTGTTCAGTTCGGTTCTCCCCCATGTGCAAGGCGAGGATTCCCGGGTATTTTCGGGGAGAAGAGGAATGCCGGGGACCGTCGCATCGCCGCGGGCATGTTCCCCATGTCCTTGTAGGGAAGGATTTTAGTCACCATGATAACCACTCCGGGCGGCCACCGTTCGGCCATCGAGACGCTCGGGATCCTGGAGCCGAAGATCCCCGTTCGCGAGCTGGCCGGCCGCCGCTGGGATTCCGTGATCGTCGGGGCGGGACACAACGGGCTGGCCTGTGCTGCATACCTGGCCAGATCCGGCCAGCGGGTGCTCGTCCTCGAATCCCGTCGCCGCGTCGGGGGGGCCTGCACCATCGACGAGCCGTGGCCCGGCCATCGCATCTCGCCGTGTGCCTACCTCGTCGGGCTGCTGCATCCGCTGGTGATCGATGAGCTGAACATGCCGGCATACGGCTTCGACTGGTATCCGGCGACCGCCGGGCTGTTCGTCCCCTTCGAGGACGGCAGCTCGATCCAGCTGTGGGACGATGACGCACGATGTGAGGAGGAGATCCGGCGGTTCTCCGCGGTGGATGTCGAGGGTTGGCGTGACTTTTCGGCTGTCAAGGCGCGGCTCCGCGACACCCTCCGGCCCCCCGGCGGCGGTGACCTCTGGGTCGGCCGGGCACCGACGATCGAAGTGCTGGACGACCGGCTGGGGGGCGACCATGAGGCCCGGCACATGCTCTTCGAATGGTCGATGGTCGAGTGCGTGGAGCACTACTTCCAGGACGAGCGACTCCAGATGGCCTACCTCGGGCAGGGAGTCATCGGCACGAACGCCAGCCCGCATGACCGGGGCACGGCCTCGATCCACTTCCATCACCAGTCCGGGCGGCTGGGCGGCTACCCGGGCATGTGGGGATACGTGAAGGGCGGCATGGGAATGGTCTCGTTCATCCTGGCCGACATCGCCCGCGACCAGGGGGTCGAGGTCATCAGCGGTGTGCCCGTCGCCCGAATCCTCCCCGGCTTCGGGGTTGAGCTCGAGGGGGGCGAGAAGATCCAGGCTACCCACGTGATCTCCAACGCCGATCCCCGCGCGACGCTGAAGCTGCTCGGCGAGGCCGCAGATCCGGCCTGGAAGGCGCGCGTCGAGTCCATCCCCCAGACGGGCTGCACGGTGAAGCTGAACGTGGTCATGGATGATCTTCCGAGCTTCAGATCCCGCCCCGGAACCCACCTCGACCACCACCATGGCCAGATCAACACACCGTTGACGAAGCAGGAATGGGCTGACTCGTTCGCGGCCTCCAGGCGGGGCGAGATCTCCCCGCGAATCTGGACGGAGCTTTACTTCCAGACCGTGCACGATCCGTCGGTCGCACCGCCGGGCCTGCACACGATGAGCGTCTTCGCCCAGTACGTGCCCCACACCTTCGCGCGGGGAGACTGGGACAGCCGCCGCGAGGACGTGAAGCAGGTCGCGCTCGCCTCGATCGGCCGGTTCTGCGAGAACTTCCCCGCGGTCGTGAAGGATGTCCAGGTCCTCGGGCCGCCGGACATCGAGGAGAAGGTCGGATTGACGGGCGGCCATATCTTTCAGGGGGAATGCCTGCCGCCCTACATGTGGGCGAACCGGCTGACGCCCCGAACGCCGATGCCCGGCATCTTCCTCTGCGGCGCCTGCACCCATCCCGGGGGCAGCGTGATCGCCGTCAACGGCCGAAACGCCGCGATGGAGGTGCTGGACCTGCGGGGAGGACGAGGGGCCTGAGTTCACGTCGATCGGTCCAGGCGAGACAGGAACCAACCGGAGAGGTGAGCCGCGAAGTCGGCCTCCAGCGATGAGCGACGTCACGGAAATCCTCTCGGCCATCGGCCAGGGAGATCCGGTAGCGGCCGAGCGGCTAATCCCGCTGGTCTACGACGAGCTGCGCAGGCTGGCCGCACGGAAGCTCGCGCGGGAGCGAGCCGGCCAGACGCTCCAGCCGACGGCCCTGGTCCACGAGGCCTTTCTCCGGCTCGTGGATCCGCGGGGCGAGGCCCGCTGGGACCACCGGGGCCATTTCTTCGCAGCCGCGGCCGAGGCCATGCGCAGGATCCTGGTCGAATCGGCTCGGCGCAAGATCGCGCTCAAGAGGGGCGGCGACCGCGGGCGAGCTGATCGCGACATCGCCGAGCTGGCGGCCCCGGAGCGACCCGAAGAACTGATCGCGTTGGACGAGGCCCTCGCCAAACTTTCAGAGACCGACCCTCGGGCCGCCGAGCTGGTGAAGTTGCGGTACTTCGCGGGTCTCTCGATGGCCGAGGCCGCGGCCGCCCTTGAGCTGCCGCTGCGGTCCGCGGAGCGGCTCTGGACCTACGCCCGCGCCTGGCTTCGCCGGTCGATCGAGAGGTGATGAGCACAGGTCGCATTCCAGCGACGGAAAACTTGGCGGATTCCGTCGTCGCTTCACGCATGAGGGTTCATCGGACCGATGCCGCATCTCTTTCCACCAGGGGACCCTCATGAACGAGCGATCCATCTTCCTGGCAGCCCTCGAAATCCCAGATCCGACCCAGCGGGCGTCGTATCTCGATCAGGCTTGCGGCGGCGATCAAGCGCTTCGCTCGAGCGTTGAGGAGCTAATCGCGGCCCACGAGAGCCCGGGGACGTTCCTGGAGGCGCCGCTCCATGGCGAGACGACCAACCCATCCGAGCCGTCCGAGGGAGTTGGCTGTCGGATCGGCCCCTACAAACTGCTGCAGCAGATCGGCGAAGGGGGCATGGGCGTCGTCTTCATGGCCGAGCAGGAGGTCCCGGTCCGGCGGACCGTCGCGCTGAAGATCATCCGCCCGGGGATGGACTCGCGGGCGGTCCTCGCCCGGTTCGAGGCCGAACGCCAGGCGCTGGCGATGATGGACCACCCGAACATCGCCAGGGTGCTCGATGCCGGCACCACCGAGTCCGGCTCGCCCTATTTCGTCATGGAGCTGGTCAAGGGTGTCCCGATCACCCGGTTCTGCGACGAGCACGGCTCGGCATCCGGGAGCGGCTCGGGCTCTTCGTCCGGGTCTGCCAGGCGATCCAGCACGCCCATCAGAAGGGCTTGCTCCACCGGGACATCAAGCCCTCGAACGTCCTGGTCGCGCTCTACGACGACCAGCCCGTCCCGAAGGTCATCGACTTCGGCATCGCCAAGGCGGCGGGGCAGAAGCTCACCGACAAGACGCTCTTCACGGCCTTTGGGGCGGTCGTCGGCACGCTGGAATACATGAGCCCGGAGCAGGCCAAGCTCAATCAGCTCGACATTGACACCCGATCCGACGTGTACGCCCTGGGTGTCCTGCTCTACGAACTGCTCACCGGCAGCACACCCCTGGACCGCGGACGTCTGGCCTCGGCGGCCTTCGACGAGGTTCTCCGCCTGATCCGTGAAGAGGAGCCGGTGCGTCCGAGCACGCGGCTCAGCGCCGCCCGGACCCAGGCCGATCTTGCGCCCGACGTCCGCCACGAGCGCGAACGGCTGGGGAACTCCATCAAGGGCGAACTCGATTGGATCGTGATGAAGGCGCTCGAGAAGGACCGCTCGCGGCGTTACGAGACTGCCAATGGCCTGGCCCGCGACGTCCAGCGGTACCTGGAGGATGAGTCGGTTGAAGCCTGCCCACCGACCCTCGGCTACCGGCTCCGCAAGGCCTACCGCAGGAACCGAGCGGCGGTCGGTGTGGCCGCGGCGGTCGCCCTGCTGCTCTGCGTGGGTGCCCTGACAGCCTCGGTCCTCGCCGTCCGTGCCGTCCGCGCCGAGCGGCTGGCCGCCCAGCAGCGGGATGAGGCACTCCGCAGCCGGCGGGAGGCCGAGGCCCAACGTGCGGACGCCGAAGCTCAGCGTCGGCGGGCCGAGAGCGAGCGTATTCGCGCCGAGCAGGAGACCCAACGGGCCCAGGCCGTCCGGGACTTCCTCCGCGAGGACCTCCTGCGACAGGCCTCCCCGCTGCATCAGGCCGAGGCCCGCCGCCTTCTCGGCGGGAACTACGCGGTCCAGAACAACCCGACGATCCGCGAGTTGCTCGACCGGGCGGCTGCTCGGCTCGCCCCGGAGAAGATCGAGGCGCGATTCCCCGGAATGCCCGTGGTCCAGGCGGAGGTCCTCGGCACCGTGGGCGACACCTATCAGTACCTCTTCGAGGACGCCAAGGGGAGCGCGATGCTGTCTCGGGCCGTCGACCTCTATCGATCCGCCCTCGGCGACGACCACCCGGCGACCATCGAGGCCCGGCATTCTCTGGCGATGGCCATGTTCTGGTCGGGACGAAGGGCGGGGCTGCCCATGATGGAGGGAGTCTGCGAGGCACGAGCCAGGGTCCAGGGACCGGACCATCCGGACACCTTCACGAGCCGAGAGCGGCTCGGAGCCATGTACATCGCCACCAGGGCGAAGGACACGATCTCCTATCTCCGCCGACTCAGCGACGACGCGTTGCGAGTGTTCGGCCCCGATGGCTTCCACACCCTCTATACGAGCCACGACCTGAGCGAGGCTCTGCTCCAGGCGGGTCGACCGGCCGAGGCGCTCAAGATCCTGGAGGGGATGAAAAAGGCACTTGCCCCGCAACCGATCCCCCTCGACCATCCCTATGTTATCCGTGGGCACGGCACGCTCGCACGCGCCTATGTGGACGTCGGCCGGCCGGAGCAGGCGGTCCAGCTCCTGAGACCGGTCTACGATCACGTCTCTCGCAACCCAAACGTTGACCCGGCTTCGCTGTTCGAGGTCGCATCGGCGTTGGCCGGAGCGATGCGTCGCGCGGGCCGGAGTGGCGAGGCCGCCGAAGTCATGAAGCGCGGCCTGGAGGCGGCCGAGGCGGCTGGCCTGGGCAATCACCCTTTCACCTGGATCATGCGGCACGAGCTGGCCTGGAGACAGTACATGGACCGCGGCCGCCCGCAGGAGGCGATCCCTCTGTTCCGCGCCAACCTCAAGGCCGCGGTATCCCCCGGCCAGACGGCGACAACTCACGCGTCGATCTACCAGTGTCATCAACGGACGGGCCGGCACGAGGAGGCCCTGATCGAAATCCGGAAGGCCCACGATGTCCTGCTGAAGGCCCACGGACCGGTCCATCGGAGCTGGCGGGCGGGACTGATCCGGACCCAGATCGGCCAGTCGCAGCACCTGCTCGGAAGGCACGCCGAGGCGGAGCCCCACCTCGTCACCGGTTATGCCGAGATGCTCGACCACCTGGGCGACATGCCCGACTACGACCGCGACCACTTCGTCGCGGCTCGGCGATTCCTCCTCGATGTTTACCGCGCGACGAACAGACCAGAGGCCGTCCGGGCTTGGGCGGAGGGCCTCATTTCCGGGCTGGAACATCGATTCGAGAACTGCTCCGAGGAGTCCTCCCTGGTATGCACCGCCATCGACTACGCCCGCTCACTCGGCCTCGCGTACATCGACGCGGGCCGCCACGACGACGCGGCGAGGCTGCACGCCCGGGCGCTCGCCCTGCTTGAAGCGAAGGGCTGGCCCGCGGATCCGCGCGTCGTCACGAACCTGGTGGAGATCTCCGAGGGAGCAGCAGGCGCTGGCCGGGAAGACGTCGCAGTCGCGATCCGCAAAGCACTGCTGGACGCGCTCGAGCGGCGACCCGACGCCCCTCGGGATCAGCTTGCGCGCGAGTACTTCTCGATGGGTTTCGGGCGAATGCAGGCCCGCCGTCACCTCGAAGCGATCCCCTACTTGAGAAAGGCCGTCGATACTCAGGCCGAATTCGATCGGGAGTCCTGGAACGCCACCAAGTATCGCCTCTTCCTGGGCGAGGCCCTGACGCATTGCAGGGAGTATGTGGACGCCGAGCCCGTGCTGCTCGCCGCCTTCGTGGAGGCGGTAGAGCGGATCAAGAAGGCGCCGGACTGGGAGCGCGACTTCCCCGGGACGACCGCGAAGTTCCTGACCCGCCTCTACAGCGCTACGAACCGGCCCCAGGAGGCCGAGAAATGGCAGGCCGAGCAGGTGAAATGGAGTCAGAAGCCGTAATGGCACCCCGACGGGGGCAGGAAGACCGGCAAGCAACGAGCCGAGTCGCCTCTTGGGAGGGATCAGGGGTCGGATCCCCCGCCGATCGCCGGCAGGAAATGGACCTCGCTGTCGGGCCCGACGGGGGCTTCCAGGCCGCGAGTGGTCATGACGTGGTCGATCGAGACATGGAGTCCGGGCGCCAGCGCATCGCCCCTGCGGAGTCGCGAGTCGACGCCGGGAAATCTGTGCTCGAGCCCTGCGATCAGTTCACGAACGGTCTTCCCCTCGACCCTGACCTCGGGCTGTCCGCCCGTCAACGCACGCAGAGGGGTCGGGATGAAGACGACCGGCATGATTCAGGCCCCGGTCCCCGCCTTCGTCGCCAGCGCCTTCCAGAGCCTGGGCGGCGAGATCGGCAGCTCGGTCATACGCACGCCGACGGCCTTGTGGATGGCGTTGGCAATCGTGGCCGGTGGAGGGACGATCGGTGTCTCGCCGACGCCGCGCACGCCGAAGGGGTGCGCCGGGTTGGGGACCTCGACGATGATCGTGTCGATCATCGGCACATCGAGGCAGGTGGGCATCCGGTAATCGAGGAAGCTGGCGTTCCGCATCTCGTCCCGGGAGTCGAAGAAGTACTCCTCGTTGAGCGCCCAGCCGATGCCCTGAACCGCGCCACCCTGCATCTGCCCCTCGACGTAGCTCGGGTGCACCGCCTTGCCCGCATCCTGAATGGCAGTGTAGCGGAGAATGGCGACCTTGCCGGTCTCGGGGTCGACCTCCACGTCAGCGATGTGCACGCCGAATGCGTTGGTCGAGCCCTCGGGTGCGGCGGATGCCTGGCCGACCACCGGGGCGAGCCCGCTCTCGCTGATCTTTGCCGCCAGCTCCTTGAAATCGAGTGACTTGCCGTTGCAGGAATAGCGACCGCGCTCCACCCGAACGGCCGAGGGCGCGCAGTTCCAAAGGACGGCAGCCCGCTGCTTCATCTGTTCCTGCAAGTCCAGTCCGAGCCGGTACGCGGCCAGGCCGGTGGCGAAGGTGACCCGGCTGCCGCCCGTCAGGAAGGTGTATCCGACCGAGTCGGTGTCGCCGACCTGGGGCCGGATGTCCTCGGCGGCGATGCCCAGAGTCTCGGCCAGTTGCATGGCGACGCTCGTGCGGGTGCCGCCGATGTCGGTCGAACCCTCGACCAGAGTCACGAGTCCGTCGGCCTGGACGCTCGCCGAGCAGCTCGAGGCGCCGCCGATGTTGAACCAGAACCCTGCGGCGATGCCTCGCCCGCGATTAGGACCCGAGAGCGGCGCCCTCCAATGATCACCTTGCCGGGCCGCTTCCAGGCACTCCACGAGCCCGACCCGGGGATAGACCGGCCCGTCGACTCGCCTCGTCCCTTCCTTCGCCGCGTTCCTGAGTCGGAGTTCGATCGGGTCGATGCCCAGCCTCTCCGCCAGCTCGTCGATGACCTGCTCGCAGGCGAAGGCTGCATGCGTCGAGCCGGGTGCCCGGTACGCCTGGGTCTTCGGCTTATTGTTGCAGACGTCGAAGCCGTCCACGCGGGCATTGGGCAGGTCGTAGCAACTGAAGACGCACATCGCGCCCGGGCCGATCACGCCGCCGGGGAACGCCCCGGCGTCATAGGCCATCCATGCCTCACCGGCGACGAGTGTCCCGTCCTTCCTCGCCCCCAGCTTCACCCGCATGAAGGAACCCGGCGTCGGGCCGGTCGCCTCGAACACCTCGCTGCGCTGCATGGTCATCTTTACGGGCCGACCGCATTTTCGGCTCAGGATCGCCACGACCGGCTCCAGGTACACGGCGATCTTGCCGCCGAAGCCCCCTCCGATCTCGCAGGGGATCACCACGCACTGGGAGACCGGGATCTGGAGCAGTTCGGCGACCTGCTGGCGGCAGTTGAATGCTCCCTGGGTGGCCGACCAGATCTTGAGGCGGCCGTCCTCATTCCACATGGCCACCGCCGCGTGGGGCTCGATGTACCCCTGGTGCACGCTGGCAGTCCGGAACTCGCGCTCGACCACCACATCGGCCTGGCGGAAGCCGGCGGCCACATCGCCCTTCTCGAACTGTATGTGGGCCGCGACGTTCGTCGGCCGGTCCCCTCGCTGCCCCATCGAGTCCGTCCGGAGCTCCGGATGCAGCAGCGGCGCGTCATCCTTCATCGCATCGAGGACCCAGGTGACGCTCGGCAGGACCTCGTATTCCACCCGGATCCTCGCCGCCGCCTCTTCCGCGAGATGCGGACTCGCCGCGGCCACGGCGGCGACCGGCTGGCCCTTGTAGAGCACCTTCCCCATGGCCAGGCAGTTGGCGGCCAGGTGCGCGAGATTCACGGCACCGGCCTCACCCATGAGCGCCTGCCGGTCCTTGAGGTCCGGGAAATCGGCGGAGGTCACGACCGCGAAGACACCGGGGAGCTTCAGCGCCTCGGTCGCGTCGACGGATCGGATCATTGCATGGGCGTGGGGGCTGCGGACCATCTTCCCGTGAACCATGTTCGGGAGCTGGACATCCGCCGCGTAGATCGCCTTTCCGGTCACCTTGTCCGCGCCGTCGTGGCGGACCGGCCGCCGCCCCAGGACCCGATAGTCCTGCTCACCGAGGTAGAGCTCTTCGGTCTGCGACATGGATCATCCCTTGAATCGAGGAGGTTCGTGCCGAACGCCGGGGCTGGGATGTGGAAAGGGGCGAGCGCGGCCGGTTCAGGACCGGTTCCTCTGGAGTTCCTTCGCGGCAGCCTGTACCGAGCGAACGATCTTGTCGTAGCCGGTACAGCGGCAGAGGTTGTTCGCCAGGCAGAAGCGGATCTCGTGCTCACTCGGGTCGGGATTGCGGTCGAGTAACGCTTTGGCCGCCACGAGGAATCCCGGCGTGCACACGCCACACTGCAACGCCGCTCCCTCCAGAAAGCATCTCTGGAGCGGGTGCAGGTGGCCGAGTTCGGCCATCCCCTCGACCGTCTCGATCCTCGCCCCCTCAGCTTCAGCCGCGAGCACGAGGCAGCTATTGACGGGAACTCCGTCGAGGATGACCGTGCAGGCCCCACAATTGCCGTTATTGCATCCCTCCTTCGCGCCCGTCATGCGGAGCGTATCGCGGAGGACCTCAAGCAGGCTCTGTCGGGCGTCGCAGAGGAATTCCACCGGCCCCCCGTTGACGGTCGCCGTCACGTGCAGCTTCTTGGACACGAGCAAGATTCCTGTTGTTCGGGATCTCGGTTCCGTCAATGCCGCTGGCGGGCCCGTTGCACGGCCGTCGCGAGTGTCCGCTTCACGAGGACGCCGACCAGGTGGGTCCGGAACTCGGCGGTGCCGCGCATGTCGGAGATCGGCGAGGCGGCCTGCCGGGCCAGTTCGCCGGCGCGAGCGAACGTCTCGGCGGTCGCAGGTCGGCCCTCAAGCCAACGGCTCGCCTCGACCGCGAGCACCGGCCTGGGTGCCACGGCCGCGAGTGCGATCCGGGCGTGTTCGATTATCTCGCCGGGCGAGTCGAGGCTGACCCAGGCGGCCGCGCCGACCACCGCGATGTCCATTTCATTCCGGGGAATAAATCGCTCGTACGCGGAGCCAGCATGGGGCATCGGAGGCGGGAGAACGAGCGTGGTCAGGATCTCGCCCCGTTGCAGGACATTGGTGCCGGGCCCGGTGCAGAAGGCCTCGGCGCGCAGTTCTCTGCGGCCATCTGGCCCCACGATCTGGCAGCGCGCGTCCAGAACGATTAGCGGCGGGATCGTGTCGCCGGCGGGTGATGAGTTGCAGAGGTTGCCGCCGACGCTGGCTCGGCTCTGGATCTGCCAGCCGCCCACGATTCTCGTGGCATCCGCAAGCGCAGGATACGCTGCATTGATCCCGGCGTCCTCATAGATGCGGTAGCAGGGAACCGACGCGCCCAGCCTCAGGCCGTCGGAGGGAGTGAACGACAGCTCCATCAGCTGGGGGATCTTCTTGAGATCCACCACGAGTTCCGCGTCCCGCAGTCGCTCCCGAAGCTGGACCAGCAGGTCCGTCCCCCCCGCCAGCAGCCGCGCCGGCCCGGTGGAACCCGCAAGCAAGGACGTCGCCACGTCCAGCGAGGTCGGCGCGGCATAATCGAAGTTCTTCACGATGCACCCTCTCACGGCTCGCACGCCAGGTCCCCTCGTGCACGCTGAAAGGCTACACGCGCGGAGAACCCGCTGTCCAGGGGATGCAAGACGGCGACGAGAAACGAGCAGTACCTGCGAGGCCGGCGGCGATCGCCCGCCCATGGGCCGTCGAGCCGGCTGCACCGCTCAGGGCTGGACCGGCATCGGCATCGGGGCCGTAGTCTGGTCAGGCGTCAGCTTTGGCCGCAGCAGGGGGACTGGAAGATCGCCAGCTCGACGGTCTTCATCTTCCGATTGGTTTCGTCGATACGGGCGTTCGTGCCGTATAGATGCAGATCCACCGCGTTGACGCGCTAGCAACTGACCGAAGTATAACTCGGCGAGTACCGCGGCCCCGAGTGGGCACAAGCGGGTCGTGCGCAGCTGGCAGCGCCGCGAACGACCCGGTGGGGCCCGCATCCACTTGCGGCTCGGCCTCATTCGGGCTTGAGGGGTACCCAGATCTCCATCCGCCCCATGCCGGTATTGCCGTCGAACTCGGGGGTGTAGTGCTCGACGCAGGGAGCGTCCCCGGCGATCTTGAGGCCGCAGTCGGGAGCCCACCTGGTCCAGATCGTGTCGATCGCCTGCGGCAGAGTGGAGACGTGGTGGGTGTGCACGAAGACGGCATACCGCCCCGGTTCGAGCTTCAGACAAACGTAATCCGAGGGGAGCCGATCCGCGCGCGAGACCTCCGTGCCGGTGAGGTAGTCGAAGCCACAGTCTGGCCTGGTGTTCCAGGCGATGCCGTAGTGATCGGCCCCCACTCTGTCGGTCACGGTATAGTCGGCCGAGACGAATCGCTCCCATTGCTGGGGAATAGCGGACCGACTCTCCAGGGTGTAGCTCTGATTCAATCCCGCGATCAGCATCCCCGGACAGTCTCGGATCTGAAGCGATCCCAGGCCCAGGCTGTTCGCCAGCAGCTCCGCGTGGTTCTGCCGGAGCTCGGGGGTGAGCTGCGGGCCCCAGTCGTCCGGCTCGAAAACCGGCCGGATCTCGATGTCCGAGTCCTCACGCATCGGATTGGGGCACTTCTTCACCCATTCGATCGCCTCCTGAAGCGAGTTCACGCGCCAGAGCCAGAAACCGGCGATCAGCTCCTTGGTCTCGGTGAACGGGCCATCGGTGACGGCCCGGTTCTTCCCGGAGAAGCGGACTCGAGCACCCTTCGAGCTCGGGTGGAGGCCTTCGCCCGCGAGCAGGACGCCCGCATTCACGAGATCCTCGTTGAATTTCCCCATGGCTGTGAGTAGCTCCGTACTCGGCATGATGCCTGCCTCCGAGTCCTGTGTCGCCTTGACGATGACCATCACTTTCATACAGTCGGCTCCTGCGGGACGCTGTGCGAGGTTGCCCTCGGCGTGATCGGACTCAGGACACGGTCTGCTCCGGAATCGTGACCATCCACCCGACGTTGAAACGGTCCGTCACCATGCCGAAGCAGGGAGACCAGAAGGTCCTGGTCAGCGGCATCTGGACCTGGCCCCCATCGGCGAGTGCGTTGAAGGCTCGGTGGGCCTCGACTTCTGTCGGGACCAGGAGGGAGAGGCGGAATCCGTCGAGCCGAGAGCTGTCATCGCAGCCGTCCGACGCCATGAAACGTGCCCCGCGTATGCAGACCGACGCGTGCATCACCTTGTTCTCAAAGCCGGGCTGGAGCATGCCCGGCGGCGCCGGCTCGGGGCTTTGGCTGTAGAGCATCTTCATCTCGACCTCGGCGCCGAGTGCCTTGCGATAGAACTCAAGGGCCTCGTCACATCGGCCGCCGAAGAACAGGTAGGGAGTGATCGTCGCGCTCATCGCGTTCCCTCATGAGGTATAGGCTGAACGGACGAGGGGCGGAGGTGAGAACCGCTCACACCTGCCTCCTCGTCCTGAAAGGTCGATCAGCCTCGGCCGGTTTCGACGCCCACGGCCGCTTGCACGACCGGCTCCCTCAGCGAAGCAAGGTCGAAGATGGGCCGGATCTCGACCGTGCCCTTCTTCGCCGGTGGAAGGCGGCCGGCGATCGCGATCGCGTCGTCGAGGTGCTCGACGTCAACGATGTAGTAGCCGCCGAGTTGTTCGGTCGTCTCGGCGAACGGGCCGTCGGTCACGAGCCGCTTGCCGTCGCGGACCCGCAGCGAGGTCGCCGTCGAGACCGAATGGAGAGGGGCCGACGCGACCAGCTTGCCTTCGGCCGCCAGCTCCTCACAGATGGCCATCGACTCGATCATGCAGTCCATGCGCTCCCGCTCGGTCCAGCAGCTCTCGGCCCCGTAGATCAGCAGCATGTATCTCATGGCAGGACGTCGACCTCAGGTTCGTTGAGAGCCGTCGAGGACACGGCGGTAGTGGGCGGTCATGAACGACTGCCACGTCCCGTCCGGAAGCAGGAACCGCGAGCGGAGCACACGATGATCATCGTCGATAAATTCGATGATGTCCTGATACTTGGCCATCGTGCCGTCGCCCGCGAAGCTGGGGCCCTCGGAGTCGAGGGTGAGGACCTTGCCTGCGGCGTCGAGCGTACCCCTGTACGGC
Source organism: Isosphaeraceae bacterium (assembly GCA_046349995.1). Classification (GTDB taxonomy): domain Bacteria; phylum Planctomycetota; class Planctomycetia; order Isosphaerales; family Isosphaeraceae; genus Aquisphaera. The sequence continues at coordinate 48,117 of JAXMBE010000052.1, read as the reverse complement.
CAGAGATGTGTCATGCACGACGCCACGAAGGTCCCCACGAAGTGCTTGCCGCGCGGGTCGTAGCCGAGCGTCATCACGCTCGACCCGGACTGCTCGCCAGCTCCCATGGTCCCCTCGCCGATCGTCCAGAGTCCGCCCAGGGACCGGACGGTCTCCGCGCCCGTGGTCTTCATCGGCGGCTGGTCCGGGCCCATGACGCACTCGGACTCGAAGGCCCAGCGGCCGACGAGCTTGTGCAGCCAGTGGTGTTCCGGCGACGGCTTCTCCATCATCTGCTGTTCTGCGGACGCCTGTTCGCTCATTCAACCGCTCCTTCCCTCAATCGGGTCAATTACAGAGTCACTCGAACCAGTCATTGCCGCGATTCGCACGACCATGCGAGCCGCGTCACCGCCCGTCGTACGCCTCCTGGAGCTCGCGGATCTCGATCTTTCCCATCTTCATCAGGGCCTGCGTAACAGCCCCCGAGCGCTCGCGATCGGACAACATCCTCGGCAAGCAAGATGGCACGATCTGCCAGGACAGACCGTACCGGTCCTTCAGCCAGCCGCAACGGCTGGGGGAACCACCGGCGGAGAGCCTCTCCCACAGCTCGTCCACCTCCGCCTGATCGGCGCAGTCAACGGACAGCGAGATCGCCTCGGTGAGCTGGAAGTGTGGTCCTCCGTTCAAGGCGATGAACCGCGTGCCCGCGAGTTCGAACTCGACCACGAAGGCCCGCCCATCTGGACAGGGCGTCACCTCAACGATCCGCGAGGCCTTGAAGAGCGAAACGTAGAAGCGGGCGGCCTCCTCGGCCTGGCCGTCGTACCACAAGAACGGTGTGACTTTCGGTCGTGGCATGCCTGCCTCCGCGGAGACGATGGGTGACGCGGTCGCCGAAGGACGAGTACCAGGGCCGGCCCAGGCCGGCGCCTCTGTCCACGGATAATCGAACGACGAGTCCGGAAATCGACAGGTCACGACCCGCGTGAAGAAAAGTGCGGGGAAGCCGTGCCGGAGAGCGTGATTGAATGCGGTCAACCCGACTGCGATCGTTCTCACTCGCAGAGGCGCATACCTAAGCGTGCACCATGATTACCGGAAGGCAAGTTCACGAGCCCGCGAGTCGACCGGAGAGGAACCGCCTCTCGGCTTGCTGGCTCGCGAGCGCGAGGGCCTGCTCGTAGGCCGCCCGGGCCTGGTCTCGCCGTCCGAGACGGCGGCAGAGGTCCGCCCGGGCCGCGTGGGCCAGGTGGTAATCGGTCAATTCGCCGCGTGCGAGGATCCGATCGATGAGCCCTAGTCCCCGCTCGGGTCCATCGCGCATCGCAATCGCGACGGCCCGATTGAGTTCGACGACAGGTGAGGGATGGATCGCCTGGAGCGTGTCGTACAGGGCCACGATCTGCCGCCAGTCGGTCGCCTCCGCGGTTCGGGCCTCGGAGTGGACGGCGGCGATCGACGCCTGGATAGTATAGGGCCCGAACCGGCGCGTGGTCAGGGAGCGCAGCACCAGGGCCTGGCCCTCCGCGATCATGGCATCATCCCACAGCGATCGGTCCTGGTCCTCGAGCAGCACGATGTCCCCATCGGGCGTCGTCCGCGCCGGTCGTCGGGATTCCTGGAGCAGCATGAGGGCGAGCAGCCCCATCACCTCGGGGTCCGGCAACATCTGCATGAGCAGGCGGCCCAGACGGATCGCCTCGCCCGACAGCTCGACGCGGGTCAGCGACTCGCCCCGCGATGCGGAGTAGCCTTCGTTGAAGACCAGATAAATGACCGCCAGCACCGACTCCAACCGCTCCGCCAAGTCCCCAGCCATCGGGATCTCGAACGGGATCCCGGCATCGCGGATCTTCGCCTTGCCTCGGACGATCCGCTGGGCCATCGTCACCGGCGCGACCAGGAACGCACTGGCGATCTCCTCGGTCCGGAGGCCGCACACCTCTCTCAGCGTCAGCGAGACCTGGATCTCCGGCGCGATGGCCGGATGGCAGCAGGTGAAGATCAGCCGCAGCCGATCGTCCTCGATGTCTAGCCCGGCGCGCGTGGCGTTGGACCGGGCCACTTCCTCATAGCGCGCGGCGGCCTCCAGTTTTCGTTCGTCGAACCGCCCCCGACGACGAAGCGAGTCGATCGCCTTGAATCGGCCGGCCGAGACCAGCCATGCGCGGGGATTGGCCGGGACACCCTCTGCCTGCCATTGCTCAACTGCGGCGGCGAACGCCTCGTGCATCGCCTCCTCGGCCAGATCGAAATCTCGGAGTATCCGCACCAGCGTCGCGTACACGCGACGGGAGTCGGTGCGGTAAGTCCGATCGATCGCCAGTCGGACCTCGTTGGGTGAGATGGGCATGTGCGGTACTCTAACAATCGCACCGCTACAGGGGAACAGGAGTATAGGTACAATCGCTGTGTTTCGCCGAGATTCTGCATTCGAGCATGGTGGCGCGAGGGCCTGGCCGCCATCGATCCGACGACTTCTCCACCGAGCAACGACGCTGTATCTTCAAGGGGCATGCGGGAGCGGATATCGCTGCTTCGGACTTCGTTGCGTGAGGTGTCCCGATGTCGCCGCTGGATTTGCTCGTGATCTGTGGATCGGTCCGGTCCAGCCGACAGGGGATCAAGGCCGCTCGGTTCGTCCTCGCCGAGTGCCAGTCAAGGGGCCACCGGGCGACGCTCGTGGATCCCGCCGAGGAGCGGCTACCGCTGCTGGACCGGATGTACAAGGAGTACCCGTCAGGAGAGGCACCCGAGAACCTGGAGCGTCTGGCGGGGCGCATCAGGGCGGCCGACGCCTTCATCATCGTGTCGGGAGAGTACAATCACAGCATCCCGCCCGCCCTGTCGAATCTGCTGGACCATTTCCTCGAGGAGTATTTCTGGAGGCCGTCGGCCATCGTCTGCTACTCGGCGGGGCCATTCGGTGGCGTTCGCGCGGCCATGCAACTGCGGGCCATGCTCTGCGAGCTCGGGACGCCCAGCATCCCGTCGCTGCTGCCGATTTCACGGGTGCAGGATGTCTTCGACGATGAGAACCGGCTCCTCGATCCGGCCTATCTACGCCGCACCTCCCGGTTTCTGGACGAGTTGGAATGGTACGCCCGGGCGCTAAAGACCGCGCGCCAGCAAGGAATCCCTTACTGACCGGCGTCCGCGGAGGTCACGAGCCGGATGGACGGATCGGGCCTCATCGGACCCCCGACACGGATCGGGCCCGTAACCCAGGGAGAGCCGCCATGTCCGAGCATCGTGCCACGATCGACTGGAAGCGCCAGACGCCCGACTTCCTTTATGAGAGCTACAATCGGGATCACGATTGGTCGTTCGACGCGGGAATCACGGTTCGGGGATCGGCCGCTCCCGCGTTCAAGGGGAGCGAGTCGTGTGTCGATCCCGAGGAGGCATTCGTCGCCAGCCTATCGAGCTGTCACATGCTGACGTTCCTGGCGCTCGCGGCCAGGAAACGGTATGTCGTGGATCACTACCGCGACGAAGCGGTGGGGACCCTGGCGAAGGACCAGGCCGGGAACCTCGCGATCACGAAGGTCACGCTCCGCCCCCGCGTCATCTTCGCCGGTGAGCAACGGCCGACCAGCGAGCAACTCGCGGAGCTTCACGACCGTGCCCATCACGCCTGCTTCATCGCCAACTCGGTGAAGTCCGAGGTCGCGGTGGAGCCTCAATGAATCGGCACAGTACAACCGGCGAGGGTCGAGAGCGATGGCTGATCAGCGGTCTCATCCTCGACTGTCGGATCTGCGGTCTGGCGAGTCGGGGTTCCGGCGCGTGGTCCGCAAGTCGGCCCTGCTGAACCTGGCGATCGTGCTGACGTCGTTCCCGGTGCTCGCGTGGGCCGGCGGGGCGAACGGCCTGCGAGCGACACTGGCGATCATGGCGGGTATCAGCCTCCTGATCTGGGCATCCACCTTCACGTTCTACTCGTTCGCATCCCTGACCAGGCTCTTCCGGACGCGGGAGGCGGGCAAGGCCGCGGAACCTCGCGGCACGAAGGGTGTGTCTGACCGCTGGCTCGACGGGCCAGCCTGAATTCGGTCGAAGGAGGTCGGCACCGGAGGTGCGGACCGTGGCGAATCGCTTTCGAGGCGAGCTCCGCATCGGCGAGTTCGAAATTCTCGCGACCTTCACTTGCGCCGAGGCGCTGCGGGAGGGCCTCGACAACGATCAGGCCAGGCAGCGGGGCATGGTGGCGGCCATCATGGGGGCCCATGCGGAATTCGGCGTCCGCAATCCGCATCACATCGCATAAGAGGGCCAGAAAGCGGCCGCCGAGACGAAGAAGAAAACCACCATCATCGCCGATTCGTTCGATAGGCAGGTCTCCAGGAAGCTCGGTGCATTCTTTCGGGACGGGTTCCCGCCGACGATGCAGGCCCTCGGCGCGGCAGGCCTGAGCTACGACGAGGTCAAGAAGCTGTTGAGGATCCCGGCAACCTGGGGCGCAAAGGTCACCGCGACCCGGTTCCGAGAGCGAACCGCGGCCTAGCTGGGCGAATGAATCATCGACGTGTCGAACGCGATGTCGCCTGGCAGGTCCGGATCGAAGTCGCCTCCGGTGTCCTTGACAGCTCCGCTCCGGTGCTTTGATGATGGTCGAAATACGACCGCCGGTCGCGGATCGGTTCAGGAGAAGCCGGTGACCCGCCGGCCGGCGATGGAGTTTCAAGGAGCGGACTGTATGCTTCGATGCTACAGACATGGGGATTCGGCGGGCGCTCGCGGTCGCCCTGGTCGCGCGGGCGCCCAGGGCCGACGAGGGCATGTGGGTCTTCAACAACCTGCCCCTCGGGGCGCTCAAGGCGAAGTATGGATTCGAGCCCCCCACGGGCTGGGCGGAGCACCTGAGGTCCTCCGCGGTGCGGTTCAACAGCGGCGGATCGGGGTCGTTCGTCTCGGCGGACGGCCTGATCATGACGAATCATCACGTGGGCGCGGATACGCTGGCGAAGCTGGGCACCAAGGAAAAGGACTATTACCGCGACGGCTTCTTCGCGCGCAGCCACGAAGAGGAGGTCAAGGCCCCCGACCTCGAGCTGAACGCCCTCATCGGGATCGAGGATGTCACGGCACGGGTCAACGCGGGCGTCACCCCGGGCATGGACGACGCCTCGGCTGAGAAGGTGCGCCGCAGGGCCATGGCCGAGATCGAGAAGGAATCGACCGACAGGACCGGGCTGAGGAGCGACGTCGTCACGCTCTATCAAGGGGGGCAGTACCACCTTTACACGTACAAGAAGTACACGGACGTCCGGCTGGTCTTCGCGCCCGAGTTCGCGATCGCGTTCTTCGGCGGAGACCCGGACAATTTCGAGTATCCCCGCTACGACCTCGACGTTTGCTTCTTCCGCGCCTACGAGGACGGCAAACCCGCCCGGCCGCAGCACTACCTGAAGTGGAGCAAGAACGGGACCCGGGACGGCGACCTGGTGTTCGTGGCGGGCCACCCGGGACGCACCAACCGGCTCAACACGCTGGCCAGCCTACACTACCTCCGAGACGTGAGCGTCCCCTTCACGGTCGACTACCTGAAGGACCGCGAGGCCTTCCTGCTGGAGTATAGCAAGCGGAGCGAGGAGGCCGCGCGCCAGGCGAAGGAGGAGTTGTTCGGCACGCAGAACAGCCGCAAGGCGCGGATCGGCGGGCTGGGAGGCCTGCGCGACGACGCGTTCATGGCGTCCAAGGCCCAGGCGGAGAACGAGCTCCGCTCGCGGATCGCCGCGGATCCGAAGAAGAAGGAAGCCTACGCGGCGGCCTGGGACCGAATCGCCCAGGCGCAGAAGGCGGCGGCCGATTTGAGCAAGCCCTATAACTTCGTCGAAGGCGCCCCCCGGCTCGGCCACGGGGTGGCCTTCGACAGTGAGCTGTTCCGGATCGCCCGGACGCTCATCCGCCTGGCGGAGGAGAAGCCCAAGCCGAACTCCGAACGACTGCGTGAATATCGCGACTCCGCCCTCCAGTCGCTGGAATTCGCCCTCTATTCCGAGGCCCCGATTTACCCCCAGTTCGAGGAGGCCAAGCTGGCCCACTCGCTGGCCTTCTGGAAGAAGGTGATGCCCGATCATCCCCTGGTCGACCGCGTTCTCCGGGGCCGGTCGCCCGAGGAAGCTGCCCGCGACCTCGTCCACGAGAGCAAGCTCGCCCAGATCCCCGTCCGCAAGAAGCTCGCCAAGGGGGGTAAGGCTGCGATCGAGCAGAGCGACGATCCGATGATCAAGCTGGCCCTGGCCGTGGACGCCGACGCCCGGGCCGTCCGAAAGGAGTACGAAGATCGGGTCGAGGGCGTCCAGAACTCGAACTACGCCCTCATCGCGAGGGCCCTGTTCGAGGACAGGGGAGATTCGACCTATCCGGACGCCACGTTCACACTTCGCCTGGCGTACGGCGTCGTCAAGGGCTACGACGTGGACGGCAAGTCGATCCCCCCGTACACCACGATCGGCGGAGCGTTCACCCACGCCCATGCACACGGCAACAGGGACCCATACGAACTGCCGCCCTCCTGGCACGAGGCCAGGAAGTCCGGATCGCTCCACCTGGAGACACCACTCAACTTCGTCTCGACCGCCGACATCATCGGCGGCAACTCGGGCAGCCCCGTGGTCAATCGCGACAACGAGGTCGTCGGGCTGATCTTCGACGGCAACATCCAGTCGCTGGTGCTGGATTATGGCTTCGACGAAAAGGTCGCCCGCGCCGTCTCGGTCGACTCGCGGGCGATCCTCGAATGCCTGCGATCGGTCTACAGGGCGGACCGCCTGGTCGAAGAGCTGTCCAGGTAAGCGCTCCGGGCTCTCTCGTGGCGTGAGACAGAAGACGCGGCCCCGTCCGGTTACTTGCGATCGGGCGGGGCCGCGTGCTTCACACCCTGGATCACGAGGTCGTCGAACATCCCGGTGTCGTCGAACGAGCCGACTCCGACCCGCCCGTGGGTGAACGTCCGGTCGTGAGCCGTCATGGCCGGCCGCTCCATGTCATCGAAGTAGACTGCGATCGACCCGTCGGCCACCTTGCGGACGACGCGTACCTTGTGCCAACCCTCCGTCCAGTTCGTCCCCGACGTCCGCGACTCGGCAATCGAGACCCGCGGCTTGCCGTCCACCAGGAAGATGCTGTTGGCGTGCTCGTCCGCGGCTTTTCCGAGATGCACGTAGTAGAAATGACTCGGATCCTGGTAGCCGAAGAAGAGGCAGAGATCCCGGTGTCCGTAGTCCCTGGTTGTCGAGCGAACCCGGACGTCGAGCACGAGGTCAGACACGTCCACGCCCGGGGCAAGCGCGATGTTCAGGGGCGAGCGCACGGGTGGCTGGTACTTGCTGGCTCGATGCTGCTCCAGGACGCGGCTCTTGCCGTCGTCCACCTTGGTAATCTGCCAGGCCGATCGGTCGGTGAAGTCCCACGGGCCGAGGTCGTCGCGATCGAAGCGGTCGGAGAAGACCTCGGGGAGCGCGACCCTCGCGGCCTGGGCGCCGCTCCTGAATGCGGGGTGTTTCCCGGCCAGCGGTATGGCCCCCATCGAGCAGGCGAGGATCAAGAGGATAAGAGTCGCGAAAGATCGTCCGGCCACCGGCTGCCTCCTTCGTTCGTGCTGAAGTTCAGATTGAACGGATCGACAATCCCGAGCATAGCAGGCGGGACCTGCAGATGGCCCAGGGGACCGCGGGGTTCTTGCACGTCCTTGACAGGCCCATGCGCACGGCCTTAAGATCCGAGTCGCTGTGGTACTGGTGGCCGGACCGGCAGCCTGCCGGGATCGGCGAACAGGGAATCCGGTGCGAATCCGGAACGGCCCCGCCGCTGTGAGCGAGCGCTCACGGGTGTCCTCCCCTCTTGTAGCCATTGTTGGTCGGGCCTGATCGGACCGATCGATGAGAAGGCCGGACGCCCCAGCTCGCGAGTCAGAAGACCTACCAGTACCGTTCCTGCGGATCGCCCTGCGAGGGACGGGCGCCCGACCAAGACGCAGCAGCCAAGAACGATCGATCCGCGAGCGAACCGCATGCGCCGCAATCGGGTCGTCCTGGATCAAGGATCGGCCGATCGTTGCGAGGATTCGCCCGCCGAGGTTTGATCGCCCGATGCTGCCTACCCCGCCATTCGGGGATCAGGCCGATGTTCCCACCCAACCCCCGCCCACCGAGCCGGACGTTCCGGTTGGTCCTCGCGGCCTTCCTTGCGACTGCCTTCGCGGGCTGCGCCGGCTCGTCCTCGCCGGTCGAGGGGCAGCTCAACGACGCTGCCCGCAAGCAGATCATCCAGCGCAAGGTGGACGTCCAGGATCGCCCGGCCAGGAGTGCCGCTCCCCGGCCAAGGGCCAAGGGATCGTGACGGATTCGGGCACGGAGAGCGGGCTCGGGAAGAACCAGAAAGGGCGAACATGTCACAAGATGCCCGGAGGATTTCCATCGTCAATCCAGCCGCCATGTCACGCAGGGGCTTCACGCTGATCGAGCTCCTCGTCGTCATCGCGATCATCACCGTCCTGATCGCGCTGCTGCTCCCTGCGGTGCAGTCCGCGCGTGAAGCGGCCCGCCGCGCCCAGTGCATCAACAACCTGAAACAACTCGGCCTGGCGCTGGCGAACTACGAATCCGCCAGCGGCAGCTACCCCTTCGGAATGGCCCGCGAGAACACCGGGCCCAGGTCGTTCAGCCCGTTCGGCTACTACGTCGGCAGCAGCATCTTCGTCCGGCTCCTGCCGCACATGGAGCAGCAGACGCTCGCCAACGCTTACAACTCCAGCCTGACCCACTGGATCGCGGAAAACAGCACGGTGGGCGCGACCGGTCTGAGCCTCCTCTGGTGCCCCAGCGACGGCGAGATCTTCGGGCTGCACAATCGCTTCCCCGGTTGGGGCTGGGACGGTTCCGAGCAGACCCTCACCTACACGAGCTATGCCGGCTGCATGGGCAACTTCTGCAAGGTGCCGATCCACGTCACCTCGCCCGGTCAGCATCAGGCGGTGCTCCGCCAGGCAGACGGGCTGTTTTTCTATCTCGGCTGGCCCTCGATCAACCCGCCGGTCGGTCCCAATCCGATCGCCCCGCAGAGCCCTGGAGGGATCGCCCCGGCGACGATCGCCGGGATCACCGACGGCCTGAGCAACACCCTGGCGTTCGGCGAGAAGGCCCACGGCAAGTTCTCCAGGGAGCCCGACATCTACTACTCGATCGACTTCGTGTACAACGGGGCCTGGGTCTCGGGCAACTTCGGAGACACGCTCTTCACCACCATCTTCCCGATGAATCCGTTCAACCGGATCAGCGAGGACCCCAGCCCGTCCGGCAATTACTTCTATAGCTACGACAACCAAGAGGATAACTTCTCGATCGCCGCGTCCAGCTTCCATCCGGGAGGGGCCAACTTCGCGTTCGCCGACGGCTCGGTCCGCTTCCTCAAGGACACGATCAACGGCTGGCCGTACGACCCCAGGACAGGCAACCCCCTGAACGTCTCGTACGATCCTCCGTCCTGCCTCTTCTCGGTCAGGCCGGCACAGGGCGTCTACCAGGCGCTCGGCACGAGGTCCGGGGGAGAAATCCTGGGCGCAGACCAGTACTGAGGCCGGCGGAGCCCCGGTGGAGTCCGAGATCACCACCCCGAGGTCCCGGGCGGACCCTTGAACGGCCCGATGATCTCGCTGCTGATCCAGCCTCCGTAGAAGTCCCCGGGTTGGGGCGTGACACGCTCGTCGTCCAGCCAGCAGGCATCCATCTTGCTGGCATAGAAGGCGACATGGTCCTTGATCGCGACGAACGCCGGCCGGGGATCCCGATAGGTCCAGCCGGCATCCGGCAGGACACGCTCACCGACCCGGACCGACAGGTAGCTCGCGCGGCCTTTCCACTCGCAATAACTCGATCGCGTGGGCGACGCTTCCAGGTGCTGCATGCGAATATCTTGTCGGGGGATGTAATAGACGGGAGGATGACTCGTCTCGAGCACCCGGTAAGCGTGTGTCGTACGAGCGATCTCGACCCCGCCGAGTTCGATCCGGATCCGCCGCGAACAGGGCTCGACTCGTGGCGGTCGCGGATAGTCCCAGACCGATTCCTGGCCCGGTCCCGGCCTGAGTGTCGCGGGCATGGTGAACTGCTCCTGGAATGGACTTATCCTGGTTCTCTGTGGATTTTACGCGGTCGTCCAGGCAGGTGGCGTCCGAGGACGAGCAGGGCCGGAACGAGTTTCGATGAACGGAAGGACCGCATGCGAGCCGTCGTGATTCACGAATACGGATCTCCGGAGAAGCTCACTCTGACCGACCTGAAGACACCGGCACCGGGCGCGAATGAGGTCCTGGTCCGAGTCCGGGCCGCCGGGGTCAACCCGGTGGACTGGAAGATCCGTAGCGGCATGCTGAAGTGGATCTTGTGGCTGAAATTCCCCTTCGTCCCCGGCTTCGACATCAGCGGAGAGGTCGAGGCGACGGGGCCGGGGGTGACTCGGTTCCGGGCGGGTGACCCGGTCTACGCCCTCCTGGGCCCTCCCCGGGCCGGCGGCTATGCTGAGCTGGCCGTCGCGCCAGAGTCCGCAGTCGCCCTGAAGCCTCGTTCCCTGAGCCACCTCGAGGCGGCCTCGATGCCGGTCGCCGCGCTCACGGCGCTCCAGGCGTTCAGGGACCTCGGTCACTTGCAGCCCGGCCAGCGGGTCCTGATCAACGGGGCATCCGGCGGAGTGGGCAGCTTCGCGGTGCAGATCGCCAGGGCCCTGGGCGGCCACGTCACCGCCGTCTGCGGGCCGACGAACGTCGACTTCGTGCGCGGCCTCGGCGCCGATCAGGTCCTGGATTACACCCGGGACGATTTCACCAGCCGGGCCGAACGCTTCCACGTGATCTTGGACGCCGTCGCGAAAAGCTCGTTCGCCCGTGCGCGTGAGGTTCTCACCACGGCAGGGACCTACATCACCACGCTCCCGACTGTGGACGTCCTGCTCCGGGGATACGCGCTCGCGCCAGTCCTCCGCCTGTTCGGGAAGAAGCAGCGAGCGCGAACGCTCTTCGCCCGGGCCCGCTCAGCCGATCTCGAATTCCTGGCGCGGCTGGCGGACGACGGCAAGCTGAAGCCCGTCATCGACCGCGTCTACCCGCTTGAGCAGGTCCGCGAGGCACACGAACGGAGCGAGTCCGAGCGGGCCCGGGGTAAGATTGTCCTTGATCTTGGCTGAGTGCGGCGATCACCCGTCCAGCGCGCTGCACTCAAGACAGCACGTCGTTGATGACCTTCCCGTCCACGTCGGTGAGGCGGAAGTCCCGGCCGGCGTAGCGGTAAGTCAGGCGGGTGTGATCGATGCCCATGAGGTGCAAGATCGTGGCGTGGTAATCGTGAACGTGGACGGGATTCTCGACGATGTTGATCCCATAGTCGTCCGTGGCCCCGTAGGCGTGGCCACCCTTCACTCCGGCCCCCGCCAGCAGGACTGAGAACGCCTTGGCGTAATGGTTGCGGCCCCTGGCTCCGGGGCCGTCGGTCCAGGGCGTGCGGCCGAACTCGGTGCAGATCGCCAGCAGGGTCTGGCTGAGTAGCCCACGCCGCTTCAGGTCGGTGATCAGAGCGGCGAGGGCGCGGTCGACCCGGGCGGCCTTGGGGAGGTGATCGCGCATGTCGCCGTGGGCGTCCCAGTTGTTGCTCGACCCCGTGTCGATCAGTTCGACGACCCGCACCCCGCGCTCGATCAGGCGGCGGACGATCAGACACTGTGCGCCGTAGGATCTCGGGTCCCGATCCCGGATGCCATAGAGGTCCAGGGTCGAGGGCGTCTCGGCGGTCATGTCCAGGACCTCCGGTGCTTCGCGGACCATCCCCCGCGCCGTCGCGAACGTCCCGATCCTGGCCGTCAGCTCGTGGTCATCAGGCCGGGCGCGGGCGTGCTCGCGATTGAGATCCTCAAGCATCGCGCGTTCCAGTTCACGCAGGCCCACCGGCTCGGGAGGCGGTCGAAGGTCGGGGATCGGATCCGAACCGGGGATGATTCGGACTCCCTGGTGGATGGGCGGGAGGAAGCTGCTGTCCCAGACCTGCGAGCCGGCGTAGGGAAGGTGCTCGCAGAGGACGACGTGTGACGGGAGATTCGCGTTGAAGGTGCCAAGCCCGTGGCTGAGCCAGGCGCCCATGCTGGGCAGGGGCACGGTCGCGGAGCCCGTGTGCATGGCGAGCACGGCCTGGAAATGCTCGACGATATCGGTGTGCATCGAGCGGATCACGCAGAGCTCGTCGGCGATATCCCCGAGTCGGGGGAAGAGCTCGCTGATCCAGAGCCCGGAATCTCCCCTGCGGGCGAACCGGAACGGTGATCCCAGGAGGGGACGATGCGCCGTCTCGTCGGCCCTCAGTCCAAACGAGGGGACCGGCTTACCGGCATCGCTCTGGAGCCGTGGCTTGTAGTCAAACGTGTCGACGTGCGAGAACCCGCCGGTCAGAAACACCACGATTAGTTGCTTTGCCTTCGGCGCATGATGAGTCGGCCGTGGAGCCAGGAGGCCCGCTCCGCCGATCTCGGCGGCAAGCAAGCGTGACATGCCGAGGAGCGGTGAAAGTCCCAGCGATGTCTTGAGGAATTCGCGACGGGCGGCGTGCCGGGCGTACAGGCTTCGGTCGTTCATGCCTAACCCTCGGACGAACAGGACCTTCATGAGGCGGGGCGACCTAATCGACGTAGAGGAACTCGTTGGCGGTCAGCACGAGGCGTGACAGGCTCGCCCAGGCCCCAAGCTCGGGGTCGCCTTGCTTCTCGCCCTTCGCGGACGCCGCGTGGGCGTAGTCGCCCAGATAGCGAAGCGACCGAACTCGCTCCCCTGGCGACGGAGGGCGGCCCCAGGCCAGTTCCCAGAGGCGTTCCAGCCGCGCCGTCGGGCCGGGCACCTCACGGCGGAGCCGCTCGGCCAGCGCCGAGGCCTGATCGCGCACGAACGGATTGTGCAGGAGGAAGAGGGCCTGGAGCGGGACCGTCGAGCGGGGCCGGGCCTCCGTGGACGTGTTCGTGTCCGGCCCGTCCCAGAGCCCGAGAAACGGATGTTTGACGAGCCTCTGGGTCATCAGGTAGACGCTTCGCCGATCGGTCGCGTAAGAAGCCTTGAACGCGTTGTGCTGGGTCCAGGGCCATTGCTCGATCGGCGGGAAGGGATGGGCTTCAGCCCTCCGCAGGTCGAGCCTACCCGAGACGGCAAGCATGCCGTCGCGGATCGATTCGGCGTCGAGCCGGCGACGATCGGCCCGCCAGAGCAGGCGGTTCCCCGGGTCGACGGTGAAATTCGAGGGATCGTCCGCACCGGCGAGCCGGTACGTGCGGGACATCAGGATCTGCCGGTGCAGATCCTTGAGCGACCAGCCCGTGGAGACCAGCCGTGCGGCGAGCCAGTCGAGCAATTCGGGATGGCTGGGGGGCTCGCCCCGGAGGCCGAAATTGGAGGACGTCGGCACGATTCCCTTGCCGAAGTGGTGTTGCCAGATCCGGTTGGCGATCACGCGCGGTGTCAGCGGATTATCGGGACGCGAGAGCCAGTCCGACAGCTCGCGGCGCCCGCTCTCGGACTTGCCCGGAGGGGGAGGCGGTGCCATCCCGAGGAACTCGAAACGAGGCACCCCGCGGGGTACGATCGGGCCGCGCTGCGCGGGGTCACCCGCCTTCTGGATTGCCGCGTCCTCGGGCTTCCCTTCCGACACGGCATAGGACGTCGGCAACTCGGGGGGGAACCCCAGGCGACGGAGCCGCTCGCGTTCCGCCTTCAGTCTCCCCAGCGGATCGGCCTCGACATGCGCCGAGCGGGGAGCTTTCCCGTCCTTCGGGGCGCGTTCGATCCGGCCGATCTCGGCATCCAGCGACTTCAATCGATCCGCGATCGACCGGATCGCCTCCTGGGCCCGGGCCGGCGAGACCGTCGGCACAAAGTGCAGGCGCGGGAATTTCTTGGAGACGAACTCCTCGGAGCCGGCGTACGGGAATTGCGTGCTGGCGAAGACGCCGTAGAGCGCGTAATAATCCCGCTGCGTGACCGGGTCGAACTTGTGGTCATGACAGCGAGCGCCGAAGCGAGAGACCCAGGAACGCTCTGCTGGTCGTCTCGATCGTGTCCTCGAGGGTCAGGTGCCAGAGCTCGTAGGGGGCGGTCGCGTAGCGGCGAGAGAGCGCCAGATACCCCGTGGCGACGATGCTCGCGGCCGCCTCATCGGGTGGGAGACCCCTCGCCAGCAGGTCGCCGGCGATCTGCTCGCGGACGAACCGATCGAACGGCTTGTCGCTGTTGAAGGCCTCGATGATGTAGTCGCGGTACCGGGCGGCCTCGGGAACCGGGTAATCCGCGTTGTCACCGGCAGTATCCGCATAGCGGACCACGTCCATCCAGTGCCTTCCCCAGCGGCTCCCCGTATCGCGGGGAGCTGAGCAGGCGGTTCACCACACGTGCGAAAGCATCGGGCCGATCGTCGGTGAGGAAGTCGGCGATCTCGTCGGGAGTCGGCGGCAGGCCGATCAGGTCGTAGGTCACGCGGCGGATCAGTGTTCAGAGGTCGGTGTCGGGATTGGGGTGGAGTCCTGCCGCCCGATGTTTCGCCGCGATGAACCGATCGACGGAGTTCTCCGACCAGTCCGACGGATCGGGCGGCGACTCCACGCTCCGGACCGGCTCGAAGGCCCAGTGGCGCTGCGCCAGGAACTCAGCGCCGGCGGGACGCGTACGGGAGCCCTCGGGCCAACGGGCCCCCGCGCTCACCCAGGCGGTGAACGCGCGGACCGTCGCCTCCGGCAGCCGCTTGCTCGGGGGCATCTTTAAGTCAGGATCCGAATGGCCGATGGCCTTGATGACAAGGCTCCGCTCGAGATCCCCTGGGACGACCGCAGGGCCGGCATCACCACCCCGCAAGAGGGCGGCTCGCGAGTCCACCCTCAACCCGGCACTCGTCTTCTTGCCCCCGTGGCAGGGGAAACAGGTCTGCGCGAGTACCGGGCGAATCTCGAGCTCGAATTGCTCGTCCGGCGAGGATTGAAGCGTCTCTGCCCTGAGCAAGACACCCCAGGCGAGCAAGCCCCACGTGGCAAGGCAGACCGCCGCACTGCAAATTCGGCGTCCCATTCGACCGGCTCCTTGCAGCGGGGAAACGACTCGAACGGCCTCGAGCACCAGATCCGCATCTGATCTTACCCTTGTTGGAGATCTGTTCAACACTCTGGACTCGTCCCCGCGGGCGTTATAGAAAGGTTGAATCGATGTTGAGCAGGTCCCCATGAGGAGGCTGAGATGACCACGAGGCGAGACTCGCGGACCAGGGGAGACGGGCTGTCACGCCGTAGGATGCTGGCATCGGCCGGCGCGGCGAGTCTCGGCGGAGCCCTACTGTCGTCCCGCGACAGTGTCGCGGCGCCCGGCCGTCCCCAGATCGCCGCGGTCGGGACGGTCAATTACCACAAGTCCCACCTTCAGGGCATCCTGGATCGATTCCTCGATGGTTACGGGTTCGAGGGCCGCCACCACGCGCCGAAAGTCGAGGTCGTTTCGCTCTACGTGGACCAGAAAGGGAAGGGGGACCTGACTGGCGAGCGTCTCACTCGCCATCCCGGGTTGAAGGCCTACGACTCGATCGCCGGGGCGCTGACCCGGGATGGGAAGACCCTGGCCGTTGATGGCGTGCTCCTAATCGGCGAGCACGGGCAGTATCCGCGGAATTCGCAGGGCCAGACGCTTTATCCGCGTTACGAGTTCTTCCGGCAGGCCGTCGAGGTCTTCCGGAAGGCCGGGCGAGGCGTGCCCGTGTTCGTGGATAAGCACCTTTCATGGCGGTGGGACTGGGCCAAGGAGATGGTGGACACTGCGCATGCGCTGGGCTTTCACCTGATGGCCGGCTCATCGCTCCCTGTGACGTGGAGGATGCCGGCGGTCGATGTCCCACTTGGCGCGGAGTTGGAAGAAATCGTCTGCGTGGGATATGGAGGTGTCGACAGCTACGACTTCCACGGCCTGGAGAGCCTGCAGTGCATGGCCGAACGGCGGCGCGGCGGAGAGACGGGCGTGGCGGCCGTCCACGCGCTTCGTGGGCCGAACGTCTGGAAGGCCCTGGCGGCCGGATCGTGGCCGAAGGGCGGGATCGCGCCGGACCTCTTCGAGGCGTGCCTCTGTCGGAGCTTTACCCTCACCTCGCCCCGTCCGGGCTACGGCCACGCTTACCCGACGATTGACGACCTGGCGAAAGTCGTACGCTCCCCTCTGCTCTACCGCATCGAATACGCCGACGGGCTCAGGGGCACGCTGGTCATGCTGCCGAGCGGGGTCTCCGACTTCACCGTCGCCGTTCGGAGGAAAGGCGATCCCTCGATCCTCTCCACCCAGATGTACCTGCCCGGCCTGCATCCCGGACAGACGCTGCCCAACTTCTTCAGCCCGCTGTCCCATCATGTCGAGACCATGTTCCTGACCGGGAAGGCCCCCTATCCGGTGGAACGCACCCTCCTGACGACTGGGATCCTGGCCTCGGCCATCGATTCGATGGCAAAGGGAGAGGTCCGGCTCGAGACGCCTCATCTGGCACGGGTCTGCTACCAGGCCGCACCCGAATCCACTTTCTGGAGGAGCTGACCCATGAGGCCGATCACACGGAGTAATCATGACGACGCTCCCTCCGAGGAGCCGAAGTCCGGGACGCGAAAGCGGTTGGCGATCCTCACGACGGTCTGGCGATACCTCTCCCACGCCCAGCACATGGGCGACCGCTTCCTGGTCGGCTATCCCTGGCGAGGCCGCTGGCATCATCCCGAGATGGACGTGGTGGCGCTGTATGTTGATCAGAAGCCCAAGGATGATCAGAGCGAGGAGCGGGCCGCGAGCTTCGGCTTCAAGGTCTATCCGACGATCGCCGAGGCGCTCCGTCGCGGTGGAAAGAAGATCGACGTCGACGGGGTGCTGATCATCGGCGAGCACGGCGACTACGCCCAGAACGAGAAGGGCCAGATCCTCTATCCCCGTTACGAGTTCTTCCGGCAGGTGGCCGACGTCTTCGAGGCCGACGGCCGTTCGGTGCCCGTCTTCAATGACAAGCACCTCTCCTACAGCTTCAAGAAGGCGAAGGCGATGGTGGCCGCCTCGAAGAAACTTGGCTTCCCGATGCTCGCCGGCTCCTCGCTACCCGTAACCTGGCGGCTCCCCCCGGTGGACCTCCCGTTCGGGAGTGAGGTCGAGGACGCCCTGATGGTTGGGGTGGGTGGATCCGATCCGATGGACTTCCACGCTTTCGAGGCGATGCAGTGCGTGCTCGAGCGACGCAAGGGGGGTGAGACCGGGGTGAAGAACGTCCAGCTCATCGAGGGCGACGCGGTCTGGAAGGCCGGGGACGAGGGGCGATGGTCAAAGGAGCTGCTGGAGTCCGCACTCTCTCGCTCCGACTCGATCCAGGGCCTCTCGGCGAAGGACGGCCGGCCGCAGAACCTCGTCGCCAACGGCACCATCCGGGGCATCGTTCCCCGGCCCGCTGCCTACTTCATCGATTATGCCGACGGCACGCGGGCAACGCTGTTGATGCTGAACGGGGCCCTGGCCGACTTCAACCTGGCCGTCCGGGTCCGCGGCCGTCGAGAACCGATCTCCCTTCAGTTCCTGCTCCCGCCGAACCCGAATGTATCCTATTCGACCTGCCTGATGCATCAGGTCGAGGTCATGATCGCGACCGGCCGGGCTCCTTATCCGGTCGAACGCACGCTGCTGACCAGCGGGATCCTCGAGGCCTGCCTGGATTCGAAGCAGCAGGGCCACCGGCTGCTGGCAACCCCCCACCTCGCGGTCTCCTACCAGCCGCCTCGCGAGTCGCTCTTCTGCCGGGAATGAGGCCGGGGCAGGGTAGCCCGAGCTCGAGCATTAGCGATCGGCATCCGAGGGCGGCCTCCGGTGGCCGTCCTCGGAGGGTGTCCGCCAGCGCGACCGGCGGCGCTCGGCCAGACGGGCGATGAAGGATCGATATTCGTCCTCAGATCGGCGTCGCTTCGGATCCCAGCTTCGGCCCTTCTCCCAGTTGCACCGGCCGTGGACGATCGCCAGGTTGTCGAGCGCCTCTGTGCCGCCACGGCTTCGGGCCCGGATGTGCTCGAGCGTGGCCCCCTCGCCCGTGCGGGCGTCGAAGGCCAGCGGGCCATTGCAGATCAGGCACTTGCCGACCCAGTCTGCGCCGACGCGGCGGAACGTGGTATCCGACTGGGCGACGAGCGTCAGGCGTTCCGCAGTGGTCATCGCGTCGACTGGCCTTCACTCGGACCCGAGCGGTCAATCAGGTGATCGTTGAGTGTCTCGAGGACGTCGGACGCTAGACTCTCGCGGGAGTCGCGTGCTGGGCTCCCAGTGCCGCCTGGACCATGAGGAACTCGCCGACGTTCTCGAGCGTTAGCAGTCCCACGGTCTCTTCGCCCTCGATGACTTCCAGGCACGGCCCATGCCCCTCACGGAGACGGGCCACGGCGTCAGTGAGCGGGCTGGAGCCCTGAACCCGCGGGATTTCGGTCCTGGCAAAGTCTGAAACCGGGGCCTCCCGCCCGCCGCGGGCGAGGCCCGCCATCAACTCGGAGCGGGTCAGAAGGCCGCGCGGACCGCCCCCGCCGTCGGCGATGACGGGGAAGTCGTGCTGGGTCCCGGCCAGGAGGAGGTCCGCCGCACGGCCGAGAGAGTCGGTCGGCTTCAGGACGTGGAACTCTGTGATCATCGCCGATCGGACGGGGAGGTCCTTCAGGGCAATCCGCTCCTCGACCTGCGCGGCCTCGGACTCTGCCCCGATCCACACGAAAAGGGCGATCAGGAGGAGCATCGGGGCGGGGATCGTGAGCCCCAGCAGGCCGAAGCCGATGGCCATGAGCTGCCCGACGGACGCTGCCGTCCGTGTGGCCCTGGCGTAGGGAAGCTGCATCGCCAGAAAGGCCCGCAGGACCCTGCCGCCGTCCATGGGGAAGGCGGGAAGCATGTTGAAGGCGGCCAGGAAGGTGTTGACCTCCAGGATCTTCGGCCAGAACTGGGCCCGCACCAGGTGATCGGCGTCCGTGACGTCGCTCGGGAAGCGGACCCCGGCGACGAGATAGAGGCCCAGGACGATCGCCACGTTCACGGCCGGCCCCGCCAGGGCGATCCACAACTCCTCAACCGGCCGTTCCGGGATCCGCTGGAGGCGGGCCACGCCGCCGATCGGAAGGAGGGTGATGTCGGACGTCGGGACGCCGAATTGGCGGGCCATCAAGGCATGGCCCAGCTCGTGCAGGACGACGCAGCCGAAGAGGGCCAGGATGAATGCTCCTCCCTCCAGCCCCGTCATCACATCATGACTCTGGGCCCAATAGCCCGCGATGATTGACCCCAGGAGGATCACGAATGTCCAGTGTACATAAATCGGGATACCGGCTACGCGACAGAGCTTCCACGACCAGCACATGCCTTCCTCCCCAGTGACGCCCGTCAGGCGAGGCCGATCACCGCGACGACCCGAGCTGGACTGTCTCTACTGTAGTCGGTTTTCAACTTCGCACACAGGCAGCCACTCGCCGGATCCTGGTGTCGATCACCAACAGCGCTTTCTTTCCGACCGATTTGACAGTCGGGTGGGGCGACCTAGGCTATCAGTGCAGGCGCGGAAGTCCTGCCCGTCGGATGAATCGCCGGGCAGGGAGTCGTGTTCTTGCGCGCCGCATCCCCAGAAACCTGGATGGGGAGCCGTGGACGGAGGTGGGGCGTATCATGGATGCGAAAGGCAAGACACACCTGTGCCACAGTCCTGTCGCCCTTGCGGAACACCGCCCCGAGACCACGCAATCGGGTTCGCGGCTCCTCTACCTAATCATCGTCCGGGGCGGGATCCCAGGCACGATGCTCCGGCTGGCACAGGAAGCCAGCAGCCTCGGGCGTTCGGCGGAGAACACCTTTCAGATCCATGACCATACGGTCTCGCGTCGACATGCGGTGATCTGGGTGGATGGCGATGGCTCGGCCTGGATCACCGATGTCGGCAGCTCAAATGGGACCTTTGTGGACGGGAGGCGGCTGCCGCTGCACACGCCCATCCGCGTGAATGACGGCGGCCGGATCCAGCTCGGCTCGGCGACCTTGCTGAAATTCCTCAAGCTCGACCCCTGCGACGAGGGATTCCAGCGCGAGATGTTCGAACGTATCGTGCGCGACAGTTTGACGGGACTGTACAATCGGGGTTACTTCTTGAATCAAGTCGGCCCGCTGTGCGACTTGGTCGCCGGCCGATCGCTCGGGCTCGCCATCATCCTGATCGATCTGGATCACTTCAAGCGGATAAACGACACCTATGGCCACGATGCGGGTGACCGGGTCTTGCGCGAGGTCGCGCAAGTCCTCCGGGAGTCGACCCGGTCGGACGACTTGATTGCACGTTACGGGGGCGAGGAATTCATCCTGGCATTACCCAGCAGTTCGCTGCAGCAGGCGTCCGAGCGTGCCGAACGGATCCGCCAAGCGCTGGGCAGCCTTGAAGTCGATGTCGACGGATTCCCGATCCGGCTGACCGCCAGCCTCGGGCTGGCATTCGACCGATCCAGCCGGGCGCAGAACCTCGCGGCCCTGATCACCAAGGCGGACGAGTCGCTCTACGAAGCAAAGCGGCAGGGGCGCAATCGGGTGATCGCGGCCGACCACTTCTCGGTCATGGCGTCCTCGAGGACCGATTCGGCGGAGGCAGTGGTCCTCTGCTAGGGTGATCAGTCCGAATTCCGACCCATTCGAAGTCGGCATCTCGGGGCTGCTGGGGTCCGTCTCCTGGCCCGGTGCCGCGGCCCTGGACCCGGGTCGAGGCGGGCCCCGACCCCAGCCTCCCCGTTGGTCTTTCGGCTGGGGACTCGGACTCAACGCGAGCGGAAACCTCACCCTTTTCGCCCCGGTCGGGGCGAGGGGAGAAAGCTGTCGCTCTCCGGTTTCGACACGGTTATGATCATGCCTGCTGAGGACCGTCCGCAGTGGCATCCCGATCCCGACCGAGCGATGATGAGGGTCCGTCACCGTGCCAGACTCACCGACCGCTTCTGCTGCTCCTCTGCCGCCGCTGAGCCTCGGCGTCTGTAGCTGGAGCCTGCAAGTCAAGAGCATCCCGGAGTTGCGCGGGCTGCTGGACCAGCTCGGCATCAACGTGGTGCAGATCGCCTGCGGGGATCCCCACCACGCGTCCTGGGAGGAGGGGGATGCCCTGCCCGAGGCGGCGAAGGCCACGGGGCTCGTCATGACGGGCGCGATGCTCGGCTTCCCCGGCGAGGACTACACAACGCCTCAGACCATCCAGGAGACCGGAGGCTTCGGCAAGGCGGCCTGGAGGGAGGAGCGGCTCCGGCGGCTCGAGTGGGGTCTGGAACGAACCATGGCGCTCGGGCTGAGCGACCTGACCCTCCACGCCGGCTTCCTGCCCGAGCCGGGGGACCCCGGCCGCAACGCGATGCTCGAGACGCTCTCCCGGGCCGGGGACCTCGCGGGCAAGCACGGCGTGACGATCGCCTTCGAGACCGGCCAGGAGACGGCCGACCTGCTCCGGCTCACCCTGGACGAGCTGAGATCGCCGAACATCAAGGTGAACTTCGACCCGGCGAACATGCTGCTGTACGATATGGGCGATCCCATCCGGGCCGTGGAGATCCTTGGCCCGGACATCCGCTCCGTGCACGTGAAGGACGCCCGGCGACCCACCACCCGCGGGAGCTGGGGTGATGAGGTCCCGCTGGGGCGGGGCGAAGTCGATATCCGTCGATTCTTGAAGGCCCTGCGGTCCGTCGGCTACCGGGGCCCGCTGGTGATCGAGCGAGAGGTTGGTGACCAGGCCGGCCGGATGAGAGACGTGGCCGCCGGCCTGAAGTTTCTCAGGGAGTGCCTCGAGAGTTGAGTACGGGCCTCCTTCGAGGACGGGCACGAGGCCCGTCTCCCTTCCGGGCCGCCGATCTCCCGGATACGCCGGAACGCCCCGCTCCACTCAGCGGACCACGCTGTCGACCACGCTGGCCAGCTCGCGGCCGGCCTCGGTAAGGGCGTAGAAGTTGTGCTTGCCCGACCGCCGCGGCTCGATCAGCCGCCCGTGGCGGAGCAGGGCGAGATGATGGCTGACGGCGGGCTGGCTCTGGGTGCCGAGGTCTGCGCAAAGCTCGGAGACGTTCCGCTCCTTCTCGCTCAAGAGCATGAGCACCTGCAAGCGCGTCGGGTCGGAGACCTGCTTGAGGAGTTCCGCGACGCGTCGGATCTCGGCGAGGGTGCGGCTGGAGGACGCCGCGGCCTTGGCCGAACGGCTGGAAGACTTGGTGGTGGACCCGGCCATAGTTTTCCTCAACGCGTGAAGTGTCAACGGGTTCGGTCAATCCTGCCCAGCTGGATGGGATCACGAAATCGGCAGTTATGTATCGCTAAAGGTCATGATAAGATTATCCGTAGATCCAGTCAACCCCTCCTGGCTCTTTCATTCTATCAAAAGCTAGGGAGAAGAGGGTTCCTCAGATGCCGATACGTTTTTCATTATCAAAATCGAACATAATAGGGCGAAACCCCCTGCCTGGTGCGGGCGGGTTCCCGCTTGTGAAGCGAGATGCCTTGCCGGTAGAGTGATGTGAACGTTTGGCGAGATCCGCGGATTCCCGCGATCATCACTCCTTACGAACCGGAAACGAGACTCGCCCGGGAGCCTCCTGGTCATAGAACGAGTTGGGAACGATGGCCGGCGTGACCTTCCCCAGAGCCGAGGCCCCGACCGTCATGCACGACGCGGCCTTTCAGCAGTGCCTCCATCCCGGGTGCGGCGCGACCTTCGGTGTGGACGAGACGCATTTCGCGTGCCCGCATTGCGGCGACTTATTGGATGTGGTCTACGAGTGGGATCGCCTGCCTGTCCCCAAGCGGCTCGCCGACTTCGAGGCCAAATGGTCCCGCCGGCTCGACCCTCTTTGCTTCTCGGGGGTCTGGCGGTTCCGGGAGCTCCTGCCATTCGCCCCCAATTCCATGGTCGTCACCGTGGGTGAGGGGCAGACCCTGCTCCAGCATGCCGAGAAGGTCGGCCAGTTCGTCGGAATGGACCCCGGCAAGCTACTGCTCCAGTACGAGGGCATGAACCCCTCGGGGAGCTTCAAAGACAACGGCATGACCGCCGCGTTCACTCACGCACGCATGGTGAGCGCTCGGCGGGTTGCGTGCGCCAGCACCGGGAACACCTCTGCCGCGCTCGCCGTCTACTGTTCGGCGACGGAGCTGGACTTTCGGGCCATCATTTTCATCGGATCTGGCAAGATTGCTTACGGCAAGCTCGCCCAGGCGCTCGACCATGGGGCCCTGACGATCCAGATCGTGGGCGATTTCGACGACGCGATGGCCCGTGTCCGGCAGGTGGCCGACCGGCTCGGCATCTACCTCATGAACTCGGTGAACCCCTTCCGGCTGGAAGGCCAGAAGGCGATCATGTTCCGGGTCCTGGAGGGGCTCGGCTGGGAGGTCCCGGACTGGGTCGTCGTGCCCGGGGGAAACCTGGGCAATTCCAGTGCCTTCGGCAAGGCGTTCATCGAGCTGAAGCACCTCGGGCTGATCGACCGGGTCCCGAGGCTCGCCGTGATCAATGCGGCCGGCGCACGGACGTTGGACGAGCTCTTCCGGGAACGAAAGGTCGTCTGGAGAAGCGGATTGCCCGAGATGGAGAAGGTCGATGGCTACTACAGCCAGCTCGATCGCGATCGGATCAAGGCTTCGACGATCGCGTCTGCGATCGAGATCAATCGGCCGGTGAACCTCAAGAAATGCCTCCGGGCGCTTGACTTCTGCGACGGCGTGGTCCGGCAGGTGTCCGACCAGGAAATCATGGATGCAAAGGCGCGGGTGGGTGCCGGCGGACTCGGCTGCGAACCCGCCAGCGCCGCGAGCGTCGCGGGCGCGAGGAGGCTTCGGCAGGAAGGCGTCATCGCCCCGTCCGACCGGGTGGTCTGTATCCTGACGGGACATCAGCTCAAGGATCCGACCGCGACCGTCGCGTACCACGGCACGGACCAGGAGAACTTCGAGAAAGTCCTGGGGAGCCGGGGCGTTCTCCGCGCGGGCTTCGCCAATCGCCCGGTCATCGTGGCGAACGACCTCGACGACATCATCCGGACCATCGAGCTCTACTCGGAGAGCCAGACCAAAGGGTCTGCTCCAACTCTCTGACATCGATCTCTTGCGAGAAAGGACGGCACCGTGGCCGAGGCGGGACCTTCCCTGGGCGTTCATGGGGCGTGCGGCCGCATGGGCTTGCGTCTGATCCAGTTGATCAGCGAGGATCCAGACGCCTGTCTCGGCTGTGCGATCGAACGCCCGGGGCATCCCCGGCTGGGCGAGGACGCCGGGACGCTCGCGGGGATCGGGAAACTCGAGGTGGCCCTCGTCCCCCTCGGTGAGCTGCCCGGCAAGATTGACGCCATCATCGATTTCTCGCATCCGACCGCGTCGATCGAGCTCGCCCGCTTCTGCGGACGCAGCCGGATTCCGCTGGTGGTGGGTACGACCGGGTTCGAGGCCGCGCAGCGTGAGCAGCTCCTCGCCGTGTCCGAGTCGATTCCACTCCTGATCTCCCCGAACATGAGCCGGGCGGTGAACCTGCTGATGCGCCTCGTCGCTGAGACGGCCAGGGCGCTGGGACCCGTCGCGGACATCGAGATTGTGGAGCACCACCATCGCCTCAAGAAGGATGCGCCCAGCGGCACCGCGCTGCGGCTCGCCGAGATTGCCGGCGAGGCCGCCGGGATCCGCCGATGCGTCCACGGGCGCGACGGCCAAGTCGGAGAGCGACCCCACGGGGAAATCGGAATCCACGCAGTGCGCGCGGGAGACGAGCCGGGCGAGCATCGCGTGATCTTCGGCCTCCGGGGCGAGTCCATCGAGCTGCGGCACCACGCCCTAAACCGCGACGGGTTTGTGCGGGGCGCCATCGATGCGGCCAAGTACCTAGCGGGTAAGCCCGCCGGGGTCTATTCCATGTCGGCGGTCCTGGAGGGAGATCCGCTCGCCCGAGGCTTCGCGGCGTCCGGGAGTGCCCCCTGAAGCGTGTCGGTTCCTTCGGAGAATGGAGGCTGCTCGACGATGGCCCGCTGCGATGAGGGATACCTCTGCGTTGTCTGCGGCGAGGAGGTCGAACATCTGACGGATTCCGACCTCTATCTTCGCTACGTCCTCGGTGAGGTGGACCCCGAAAAGCTTCACCTGCTCCCAGAGCGGCACCTCCGCTGCAATCCGGCCCTGGCCCAGTTCATCGTGGACCCCTGCTTCCCGCCGCTGGTGGCGGACGGGCCGTTCTCCAAGGCGGCCCTCTCCCCAGACTTCGTCGCCGAGGAGGAGGTCCGCGTGACTCGCGGATACGTCCGGCTCCGAGAGCTGGAGAGGCTGGCAATCCCGATCCACGAATACCCGCTGCCGTCGGCCCGAGCCGAGTCGGAAACGGCTCGCTGATCGGGGGATCGCTGCGGGGCTATGGCCCCTCGGGGAGATCGGGGAGGTGCCCGCCGGAGCTGAACCGTTGAAGAGTTCGGAGGCCGAGTCGAGCCCGAGCGAGGTCCCATCGCGGGTGGATCCGCGTGGCCCCGGCTTCCCGAGGGACGAGATCGTCCGCCCGGGCCACCGCGAGGGGGGCGCCTCGAGCGCCATCCCTCGGATCCTCTTCCTCGACGACGACCCGCACCGGGCCGCTTGTTTCCTGGCCGATCATCCCGACGCCCTCTGGGTCCAGACGGCCCAGGAGTGCATCGAACGGTTGTCCGAGCCGTGGGATTCGATCAACCTCGATCACGATCTGGGCGGGGAGATCTTCGTCGATTCGAACCGGGCCGACTGCGGCATGGAAGTCGTCCGCTGGCTCTGCACCGGCGATCACGGCGCTCACCTGAGGCACGCCCTATTCATCGTCCACACGCACAACCTGAATGTCGCGGCGAAGATGGTGCAGGATCTCCGGGAGGCGGGTTACGAGGCGGTCTACCGGCCGTTCGGGATCGACATCCTTCAGTGGCTGGACGAGCCCGAGCCGGTGGAGGATTCCCCGGGGCCGGCGACTCCCCGTCCCGCAACTGCCGGGCCGTCCTGGCTCCAGCAGATGCGCAGGCTCTTGTCTCGCGTGCGGTCGAAGCGGGCCTCAGTTTTCCGGCGCCGTCCTCCCGGCCTAACCGGCGAGGGAACAGATGTCGGGCAGACCTCCGATTCCTGACCGCCGGTAAGGTATCCCTCGGCCTCGCCGATTTCGGTAATCTAGATTGCGCATGCAGCTCCATTTGTTGGACGAACACTCCACCCTGTCCGGAGGACGGCCTTGAGCACTGTGATCACCGGGGGTGCCGGTTTCATCGGGTCGCACCTCTGCGAGCGATTCCTCGCGGAAGGTCACGACGTGGTCTGCGTCGACAACCTCCTGACCGGCAGCATGAAGAACGTCGCCCACCTCGAGTCTCACCCCCGCTTCCGATTCGTCCGGCACAACATCTCCGAGCCGATCGAGATCGACGGACCGGTCGAGAACATCCTCCATTTCGCGAGCCCGGCCAGCCCGGCCGATTATCTGGCCCACCCGATCCCGACGCTCAAGGTCGGGTCTCTTGGCACGCACAACGCGCTGGGGCTCGCGAAGGCCAAGGACGCTCGATTCCTCCTCGCCAGCACGTCGGAGATCTACGGCGACCCCGAGGTGCACCCCCAGCGCGAGGACTACTGGGGTCACGTCAACCCAATCGGGCCCCGCGGCTGCTACGATGAGGCGAAGCGGTTCGCGGAGGCGATCACGATGGCCTACCACCGATTCCACGGGGTCAAGACCCGGATCGTCCGCATCTTCAACACGTATGGCCCGCGGATGCGGCTCAACGACGGCCGCGTGCTGCCGAACTTCATGCGGCAGGCCCTCAGCGGCGAGCCGCTCACGATGTACGGAAAGGGCGAGCAGACCCGAAGCTTCTGCTATGTCACGGATCTCGTCGAGGGGATCTACCGCTTGCTTCAGGCCGACCATTCGCTCCCGGTGAACATCGGCAATCCGGCGGAGATCACGGTCCACCAACTGGCCGAGGAGATCATCGCCCTGGTGGAGGGCACCACGAGCAAGGTCGTCTACCAGGAACTGCCCGAGGACGACCCCAAGCGACGCCGGCCCGACATCGCCAAGGCTCAGGCCCTTCTCGGATGGAACCCAAAGGTCGACCGGGCCGAAGGACTGAAGCGAACCCTCGACTACTTCCGGTCCGTGGTCTGAACTCCGGCCTGACGAGCCGGATCGAATCCGCAAGGGGGTTGAACCGTGCCACACGTGCCCGCCCTGTCGATCGCACTGCTTGCGCTTCTGGCACAGAGCCCGGTGGAGTCGCGACCCGCCGCCGACAAGGGCGCCGCCGAATGGACCTCGCTCTTCAACGGTCGCGATCTGACCGGATGGTACACCTTCCTTCAGAGGCATGGCAGGAACCACGATCCGGACCGAGTGATCTCCATCGAAGACGGGGCCATCCACCTCTACAAAGACGCAGCCGAGGGGAGCGCGGTGGTGATGGGCTACATCGGCACAGAGAAGGAATACGGAGATTACCACCTCCGGTTCCAGTACCGATGGGGCGAGAAGAAGTTCCAGCCTCGGTACGCCCTGAAGCGTGACGCCGGATTCTATTATCATATCACCGGACCAGACGCGGTGTGGCCTCGGTCGCTCCAGTTCCAAATCGAGCAGACGAATGTGGGCGACCTGATCGCACTCTACGGCATGCACCTCGACACTTGGGCCGACCCGACCACTTTGCGAGATGACCAGCCCACGTTCCTCCCGCCTGAGGACGGCGGCCGGCCCCGCGTGATGGGCGGCAAGGGGATCAGCTACCAGAGGCGATTGAAGGACGCGAAGGAACTCCCGGGCTGGAACACAGTCGACGTCATCGCCCGTGGCGACAGCACCGTCCACCTGCTCAACGGTCAGGAGGTCAACCGGGGAAGCGGCATCCGGTTCGTCGACCCGGAGAAGGGCGGCCCGCCACGGCCGCTCACCCGCGGTCGCATCGCACTGGAGATCGAGGCCGCCGAGATCTACTTCCGAAACATCGAGATCACGCCGCTGACGGGCTCATCTACCCGCTGAAACGAGCACCTCGGAGCCTGCCATGTTCTCCTTGGAAGACTCGCCGATCCGCCTCTGCCAGGGATTGAGCCGCCGGGAGTGGCTCCGCGTCGGCGGCCTGACCACGGTTGGGCTGTCCTTGACTGAACTGCTGAGGCGAGAGGCAAATGCAGCCGCCTCGCCGGTCCCCTCAAGAACCTCGACGTCATCGACCTTCGGCCGGGCCCGTTCCGTCCTCTTCTTCTGGCTGCAAGGTGGACCGCCCCAGCATGAGACGTTTGACCCCAAGCCTTACGCTCCCGCCGAGATCCGCGGCCCGTTCAAGGCGATCGCGACGAACGTGCCCGGCATCCACTTCGGGGAACTCCTGCCGCGTACGGCGCGGATCGCAGACAAGCTGGCCGTCGTCCGCTCGATCGCGACCGACGACAACAACCACGACGTCAGCGGCTACTGGGTGCTCACGGGGTATCCCTACGGACCCGGAAGCGCCCGGCAGATCAAGCCCAACGACTGGCCGTACATCGGGTCCGTGATCAAGATGCTCAGGCCCAGCGAGCAGGTCCCCGCGCTAACATCGGTCTGGATTCCGGACGTGATGCGGCTCAATGACAATGTCACGCCGGCGGGCCAGACGGCCGGCTTTCTGGGGCGACTCTGGGAGCCCGAGCGGTTCGTGGGCGACCCCTCGTCGCCCGACTATCGAGTCGAGGGCCTGAGCCTCCCGCCCGGGCTATCTCAAGCTCGGATCGACCGCCGCCGGGACCTGCTGACGCAGATCGACGAGCACCGCCGGCAATTCGAACGCGGCGGCGTGATCGAGACCTGGGATCGAATCTCCCAGCAGGCATACGACCTGGTGACTTCCGGCCGGGCTCGGGAAGCGTTCGACCTCTCGAAGGAGACCGACGCGATGCGCGACCGCTACGGTCGGCATGGCTGGGGCCAGAGCGTCCTGCTGGCACGCCGGCTGATCGAGGCGGGCGTGCGGTTGGTCCACGTCAACTGGACTCGCGAGCCGGGCGATACGGCCGTCGATAATCCGCTCTGGGACACCCATACCCAGAATGCTGACCGGCTCCAGGACGTGCTCTGTCCCCAGTTCGACCAGACCTTCCCCGCGCTGATCGAGGACCTGGAATCTCGGGGGTTGCTGGAATCCACCCTCGTCGTGGTTATCGGGGAGTTCGGCAGGACCCCGAAGATCAACGTCCTGGGAGGCCGCGACCACTGGGGGCACGTCTTCAGCTTCGCCCTGGCGGGTGCGGGCATTGCGGGGGGCCAGGTCTACGGTGCCAGCGACAAGAACGGGGCTTATCCGGCCGTTGATGCGATCCGGCCCCACGACCTGACCGCCACCATCTTTCACCTCCTGGGCATCGATCATTCGGGCTTCTTCCTCGACCGCGGCGATCGCCCCCATGCCCTCACGCGAGGTGAGCCGATCGCCCGGCTCCTCGGCACTTCGCCGGCGACCTCCGAGCGCACGACGCCCGGAGGCGATCTTTCATTCGTGCCGCCTTACGACGCCAGGCTCCTGCTCGACACCGATTTCGCCTCGGGCAGACCCTTAATTGCGCCTTCGCCCGCGACGAGAGAAAAAGGCTGGAGGGCTGATCCGATCTGGAGCGCGGGGGCAGCCCCTTGTCTGTCTGTCCGGCGAGCGGAATCGGTGTCGGGCCCCCCGGCCGTCCTGATCGGATTCGCCTGCCGGCCCGGCGATGTCGCCCGCAAGATCCCCGCGGGGAGCCGTGCGCTGCTCACCCAGGAGATCCGCAATGCGCGCGGAGGGCAATATGACCTGACGGTCCGAAGCATCCTCCGCGCGAGCTCGCGAGAGGACTTCAGGCTCGTTCTCCTCGACGGACTCAAGTATCGGCTCGTTGTGTTCCGTTATAAAGATATGAACAAAGATCCGAGTCGAGTCGAGGAGCTGGCGTCGGCCTCGTTTGAGCCCGTGCTCGACGATTCTCACTCCGGCCCGCCGGCCGTGGTGCGCGAGTACGCCCTCCGAAAGTTCCTGGGGGCGACGGTGCCCGGAAGCAACTTCGCGACCGGCAATGGCCTGGGAGTCGCGATCATCGTCGAGGCCACGCGGGATATCGAGCTCCCGGCGCTAACCTCGAGTGACTGCCCCGTCGAGACGCACCTGGAAATCCGAAGTGTCTCCCTGGCGTTCCATCCGCGCCCGCGTGACGAGACAGTCACCGAGTAGAACGGTCGGCGTCCGTCCGGTCCGGGCGCTCGCTCCGACTCGCCGTACAGGGGTGAAGTGGCCCCGAAGCGGGAGCGATCGGACGAGACGTTGGACGAGCCGGCGCGGGCTGCTAACATTTGGGGGCAACGAGTTGGACGTCGCGATCGTCGGAGCCGGGATTGTCGGCCTGGCGCACGCGTGGTGTGCGGCGGAGCGGGGCCATCGCGTTCGGGTCTTCGAGCGATCGCGACGAGCATGCGGCGCCTCGGTCAGGAACTTCGGGATGGTCTGGCTAATCGGCCAACCCCCGGGCGAGGCGTTGGCACTCGGATTCCGGAGCCGCGAGCGCTGGCTTCGCCTTGCAGCCGAGTCGGGGATCTGGGTGAACCCGTGCGGCTCGATGTTGCTGGCTCACCGGGACGATGAGGCACAGGTGCTCTGCGAGTTCGCGGAGCGGGCCCCTGAGCTTGGGTACGAATGCCGCTGGGTGGGGCCTGCGGAGATCGCCCTGAGGTCGCCGGCGGTCAATCGGGACGGCCTCCGGGGCGGATTGCTGAGCGCGACCGAGCTGGGACTGAACCCTCCGCGGGCTATCCGTACTCTGCCCCTCTGGCTGGCCAAGCGATTCGGCGTCGACTTCGAGTTCGGGACGACGATCTCCTCAGTGGAAGATCGCCGGGTCAGGAGTTCCGATGACCGCGAATGGTCCTTCGACCGGCTCGTGATCTGCGGCGGTGCGGACATGGAGACCCTCTTCCCGGAGCAACTCGCCGCGTCCGGAGCCCGGCTCTGCAAGCTCCAGATGCTCCGGACGCGACCCCAGGCGCCCGGCTGGCGGATCGGGCCGCACCTGGCGAGCGGGTTGTCGCTGCGGCACTATCGGAGCTTCGAGGGCTGTCAGGGATTACCCGCCCTGAAATCTAGAGTCGCCCTGGAATCGCCCGAACTCGATCGGTTCGGCATCCACGTCATGGCCTCCCAGGATGACGAGGGTCGTGTGATCCTGGGGGACTCACATGAGCACGACGTGGAGATCGATCCGTTCGACAAGGCCGAGATCGATGAACTGATCCTCCGCGAGCTCAGGAAGATAATCGACTTGCCGGACTGGTCGATCGACGCCCGCTGGCACGGCGTTTACGCCCGGCTGTCTGAGGGGACCATGATCGAAGCCGAGCCGCTGCCTTGGGTCTTCCTCCGGACCGGCACGGGAGGCAACGGCATGACGCTCGCCTTCGGACTCGCCGAGCGTGATTGGCAGCGATGGGGATGATCACGTCCCGCTACCGAGATCTCGAATCACACCGAGATCGACCGGGGAAGTTCACGAACCGGGGTCAGTTGAATACCCCGGTCGGGGAGCGCCCCGAAACAAAGGACTGCCTGGAAAATCGCAGGCGATCGGTAGAGATGGGGAGCCGGTCCCCGGCCTTCTGGATCGCAGCGGTTTCGCATTCCGCTGAATTGAGTTGCGAGCGTGTCACCGGGTCTGGAGGACCCAGAACCCGGTCACACACTACTCGCTCGAAACCACTCTGTCGCCTCTCTCGCCCCGGACGCTGATGCGATCAAGAGCTCAGCGAGTCGTCCGGCAAAGCTGATGACGAGAAATCGGGCCGAGGGGATTTGAACCCCTGACCTCTAGCACCCCAAGCTAGCGCGCTAGCCAAGCTGCGCTACGGCCCGATCTGGACTGGTGAGTCTGCCCGTGACCGAGCGAACTTGTTCCAGCCCGAGCTTGTATTGTAGAGTATCACTTCCTGCTGTCAATCCTGAGACGTCGGGGAGAGCGATCGTGGAGTTTGCCGACCACCTGATCGAGGCCATCCGAAGAAAGCGAAATCCTGTCCTCGTCGGCATCGATCCACGCCCCGAAGAGCTTCCGCCTGGCTATCTTGAGCGCTTCGCGGGCGACCGCGCGGGCGTCGCTGAAGCGCTGCGTGCGTTCGGCAGTGAGGTCTGCGACATCGTCGCACCCCTGGTGCCCGCCGTGAAATTCCAGTCAGCCTTCTACGAGGCGTACGGGCCGGAAGGGCTCGGGGCGCTGCACTCCACCGTCGAACACGCCCGGAGGCTCGGACTCATCATCATCCTCGACGGCAAGCGCAACGATATCGGCTCGACCGCCGAGGCCTATGCGAGGGCTTACCTGGGCAAGGTTCCCGTCGGCGGGGTGTTCGAGCCGTCATGGCACGCGGACGCACTGACGGTGAATCCTTATCTGGGCACGGACGGGATCATGCCGTTCGTCAAGATCGCTGCGCGGGAGCACAAAGGTATTTTCGTCCTGGTCCGCACCAGTAATGACTCTGCCCGCGAATTTCAGGACCTCGTGGCCGATGGCAAGCCGCTCTATCTCCACGTCGCCGACCGCTTGCTTAAGTGGACTGAGGGGCATGTGGGAAGCTCCGGCTACGGTCTTGTCGGCGCGGTCGTGGGGGCAACCTACCCCGACGAACTTGCCCGGCTCAGGGAGCATCTGCCAGGGGTCGTCTTCCTGGTGCCGGGATACGGAACCCAGGGCGGCACCGCCGCCAACATCGCGGCCGCGTTCGACGAGGATGGCCTGGGAGTCCTCGTCAACAACTCGCGCGGCATCACGTTCGCCTACAAGACCGCAGCCGGAAAGGCGAGGTTCGGTGACGACTGGCGAGGAGCGATCGACTACGCGGTCAAGGAAATGATCGATGACCTGGCAGCCCATACTCCGGCGATGAAGCTTCGCAGCTCCTGACCGATCCAACGAAGCGGTCGGACCGGTCGTCATCAACCGATTTCGGGCGTCAAAGCTCGGGCATGATGCCGAGCTTCACGGCCCTGCGTACGAAGAAGGCGCCGGTGCCGAGCAGCGTAAGGGGCGTGCCCAGCATCAACACGATGCTCCAGTTGAAGCCTTGTGCCATCTTGGCCACTTCTTCGGGCTGCGCGGAGACGGCCTCCTTGCAGTTCGGGCATGCCGAGGCAGGCATCGCCAGGAGGAACGAGAGGCTGCCGGTGAGCAGGACGGATCGCACTACTCTCTTGGTCATTGACGCCGTTCCATTCGCCAAGGCGGGCGGTTGCTCGGGACCGAGAGTTGGGCCGGTCACTGCGAGCCGACAGTGGATTGTAGCCAGACCGCGCGGATGGGTCAAATGCCTTGGCGAGACCGGGGATCAGGCCGCCCGCGGTGACCGGAAAGCTATCGTTGCGCCCGCCCAGTCTACGGAACTGGACGAACCGGACGAGGAGCGGCCTTCGTGGAGATTCGACGGGGGGCAGCGATTGCCCCGCGCGTCGACAGGTTCCGGCCGTTGTTCAGAAAGAAGGGATAGTGACGGATCGTGAAAGGCGGCGACGAGAGTTTGACCCGGACCTGGCCGAACGAGCCGAGGCCTTCGATGGAGTCCAGGGTCGTCCGCCCGACACCACGGCCCTTCGCCCTCTTGACCGTGCCGGAGAGGGTCGTGGAGCCAGGGACCGCCTCGACCAGCCGCATGACTTGCCCTTCCCCGCTCGGATCTCGGATCACGTCAACATAGCCTCCGCCCGTGACTCGAAATGTGACCAGATTGGCTCGCTGGTCCACATATGAGAGGTTGCTCCCACGTCCGAACAACACGACGTAATCACTGCCTGCTTGCCCGTTCGACCCGGCCAGGGGATTGCCGGCAAGGTCGCGGATCGGGGAGATGCCCGAACCTGCGAGCGTGATCCGATAGAAATGCCCCGCAGCCAGGGGCTGAGCCGGCACGAGCGAGATCCGCTGCCCCGACGCATCGGCGATTGAGACGAGCAGCTCGATCGGGCTCACACTCGCAGGAGTCGCCCGACCGCTCGTGCCCAGATCCACAATCTGGTAGCTGACACCGAGCTGCGACGCAGTGACCTGGACCGGCTCGCTGAACGACGCGATCAGGCCGGTGATCGCCGAGGCGTGACCGGCGAACTCGAGAGACATCACGCGCGGAGGCGTGAAGTCCGGATCGATGTCCCGAATCCGGATGAGCGTGGAGACCTGGGTCGCGAGAACGGCACCGTCGCCGGGCGAGTCAAGCGCGAGCCCCACGAACTCGTCGTGGCTGTTGTGAGGGTTCTTGAGGATCGGGACCCGTATGGACTTCCGGGTCTCTCCTTCCGCGAACATCAGAATTCCCGATACCGGCAGGTAATCCATGCCCGCCGTGGCATCGACGCTCGTGGTCTGGTAGCGAACAGAGACCGAACCTCGGGTACCGAGCGTTCGGATCACGGGGATTTCGATGAAACCCGCCGACTCGTCGACTTCGTAGGCTGCGGAGGTGAAGCCGAGGCTGCCGGGTGATTCGAGGATATTCAGGGAGATCGCCGCCTCATTGCTGCCGAGATCGAGATCGTACTCGTTTCCGGAGACAGCCGCCGTCCAGGTGGTGGGACCGATCGCGGCCGCGACGAATCGGAATTCGGCGATCACCGTCGTGCCTGGCGCCACGGTTCCAATCGTCGCCTCGAGGAGCCCTGACTGCAGGCCGACCGTCCCCTGGGTTGAGGAACCGGACAGGAATTGCGCGGCCCCATCCAGAGGAAGCCGGAGTACGACGCCCGATGCAGGCGACGGCCCGCGGTTGACGACGACCGCGGTGATGCTGAATGGACCGCCGGCCGACAGAGGCGTGGGGCCGAGGGACGATACAAGCGACACGGCGAGATCGTTCGACGGTGCGACCGGAACCGTGACGGACGCCTCATTATCTCTCGGGTCGGGATCGAAGGCCGAGGCGATGACCGTACCCGCCAGCGCGAGTTCGGAGCGGATGAACGTCCCGAGCGGAATCACAGTAACCTCGATCTGGACCGCCTGGCCCACCCCGAGCGAGTTGAGAGACGCCCACACCCGACCGTCCTCGAACCGCGTCGCGATCCCGGGATCGCCTGATGCCGATCGGTAGCTCGTTCCGGCCGGCAGGGGCGACGAGATCAGTACATCGGCCGCGGGCGAGGGGCCTGCGTTGCTGACCGTCAGGGTGTAAGTGAGCACGGCGTCCTCGTGGGCGGGTGTGCTCCGGGGTGCCACGCTGATGGACACCCCACTGCTCGGGGTGACGAGCACGCTCGCCGAAGCACGGCCCGGGTCGATCGAGTAATTCTCGCCCACCACCGAGGCGGAGAGAGTCAGAAGCCCGAGTAAGGAGGTTCCCGGAGAGACCACGACCGAGATGTTCGCGGCCCGGCCGGTCGCCATCTTCCCGATTGCGGCGCGGAGTACGCCATCCTCGATCACCGGCGCACTACCGGTGTCGCTCGTGGCCGAAACCAAGCTCACGCCCGACGGCAGAGGAAGAACCAGTGCGGCGTCAGGCTCGTCCGCCGGCCCAAGGTTGGACACTCCCAGGTCGTACCGCAGGGCCTGGCCGATCGGCACCAAGCTCGCGCTCGGCACCATCGTGACCACGAGTTCGCTGACGTCACGAACTGAAATCGTGCAGGCGGCGACGTTGTCCAACGGATCGCTGTCGGCGCCCTCAGAGCTCACTCGGGCCTCTGTCTTGAGCATTTCGCCGGCGGCGGCGGTCGTTCGTACGGTCACCAGGACGTGGGCGTCGCCCCCCGCCGGTAGATCGCCGATCAACGCGGTGATCGTCCCGGTCGCCGTCTCCAGGGTAGGAGCGTCGCCTCGGTCGCTCACGGCCGAGATGAAGGAGAAGCCGGTTGGCAGCACGAATGCGAGCACAACCCCGCCGGCATCCGCAGCGCGGTTCACAGCCCTCACAGAGACCCGGAAGGCCTGGCCCGTACCGGTCTTCAATCCATCCGGCTCGATGATCACCCCGAGATCCGTGACCGGAAGCACCGAGACCGTGGCGGTCGCCTGATCGTCGTAGGGTCTCGGGTCGAATTCGTCGCTCGTGATCGCGGCGATATTGGAGAATGTCCCCACAGCCGCGGCTCTGAGCTGGAGGGTGACGGTGGTCTGCGCCCCTGCCAAGAGAGTCCCGAAATCGACCGTAAGCATGCCGTCGCTGTACGAAGACGTCCCTTGTGGTGCATCTGCCGAGACATAGGCAAAGCCGGTCAGTGGTACGCTCAGCCGGGCATGGTGGGCGTCAGCGGGCCCCCGGTTCGTCGCCGTCAGGGTCCAGTCCAGCGTGCCGCCGAGGAGAACCGTAGCGGCGCTGGAGCTGACGCTGAGCGAGAGGTCGGCCGGGGCGGTGACCAAGGTCGTCACGGTCGCCGAGTTGTCTGCGGGATTGGAATCGATGTCGTCGGAATGCACCGAGGCCGAGGAGGAGAGGGCAGGACCTCGTCCGTCCACGACCTGGACCTCGACGGTCAGCGTCGCAGAACCGCCCGCGGGGATGGTGCCTAGCCTCGCGGTGATGGTCTGGCCGTTGGTCGAGGACGCGACACCCTGGCTGGGGGTCATCCCGACAAGGAATGCGCGAGGCGGCAGAACGTCGGTCAGCTCCACGCCGCGGGCCTCGAGATTCCCCGAATTGGCCACCGTGACGGTGTAGAACAACCTGCTCCCGACGGTCACCGGGTTGGGAGTGGCCCGAATGCTCACGGCCAGGTCCGTCACCGCCCTCACGGCAACAAATGGCGAGAATTCAGAGGTGTTGCCCTCCGCGTCGGTCGCGGTCGCCGAGATCACTGAATTCGGAGGCAGGCCGGGCAGGTCGAACGTCTTGGTGGCGTTGCCCGTTCCGTCGGTGTCGAGGCCGTAGGAGCCGAGGAACGTGCGCCCTTCGCCGAAGCCGGACGGGTCGCCGGCCGGGCTCCCAAAGAACTGGACCGTGTACGAGGAGTTGGGGATCCCCAGCAGACTGCTGATCAGGCTGCTGACTCGACCATCCGTCCTGGCCGTTGAGAGGACCGGATAATTCTGGTAGTTGTTCGGGCCGTCCGAGGCCCCCGGGGCGTGGTTGGGGGTGGGCCCGCTGCCGAGGTTGATGCCGAGTCCGGCGTTGTCGTGAATCGCATTCGAGAGGATCGAGTTCCGGGCGACCACTCCGTGGAGCTGAACCCCGGCACCGCTGAGCCCCGAGCCGTTGTACGCGATGGTGTTGCCGGCGCCCGCACCGAGCCCGCCCACCGTGTTGTCGCTCGACGCGAGACTCACCCCGTTTCCCCGGTTGCCCAGCCGAAGCGTATGGGTCGACTCGGTTC
Organism: Isosphaeraceae bacterium; assembly: GCA_046349995.1. Lineage (GTDB taxonomy): Bacteria > Planctomycetota > Planctomycetia > Isosphaerales > Isosphaeraceae > Aquisphaera. The sequence continues at coordinate 10,749 of JAXMBE010000052.1, read as the reverse complement.
CGATCCAGTTGCCCTCGATCAGGTTTTCCGAGGAGCCCGAAAAGAGCCCGATCCCGTCGCCGAAATTCGCAGAGACGACATTCCCGGATCCTGGCGTAGCCCCGCCGATTGAGTTGTTCGAAGCCGAACTCAGGAGGATGCCGTTGCGGAAGTTCCCGAGAACGTCTCTGCCGTCGGAGGACGTCCCGATCAGATTGCCCAGCACGGTGTTTTCAGACGCCGCGGAAACGAGCTCCAGCCCGTTCTGCAGATTCCCCGAGACCACGTTCCCGGTACCGGGTTCGGCCCCGCCCACCACGTTGCGGGTCGCCCCACTGATCTGGATCCCACTCGCCCCGTTCCCGAGCGCGGAGACGCCGTCGGCCGTGGTCCCGACCCGATTGCCGATGATCAGGTTGCCGGCCGAATCCTGGATGGTCCGGACCACCCTGATGCCGTGGCCGGCGTTGCCCGAGAGCAGGTTCGCCGAATCCGGGGTCATCCCTCCGATCGTGTTGAATGACGAGCCCAGGATGGCGACCCCGTCGCCGTTCGGCTGCGCGGTCATCCCCGAAGAGTCGACGCCGATGAAGTTCCCCTGGAGCACGCTGCCGGAGCCCCCGTCCAGAATCAATCCTGCGCCCGAGAAGTTCGTGATACAAAGTCCGCGGACGCTGCTGCCCCCGGCGGAAAGCACCAGGCCGGCGGCGTCCTTGCCGGCCAACCGGCCATCGATGGCGACGAGCGGCCAGCCGGTGTAGCCAGGCTGAGATGTGGCGTCAATCGCGACCGGGACGGTCAACTCTGGCAACGGTGACAACACCCCGATGACCTTGACGCCAGCGCCAGGAAGGTTGAATTGAATGGCACCCGGAGTCGAGTCCCCATTGACCTGTAGGATCGCCCAGCGAAGAGTGCCCACGCTTCCATCGTCCGCGGACGAGACGACGGTTACGTTCGCAAGCAGGACACGCGCCTCCATCCGCTCGACTGTGAGCGCGAGCCGCCTTCGTCGGACCTCGCGCTCAAGCAAGAAGCGGCGGACCTGTTGACTGCGCATGGGGAGGTTCTCGAACGCGGCCAGCAGTCGCAATCAGTTTCGTCGACAAAGGGGAGGCATGAGAATGATGTCAATCATGAATGGGTGATTGAACCACGCCACGATTCATCGACTCAATCTATAGTACTCGCGTACCTCCAAGCCAGTCGAGGAAATTCGCCCAAGGAATTCGGGTTCGGGCGAAGAAGCACGAAATTGGACTGATTAGATCCGAGGTCTACACTACCGGAAGCCGATAGAGCATCAAGTAAATGAGGACCCCGGTGATCGAGACGTAAAGCCAGATGGGAAATGTGAATGCTGCCACCAACCGGTGCCGAGCGAATTCGCCGCGGACCGCGCGGTAGAGGGTCAGGAGGACGAGCGGGACGACGCCGAATGTCGCAAGCACTGTGTGAGAAAGGAGTACCGTGAAGTACAAGGTTCGGATGAATCCTTGCCTCCGGAACGGCACGCTCCCCGCCTGGTAGTGATAGACCAGGTAACAGACCAGGAATAGCCCCGAAGTGATTACCGCCAGGACCATGCATGCGACGTGCCTCCGGACCCGAGGTTGCAGCAACAGCCCCGCCTCACCGCCCTGAACTCGCCCACGGAGCTGGATCCAGCCCAGGACAAGGAGGACTGCGCAGAGGCCGTTGAGGCTTGCGTTGACTAAAGGGAGGGCCTTCACCCAGTCCGGGGCGGCCAGCCGTCGGGCACGAGACGTCAGCTCTTCCAGTTGGGATGCTTCAGAAGTTCTGAACAGGCCGACGATCCGACCATGATCGACGAGGGCCAGTCGGTCGCTATGGACGATCGCCTCGTTCTGGCCGTCCGGATCGGGGGACGTGTTCTCCCCCACGCTCAGCCTGAACTTACGTAGGATCAGTTCATAGATATGGACCCGAGCCCCGGTAAGGAACCACCACCGGTTCGGATCCGCCCCGTATGATTGTCCGTACGCGCGGAGTATCTCGGGTGTATCGTGTTCCGGATCGACCGAGAGGCTCAGCAGCAGGACCGACGAGTCAGCCAGACGTCCCTGGAGGTCCTTCATCACGCCGCTGATCCGAGGACAGGAGAGCTGGCAGCGGGTGAAGATGAACGACATGATGGCGACGCGGTCTCCCAGATCGGCCTCGGTGACCGACCTCCCGGATGCCTCGGTGAGATGAATCAACCCAAGGGTCTCTGCCTGGTCGCCGAGATCCTGAACTCCCCGGGTCGCGGGACCGGGCCGGACAGTGGCGATCACGAGCAGTGCCGAGGCCGCGACGACTGTCAGGACCGTGACGAGTCCGCGCCGGTAGTAATCTGAGAGGTTCATCGCAAGGGGGGCAGGAAGACTTCGGCGAATCGCCTGCGGCGGAAGTCGACGGCGGCTCGCCGCCGTCGGGAGATCAACTCACTCGGCGAGCCAGGCCATCGAAGGAACGGGAGGCAAGGCGAAGCACCGGCTGAGTGTCCGATGCGGGCGGGGGGACGACCCACGATTCTTCCTCTTCCTCCAGGAAGTTCTCGTCGACAGTCGGCTTCATCGCCATGTCGGGCACGAGCATGAGCGTCAGAAACACGGCCATCACGCAGGCCGGGACGATCAGGATGTAGACCCACTTCTTCTCGAACTTCAGGTGCATGAAGTACCAGCCCACCATGCCGGCCTTGATGAGCGCGACGCCCACCAGGCCGCCCACCAGCAGGCCGAAGTAATCCTTGAAGAGGTAGGCGTAGACCCATTCGACCCCGGTGAGCACCGCGAGGATGAACCAGATCTTCATGTAAGGGGCATGCGATTCGGCCTCGAGTTCCTCGGCCATGTCGGTTGAAAGGACGGGAGCATCGGCCATCGTCGAAATCCTCGAATCCGGAGGAGAGGTCCTAAATCAGACAAGGTAAACGATCGTGAAGAGGATGATCCAAACGAGGTCGACGAAGTGCCAGTAGAGCCCGGCGAACTCGACCGGATTGTAATGGGTCTGCGAGTAGGCCCCGCGGAGTGCCTGGATGAAGATCAGGATCAGGGTGATGACCCCTCCCGTCACGTGCAGGCCGTGGAAGCCCGTCATCGTGAAGAAGCAGGAGGCGAACAGGCTGACGTCCGGCCGGAAGTGTCCGGTCGGGCTGATCCCCGGGGGATAATGGCGGCCGAACATCAGCTCGTAATACTCAAAGACCTGGATGCTGAGGAAGAACGAGCCGATGAGGATGGTCGCCAGCAGGTAAATCTTGAACTTCCCCTGCTTGCCCTGCTGAATCGCCGAGAGGGCCAGAACCATCGTCACCGACGAGCAGATCAGCACGAACGTGTTGAATGCCGTCAGGTCGATGCTCAGTGGGTTCGTGAGCTGGTCGTAAGGCTTCGGCCAGTTGTGAGTCACCAGGGGCTCGACAGAGGTCTCGCAACCCAACCCCTTGAGGTCAGCGGCCAACGACTGGGCCTTCGCCTCGCTCAGCCCGTTGACCAGGGTGCCTTCGTGGGCCTCGTGAACGATCTCGTGGATCTCCTCTTCCTTGAGCTCCGCGTTCGCGGCGTGGATCAGTTCCTGCGCCCGCTCGGGACTCGTCCCCGGGGACTTGAGGCGGACGCCGAAGGTGCCCGAGACCGCTCGGATGTTCGTGTTGGGGGCGTAGAGACTGTTGTAGGCCGTCGCCGGGCTCCCCGAGCGGAGGACGATGTACGACCCGATCAGCCCGGTGAAGAACATCACCTCGGTCGCGAGGAACAGCCACATGGCGACCTTGCCGGGGGTCACCGGTGACTGGTGGTCATGCGAATGGGCCCGCCGGTGGGCCGTCGAGGAGTCTGAGGTCGAGGAAGCGGTGGCGTGTGCCATCGAGATAGAAACCCTCGGGTCTAGGCCAAAAAAGCGCGACGGCCGGACCGATCGCTCAGGCCGGCATGGGGTTGAGCACCAGGAGCAGGAGGACCGCCGGGAGATAAACGAACGAAGTACGGAGGAGCCGGCGGGCGGACGAATCCGAGACCCCCGTCCAGAACCGCGCGGCCGCATCGAGGTAGATCAGTCCCAGCACGAGAGCACCGACGAAGTAGTACGGCCCGGCCAGGCCGATCGTCGTCGGCATCAGCCCGGCGGGGATCAGGGCCATGGCGTAAGCGGTAGCCTGTCTCCCGGTCAGGAGTCCCAGCGGATCCACACCGGGGAGCATCCGCATCCCTCCCCGAGCGTAGTCCTCGCGATAGATCCAGGCGATGGCCAGGAAGTGGGGAAACTGCCAGAGGAAGACAATCAGGAAGAGAACGAGCGCCTCGATGCCGAGCGTCCCGGTCGCGGCAGCCCAGCCGATCACCGGGGGCAGAGCCCCGGGGACTGCGCCGATGGCTGTGTTCAGCGTCGTCCTGGATTTGAGCGGCGTGTAGACCAGCACGTAGAGGGCGAGCGTCCCGATCGCGACGGCCGCGGCCAGGCCGTTCGCCCCGAGCAGCAGCATCAGTGTCCCGATCGCCCCAAGCCCGACGCCCAGCAGGAGGGCCTCGGCCGACGTCACTCGCCCCATCGGCAGCGCCCGTTTGGCGGTCCGCCTCATCCGAGCGTCCCGGGCCCGCTCCAGCCATTGGTTCAGCGCGCTGGCACCGCCCGCGACCAACCCGGTGCCCACGAGCGTCAACGCCAGAGTTGCGGGATGGGCGCTGCCGCGAGCCCCGAGCAGGAAGCCAACACCCACCGTCACCAGGACCATAAACACGATCCGAGGCTTGGTGAGCGAGATGTAAGCGGAGACGCGACTCCCCGCCTCGGCCAGCGCGGCCTCGGTCGGGGACGTGCTCAGGACGGGCTGACCCAGCGCGACCGTTTTCAAGCAACAACCTCCAGGCTCGCCGGCGCCAGGCCGGACTTGCTTTCCGATGGGGTGCCCCACCCCGCGATCGAGTCGTCCAGGGTGGCGCAGAAGTGCCTCCGGGCCCTGAGCGCCAGCACGACGCTCGATGCCAGGAGGAGAGCCGCATTTGTCTGATGACCCGTCCGCACCATGGCCTCATAGAGCCCCACGGGCATGGGCACTCCGCCAAACGGAAGCAGGTAGAGCAGTGCGCCGAGGCCGAGCAGCGCCTGAAGCACGACGCTGATGGCCAGGAACCGAGCCGGCCACTGGAGCGACTCAGACCCCGCACGGTTCCTCAGAACATTCCACGCCAGACGCAGCGCCACCGTGAGAACCGCGACCGCCATCGCACCGTGGGCGAATAGCGACCAGAGTGTCCCGAAGTGACGCAGCCAGGCACCGAGCACGATCTGGCCGTACACCAGGGCGAGAAGCCCGAGACTCCACGGCCGGACGCCGGTCGGATCCGGGGATGGGCCCACAGCAACCGCCCAGTCTCGTCCCGTGAACACCGCGATCGCCACGATCAGCCCGAAGAAGGCCTGGCCGGTGCAGCCGTGGACGGCGGCGAGAAGCGTGGAGACCTCGGTCACGCGGGTGCCGCCCAGGATCCCCTGGATGATCACGGCCGCGAGGGCCACAACCCCGAGGACCTTAAGCCAGCGCCGCGAGTCGAAGGCCATCAGGCAGACCAGCAGCCCGATCGTGGCCAGCCCCACGGCTGCTCCGTAGAGCCGGTGCGTGTGCTCCACGCGTACCCCGAAGGGAGCATTCCAGAAGTCGTAAAGGAACATGTTCATCCCGAACGTCGTCGGCCAGTCGGGCACGGCGAGCCCCACCCGGTAGGTGGTCACCGACCCGCCGACGAACAGCAGCGGCAGGGTGAACAGCGCCGCGAACAGCGCCATCCAGTGCGGACCTCGGCGGTACGCCTCGGCCGAGTGGCTTCCGGGTGTTTGCGTTTCCTGGGTCGTCATGTTCCGATGCGATCCGATTTCGAGCGGAGAGACCGGGCGGGCCGGGGGCTGAAAGCTGCCCTCGGCCCGGGTCGGCCGACGGTCAGGCCATGACCGGATCGAGCACCAGCCCTTCGGGCAGCGGCTCGGTCTGGGGGAGGTAGTCCTCCTTCACGCCGGGGATGCTGTACTCATAGGGAGCGTGATAGACCGTCGGCAGCCGCTCGAAGTTGTAGTGGGGCGGCGGCGAGGCGGTGGACCACTCCAGGGTGTTAGCGTGCCAGGGGTTCGTCGAGGCCTTCGGCCCGATGAACAGGCTGGCGACGAAGTTGTACACGATGATGAGCTGGCTGAGCCCCAGCAGGAACGAATTGATCGTCATGAATTGGTTCATCCCGGTGATCCCCGCCCCCTGGAGGTAGGGGTAGATCGTCGGGTCGGCGATCCGACGCGGGTGCCCGTGCATCCCGATGATGTGCATCAGGAAGAAGGTGCCGTTGAAGAAGATGAAGGTCAGGATGAAGTGGATGATCCCGAGCCGCTCGTTCATCATCCGTCCGAACATCTTGGGGAACCAGTAATAGATCCCGGCGAAGATCGCGAACGTGCTGCCGCCGAAGAGCACGTAGTGGATGTGCCCCACGATGAAGTAGGTGTCGTGGATGTGGATGTCCACGGGGGTCGCGGCCATGAAGATGCCCGAGAGCCCGCCGATGATGAACATCGCCACGAACGCAATCGCATTGAGCATCGCCGAGGTGTACTGGATCCGGCCGCCCCACATCGTCCCCAGCCAGTTGAACACCTTGATGGCCGATGGCAGAGCGATCATCATCGTCGAAAGCATGAAGGTCGCGCCGAGCGCGGGATTCATGCCAGACTGAAACATGTGATGACCCCAGACGATGAAGCCCAGCCCCGCGATCCCGGCGATCGCCAGCACCATCGGCTTGTAGCCGAAGAGCGGCTTGCGAGAGAACGTCGAGATGATGTCCGAGACCATGCCCATGCCCGGGAGGATCATGATGTAGACGGCCGGGTGCGAGTAGAACCAGAAGAGATGCTGGTAGAGCAGGGGGCCGCCGCCGCCGGTCACCGGCGGGGCGTTGGCGACCGTCCAGCCAACGGGGCTGAAGAAGTTGGTGCCGATGATCCGGTCGAGGGTCTGCATGATCAGCGCCGAGGTCAACACCGGCAGCGCGAACGCCTGGAGGATGGCCGTGATGAACATCGCCCAGACGGTCATCGGCATCCGGAACATCTTCATGCCCGGGGCCCGCAGCATCACGATGGTCGTGATGTAGTTGATCGAGCCCATCAGCGAGGAGATCCCCGCGAACAGCAGCGCCATCAGCCAGAAGGTCTGGCCGTTGAGCGAGCCGGGCGTCGCCCACCTGGCGATCGACAGGATCGGGTAGCTCGTCCAGCCGGCCTCGGCCGCGCCCCTTCCACCAGGAAGGAGTAGGTGATCAGCATGAAGGCCGGCCATGAACCAGTAGGAGAACATGTTGAGCTTCGGGAAGGCCATGTCCCGGGCGCCGATCATCAGCGGGATCAGGAAATTCCCGAACGCACCGGTCAGCAGCGGGATGATCACGAAGAAGATCATGATCGTCGCGTGCATCGTGAACAGCTTGTTGTAGAACTCCGGAGGCATCTGGTACCCGAGCGAGGGGTCCGACCAGAGGGCCTGGCTGAGGATCGGCACCGGCTTCCAGGGCCAGGCGAGCTGCCAGCGGACGGCCATGGCCAGCAGGCCGCCCAGGACGAAGAAGATGAGGCCCGAGAAGAGGAACTGGATGCCGATGATCTTGTGGTCTTGCGAGAAGATGTACTTGGTCAGGAAGTTCGACGGCGCGGGGTGGATATGGTCGTGCCCGTGCCCGTGGGCTGCCTCGTGCGAGTGACCCACCGCGGCCCCCGATCCGTTACCGGTCGATTCCGCACTCATCCCTTCACCTCCCCTGGATCTCGGTGGCCATGGTGAGCTGACTCCGATTCTGCTCCGCAAGCCGCTCGCTCAACCACTTCTGGAATTCCTCATCGGTCTCGTGGACCGTGACGTTGCCGCGCATCTTGTAGTGGCCCCAGCCGCAGAGTTCGGCGCAGACCAGGTCGTACTTGCCCGCGGTGTCGGCGTCGAACCACACCGGGATGGTTAACCCCGGCACGGCGTCCTGCTTGACCCGCATCTGGGGCAGGAAGAAGGAGTGGATCACGTCGCTTGACTTCAGGAAGATCAGAGCCGTCTTGTTCTTGACGAAGTGCAGGTCATTCACGGTGACCAGGTCGTCCGTCGAGTTCAACTTGCCGTCCGGGCCGGGATAGCGCATCACCCACTGGAATTGACGGGCCGTGATCTCGGCCAGGGGCGCCACCTTCGGCGCCGAGGAGCGGAACTTGATGCTGGCCCAGGTGCCCATCTGGTAGAGGGCGATGAACACAAGGATCGCCGCGGGGATGATCGTCCAGATGACCTCGAGGCGCTGGCTGCCGTGGAAATACTGGGCCGGACGCACCGGCCGCCCCTCGGCGTCCTTCTCGTCGACGAACCGGTAGGCGACCCACACCAGGACGACCTGGGTGCCGATGAAGACGAGACCGGTGATCCAGAGGATGATCAGGAAGAGGCTGTCGATCTCCCGGCCGAAGGTGGAGACCACGTGGCGGTAGTCGCCGGCCGGATTGGGCAACCACCAGTCGGGCGAGAACGGGGCATAGAGGAACGCCCCCACGCTGAAGATCGCCGCGACCGCAAACAAGATACTCCAGTAACGCACGAAAAACGCTCCCCTCAGCGGGCTCCGAGTTCGGTTGCGAGCGGACGAACCGAGCCGATGGAACTCACTCGATCACAGTTTTACCCACCAGATCCGGGTCGCCTTCGGCCATCGACGCCGACGCGAGATTCTCCCCGTTGCCTGATCACAGCACGCCGGACGCCTCGGGTTGGGCGGCCGTGACGCGGCCGGCCGAGATTCATCGATTGGCCATGGCCGGGGTCGCGGCCTCAGATTCGCGGAGAAGTTGCGGCTCGTAAGGCAAGGCCAGGACGAAGTTCACGAGATCCCAGATCTGCTTGTGGTCGATCGTCGGATAGTGGGCCGGCATCTGGGCGCCGGTGATCCCCTTGGCAATCCGCCAGTAGATGTCGATGGCCTCCGGCCTCCCTTGTAGACGCCACGGTTCGCTGGCGGGCCGGAGCGGATTGCCCCATTCGTCCTCAGCTTCTGACCCCAGAGTTCCTTGGTCTTGGCGTCGAGGGCCGCGATCCGCTCTCCGCGTGTGCTGGGATCGCCCCCGAAGACAACGCGATTGAAGACGTCCTGGCTGACAAAACTGGGCCCGTCACCCTGAGCGAGTGTCCCATGACAGCCCGCGCACTCGAGCTTTTCCTTCGTCTTGCCCAGGAAGAGCTGGCGTCCGCGCTCGATGCTCTCGCGGGTCGAAGGCGTCCTGGCGATCCCGGGATTGACCATCTGGCCCTGGGCCATTTTCCACTTGTTGATCACGCCCTCGGACGTCAGGCGGGTGTCGTCATCGGACAGGGCGTTGATATCGTTCTCGTCCGCGATCGAAGCCTCGTCGATCAGCGAAAGCTCGGTCTCGCCGCGGACGCTCAGGAAGATCACATAATCGACGACCTGCTTGATTTCGTCCTCGGACATCAGGGCCTCGAAGGCGGGCATGCTCGTGCCGTGCAGGCCGTTGCGGACGGTGCGGATCAGATCCTCTCGATGGGGACGGGCGCCGTTGGGCGTCGAGGTGAACTTGAAGAGACCTTTGCGATAGTCGCGGGGGATCGGGTACAGGAAAGCTGCCGTCGGTCCGTCGCCCGCCCCGGAAACGCCATGACAATGCAGGCAGTGGCGTCGGTACAGTCCATAACCCCCAGCGATCTGGTGCCCGTCCTGGCCCACATTCTTCAAGACCCGGTCGCCCTGCTGCTGGAAATTGCCTAGCCGGGCTCCACCGCCGGTCAGGAGCACGCCCATTCCTTCGGGGACTCGCATCCGCTTGGGATTTTCCCCGAACAGCTTCGTCAGGGCTTTGCGGACCTTCTCCTGCAGCTTGGGTTTGCCCGCCAGGTTCGATTTGCCCCGATCCTTGGTCAGAGATTCGGTTTCCACGTACTGGAGCGGGCCTGCCAGGAAATGATCAGAGCAGCCGGAGAACGCGCAGAGAGCGGCCAGGCAGAAGCCGAGGAGTTGTAGCTGTCGACGCTGCACGATCACGCGATCAACCTCCCATCGACGTGCCGTCGGGCGGCCCGTCGGAACCGAAAGGGATCCCATCACCACCGGCACGACCGGGCTGGAACGAGACCGATCGGGCCCAAACAGAGGCGATTCCGGGTGGCCGGATGCCTCCCCCGGCGTGCGGCCGACCCGATCCTCACGTGGCGGTCGCCTGAGCGGAAGTCCATGGCGACCAAAGGGTGACGGTATTTTGAGATCGGCCAACTTCACCGTCAAGGCGGCGGAGGCCTCTCACAAGCAAGTTATCCTAGTCAGCCCTTATGGCGTGTACAAGGGACTCAAACATTTCGTAGATTTCGGGAATCCCGGAACTAATGAAGGCTTCGAAATCGGACGATAGACGGAGATGCTCCAGTCTGTGCAATTCCGGGCCGATTCACGAGTAAGAAGTGACCGACCATGCCCATCCGCGACCTCCCAGAGCGCGGCGGAATCCCTCGCATGAGCCAAGGTGGAAAGGCAAAACGAGAATTTCGCCGAGGCGAGCAGGACGTTCCCGCCGCGTTGCCCTCCTACTGGGTCGCGACCCGTCGGCCGCTCCCTTCGCTGATCTTCGTGGCCCCGCTCATGCTGATTTACGAGGGGTCGTTGGGTCGGCTAGGGCCGACCACGCAGTCTGGCCTGCGCACCGGGGCGGACGCATGGCTTCGCCAATCGCTGGCCTCGCTGG